>NZ_JABMCE010000075.1 GCF_013359865.1 Curtobacterium pusillum
AAGCGGGGACTAACGACCCGTGGAGCTGACCGGTACTAATAAGCCGAAGACTTGACAACACAACTATTTCCCACACTTTCGGGTGTGGGGCTCGCGTCCACTTTGTGGTTCCCGACAGACGATCGGGAACAAGAAACTGAACACCGCGCATGCGCGGAACAGCTTTCGGATTTCCAAGTGATTGGGTCGAAAGTGTTCCGGTGGTCATAGCGAGAGGGAAACGCCCGGTCACATTCCGAACCCGGAAGCTAAGCCTCTCAGCGCCGATGGTACTGCAAGGGGGACCTTGTGGGAGAGTAGGACGCCGCCGGACTCAACGTTGCAACACCAGGGAACCCCTGACCTTGACTGGTCAGGGGTTTTCTGCGTTTCAAGGGTGTCCGGCCGGTAGGATCGTGGAGTCATGACTGCGCCATTCACCACTGCCTCCGGCTCCGACGTCCGTGTCCGCTTCTGCCCGAGCCCGACCGGCACACCGCACGTCGGGCTCATCCGCACCGCCCTGTTCAACTGGGCGTACGCGCGCCACACGGGCGGCAAGCTCGTGTTCCGGATCGAGGACACCGACGCAGCGCGGGACAGCGAAGAGTCCTACCAGCAGATCCTCGAGGCGCTGCGCTGGCTGAGGCTCGACTGGGACGAGGGCGTCGAGGCGGGTGGGCCGCACGGTCCGTACCGGCAGTCCGAGCGGTCGGACGTGTACGAGGACGTCATCGCGAAGCTCAAGGCGTCGGGGCACATCTACGAGTCCTTCGTCACGCCGGAGGAGATGGAAGCCCGCAACAAGGCCGCCGGGCGCGATCCGAAGCAGGGCTACGACAACCACGAGCGCGACCTCACCGAGGCGGAGCGCCAGGCCTTCCGTGACCAGGGGCGTGAGCCGGCGCTGCGCCTGCGTGTGCCGGACCGTGACCTGAGCTTCCAGGACCTCGTCCGTGGGGAGATCACCTTCAAGCAGGGCACCTTCCCGGACTTCGTGGTGGTCCGGCCGAACGGCAAGCCGTTGTACACGTTCACGAACCCGGTGGACGACGCGCTCATGGCCGTCACGCACGTCCTCCGCGGTGAGGACCTGCTGTCGTCCACCCCGCGCCAGATCGCCCTGTACGAGGCGCTCTACGAGGTCGGTATCGCCGAGTTCATCCCCGTGTTCGGCCACCTGCCGTACGTGATGGGGGAGGGCAACAAGAAGCTCTCGAAGCGAGACCCGGAGTCGAACCTGTTCCACCACCGTGCCGCGGGCATGATCCCCGAGGGGCTCGTGAACTACCTGGCGTTGCTCGGTTGGTCGATCGGCCCCGACCGGGACGTGTTCTCGATCGACGAGATGGTCGCGGCGTTCGACGTCGCGGACGTGAACCCCAACCCCGCGCGCTTCGACCACAAGAAGGCAGAGGCCATCAACGGCGACCACATCCGTCTCCTCGACGCCGCTGACTTCCGCGATCGGCTCCTGCCGTACCTGACGGGCATCGTGGCCGATCCGGCGACGCCGGCGCAGCTCGAGGTCCTCACCAAGGCGGCGCCGCTCGTGCAGGAGCGCATGCAGCTCCTGAGTGAGGCGCCCGGCATGCTGGGGTTCTTGTTCACGTCGGACGACGACCTCGTGGTCGAGGACGACGCGGTCGGCACCCTCAAGCCCGATGCCGGCGACGTGCTCCGCGCGAGCATCACCGCCCTGGAGCCGCTCGAGGACTGGACGACCGAGGCGATCGAGGGTGCGCTGCGTGCGGCGCTCATCGACGGGCTCGGCCTGAAGCCGCGCCTGGCGTTCGGCCCGCTCCGTGTGGCGGTGTCCGGTCGTCGGATCAGCCCGCCGCTGTTCGAGTCGATGGAGATCCTCGGGAAGGACTCCACCGTCACGCGGCTGCGTCGCCTCGCGGACCGCTGACGTGAGCGGGCCGGGCCGCCTGACGGTCGACGTGGCCGTCGTCGGGGCCGGTCCCGCGGGCCTGAGCGCCGCGCTGAACCTCGTGCGAGCGAAGCGCACGGTGCTGCTCGTGGACGCGAACCGTCCGCGGAACGCCGCGACGCTGCGCTCGCACGGGTTCCTCACGCGGGACGGCGTCTCGCCGCTGGAGCTCCGGAAGCTCGGGCGGGCCGAGGTCGAGGGCTACGCCGAGGCGACGGTCGTGCAGGCCGTCGTGGACCGGGTCGCTCCCGAGGGCGACCGGTGGCTCGTGCACGGTTCGTGGCGGGGCGTCGAGGTCGAGGCGTCGGCCCGCGCGGTGGTCATCGCGACCGGTCTCCGTGAGGAGTTCCCACCCCTGCCGATGCTCCGCGCCTTCTACGGCACCGCCGTGCACAGCTGCGTGGAGTGCGACGCGTACGAGAAGGCGGGCGAGCCGCTGGCGTTCATCTGCGAGACCGACGACGTGGTCGACCGTGCGTTGCTCGTCGCGGCGTGGACGGATGACCTGGTGGTGTACACGAACGGCGTCGCGAGGCTCGACGACACCGGACGGAAGCGTCTGGCGTCCGCGGGTGTGCGCCTCGACGAACGGCCCGTCGCGGACCTCGAGGGGGACCGCTCGGGGATGACCGGTGTCCGCCTCGCCGACGGGCACGTGGAGCCACGCACGGGCGGGTTCGTCCGACCGCGCTGGCACGCCGACCTGGACTGGGTGGACGCCGACCTCGCACGCGACGCCGAGGGGCTCGTCGTGGTCGACCGGTCCGGACGGACGAACCTCGCCGGTCTGTACGCCGTGGGCGACGTGACCCCGCCCGGGCCGGAGCAGCTCATCGTGGCGGCGGGCCACGGGGCCGTGACGGCGGCTGCGGTGCACCGGGACCTCGTGGGTGGTCTTGCGGACCTCCGGGATGCTGTACAGTAGTTGATCGTGCCCCGGGCAACCGGGACACGGGGCCGCAAGGCCTCTTGGGGTATGGTGTAATTGGCAACACAGCGGTTTCTGGTACCGTCGTTCTTGGTTCGAGTCCAGGTACCCCAGCACTTGAGGAAGCCCCCGGTACATCCGGGGGCTTTCTGCGTTCCCGGCTGAGCCCGCGCACGCACGGCTCCTGCATCGGCGCTTCAATGCCGATTCCGAGGCTGCGGTGATCCGCACGAACCCACGGCCACCTCGCCCGTCGGCACGGCGGGCCATTCGCTCCGGTGAGGCACACGACGGACGCGAGCCGCGCCTCCAGGCCGCTTGCGGGGAACCGCAGGAGGCGACCTCGACCTCGCACCCCGTCGGATGCCCGACGTACGGTCGCAGCACCGCCATCGCTCCGCTGGCGGTCCGTTGACGAGCAGACAGGGGTGTCCTCGTGCCCTCCACCGATTCCGTGATCCACACCTGGGACCACGTGCCCGCGATCGCCGTGGCCGACGACCACTCCGTCCTCGATCGCTGGGACCGCGTGGTCGCCCGGCACCGCGACGAACCGGCGCTCTCGGGCGACGGCCGCTCCGTGACCTACGGGGAGGCCGACCGCCTGGTGACCTCGCTGGCCGCCGTGCTCAGCGACGTGCTCCGTCCGGACGACCACGCCGGTGCCGGGGTCGGCGCCCAGCCGGGCGGCGCGTCGAAGCCGATCGGCATCATGGCGGGGCAGACCACCGAGGCGGTCATCGGCGTCCTCGCGATCGTGGCGGCCGGTCGCACCGTCGTCGTCATGGACGACCACCTCCCGCCGGCCCGGTTGGCGCACGTCGCCGCCCTCGCCGGGCTGGACGAGGTCGTCGCCGACGCCGGTCGCCTCGGCACGGCCGAGGGCGTGCTGGCCGGGACCGGGGGCCGGGTGCACCCGCTCGAGGACCTCCTGGCCCGTGCCGAGGACCCGGGCGACGCCGCGCACGGGACCGAGACCACCGGCGCGGGACGCGGGCAGGGGCAGCACCGGCCCGGTGGCGCCGACCCCCTGGTGCTGGTCTTCACGTCGGGTTCCACCGGGCTCCCCAAGGGCGTCGCGATGACCCACCGCCAGCAGCTGCAGAACACCGAGCAGGACGCCGTGGCACTCGGCCCCGGCCCCGGGGACCGGCTCGGTGTCGTCCTGCCGCTGTCGTTCGCCGCTGGGTTCCTGTTCGCCTTCTCCACCCTTCTCAACGGCGGCGCGGTCGTGCTCATCGACCCCCGCGACCTCGGTGTGGAGCGCACGCTCGACCGCCTCGAGGAGCAGGGCGTCACGTGCCTGGTGTGCACGCCGCACCTCCTCCGCTCGATCGTCAGCACGGTGGGCGCCGACGACCGTGCCCCTCGGAGGGCGCTGACCGACCTCCGTTTCCTGATGACGCTCGGCGAGCCCGTCACCGGCACCGACCTGGCCGCCGCCCGCCCGCACCTCGGGGCCGGGACGGTGTTCTGGAACGGGTTCGGGTCGAGCGAGATGGGCTGCGTCGCCTACTTCTCCGTGCAGCCGGACGAGCCGGTCCCGGACGGGGTGATCCCGGCCGGGTGGCCGCTCCACGGCAAGACGGTGCGCATCGTGCGCGAAGACGGGTCGGAAGCACCCCTCGGGGAGACCGGCGAGCTCCTGGTCGTCTCCGACGGCATGACGTGCGGGTACTGGGGCGCGCCCGAGAAGACCGCGGAGCGCATCGGGCGGGACGACGACGGCCGGGCGACCTGGCGGCAGGGCGACCTCGCCCGCCTCGAAGCCGACGGCAGGCTCGTGCTCCTCGGCCGGTCGGACGACGCCGTCAAGGTCCGTGGCTACCTGGTCGAGCCGAGCGAGGTCGAAGCGGCGCTCCGGGCGATCCCCGAGGTCCACGACGCGGTCGTCACCGCGCAGGTGGACCCGCCGGCGGTGACCCGGCTGGTCGCCTACGTCGTCGGACGTCCCGGCGCCCGCACCCCCGCTCCGGCGGCGGTCCGCCGAGCACTCCGGGAGCGGCTGCCGGAGTACATGGTCCCCGCGTCCATCGTGCCGATGACCGAACTGCCACGGAACGAGCGCGGCAAGGTCGACCGCGCCGAGCTGCCCGGCGCACCGAGCATCGAGGCCGAGATGGTCGAGGGGGAGTACGACCAGTGGGAGCTGGTGGTCGGGCAGATCTGGGCCGGTGTCCTCGGACTCCGCGGCGTGCACCTCGACGAGGACTTCTCGGCCCTCGGCGGCGACTCGCTCTCCGCGGAGGAGATGCTCACCGTCGTGCATGAGCGCCTCGGTGTCGACCTGCGCGCGTCCGAGCTGCTCGAGCACCCGACGCTCCGGGCCTTCGCCCACCGGGTCCGGACCGGGACGAGCGCCCTCCCGAGCCACCCGGACGTCGTCAAGGTGTCGAGTGCGCGCGAGGCGGGCCGGCCGCCGGTGTTCTGCCTGGCGGGCGGCGGCGCCCTCGCCCTGACGTTCCTCCCGCTGTCGCGGTACCTGCCGGACCACGACGTGTACGCGTTCCAGCAGCACGGTCTCGAGCGGCGCAGCTTCCCGGACTGGAGCATCGAACGCATCGCCCGCCGCTACCTCGCCCTCATGCGCATCGTGCAGCCGCGCGGCCCGTACCTCCTCGTCGGGCACTCGCTCGGCGGCCTCGTGGCGCTCGAGATCGCGCGGCAGCTCACCGAGGCGGGGGAGCAGGTGGAGCACCTCGCCCTCCTCGACACCTACCTGCCGCGCTCGAAGTCCGAGCAGGCACGCCTGCACTTCGGCCGCATGGAACCGCGGGAGGCGTCCAACCCCACGGTGCGGTCGCTCCAGAAGGGCGTCGACAAGCTCGTGAAGCGCGTGATGCCCGCCGGCGTCCCGTACGGCGCGCAGGCCGCCAAGCGGTTCCGCGCGTACACCGCCGGCGTGCTCCGGTTCGGTGGGCAGAAGGACTTCGACGCCTTCTTCGACCAGGCGGAGATCGTCACCCGGCGACACCACCCCACGCCGTTCGCGGGCCGCTCGACGTACGTCGTGGCGGACGCGAACCCGGACGCCGAGGGCTGGAAGTCGCTGCTCGTCGGGCGCCGGGAGACGGTCCGCATCGCTGCCGAGCACACGTCGCTCCTGCGCGAGCCGCACGTCGCGGAGCTCGCGACCGCCCTGCGGGCGGCCTTCGAGCCGGAGGATCCGGCACAGGGCTGAACCGAGGGACGCGACGGACGGGAGGCGCGGTGCCGGCTGGCACCGCGCCTCCCGTCCGTCGTTCCCCGGCCTCGCGCGGACCGCGCCGACCTGCGGTCGTTGCGGGTTTCCGTATCCACCACCGATGGTCCGCAATGGACCCCCGATCGCATTGACCGACACCTCGGCCACGGCGAGGGTTGGAACAACGGGGGAGAGTACCCACTCACCCGGGAATCCGGTGGCGTCGTACCCGCGCTCCTGCCGGACCGGCGAGCGTCGTCCGCGCGGCACTCGCAGCAGCGTTCTCCGCCCTGCAACCTGAACCCGACAGGAGCAACACCAATGACCGCCAGCACCGCACGTCCTGCCGATCCCCGAGTCTCGGTCGTCATCCCGGCACGGAACGAGGCACGCAACCTCGAGATCATCCTGCCGAAGCTCCCGCCCGTGTACGAGGTGATCCTCGTCGACGGCAACTCGGTCGACGACACCATCGCGACGGCGCAGCGCCTCATGCCCGACATCCGCGTCGTGCACCAGACCCGCAAGGGCAAGGGCAACGCCCTCGCCTGCGGCTTCGAGGCCGTGACCGGCGACGTCGTCGTCATGTTCGACGCCGACTGCTCGGCCGACCCGGACGAGATCCCCCGCTTCGTGCAGGCGCTGCGCGACGGCGCCGACGTGGCCAAGGGCACGCGGTACGCGCTCGGTGGCGGCAGCGACGACATCACGATCGTCCGGAACCTCGGGAACCGGGGGCTCAACGTCCTGTGCAACCTGATCCTCGGCACCCGCTACAGCGACCTCTGCTACGGCTACAACGCGTTCTGGGCCGACACCCTCCCGGAGATCGCGCTGCTGTCGTCGACGCTGCCGCAGCCGGCCGACGGCTCCATGCGGTGGGGCGACGGCTTCGAGATCGAGACGGTCCTCACGTGCCGCTGGTCGGCCGCCGAGCTGCGCATCGCCGAGGTCCCGAGCCACGAGAAGCTCCGCGTGCACGGTTCCAGCAACCTCAACGCGGTCACCGACGGCATCCGCGTGCTCAAGTCGATCGTGCACGAACGCCGTCGCTCGGTGGACGCCCGCTCCCGCGCGAAGGTCGCGGCGCTCGCCGGCGGCTCCGCCACGACGCTCCCCACGGCACCGGTGTCGCCGGTCGACGCGCCCACCGGTGAGATCGTCGCGCCCACCACGTCCGCGACGGTCGCCGCACGCGCCCTCGAAGGGGACGTCGTATGAGCAGCGTCGCCGTCGTCATCTGCGCCTACACGCAGCTGCGGTGGGGCGACCTGCAGGACAGCGTCGAGTCCGCGAAGCGGCAGCCGGAACATCCCGAGGTCATCATCGTGATCGACCACGAGCCCGAGCTCTTCGCCCGTGCGGTCGCACGCTGGCCCGAACTGCGGGTCCTGGAGAACACCGAGGAACGCGGCCTCTCGGGTGCACGCAACACCGGTGTCGCCCGGACCGACGCGGACGTCGTCGCGTTCCTCGACGACGACGCGACCGCCGACGAGGACTGGCTCGGGCACATGCTGGCCGCCCTCGACGACCCGGACGTCGTCGGTGTCGGTGGCCGTGCGACCCCGTCGTGGCCCACCGTCACCGGCGCCGGCCCGTACTCCGACGAACTCCTCTGGATCGTCGGCTGCAGCTACGCCGGCCTGCCCGAGACGGCCGGCGACGTGCGCAACGTCATCGGCTCGAGCATGGCGTTCCGCCGTGATGCCATCCTCCTCGCCGGCGGGTTCCGCGAGGGTCTCGGCCGCGTCGGCACCCAGCCCCTCGGCTGCGAGGAGACCGAGCTCTGCATCCGCATCGCCCAGGTGCGCCCCGGGTCGAGGATCCGCCACGAGCCGCGCTCGAACGTCTCGCACCGCGTGTCGGCCGACCGCGTGACGATGCGCTACCTGCGTCGCCGCAGCTACTACGAGGGCATCTCGAAGGCCGTGCTGAGCCGCCGCGTCGGCACCGGGGACTCGCTCTCCAGCGAATCCACCTACCTGACCCGCGTGATCCCCGGCGCCGTCGCCCGCGAGCTCCGCTCGGTCGGCCGCGGCGGTGGCCTCCGGGCCTTCGCGATCGCGCTGTCCGTGCTGAGCACCGTCGTCGGCTACGGCGTCGGACGGTTCCTCGGCGGTGTCGTCGTGGTCGCCCCGGCGAACCGCGTCACCAGGCAGCCGGTCGGTACGCTGTGACCCGCGCGACGCTCACCCGGGTCCTCGCGCCCGTCGTCGAGCAGACACTGGTACCGACCTGGGACGGCGCCCTGTGGGTCGGCGAGATCGACCGCGCCGACCTGCACGGCGCGAGCCACCGAGACGCGTTCGCCCTCAGCGGGGCGAACGGGTACCGCCGCGCCCGACTGCTCGTCCGCGACCACGGCGAGCCCGTCGGCTTCGTCGAGACCGAGATCACCGAACGCCGTCGCGGCGGGGCCATGATCGACGTCCGTACCCTGGAACACGCGGTCCGGCCGATGCCGACTCCCGAGCGACGTCCGGCCGCTGATCAGGCGTTGCCGTCCGTCACCGTGGTGCTCTGCACGGACGGAGCCGCCGGCCCGACCATGCGCTCCGTGCTCGCCTGCGACGGCGCGGACTTCGACGTCGTCGTGGTCTCCCGCGGCGCCGACGGGACCGGGGTCGTCGACATCGCCGGCCACCGGGTGACCACCGTCGCGGCGCCGGACGGCGGGCTCGCCGCTGCCAGGAACGCCGCGTTGCTCGTCGCCACCGGTGAGGTCGTCGCGTTCGTCGGCGAGGGTGCGATGGTCGACCGCTCGTGGGTCGCCGCACTCGCCTCGGCGTTCGCCGCGAACGACGACGTCGCCTGCGTGACCGGCCTCGTGCCGAGCGCCGAACTCCGCACGCCCGCCCAGCGATGGCACGACGACCACACGAACGCCGCACGGACCGTCCGCCGTCGGGTCTTCCGACTCGACGACGACCCGGACGACGTGCCGCTCCACCCCTTCGCCGCCGCCGAGTACGGCACCGGCGCGAACCTGGCCGTCCGACGGCAGGCCGCGCTCCGCATCTGCGGCTTCGACACCGCTTTCGGTCCCGGCACCCGTGTGGGTGGCGGGGACGACCTCGACCTCTTCACCCGACTGCTGTTCGCGGGCTCCGCGATCGCCGTCGAACCCGCCGCGATCGCCTGGCAGCGTTCCGAGGACGACGTGATGTCGCTCCGCCGCTCCGCCGCCGCGTACGGCCACGGACTCGGAGCCTGGATGACCAAGAACGCTTTCGACCGCGACACCCTCACCGCATCGGTGGACGCCGTCCCCGAGGCGATCAGCGCGTTCGCACGGCTCGGCCTCGAACCCGCCGGTGGTGCCGGTGGGGCCGGGGACTCCGCCCCGGCCGGTGTCGCCGGGCCGGTGGGTGCCGTCGACGTCGAGTTCGCCGAGACGGCCCGTCGACTCCGTCGTGTCGAACGTCGCTCGGTGCTCACGGCGCCGATCCTGGCGCTCGCCGAACGCCTCGGCGGCGCGGGCACCATCGACCGCACGGCCCACGGCCGCCACGAGCTTCAGCGCGGACTCGAGAGGGGGGCCGAGGATGTGCGCGAGCACGGTGGCGAGGCAGCACCCGGCAGCGCCATGGGCCCGGTCGCCCGTCTCGGCGCCGCCGGTCTCGTCGTCCTGACCCTCGTCGTCGCCGGACTCGGCACCGTCCTCGGCGTGCCGGTGCTGCGCGGGAGCGCGATCGGGGTCTTCCTGTTCGCCCTGCTCGGCGTGGCGCCGATGCTCCTGGTCCGTCCGATGCCGCTGGCCCGGTTCGCCCTGCTCTCCGTCACGGCGTCGCTCGTCGGTACGATCGCCATCGGCTACACGATGGCGACCGCGGCCGTCTGGCATCCGGCCGTGCCGTTCGTCGCCGTGGTCGTGCTGACCGCCGTCGCGATCGCCGTCGCGGTGCCGCGGGACGTCCGCGACCTCCAACGCCTGCGGCTCGCCGGGGGCGTGCTCGGCCCCTGGAACACCACGCACACGGTCGCCGCAGCGTCCCTCGTCGGGCTCGTCGTCGTCGTGGTCACGGCGATCACGCACATCGGCGACCCGGTTCGCGACGGCCTGTTCGGTTCGCTGGGCATCGGCCTGCCGATCGGGCTCGCCGTGACGGTCGCGGCGGCCGTGGTCGCCGTGGTCCGTGGTCGCGGCGTCGCGGTGCCCGTGGTCGTCCTCGGCGGCGTCATCCAGCTCGCCCAGGCGATCACGTACGGCGTGCCGACCGTGGCCGCGGCCGCCCGCCACATCGGCGTGCTCGAGTACATCCGGCAGAACGGCACGACCAACCCGGCGGCGGACATCTTCCAGACCTGGTCCGGGCTCTTCGCCGGTGGCGCCTGGGTGGCTGACGTGGGCGGGATCGTCAACGCGATGCTCCTCGCCGCGTGGGTGCCGGCCCTGCTGGCCTTCGCCACCACCATCGCGGTCGGGGTCCTTGCCGCGCACTGGCTGCCCGGCAGCCGGCGTCCGTGGATCGCCGCGTTCCTGACCGCCATGACCGGGGCGCTCAACACCACGTACTTCTCCCCCCAGTCGGTCGGCATCCTCCTGTCGGTGGCGATCCTCGTGCTCGCCACGGGCCCGCTGCGCCGAGTCACGCGTGCCGACAGCGACGGCGAACCCGTCAGCGTCCTCCGTCCGCGTGCGGTCGGGCTCTCCCGGGTCATCGCGATCGGCGCGATCGGCATCGTGCTGGCCGTCACGCACCAGATCTCGCCCTACCTGACCGTCGCGGCACTCGTCGCGCTGGTGGTCTTCCGGCTCGTCCGGCCCTGGTGGGTGCCGGTCGTGGTCCTCGTGCCCGCGGTCGTCTTCGCCGTGCTCAACGGCAGCGTGCTCGACAAGTTCGTCTCCCTCGCGGCGGTCGGTCGGTTGCTCGACAACGTCCAACCGCCCACGCACGACAAGACCGTGCTGCCGGAGCCGCTCGTGACGCAGCTCGCGTTCGACGTGCCGGCCGCGGCGCTCGTGGTGCTCGGCCTCGTCGCGCTGATCACCGTGCTGCTCCGGCGCGACCGGCTGCACTGGGCTCTCCTCGCAGCCTCGGCGAGCCCGATCTCGCTGCTCGTGGCGACGAACTACGGCCAGGAGGGCATCTTCCGCGTGGTCCTGTTCGCCACACCCTGGATCGCCGTCCTCGCGGCCGCGCTCCCGCTGCCGACCGGTCGTCTCTCCTGGGCCGGTTCGCTCGTCAGCCGTGCGATGCACCCGTCGGCCGTCCGGTTCGCCGTGGCCGGTTTCGGCGTCGCGGCGCTGGTCGCGATCGGGGCGTTCGGGCAGACGGCGCTCGACTGGAGCCGCGTCATGACCCGGAGCCAGTCGGAGGCGACGCAGCTCTACGACCGCACCGCTCCGGCCGGGTCGGTCATGCTCCTCACCGGGTCTGCGAACGCGGTGCCGAGCAACACCGGCGCGCGGTACTTCGACGTCGGCTACCTGTCCCGTGAGGCGCTCAGCGAGTACCCGGCCCCCGAGGGCTACGACGCGGAAGCCGACGTCTCCGACATCACCCGCGACCTCGTGGCCAACTGGAGCGCGACCAAGTACTACGCCCTCGTCGCCGAACCGTTCGGCGCCTACGACGAGCGGTACGGGTACCAGACCGACGCGGATTACCAGAAGCTCGCCGAGGCCATGGCGACGTCGCCCTACTGGAAGCGCGTCTGGTCGTCCGGCACCACCGCGATGTACGAACTGACAACGGAAGGCCTGCGTCATGCGACTCGTTGAACCCCGGAGGAAGCGGCGTGTCGTCGCGTCCACCACCGCAGTGCTCGTCGGGCTCGTCGCAGCCCTGGCCGGCCCCGGCCTCGTGCTGCAGACCGTCGGGACGAGCGCCGCGGCCGCCACCACCACGGCGGACTGCAGTGCGGGCAGTGTCCTCGACGTCATCGCCCACCCCGACGACGACCTGCTGTTCGAGGGCACCGACCTCCGCAAGGACATCGACGCCGGGCGCTGCGTCCGCACGGTGGTCGTCACCGCGGGTGACGCGGGCTATTCGACCTCGTACTGGCAGGGCCGTCAGGAGGGGCTCCTGGCGGCGTACGCGAACATGGCCGGCGTCGACTCGGCATCGACCACGGGGTCGCTCACCGCTGCCGGGAAGACCCTGCACACGGAGACGCTCACCGCCGATCCCCGTATCAGCATGGTCTTCATGGAGCTCCCCGACGGCAACGTCGAGGGGAACGGGTTCCGGGCCGACGGCTACGAGAGCCTCCAACAGCTGTACGCGGGCGACATCGACACGATCCACACGGTGACCGGTGCGGCGCACACCGCCAGCTACACCCTCGCGCAGCTGCGCGCCACCCTGCTCGCCGTCGCCGAGGACTTCACGCCGACCGACATCCACACCCTGGACTACGTCGGGTCGTACGGCGACGGCGACCACAGCGACCACCACACGGTCGGGTACCTCACGAACGAGGTGCAGGAGCAGTACGCGGGCAGCCACCAGTTCACCGGGTACATGGGCTACCCGATCGCGGACCGGCCGGCGAACCTGACGACCGCGCAGACCGACGCCAAGGCAGACGCGTTCTTCACGTACGCCGCGCACGACGACGAGACCTGCGCGTCCTGGGAGGCCTGCTCGTCCCGACCGGAGACCTCCTGGCTCAGCCGGCAGTACACGGCGGGGTCGACGGTCCCCGCCGAGACGACCGACCCGAACCGCACCGACGTGACGGGTTCCGCGACGGTGACCGCGAGCGCCGAGAACCGGGCCGACGGGCAGACCGCCGCCAAGGCGGTCGACGGCGTGGTGAGCGGGTACCCCGATGCGCCCACCGCCGAGTGGGTCGCCCCGTCCGGTCGCGCCGGCACGTGGATCCAGCTCGGGTGGCCGAAGGCCACGAGCCTGACGGAGATCGACCTGGCCGACCGGTCGAACGCGAACGACCAGGTGCTCGGTGGGACGCTGACCTTCTCGGACGGATCCAGCGTGTCGGTACCCGCCCTCGCGAACGGCGGCGCGTTGCAGTCGGTCACCTTCGCGGCCCGGCAGGTGACGTGGGCACGGTTCACCGTGACGTCCGTGAGCAGTACGACCGAGAACATCGGTCTCGCCGAGATCCGGGCGTACACCACCTCAGCGACGTCGACCACCCCGACCACGTCGACCGACCCGACCACCCTGCCACCCCGACCACGTCCGGGTCGGACGTGACGGGTTCCGCGACGGTGATCGTGAGTGCGGAGAACCCGGCTGACGGGCAGACCGTGCTCAAGGCCGTCGACGGCGTGGTGGACGGGTACCCGACGACGCCGTCGGCGGAGTGGGTGGCCCCCTCCGGCGGTGCCGGGACGTGGATCCAGCTCGGGTGGGCGAAGGCGACGACGCTGAATGAGATCGCCCTGGCCGACCGCCCCAACGCGAACGACCAGGTACTCGCCGGCACGCTGACCTTCTCGGACGGGTCCAGTGTGACCGTGCCGGCGCTCGCGAACGGCGGGACGGTCCAGAAGGTGACCTTCACGGCCCGCCCGGTCACGTGGGCCCGCTTCACCGTGACGTCGGTGAGCTCCTCGACCGAGAACATCGACCTCGCCGAGATCCGGGCGCTGTCCTCGACCGCGTCCACCACGCCCGCTCTGAAGGACGTGACTGCGAGCGCTCAGCCGTCCGCGTCCTCCGACAACCCCGCCGACGAGCAGACGGTCGCGAAGGGCGTGGACGGCGTCGTCTCCGGGTACCGGGACGACTACACGGCCGAGTGGGTCGCCCCCGGCGGCCGGACGGGCGTCTGGTACCAGCTCGACTGGACCGCCCCGGTGTCCCTCCAACGCATCGTCCAGAACGACCGGCCGAACAGCGCAGACCAGATCACGAGCGGTACGCTCACGTTCTCCGACGGCAGCCAGGTGGCGGTCGGGGCGCTCCCGAACGACGGCACGGCCCGGACGATCGACTTCGCCGCCAGGAACGTCACGTGGGTACGGCTCACGACCACCGGCGTCTCCGCCAGCACGATCAACGTCGGTCTCGCGGAGGTACGTGCATGGGCAGCTGGATGACGCGGGCCGCGGGCGATCCGCCGGTCGACCCCCGTGCCGCCTCGGCGCACGGTGCGGCGCCGGCGCACGGGGTCGGGATCGCCCGGCACGGTGCGGCGCTCCGGAACGGGGGCCGCACGATCGCCCTCGCAGCGGGAGCCCTCGTGATCGCTGCGGGGGCGATGGCCGCGTCCACCGCCGGTGCGACCGGTGACGGCGTCGACCCGAGCGGAGTGACCATGCCCACGAGCGACGGCAGCGGGTGGACCCGTGCGTTCTCGGAGGACTTCTCGGACACGACTCCGCGCGGCGGATTCGAAGCGGCCTACACGGACCGGTTCTCGGTCTACCACGGGTTCGCGGACACGGCCGGGACCGGGAAGTACACGGCGACGGCGCTGACCGCACACGACGGCATGCTCGACATGCGCCTGCGGACGACGGCGGGCGGAACCCCGCTCGCCGGCGGCATCGTCCCGCTCGTCGACGGGCAGTGGGGCGGCCAGACGTCCGGGCGGTACAGCATCCGGATGAAGAGCGACGAGGTCGACGGGTACGGCGTCGCGGTGTTGCTGTGGAGCGACGCGAACGTCTGGGCGCAGGGCGAGGTCGACTTCCCCGAGGGGGCGCTCGGCGCGCCTGCGTGGCTCAACGTGCACTGCCTCGAGGACCCGGCCGAGAAGTGCATGCACCAGGAGACCGGGGCGTCGCTCGCGGACTGGCACACGTACACGATCGAGTGGACGCCGAAGCAGATGTCCTTCCTGATCGACGACGAGGTGGTCGGGACGACGACGGAGAACATCCCGACGGAACGGATGCACCTCGTCGTGCAGGCCGGGTCCCTCCAGGGGACCCCACCGCGCAACGCTGCTGGATCGCTGCTGATCGACTGGATCACGATCGACGTGCCGGCAGGGTCGTCGCCCGAGTCCGCGGCGCCCGCGCAGGACGGCTGATCCGGCGAGGACGTCGAGGGGCCCGACGCATCGAGCGTCGGGCCCCTCGTGCATGCCGTGCGACGGACGGCCGGGCCGGACGGTGCCCGTGCCGTCAGGCTCGAGCGTGCTCCTGCAGCGCGTCCAGGAGCGCGGCCATGTGCGGCGCACGCCCGTACCGCGACCGCACCCACTCGCGACTGCGCGTGCCGAGCGACGGATCGTGCACCGCCTCGTCGAGCGTGTCGAGCACCTTCCGCGCCAGCGCTCCGGTGTCCGTCGGGTCGACCGTGAACCGGGCCCAGTCGCCGGACAGGATCTCGCCCGTCCCGCCGGACGCCGCCGCGACGACGGGCCGGCCGGCCGACATCGCCTCGATGACCGTGCGGCCGAACCCCTCGGGTTCGATGGACGGCACGACGACCAGGTCGGCGGCGTGGAGGAGGGGGAGCACGTCGTCCCGCTCGGGTGCCAGCAGGACGGAGCCCGCGGGGAGCGCCGCCACGGCGCGTTCGACGTGCGGGGCCTCGTCGGGGTAGAGCGCACCGGCCAGGACGAGCAGCGGTTGCTTCACCGTGCTCTCGCCGGGACCGGCGGACGTGGTGCTCGGGGTGCGCTGCGCCGACGCCGTCAGGACGCGTCCCCATGCCTCCAGGAGGGCGACGACGCCCTTGGACCGGCTGAGCCGACCGTAGTAGAGGACCGTCGGGGTGTCGTCGGTGATGCCGAGCGCGGTGCGTGCGCTGTGGACGTCGGCCGGCGAGGGCGGGGTGAACTCGTCGGTGTCGACCCCGTTCGGCACGATCGTGATCTTGTCGGCGGGTGCGCCGGCCGCGCCCCAGGCCTCGGCCATCGCGTGCGAGACGGCGAGGAACCTGGTGCGGCCTCCGGAGAACGGCCCGATCCGGCTGTAGTTGGGGAGGTGGTGCAGGTGGACGGCGAGCGGCACGCCGGACACGAGGGACGCGAGGCGGCCGAACGGCAGGTACTCGGGTCGGTTCAGCCAGAGGACGTCGAGGTGGGAGCGGCGGAGCCGGAGGCCCTCACGGGCGAAGCGGAACGCGTCGCGGAGCGCGGTGCGGACGCCGAACCGGTAGTCGGTCGCGTCCACGAGACGGACGCCGAGCCGTTCGAACGGCTCCCGCCCGTCGTCGACCCGGTTCGAGCGGGCGGCGTGGTGCCACACCTCGACCTCGTGTCCGGCCGCGACGAGCTCACGCGTGTCCTCGAGGACGCACCGCTCGAGGCCGCCGGTGATGGCGAGGCCGGTGACGACGACCCCGACCCGGAGGCGTCGACGGGTCTGGGCGGGATGCGGAGCGGTCATGACGTACCTCCACGTGCCGCGCGCAGTCGGCGGAGGAACCAGGGCAGGCAGGCGAGCACACCGGCGGCGCGGACCCAGTTCCAGAGCGCGTCCTGCGGGACGAACACGGAGACGGCCGCGACGGCGAGGGCCGCGGCGACCGGCAGCACCACACGGGCGCCGGGACCACGCCACTCACGGCGGTCCGACAGGGCGAACTGCTGCATCGCGGCGAGGACGAGGTAGGCGAAGACGGTGGAGATCGCGGCGCCGGCGATGCCGAACAGCGGGACCAGCACCAGGTTCGCGCTGATGTTGACCGCCCCGGCGATCCCGGCGATCACGCCGACGGCGACGCCTCGGCGCTCGACGAGGAGCAGGCGGCCGGTCGCACCGCTGGCGACGACGGGGAAGGCGGTGACCGCGACGATGAACACGACGATGGTGAGTTCGTGCACCCGGTAGGACGCCGGCGCCAGGATCGGCAGCGCGATCGGCGACACGAGCGTCACGGCCAGGAGGACCGGTGCGAGCATCCGGTAGAGCTCGTCGCGGGAGTGCATCGCGAGTCGTCGACGGACGACGGCGTCCCGGAGCGCGGCGAAGTGCGGCGCCCAGGCCTGGCTCGTGAAGGACAGCAGGAGGATCACGGCCGAACCGACGACGTAGGCGATCTGGTACCGCGCCACCTCGTCCGGGCCGAGCAGCCGCTGCACGACGACGCGGTCACCGGCGTTCAGGACGAAGTAGGAGAGGTTGCCCAGTGCGATCGGGATGCCGAGGCGGAACGCGCGGGCCGTCGTCCGGCGGTCGAACAGGCCGCCGAACCGCGGTCGTGTCGCAGCGATGCCGATGACCATCGCGACGCCCTGGGCGACGACGCCGCCCCAGGCGTAGGTGGTGGCGTCGGCGTGGACCACGGTCAGCAGGACGAGTCCGATGATCGATCCGCCGATCGAGGACAGCAGACTCGTCACCGCGAAGACGCGGATGCGGTCCTGCGCGACGAGGAA
This sequence comes from Curtobacterium pusillum, assembly GCF_013359865.1. GTDB lineage: Bacteria > Actinomycetota > Actinomycetes > Actinomycetales > Microbacteriaceae > Curtobacterium > Curtobacterium pusillum. The sequence goes on from NZ_JABMCE010000075.1 coordinate 17,281, forward strand.
CGCGAGGGAGATCTGCACGATCGCCGCGGGGCCGGTCCAGAGCACGGCGACCAGCAGGAGCGGGTGTTCGCCGACGAACCCGGCCGCGTCGCCCCAGACGGGGACCGTGGTGAGCGCGGCGACGGTGACGATGGACGCCGTGATCATCCCGACCGCGAGCAGCCCGCGGGCTCGGCGGTCGTCGTCGTCCTCGGCGCGCTGCAGCACCGAGGCCTGGTCGAGGCCCGCGACCGCGAGCACGACGAGCGCCTGGTACAGGGCGATCGCGGAGGCCAGCACGCCGAACTCCGACGGCGGCATGAGGTGGGCGAGGACCGGGGAGATGAGCGACGAGACGACGAGCTGCATCGACCACACCACGACGTACAGCAGGCCACGACCGAACAGGACGGAGGCGCCCTTCCCGACGGCGACGGCGCCGGTGTCGAGCGCTTCGGACGCCGGTTCGGAGACGGACACGGCCGCCGTCGTGAGCGGTTCCGCCGGCCGGGCGCCGTCGGCGGAGGGCCGGGCGCCCTCGGTGGCGGCTCGTGCTGCGCGGGCTTCGCGGCGGGGCTGGGGGACGGTCACGGCGCGATCACCCCCGGTGCGGCCGCCGGAGGAGGCGAAGCGGGACCCGAAGCGGGACTCGCCGATGCAACCGGAGCCGCCGCCGCCAGGACGGCCTCGGGACGCAGCCCGAACGCCTCGTCGACGAGGTCGAGCAGGTCGGAGCTCCGTTCGGTCGAGAACTTCCGCGCGAACACGTGCGGGAGGTCCACGTCCGACCCGGTCCGGCGCGCGAGCAGTCGCTCGGCGTCGGGGAGCGAGAGCCACGGCGGGCTCTTCCGCGCACTCCCGTCCCACCCGATCCACCACAGGGGGTGCGCCACGTGCTCCTCGGCGAAGCCCGGCGTGAGTGCGGGGGAGCTGAGGACCGACGGCACGAAGCTCTCGTCCGCGATCCACGCGCGACGCCAGAACCGGACGAGGTCCGGCCGCCGGTCGAACGCGTCGACGACCGAGGCGGCATGGTGCCGGGCCAGGACCTTGAGCTGGGAACCACCGGCGAACACGACGTCCCGCGGCACCCGACGGGGGATCGGGAGTCGCAGCATGTGCTTGCGCCACGCCCAGTGCCGGTACCGGATCCGTGCGCGACCGCCGTCCCGCCCCCAGGCCTCGTACGGCAGCGGGTGCACGGCGACGAAGGACTCCTCGCGGTGTGCCTCGAGCAGGGCGGTGACCTCCGCCGGGTTCGCGAGCGGGTAGTCGCTGCCGGTGAGCACGGCCACGTGGGTCGCGTCCGTCGCGGCGAGGGCGGCGCGGTAGCCGGACACCTCGGCGGCGACGTTCTCCCACTTCGCCCAGCCGGTGCTGATGCGGGGGAGCAGACGGACGCGGTCGGGGAGGCCGTCGGTCATCGCCCGGAACACCGTCTCCGGCGTCTTCGCGTCGCAGTGCAGGAACACCGGGAACGGGTCGAGCGCCTCGACGAGACGGCGGACGTGCCGGGGGTCCTCGTGGGCGAGGACGATGCACGCGGGAGCCGCGGGGAAGGTGGCCATGGACGCGACGCTAACCGCGCCGATCCGGGGCCGACAAGGCGTCCACCGGGCCTCTGCGGGGATGCAGCGGTTTCCCGCAGCACCCCGGCTGATCAGCGCTTCCTGCGGAACTTCGGGCAGTCGCAGAGGGCGCAGTCGGATCCGCGACGGTAGTGCTCGTGCGCCTCCTGCGCGTGCCCGCACACGCAGATCGCGGTGTCGACCACGACGATGTCCTGCTCCGCGAGGAGGAGGTCCCCGAACTCGGTCCTGGGGCCTGCCGACATGCGTCCTCCTCGTGCCCGGCGCGCTGCCACCGGGTCGTCGGCTCCATCCTACCGGGCGACGACCCACCCCTGCGGCAACCCACCGCTGGCGGCAAACCGCAAGAGGAACGCAGGGAGGAACCAGGGTCGTTGACCGTGCGGGGACACCACCGGAGCATCGGAGCATGACCGACCACCAGGCGACCACGACACGCGTGCTCACGCTCACGCCCGCGATGCCCGCACCCGACGCTCCCACGTGGGCCGGTGCCGCCTGGGTCGGAGCGGTCGACCGGCAGGAGGCGCTCGCCGCGTCCGTCGTGGAACTCGCCGGCGCCGAGGGCTTCCGCCGCGCCCGGCTGCTCGTCCGGGACGGACGCGAAGTCGCCGGTTTCGTCGACGTGTCCGTGGACGACCGCGGGGAAGTGGACCCGGCCGAGCTGGTACCGGCCCTGCGCGCACTGCGCACCACGAGCCTCCCGTCCGCTGCCCGGGCGACCCACCCCGGCCGCATGTCCGTGGTCATCGGGACCCGCGACCGGCCGGACGACGTCCGCCGGTGCGTGCGCTCGGTCCTCGCGTCCGCGTACGACGACTTCGAGGTCATCGTCGTGGACAACGCGCCCACGACGGATGCGACGCGTGCCGTGGTCGGCTCGTTCGCGGACCCGCGGCTCACCTACGTCCTGGAGGCGCGTGCCGGCGTCTCGCGCGCACGGAACGCCGGTCTCGCCCACGCCTCCGGATCGGTGGTCGCCTTCGTCGACGACGACGTGGTCGTCGACCGCGAGTGGCTCGCCGCGATCGCCGAGGTGTACGCCCGCGACGCGGACGTGGTCTGCGCCACCGGGCTCGTCCCCTCGGGAGAGCTCCGAACACCCACGCAGCGGTACTTCGACGAGCGCGTGACCTGGGCGCGGAACCTCGAGCGCCGCGTGTTCCGTACCGCGTCCCCGCCCGCCGACCTGCCCCTGTTCCCGTTCTCCGTCGGGGCGTTCGGCACCGGGGCGAACATGTCGCTCCGGCGCTCCGCGGCGCTCGAGCTCGGCGGTTTCGACGTCGCCCTCGGCCCCGGGACCCCGGCGCGCGCCGGGGAGGATCCGGACCTCTTCACCCGCGCGCTCCTCTCCGGGGGCGCCCTGGCCGTCGAACCCTCCGCCGTGGTGTGGCACCGGCACCGCCCGGACCGTGCGGCGCTGCGATCGCAGGCGCTCGGCTACGGGACCGGGCTCGGCGCCTGGGTCGCGAAGCTCATGACGAGGCCGTCGACCGCCGTCGCGGTGCTCCGGCGGGCCTTCGGTGCGCTCCGGCAGCTCGGGGCGCTCGGCCAGGGCGCCGGGGAGGTGTCGGCAGCCGTCGACGCCGTCGGCGGCTGGCCGGTCGACGACGAGTTCCGTGCCGCGACGGCCGGGCTCAAGCGCGCCGAGCTGCTCGCTGCGCTCGGGGGACCGCTACGGTACGTGCGCGGGCGTCTGCGCCGCGGGTAGGCGGGGCGCGCCGGCGCGGCCGGTCTGCGGCGAGGTGGACGCCTCACGCCTGACGCGCCCGCACCGTACGACGACGTGCCGGGAGGCGCGACACCGGTCGGCGTCGCGCCTCCCGGCACGTCGTGGTCGCGACTACGGGCGGAAGCGCCCCTCCTCGACGTCGCGCCAGAACCGCCGGCTCCGCGCGTACGCCGCCGGACCCGCCGGGAACCCGCGGAACTCGTGGTACGCCAGGGAGCGGGGGATGCGGGTGGTCGACGCCTCGGTCAGGGTCTCCGGCGCCGCGTCCCGCTTGCCCATGATCCGCGACACGAGCTGCCTCGTCTTGATCCGCGCGGCCACCGGCATGAGGCGCGTGAGGGCGACCAGGTGCCGGCGGTCCTTGAGGACGAGCGCGCACATGAGGGCGGTGAACCCGACCCCGTTGGAGTGGAGCTGGTGGTGGAGTCCCTCGAGGTCCTGGCGGTGCCGGTGGTGCACGACCGCGCGCGGCTCGAAGCCGATGCGGCCGCCGCCCCAGAGGATGTCGATGAAGATCGCGAGGTCCTCGCCGCCGCGGGCGGGCACCCCGGCCCCGAGCGTGCAGTCGAACCCGCCGACGGCGTCGAACGCGCTGCGACGGACCGACCAGTTCGCGCCTGCGCCGTAGCCGCCGATGCCGTAGACCGCGAAGTGCTTGCGGACGGAGCCGTCCGGGGCGATCGCACGGACCCGCGCGTGCCGCATCGCTCCCTCGACCTCGTCGGGGACGATCGTCACGGGCTCGAACGTGCGCTCGCCGCTGAAGCCGCCGTAGTACGCCTCGTACCAGATCTGCGCGGGGGTCTCGAGCTCGACGGGGAGGATCAGCCCGGTGACGGCGTCGAGGTCGGGCTCGCGGACGAACCGCGAACCGATCATCCTGAGCCACTGCGGGCTGATGCGGACGTCGTCGTCGGTGAAGGCGATGACCTCGCCCTTCGCGGCGGCGACCCCGGCGTTCCGGCCGGCGGAGCACCCGGGACGGCGTTCGGTGACGAGTCGGACGTTCCGGCCCTCGAGGAGCGAGGGGAGCGGATCGACCGCCGGCAGCTTGACGCGGTTGTCGACGAGGATGACCTCGTGCCGCGGGTAGTCGAGGTGCTCGAGGACGTCGAGCAGCTTGCCGATGTCCTCGACGCGGCTGACGATCGTCGAGACCACGATGGAGATCATCGGGAGGTCCGCGTCGGCGACCGGCTCCTCGTGGGCCGCGGGGCCGACCTGCTCGACGAGCGGTGCGATCGCGCGTGCGGCGTCGTCGGGGTCCGCCGTCAGCAGGACGTCGAGGGTCGTCACGGGGTGACCGCCGCGGTACCCCACGACGAGCGCGGAGGAACCGGACTCGTCGGCGACGAGCCGCGGCAGGGGAGCGTCGAGATCGACGCTGACGACCCGGCGCGGGCCGGGGACGGTGACGGGGGAGAGCAGGGCCATGTCGTGGACGCTACGTCGGGGTGGGGAACCGGACAACGACGACGGAATCCCATGGCGGGGTTCGTGCGGAACCCCGCAGGTTTCCGAAAACCGAACGGAACACGGTGATCACGAGCAGGTCACGGAATCTTTGCAACCGGTTGCGAAAGGCTGTGAGCGGGCGTAGTTTCCTCCATCAGCAGGCAGCGCCGCCTGCTCCAGGCAGCGTCGTCGTCACCCGATCGGCGTCTCCTGGTGATCTCGATGAGGAGACAACGCTGTGAAGACAACACGCGCCAAGGTGCGGTTCGCATCGGTAGCGGGGGTCGCGGTCATCGGCCTCGCGCTCGCCGGCTGCTCGGGCGGGAGCTCGGCATCGAACGACGCCCAGAACGGGCAGGACAGCCGCGGCCCGATCACGTACGTGCAGGGCAAGGACAACTCGAACGTCGTCCGACCGCTGATCGCGAAGTGGAACAAGGCCCACCCGGACGAGAAGGTCACCTTCAAGGAGCAGTCCGACCAGGCCGACCAGCAGCACGACGACCTCGTGCAGCACTTCCAGGCGAAGGACGACAACTACGACGTGGTCGACGTCGACGTCGTGTGGACCGCGGAGTTCGCGGCGAAGAGCTGGCTCGTGCCGCTCACCGGCAAGATGAAGCTCGACACCTCGAAGCTCCTGCCGGCCACGGTGAAGACCGCGACCTACAACAACACGCTCTACGCGGCACCCCAGACCTCCGACGGTGCGCTCCTCTACTACCGCAAGGACCTCGTCAAGACGCCCCCGACCACGTGGGCCGAGATGATGAAGGACTGCGACATCGCCAAGAAGGCCGGGATCGGGTGCTACGCGGGGCAGTTCGCGAAGTACGAGGGCCTCACGGTGAACGCGTCCGAGGCCATCAACGGCTCCGGCGGCTCCGTCCTGAACAAGAGCGGCAGCCCGGACGTCGACACGGCCGACGCCAAGGCCGGCCTGCAGAACCTGGTCGACGCCTTCAAGGACGGGAACATCCCGGCCGAGGCGATCACCTACCAGGAGGAGCAGGGCCGCACCGCGTTCGAGAACGGCAAGCTGCTGTTCCTGCGCAACTGGCCGTACGTCTACAACCTCGCGAAGACCGACGGGTCGAGCAAGGTGAAGGACACCTTCGGCATCGCCCCGATCCCCGGCAAGGACGGCGTCGGCGCCTCGACGCTCGGCGGTCACAACGCCGCGATCAGCGTGTACTCGAAGCACAAGGCGACGGCGCACGACTTCCTCGAGTTCCTCACCTCCAACGAGACGCAGAAGTTCTTCGCGACGCAGGGCTCGCTCGCCCCGGTCGTCGGTGACCTCTACACCGACTCCGAGCTGACCTCGAAGCTGCCGTACCTGCCGACCCTGCTCAAGTCGATCAAGTCGGCCGAGCCCCGTCCGGTCACGCCGTTCTACCCGGCCGTGACCAAGGCGATCCAGGACAACACGTACGCCGCCCTCAAGGGATCCAAGAGCGTCGACGAAGCCCTGAAGGACATGCAGGCGGCCCTCAAGACGGCCACCAGCAGCGGCAGTTAGCACTGCACGCGGCTCACGCCGCATCGGACGGGAGGCGCGGTGCCAGCGCGCACCGCGCCTCTCCCCACCGGCACGGCCCGGTCGCCGCTCCGCGACGACCGGGAACCGGCGGCGTGGGCCCAGTCCGCCATCACCTGCGTCCCGACACCCCGGCAAGGAGGCCGCCACGTGTCAGCAGCAACCGAGATCCCCGCCGCCATCCCGAATCCCCAGGGCATGGAACCGAAGCGCCAGCGGCGCAAGGGCGGACTCAACGCCGAGCACGGCCGCTGGGCCGTGTACCTCATCGGCCCGACGATCGTGCTCCTCGCCATCGTCATCGGCTACCCGGTCGTCAGCGCCGTCGTCCAGTCGTTCCAGCTCGACTCCGGCCTCGACAAGGCGACCGGCCTGTTCGTCCAGGGCGGCTTCGCCGGGGTCACGAACTACGTGCACTGGCTCGCCCAGCAGTGCGGCAACGCCACCTGCCCGCCCGGCAGCATCGGCTCCCAGTTCTGGGTGTCGATGGGCAACACGTTCTTCTTCACGGTCGTGACCGTCCTCGCCGAGACGATCATCGGCGTCTGGATGGCGATCATCATGAACCGCAACTTCAAGGGCCGCGCGCTCGTCCGTGCCGCGATCCTCGTGCCGTGGGCCATCCCGACCGCCGTCACCGCGAAGCTCTGGTACTTCATCTTCGACGCGAACGGCGTGCTCAACCACGTCCTCGGGCAGCAGATCCTCTGGACGAGCGGCGAGTGGTCGTCCCGGTGGGCGGTCATCATCGCCGACACGTGGAAGACCACCCCGTTCATGGCACTGCTCATCCTCGCGGGTCTGCAGCTCATCCCCGAGGAGGTCTACGAGGCCGGCAAGATGGACGGAGCCTCCACCGTCCAGCGCTTCACGCTCATCACGCTGCCGCTGATCAAGCCCGCGCTCATGGTCGCCGTGCTGTTCCGCGTGCTCGACGCGCTCCGCATGTACGACCTGCCGGCGATCCTCACCGGCGGTGGCGGTGGTTCCGGCAACGCCACGACGACGCTGTCGATCCTCGTGGTCGACCAGATCCGGCAGGGGTTCAACTCCGCGTCGGCGCTCTCCACGATCACGTTCCTGGTGATCTTCATCGTCGCGTTCGTGTTCGTCCGGTTCCTCGGGGCGAACGTGGTGCAGACGCAGGCAGCCCAGCAGAAGGGTGAGCTCAAGTGACCCTCGCAGCCGACCGCCCCCGGTCAGTGTCCGTTCCCGGCGAACGTGCCGGCGCACGCGCCGACGTGCGCGTGAAGCGGCACACGGGCTCCAAACTCCGCACCGGCATCCAGGCCGTCATCATCGCGATCTGGTGCCTGCTGCCCTTCTACTGGATGGTGGTGACGAGCTTCCGCGACGTCGGGTTCACGTTCGACGCCACACCGTGGCCGACGCACGTGACGCTCGACAACTACGCGACCGCGTTCTCCACGGCGCTCGGCAACCACCTCGGGCGGGCGCTCGCGAACAGCCTGCTCATCGGCGGTGTCGTGACGATCATCGCGCTGCTCGTCGGAACGAGCGCCGCGTACGCGCTCGCCCGCCTCGAGTTCAAGGGCAAGTCGCTCATCGCCGGCGCCATCCTCGCCGCGTCGATGTTCCCCGGCGTCGCGCTCATCTCGCCGCTGTTCCAGCTGTTCACGGACATCGGCTGGATGGGCACGTACCAGGCCCTCATCCTGCCGAGCATCTCGTTCGTGCTGCCCCTCACCGTGTACACGCTCGCGTCCTTCTTCCGCGAGATGCCGTGGGACCTCGAGGAAGCCGCACGCATCGACGGGTGCACCCGCGTGCAGGCGTTCCGGCGGATCATCCTGCCGCTCGCCGCACCAGCCGTGTTCACCACCGCGATCCTGGCGTTCATCTCCTCCTGGAACGAGTACCTCATCTCGTCCCAGCTGTCCTCGGACGCCACCCAGCCGGTCACCGTCGCCATCGCGTCGTTCGCCGGGACGCAGCCGCACCAGGAGCCCTACACGGCGGTCATGGCGGCGGGCACGATCGTCACGATCCCGCTCGTCATCCTCGTGCTCGTGTTCCAGCGTCGCATCGTCGCCGGCCTCACCGCCGGCGGCGTGAAGGGGTGACCGTCATGGCGCAGCGCAGCCCCGCCCGGCCCACCGCCCGCATCGAGGAGGCCATCGGCTTCGTCGGGATGTTCGGGACCCTGTTCCTCGGGGTCACGGTCTTCTGCGAGGTCACCGGGCGGCCCGCGCTCGGGTGGGCACTCGTCCTGCTCGTGTGCGTGCTCGGCGTCGTCGTCCTCGACCGGTGGCGGGTGTCGGTCCTCCGACGCACGGAGTCGGCGGACGGCATCGGCGGGCAGCCCGCCGGACGTTCGGTGCCCGTGCCCCGGGCGGACCACGGCCGATCCGCGTCCGCGTCCGCCGCTCGGGTCGGGCACGGCACGACCGTCGCGTCGGCAGACGCGCGCGTCCACCGGCACGTCGGATGGGACGAGCTCGCCCCGGCCGGTCGGCAGCAGGTGCGGCAACGTCGCCGCGCCGCGGCTGCCGCGTCGCCGGCGTTCGCCGGTGCGACGGACGCGCGGTCGGTGGCCGACCCGACCCCGGCCGGCCACGTCACCGACGTGACGCGACCGTCGGACGGCTGACGGGCCTCCAGACCGTGGCCATGGGCATCCAGGAGATCGCGACCGTCACGGGCCTGTCGAAGTCCACCGTGTCCCGCGCGCTGCGGGGGATGTCGAGCGTCGCGGACACCACGATCGACCAGGTGCGGCGGGTCGCCGACGAACTCGGGTACGTCCCGAGCTCGGCGGCGGCCGGCCTCGCCACCGGGCGCCAGCGCGCCGTGGGGGTCGTCGTGCCCGTGATCGACCGGTGGTTCTACGTGCAGGCCCTCGGCGGCGTCGACGCGGAACTGCGGCGCGCCGGGTACGACCTCGTGCTGTACAACCTCGGGGGCCCCGGGGGGGACCGCGACCGGGCGTTCCGACGCTCCATGCTCCGGCACCGGGTCGACGCCCTCGTGCTGCTGTCCCTCGTGCTCGACGAGACCGAGCGCGCCGAACTCGAGCTCACCCGGCACCCGATGGTCGTCATCGGCGGGCCGGCGCCGGGCCTCCGCAACGTCGGGGTCGACGACGTCGTGGTCGCCGCGATCGCCGTCGACCACCTCTGCGGACTCGGCCACCGCGAGGTCGCGTACGTCGGCGGGCAGGACGAAGCGGGGATGAACGTCGCCGTGCCGTGGTTGCGCCGCGACGGGTTCGTCGACGCGATGGTCGCGCACGGGCTCGCCGTCCGCGAGGACTGGATCCTCGACGGCCGGTTCTCGTTCGCGGGCGGGGTCGACGCCGGCGCCGCGCTGTTCGCCACCGCGCCCGCTTCCCGCCCGACCGCGGTGTTCTGCGCGTCCGACGAGATGGCACTCGGGGTCATGCTCGCCGCCCGACGTGCGGGGCTCTCGGTGCCGGGCGACGTCTCCGTCCTCGGTATCGACGGGCACGAGTACGGCGAGGTCGTGGGGCTGACCACCGTGGCGCAGGACCCCGTGGCGCAGGGGCGGACCGCCGCCCGGGCGGTCCTCGCCGAGTTGGACGAGGGGGTGGCGGGGCCGCTGCCGGCGGCGCCGGCGCACCTCGTGGTGCGGTCGACGACGGGGGTGCCGCGGGCGTAGCGCGGTGCGCCGCCGGCGCGGTGCGCCGCCGCGCCACCGCCGCCGGCCCGAACCACGGAAACGACGTCGAACCAGCGCCGGACCGTGGTTCGATGTCGGATCCCTGGTTCAACGCGAGCGCTCCGCCGCCGCGCCGCCGCGCGTAGGGTCGGGCGCATGGAGGTCACCAAGCTCGAACACGCCTGCCAGGTCGTCACCGACGGCGCCGCCCGGCTCGTCATCGACCCGGGGAACTTCACCCGTCCCGTCGACGCGGACGGTGTCGTCGCCGTCGTGGTCACGCACGAGCACCCGGACCACGTCACGTCGGAACAGGTCGAGCGCATCCTCCGCCGCAACCCGGACGCCGTCGTCATCGGCCCCGCGGGCGTCGCCAGGGTGCTCGCCGGTACCGCGGTCGACGTCGTCACCGACGGTGACCACCGCTCCGTCGGCCCGTTCGACCTCGCCTTCCTCGGCACCCGCCACAACGTCATCCACTCGAGCGTCCCCGTCGTCGACAACACCGGGGTCCTCGTGAACGGGAGGCTCTTCCACCCCGGCGACTCGTACACGGTGCCCGACGTCCCCGTCGAGGTCCTCGCCGCACCCGTCGGCGCACCGTGGCTCAAGGTCGGCGAGATGATGGACTACGTCCTCGCCGTCGGACCCCGCCGCGCCTACCCCGTGCACGAGGCGACGCTCTCCGAGATCGGGTACGGCATGCACACCGGTCGCCTCCGCGAGGCGGTCGCGCCCACCGGGTCGCTCGTCGTCCTCGCCCCCGGCGAGTCGCTCACGATCTGACGCCGCCGCGGGCCTGGAGGCGCGGCACGGCTCCCCGGCTCGCCCCGCCCACCGCAGGGGGCCGCGGCACGGGACGGATCAGGTCGCTCTCGCCGGCGCGGTCACGCGCCGGTCGGCCCGCGCGTTCTGCACCTGGGTTCGGTCGTCCGCGGCGCTCGTCGCTGCGCGTACGCGCCGTCGGAGCCGGTCGGCGACGATCCGGTCCAGCGCGAGCGCGTCCCACGGCGCGTGCCGTTCGGCGTCGTTGTCGAAGTACACGTACGTATCGCGTCCGGCGTCGAGGTGCTCGACCACCGTCGACGCCCACCTCCCGAGGGCCTGCGCCGAGTACCCGTCGTGGTAGGTCCTGGGCGCGCCGTGCAGCCGGAGGTAGGCGATCGGCGCGCCGGTGTCCTCCCGGAGACGCGGGAAGTCGCCGGCGTGCGAGTCGACGAGCGCCACCCGGTGCCGGCGCAGGACGTCGAGGTGCTCGGAGCCGAGTCCGGCGGCGCGCACCTCGAGCGCGTGGACGATCGCGGTGTGTCCGACCGCGTGCCTGGCGGGGTCCAGGCCGTCGTGCTGCTGCGCGAACGCTGCGACCTTGTCGTCGTGACGGCTCGCGAGTTCGGCGGCCGCGCCGTGCGACCGGGGGAGCAGCATCAGGAAGGCGTCCAGCACCTCCGGAGTGGGGAGCAGGGTCTCGGGGAGCTGCCAGAGCACCGGCCCGAGGGTCTCGCCGAGTTCGAGCGGACCGGACGCGAAGAAGTTCGCCAGCGCCGTCTCGACGTTCCGCAGCCGGAGCATGTGCGTCACGTACCGGCCGCCCTTCACCGCGAAGCGGAACGGCTGCCCGCCCGAAGCCGACCGCCAGGCACGGTACCGATCGGGACGCTGCAGCGAGTAGAAGGAACCGTTCAGCTCGACCGTGGGGAACCGTTCGGCCACGTACTCGAGCCACCGCCGTTTCGCGAGCCGCTCCGGGTAGAAGTCGCCACGCCAGCCGTCGTACTGCCACCCCGACAGGCCGATCCGGAGCACCGACCCGCCGCCCTCGACCCGATGGACATGTGCGGAGCCGTCCCGATCAGCGGTCATCGCTCCACCGTATGCCCGTCCCGGCATGGCGGCGCACCCGGGCGACACGCCTCGTTTTGGCAGGTTGCGAGGCCTGTGCAATACTTATCGGGTTGTCGGAACGGCCCCATCGTATAGCGGCCTAGTACGTCGCCCTCTCACGGCGGTAACGCGGGTTCGAATCCCGCTGGGGTCACCACAGGTGGCTTGCCACCGCTTCCGACAACGAGCATGAGACCCCCGCTCCCGGGCGGGGGATTCCCATGTCGTGACCGGCCCCATCGTATAGCGGCCTAGTACGTCGCCCTCTCACGGCGGTAACGCGGGTTCGAATCCCGCTGGGGTCACAGCACACCGAAACCCCCGACGAGCTCCGGCTCGTCGGGGGTTTCGTCGTTCGTGCGGCACGCCACGACCTCGTCGCCTCTTCCGGAAACGCCGGGTGCTCGCTACGCTCGAGTCCATGCAGTGCCGCTGAACCTTCTTCGATCACCATCCGCGCGCCCGTCGTCGGCGCCATCGAAAGGTTCACCATGTCCGCACACCTGCCCCTGCACGGCAAGACCGCCCTCGTCACCGGTGTCTCCCGGCGCCGCGGCATCGGGTTCGCCGTCGCGACGAAGCTCGCCTCGCTCGGCGCGAACGTCGTCATCCACCACCACCGTCCGCACGACCTCGACCTGCCGTGGGGCGGCGACGACCTCGACGCGGTCCGCGCCGGCGTCCGGGAACACCTGACCGAGGGAGCACGGTTCGCGGACGTCGCCGCCGACCTCTCCATCGCGACGGCGATCCCCGAGGTCGTCCAGGCCGCGACGGCGCTCACCGGACGGCTCGACATCCTCGTGTGCAACCACGCCAAGAGCGGCGACGACGGCAGCATCCTCGACATGACGCCGGAGCGCCTCGACGCCTTCTGGGACGTCAACACCCGCGCGACCCTGCTGCTCACCGCCGAGTTCGCACGGCTCCGTGCCCCGCGGACCGACGAACCACGGCGTCCGGGGGACCGCGTCGCCGGGAACGGCCCCTACCCCGAGGCGCAGGGGCACGTGTTCTGGATGACCTCGGGCCAGATCCACGGGGCGATGGTCGGCGAGGTCGCCTACGCCGCCAGCAAGGCTGCGCTCGCCGGGGTCACCGCGACCGTCGCGGCCGAACTCCTGGAACTCGGACTGGTCCTCAACACGATCAACCCGGGGCCGGTGAACACCGGGTACATGGACCCCGAGACCACCGACCGGTCCCTCGACGATCTGGACGAGTACATCTCCAGCACGCCGTTCGGCCGTGTCGGAGCGCCGGCGGACCCGGCCGAGCTCATCGGGTGGCTCGCGACCAGTGCGGGCAGTTGGGTCGTCGGGCAGGTGCTCACCTCCGACGGAGGCTTCTCGTTGCGCTGACCACGGCGGGCGGTCACGGCTCTGGCAGGGTGGTGCCGTGACCAGCGTCGTGCAGCTCATCCGATCCGACTCCCTCAGCACCGTCGCCGAGTACGCGTACGCCGCCACAGCGCCGGCGAGTGCACGTCTCGTGTTCCTGGCGGGGGCTTGCCCGCTCGACGAACACGGGACGACGGTGGCGGTCGGCGACGTCCGGGGACAGGCGGCGCGGTGCGTCGAGAACCTGCGCACCGCACTCGCCGACGCGGGCGCCGCGCTCGACGACCTCGTGCAGACGCGGGTGCTCGTCGCGTCGTCGCACCAGGCCGACCTCGTCGCCGCTTGGGAGGTCGTCCGGACCGCGATGGGCGACCACGACGTGCCGAGCACCCTGCTCGGCGTGACCGTCCTCGGCTACGACGACCAGCTCGTCGAGATCGAGGGCATCGCCGCCGTGGCGGAGTGACACGCTACGCTGATCGAGTCGTCAGACCCGGCAGTGGGGCCTGCCGGACCCAACCGCGGACATCCGCCGACGGTCCCTATCCCGAGAACACCGCACGCGCGGAGACGATCCGGCGTGCTCGGCGATAGGAGCATCGTGCACGACGAACCAGGGCGGCACCTCACCGACTCCGGCAGCATCCCGATCGACCCGGACATCGAGGTCGACGAGACCGAGACCCGACCGGCCCGTCCGCCGCACCTCCGCTGGACGTACCTCGCGGTGGTCGCGCTCGGCGGTGCGATCGGAACCGCCGTCCGCGCGGCGCTCGCCGCGGCGTTCCCCGCTCACGACGGCATCAGCTGGGTGATCCTCGCGATCAACGTCGCCGGGGCCTTCTTCCTCGGCCTCCTGCTCGAGGCGCTGGCCCACCGCGGCCCCGACGTCGGACGACGTCGGCGGATCCGGCTGTTCGTCGGCACGGGCCTCCTCGGGGGCTTCACGACCTACAGCACGCTCACCGACGACACCGCGCGGCTCCTCGGCGACGGCCATTGGGGTGCCGGGAGCGGGTACGCCGTCCTCACCGCGGTACTCGGTCTGCTCGCGGTGGTCGCCGGCCTCTGGATCGCGGCCCTCGTCCGACCGCGCGGCGCCGGTACCGGCACCCGGGGAGCAGCCCGGTGACCGCCGCGGAACTCGTGCTCGTCGCGATCGGCGGGGGAGTCGGGGCCGCCCTGCGCTTCCTGCTCGACGGACTCGTGAAGGCCCGGGTCACCGGCTTCCCGCTCGGCACGCTCGTCATCAACCTGTCCGGATCGCTCGTCCTCGGACTGCTGACGGGCCTCGGGGAAGCCGGCACCATCCCGCTCCCGGCGGTCGCGGTGCTCGGAACGGGCATGATGGGTGGGTACACGACGTTCTCGACGGCGAGCGTCGAGACCGTACAGCTCCTCCGAACGGGCAAGCCCCGGCTCGCCGTCCTGAACGGCCTCGGGATGCTCGTCGTCTCGGTCGGCGCAGCCGCGCTCGGCCTCTGGCTCGGAAGGAACACATGACCTCGGAACGCCCCGGCGAACTCGTCCTCGTCCGTCACGGAGAGACGGAGTGGTCGAAGAGCGGGCAGCACACCGGCCGCACCGACATCCCCCTCACGGAGAACGGCATCGAGCAGGCGAAGCGTGCCGGCCGGTACCTGGCGGATCGCACGTTCGCGCTGGCACTGTCCAGCCCGCTGCAGCGCGCCCGGGACACCGCCGCCCTCGTCGGGGTCGACGCGGACATCGACGAGGACCTCTACGAGTGGGACTACGGCGCGTACGAGGGACTGACGACGCCGCAGATCAAGGTGTTGCGGCACGGGCCGTGGGACCTCTGGACCGACGGCGTCCCGGCCGGTGACACGCCCGGCGAGAACGCCGCCGAGGTCCGCGTCCGCGTCGAGCGCATCATCGACCGCGCGCGTCCGGTGCTGGCCGACGGCGAGGACGCCATCGTCGTCGCCCACGGCCACGTCCTCCGGGCGCTCGGCGCAGCCTGGATCCGGCTGGCACCGCAAGACGGTGCGGTGCTGAAGCTCGGCACGGCGTCGGTGAGCGTGCTGGGCTACGAGCACGGCCGCCCCGTCATCGACGTCTGGAACATCCAGCCGCGCGACTGACCCCTCCCAAGACGCAACGTCGGCGGTTGCGCGCAGCGACATTCCGCTGCGAGCAACCGCCGACGTTGCGTTGAGCCGAATCGGCCGACGGACTGGAGGCGCGGGGCGGGCCCGCACCGCGCCTCCAGTCCGACAGGCGGCTCAGCCGGCTCAGACGGTGCGGATGGCGCTCGTCGCGCCGAGTGCGCGACCCCGTCGGCGCTCGATGCCGCGCCCGACGAACAGCAGCGCGACGCTCACCAGCGCGCCCAGCGTCGTCTGCGCGATGCGGTCGAGCGCGAGGAGCTCCGGCGCCTCGGGCAGGCTCAGCCACGACACGGCGAGCGCGAGCGGCGTGAGGAACAGGAGCGTCACGGCGTAGTGCCGCGCGACGAAGATCTCCGCGAAGAACTGTCCGATGACGGCGATGAGGACGATCCACCACGCCGACGGCTCGAGCAGCAGGATGCCGACGGCGATGACGGTGCCGCCGATCGTGCCGATGAAGCGCTGGAACGCGCGGAGGACCGTGTGCCGCTGGCGGAGCGCGGGCAGGGTCGAGACGACGGCGACGACCGCCCAGTACGGGTGCCCGAGCCAGGGGATCGTCTCCGCGATCCCTCCCGCGACGAGTGCGCCGACCACGTTGAGCGCGACGGTCTCCCAGAGCGCGGGGGTCCGCAGGATGGCGAGCGTCCGGTGCTTCGGAGCGGCGAGCGGTCGGAAGCGGTGCGGCGCCCGCGGGTGGAGGACCAGTCGGAGGACCGACCCGGACATCGCCACGAGCCACGCCCAGACGACCGAGCAGACGATGATCGTCGCGACGAGCGGCAGGTCGGCGCTCTTGACGGGCACGAGCGCGGACACGACGAACGCGAACGTCGGGAAGATCGGCTGCGCGGGGATCGTGCGGAGCGTGCTGAGGGTGCACACCGCGAACACGAGCACCAGGACGAGCCCGACGGCCTGCATCCAGAGCTGCGACCCGGCGAGGGAGACCCCGACGCCGGCGAACATGCACAGTGCCTGCATCGCGCCGGCGACCCCGGTGGTGACGGCGCGCTGTCGGTAGGGCTCGGTCGCCCCGAAGATCGCGGTGAAGCCGGCGAACATGGCGAACGCGGCGTACCCGGGCATCCCGAGCGCGATGAGCAGCGCGAGCGGAGCGCCACCGGCGATCGCGGCGCGTGCTGCGCCCTCGAGGTTCACGGTCCGGGTCGAGTGCGCAGGTGTCGTCATGTCGTGACCATTCTTCCACCGCGACGGTCGTCGAGGACCCGGCCCGCGCCTCCAGACCGGCTCCACCCGCCTGTCCCCGATTGGTATACCAACCTGCTAGACTCGCCCGATCACGCCGCAGCAGCGGCGTCCGGATCGCCGCCGCCGCGGCGCGAACGAGGAACGAGGAGGTCGACGTCATGGGAAAGACGCTCGCCGAGAAGGTGTGGGACGACCACGTCGTGGTCAAGGGCGAGGACGGGAACCCGGACCTCCTCTACATCGACCTCCACCTCGTGCACGAGGTCACGAGTCCGCAGGCGTTCGACGGCCTGCGCCAGGCTGGGCGCCCGGTGCGCCGCCTCGACCTGACGATCGCGACCGAGGACCACAACACGCCGACCCTCGCGATCGATCGCCCGATCGCCGACCCGACGAGCCGGACCCAGATCGAGACGCTCCGCCGCAACTGCGAGGAGTTCGGGGTCCGCCTGCACTCCCTGGGCGACAAGGAGCAGGGCATCGTCCACGTGGTCGGCCCGCAGCTCGGCCTGACCATGCCCGGGATCACGGTCGTGTGCGGCGATTCGCACACGAGCACCCACGGCGCGTTCGGCGCGATGGCGTTCGGGATCGGCACCTCCGAGGTCGAGCACGTCATGGCGACGCAGACGCTGCCGCTCAAGCCGTTCAAGACGATGGCGATCACGGTCGAGGGCACGCTGCGCCCGGGCGTCACGGCGAAGGACATCATCCTGGCGGTCATCGCGAAGATCGGTACCGGCGGTGGTCAGGGCTACGTGCTCGAGTACCGCGGCTCCGCGATCCGTGCGCTCTCGATGGAGGGCCGGATGACCATCTGCAACATGTCGATCGAGGCCGGCGCCCGTGCCGGCATGGTCGCGCCCGACCAGACCACCTACGACTACGTCGAGGGCCGCGACCACGCGCCGACCGGGCAGGACTGGGACGACGCGGTCGCGTACTGGGAGACCCTGAAGACCGACGACGACGCCGTGTTCGACGCCGAGGTCTTCATCGACGCCGACGAGCTCGAGCCCTTCGTCACCTGGGGCACGAACCCCGGCCAGGGCGTGTCGTTGTCCGAGTCGGTGCCGAACCCCGCCGACTACAGCGACCCCAACGACCAGGCCGCAGCATCGCGGGCGTTGGAGTACATGGACCTCGCCGCGGGCACCCCGATGAAGGACATCGCGGTCGACGCGGTCTTCATGGGATCGTGCACGAACTCGCGCATCGAGGACCTGCGGGCCTTCGCGTCGATCATCCAGGGCCGTCAGAAAGCACCGGGCGTGCGGGTCATGGTCGTGCCGGGGTCCGCGCGCGTCCGGCTCGAGGCCGAGGCCGAGGGGCTCGACAAGGTGTTCACCGACTTCGGCGCCGAGTGGCGGTTCGCCGGCTGCTCGATGTGCCTCGGTATGAACCCCGACCAGCTCGCGCCGGGGGAGCGCTGCGCCTCCACCTCGAACCGCAACTTCGAGGGACGCCAGGGCAAGGGCGGGCGGACGCACCTCGTGTCGCCGCTCGTCGCCGCCGCCACCGCGGTGCGCGGGACGCTCTCGAGCCCGTGGGACCTCGAGACCGACGACGCTCTGGCGAACGTGACCCGCGCTGCGAACACCACTGAAGGGGCCATCTGATGGACAAGATCACCACCGTCACCGGCATCGCCGCCCCGCTCAAGCGGTCCAACGTCGACACCGACCAGATCATCCCCGCCGTCTACCTCAAGCGCGTGACGAAGACCGGCTTCGAGGACGCGCTGTTCGCCGGGTGGCGCCAGGACGAGTCCTTCGTGCTCAACCGGCCCGAGTACCAGGGCGCGCAGGTGCTGGTGGCCGGACCGGACTTCGGTACCGGATCGTCCCGCGAGCACGCCGTCTGGGCGCTCCGCGACTTCGGCTTCACCGTCGTCGTCTCGCCCCGGTTCGCGGACATCTTCAAGGGCAACGCGGGCAAGCAGGGCCTGGTCACCGCGATCGTGACCGAATCGGAAGTCGAACGGCTCTGGGCCGAGATCGAGCGGAACCCCGGCATCGAGGCGACGGTCGACCTGGTGTCCCAGCGCGTGTCGCTCGGAGATGTGGACGTCCCCTTCGAGATCGACGCTTACACTCGTTGGCGGTTGATGGAAGGGCTCGACGACATCGGGCTCACCCTCCGTGACGAGACCTCGATCACGGAGTTCGAATCCCGCCGCTCCCGTTGGCGGCCGAAGACATTGCCGGTGAAGTAGTGAACTCTCTCGTACAGGACGCAGCAGCCGCAGGGGCACGCGTTGGCCTCAAGTCGGACGAGATCGTCATCCGCGGGGGCAAGCCGCTCGTGGGGCGCATCGAGGTCCGCGGGGCGAAGAACCTCGCGACGAAGGCCATGGTCGCTGCGCTGCTGGGCGACACCCCGTCGATCCTCCGGGACGTCCCGGACATCTCCGACGTCAAGGTCGTCCGCGGCCTGCTCGAGGTGCACGGCGTGCGCATCACCGATCCTGCACGAGGCGAACTCATCCTCGACCCGTCGAACGTCGAGTCCGCGCACTTCGCGGAGATCGACGCCCACGCCGGCTCGAGCCGCATCCCGATCCTGTTCTGCGGTCCGCTGCTGCACAAGCTCGGCGAGGCGTTCATCCCCGACCTCGGCGGCTGCCGCATCGGCGACCGCCCGATCGACTTCCACCTCGACGCCCTCCGCGCGATGGGTGCCGTCGTTGACAAGCAGGTCAGCGGCATCCACCTCACGGCGCCGAACGGACTCAAGGGCGCCGCCATCGAGCTGCCGTACCCGAGCGTCGGCGCGACCGAGCAGGTCCTGCTCTCCGCCGTCCTCGCCTCCGGGGTCACGGAGCTGCGGAACGCCGCGATCGAGCCCGAGATCATGGACCTCATCGCGATCCTGCAGAAGATGGGCGCCATCGTCTCGGTCGAGCCGAACCGCGTCATCTTCATCGAGGGCGTCCAGTCGCTCCGCGGCTACACGCACCGCGCGATCAACGACCGCAACGAGGCGGCCAGCTGGGCCTCCGCGGCACTCGCGACCAACGGCGACATCTTCGTCGAGGGTGCGAAGCAGCAAGAGCTCATGACGTTCCTCAACGTCTTCCGCAAGGTCGGCGGCGGATTCGACATCCAGGAGGACGGCATCCGGTTCTACCGCGAGCGCGACGTCCTCCAGCCCGTCGTCATCGAGACCGACGTGCACCCCGGGTTCATGACGGACTGGCAGCAGCCGCTCGTCGTCGCCCTCACCCAGGCCGAGGGGCGCAGCGTCGTGCACGAGACCGTGTACGAGAACCGCTTCGGGTTCACCGACGCCCTCAACGAGATGGGTGCCGACATCGTCGTGCACAAGGACGGGCTGCCCGGCCACGACCGCCGCGTCGCTCGCCGTCCGTTCGAGCAGGCCGCCGTCATCACCGGCCCGACGAAGCTCCACGCCGCGAACGTCCGCGTGCCGGACCTGCGCGGCGGGTTCAGCCACCTCATCGCGGCGCTGACCGCGGAGGGCGAGTCGCACATCACGAACGTCGGCATCATCAGCCGCGGCTACGAGCACTTCATCCCGAAGCTGCGCAAGCTCGGCGCCGACTTCGACTTCGCCGGCTGACGTGTCCACGCATCCTGGTGACGGCCTGGAGGCGCGGCGCGGCCCCGACACGCAGGTCACGACGGGCATGCCCGTCCGTGGGCGCCGGTGGCGACGCGGCGAGCTGAACACCGCCTTCCGCGTCGTCGCGTCCGTCGTCATCCCGACGTTCCGGTTCTCCGCCCGCTACCACTGGCACGGTCCGAACCGCCTGCCGGCGGACGGTGCGTTCGTCCTGGCGCCGAACCACTTCACGAACATCGACCCGCTGGTCGTCGGCACCGCGGTGTACCTCAGCAAGCGTGCTCCGCGGTTCCTCGCGAAGGCGTCGCTCTTCCGGGTGCCGGTGTTCGGGAAGCTCATGTCCGGCATGGGACAGATCCCGGTCGAACGCTCCGGCCGGACCCGTCTGAGCGATCCGCTCGGCGGCGGCCGGTCCCTCGTCGAGCAGGGTGGGGCGATCATCGTCTACCCGGAGGGAACGCTCACCCGGGACCCCGACCTGTGGCCGATGCGCGGCAAGACCGGGGCGGTGCGGATCGCGCTCGAGAACGACGTGCCGCTCATCCCGATGGCCCACTGGGGCACGCAGAACATCATGGCGCGGTACTCGAAGAAGATCCGACTCTTCCCGCCGTCCCGCGTGGACGTCATCGTCGGCGACCCGGTGGACCTGTCCGCGTACCGTGGCAAGCCCATCGACCAGCAGCTGCTCGTCGAGGCGACCGAGCTCCTGATGCGCCACATCACCGCACTGCTCGAACAGCTCCGCGGTCAGCAGGCACCCGCGACCCGCTGGGACCCGGCGGCCAACAACCAGAAGGAGACCGGCAGGTTTGAGTGAGCTCCGACCGCACGACGACCGACCCGATCCCGTCGCCGCCGCGCCCGGTGCGGTGGACACCGCAGCGATCCGGGTGGTCATGCAGTCCACCGACAAGCCGCGCGTGGCCGTCATCGGTGCCGGCAGCTGGGGGACCACGTTCGCGAAGGTGCTCGCCGAGGGCGGAGCGTCCACCGTGGTGTGGGCCCGGCGTCCGGAGGTGGCGCGCGAGATCACCGAGACGAAGCGCAACTCCGACTACCTGCCGGGCATCAACCTGCCGCGCACCCTGACCGCGTCGACGTCGCTCGAGCAGGTGCTCGACGGCGCCTCGCAGGTCTACGTCTCGGTGCCGTCGCAGACGCTCCGCTCGAACCTGTCCGCGATCCGTGCGCTGCTCGCGCCCGACGTGCCCGTCGTCAGCCTGATGAAGGGCGTCGAGAAGGGCACTGGTCTGCGCATGAGCGAGGTCCTCCTCGAGGGCCTCGGGATCGACCAGGACCGCATCGCCGTCGCGAGCGGTCCGAACCTCGCGCTCGAGATCGCCCGGCGCCAGCCGACCGCCGCCGTGGTGTCGTCGTCCTCGGCCGAGACGGCGAGTGCGGTGGCCGCGGTCGCGACGAACCCGTACTTCCGCTCGTTCATCAACACCGATGTCATCGGGACCGAGTTCGGCGGGGTGCTCAAGAACCTCATCGCCGTGGCGATCGGGATCGTGGACGGGGTCGGCTACGGCGAGAACACGAAGGCGTCGATCATCACCCGCGGCCTCGCCGAGATGACAGACTTCGCGGTGTCGCTCGGTGCGCAGCCGTCGACGCTGTCCGGACTCGCGGGTCTCGGCGACCTCATCGCGACGTGTCAGTCGCCGCTCTCGCGGAACAACACCGCCGGTCGGCTGCTCGGCCAGGGGTACCGCTTCGACGAGGTCGTGCGCCAGATGGACCAGACCGCCGAGGGCCTGGCGTCGGTGGCCCCGATCCTCGAGCTCGCCGCGGCGAACGGTGTCGACATGCCCATCGTGGGGCAGGTCGCCGAGGTGCTCGCCGGTAGGCTCGATCCGCGCAACATCGCGCCGCACCTCACCGAGACCGACGAGCCCCAGGGCGAGTGACCGGTCCGGCCGTGCCCACGATCTCCGAGGGGGCTCCCATGTCAACGACCACCGTCGCCGTGCTGTTCGGCGGGCGCTCCAGCGAGCACGAGATCAGCTGCGTGACCGCCGGGGGGATCATGGACGTGGTCGACCGCTCCGTGTACGAGATCGTGCCGGTCGGGATCACGAAGGACGGCGCGTTCACGCTGCAGTCCGACGACCCGGCGCAGTGGGCGTTGCGTGACGGCGCACTCCCGACCGTCCCGGACAACGGCACGCGCGTCGCGTTCCCGACCTCGCCGGCCACGCGTGAGCTCGTCGTGACCCACCCGGACGGAACAGCCACCACGATCCCGGTCGACATCGTGTTCCCGATCCTGCACGGCCCGTTCGGTGAGGACGGCACGGTCCAGGGGCTGCTCGAGATCGCCGGCCTGCCGTACGTCGGCGACGGGGTGCTCGCCAGCGCCCTGGCGATGGACAAGCACGTCGCGAAGGCCGTCCTCGAGCACGCCGGACTCCGGGTCGCGCCCTGGACGACCGTGCTCCGACGCGAGTGGGCGGCCGACCCGGTGGACGTCGCCGAGGCGGTCGCCGCGCACGGGTGGCCGCTGTTCGTGAAGCCGGCGCGCGCGGGCTCCAGCATGGGGGTCTCCCGCGTGGACGAGCCGGCGGAGCTCGGCGCCGCGATGGACCTGGCGTTCGAGCACGACTCGAAGGTGATCGTCGAGCCGCGGGTGATCGGCCGCGAGGTCGAGGTCGCCGTGCTCGAGGGCCGTGACGGCGTCCCGCGCACGAGCCTGCCCGGCGAGATCGTCGTCGCGGAGGACGGTTTCTACGACTTCGCCTCGAAGTACCTCGGCGGGGACGAGTCCCTGCTCTGCCCGGCGCCCCTGACCGACGAGCAGACGGACGAGATCCGGTCGATCGGCGCCCGCGCGTTCGAGGCGATCGGCGGCGCCGGCCTCGCCCGGGTCGACTGCTTCCTGACCGACGACGGCTTCGTCGTGAACGAGGTCAACACGATGCCGGGGTTCACCCCGCTGTCGATGTACCCGCGGTGCTGGGCGGCATCCGGGGTGTCCTACGGCGAGCTCGTGACGGAGCTCATCGAGCTGGGGCGCGCCGCCGTCCGCTGACGCTGCTCAGCCCTGCACCTGGGACGCGTCGAGGCACTCGTGGCCGTCCTTCGGCAGGGTCGAGACCGCGTCGGTGACGTCCTGCACGACCTGGTTCGTGGTCTTCGTCGAGTCGATGACGACCTGCACCGCCGGAGACCGACCGAACGTCGTGTAGATGATCCGCTTGCCGCGGTCGTCGCGGATCCAGTCGACCCCGCTCAACGAGAAGCAGGGCAGGTCCGACACCGTCGGCACGGCCACGCCGCAGTGGTACAGCGCCACCTCGGGGTCGCCCCACGCGGCGGTCGACTGCGCGTTCGTGTTCCGGAGGTCGAACTTCGTGTCGACCGCGGCCGGCAGCCGGACCTGTGCTGCGGCGCACGCGGCGGCGTTCGCGGACGGCGCCGGCGACATCGCCACGGCGTTCGTGCACCCGGTCAGTCCCGCCGCGAGGGCGATCACGACGCCGGCGATCGCGATCTTCCGGGAGGGGCGGCGCACGGTGTCCATCGGTGTCCAGGCTACCGTTCTCGTGTGGACGCGACGTACGACGCCTGGGCCGGACCGACCGTGGGGGACCTCGGCGAACTCGCCGTCCTCGACCGCATCGTGCGACGGCTCCCGGCCGGGACGCCGGTCCTCGGCCCCGGGGACGACTGCGCGGTGGTGTCCGCGCCGGACGGCCGGTTCGTCGTGACGACCGACATGATGGTGCACGGCCCGGACTTCCGCTGGGCGTGGTCCTCGCCCGAGGACGTCGGCTGGAAGGCCGTCGCGACGAACCTCTCGGACGTCGCGGCGATGGGGGCGGTGCCGACCGGGCTGGTCATCGCCCTGGCGGCGCCGCAGGGCACCCCGGTCGCGGTGCTCGAGTCCTTCGCCGACGGCGTGCGGGTGGCCGTGGACGCCCTCGCGCCCACGTGCGGCGTCGTCGGTGGCGACCTGTCGACCTCGGCGACGTTCACGGTCTCGGTGACGGCGTTCGGCGACCTCGAGGGTCGGGCACCGGTCGTCCGCTCGGGCGCCCGACCGGGCGACGTCCTGGCGGTGTCCGGCGAGCTCGGAGCCGCCGCTCGCGGTCTCACGCGGCTGTTCCGCGAGGGCGTCGACGAGCACGGGGAACCCTCCCGCGCGGCGGCCGTCGCGAGCGGGGCGGACGGGGACCCCGACGTCGCACGGCAGCGGCGCCCGGTACCGCCGATCGCCGACGGCCCCCTCGCCGCCGGAGCCGGCGCCACGGCCATGCTCGACCTGTCCGACGGCCTGGCGATCGACGCCGGTCGGCTCGCCCGCGCCAGTGGTGTCACGCTGTCGCTCGAGGCGGACCTCGACGACATCGCGCTGCACGGCGGCGAGGACCACGGGCTGCTCGCGACGTTCCCCGCGGACTCGGCGCTGCCCGGGGGATTCCGCCGGATCGGCGTCGTGCGCGACCGCTCCGAGGCCTACCTCGTGCACGGCACCACACCGGTGCCGACCACCGGCTGGGACCCCTACGCCGACTGGGACGGTGCCGCCGGCTGACCCGAGCCCCTGACGTGGCGACGCGTCGGCCGGACGCGATCCGTGCCTCCAGGCAGTTCGTGCGTGAGCATCCTGCGACGTTCCACGTGTCGATCGACCGGTGGGGTGTCGGAACATGCACACGCCCTCGGTGCGTGTGCATCGTTCGACATCTCGTGCGTCGATCGACCAGTGCGGTGTCGTGAACCGCGTGCCTGCGCGGACGTCACGACACGGGACGGACTACGCGGCGGCGACCACGGCCTCCCACGCCACGGTCTCTCCGTAGCTGCGCTTGCTGAACGGCTCGAGGCGGTCGGGCCACGCGGGCTCGGGGGAACGCTTGCTCCGCTCCACGATCACCACGGCGGCCGTCGTCAACCGCGGCACGAGGGCCTCGAGCACCTCGGCGAGCTCGTGCTCCGTGACGTCGTACGGCGGGTCGATGAACACCAGGTCGAACGTCCGCACGGTGCCGCGCAGGTACCCGAGCACGGGCTGCGGATGCACGTCGATCCGCACGCCGGGCACACGCTGCTGAACCGCCCGGGCGTTCGCCCGACAGGCCTGCGCCGCGGCGGATGCGCGGTCGACGAGCACGACCTCGACCGCGCCGCGGGACGCCGCCTCGAGCCCGAGGGCACCGGTCCCCGCGTAGAGGTCCGCCACCGACGTGTCGTCCACGAGCCCCCGTGCCTCCAGCGACGAGAACAGCGCCTCGCGCACCCGGTCGCTCGTCGGCCGCGTGCCGGACTTCGGCACCCGGAGCGTGGTGGAACCGGCGGCGCCGGCGATGATGCGGGTCATGCAGCCACCGTAGCGGGCCGTCGGACGCTCCAGGAGTCGTCCACAGGCCGGCCTGGAGGCACGGGGCACGTCGGTCCCGCCGGGTACCGTTGACGTGTGGTCACGACCGGAACGACAACCGAGCCGGCGGCGCCGGACCTCGGTCCCGCGCCGCTCGACGCGCGGCTGGCGAACGTCCTCGGCGGCCGGACGGCGAGCGCCATCGAGAAGGCGTTCGGGTACCGCACGGTCGGGGAGTTCCTCGAGCACGCACCCCGGCGCTACGCCGAGCGCGGCGCCCTGACGGCGCTCGACTCGCTCGCGATCGGCGAGTCGGTGACGATCGTGGCCGAGGTCGTCGACGTGCGGGAACGGACGATGCGTGCCCGACGCGGGTCGATCCTCGAAGCGAAGATCGGCGACGGCAAGGGCCTGCTGACGCTGACGTTCTTCAACCAAGGCTGGCGCACGAAGGACCTCGTGCCCGGTGCCCGCGGCATCTTCGCCGGCAAGGTCAGCGACTACCGGGGCGCCCGGCAGCTGGCGCACCCCGACTACGAGCTCTTCGACCGCGACGACCCCCGCGCGACGGCCGACCCCGGGGACGAGGAAGCGATCCGCTGGTCGCGCCAGCCGATCCCGATCTACCCGGCGACCTCGACCCTCTCGTCGTGGCAGATCGCGAAGTCGATCGGCATCGTCCTCGACACCCTGCCCGACCTGCCGGACCCGATCCCCGGTCCGGTCCGCGCGCGGCTCGACCTCGTGCCGTTCCGGCGCGCCCTCGAGCTCCTGCACCGCCCCGAGAAGGTCGCCGACTTCAAGCGCGCGCAGGACGCCCTCCGTTACCGCGAGGCGTTCGTGCTGCAGACCGCCCTGGTGCAGCGCCGCATCGCCGCCCGGGCCACGGCCGCCACGCCCCGCTCCGCCTCGCCCGGCGGCATCCTCGAACGGTTCGACGCCACCCTGCCGTTCACCCTCACCGACGACCAGCAGTCGGTCGGCGCCGAGATCGCCCACGACCTGGCGGGGGACTGGCCGATGCACCGCCTCGTGCAGGGCGAGGTCGGGTCCGGCAAGACCCTCGTGGCGATCCGGGCGATGCTCACGGTCGCGGAGTCCGGCGGCCAGTCCGCGCTGATCGCCCCGACCGAGGTGCTCGCGGCGCAGCACCTCCGGTCGATCGTGAAGTTCCTCGGGCCGGACCTCGCGGCGGAACTCCGCCCCGTGATCCTCACCGGCTCCCAGTCGACCGACGAACGCCGCCGGGCCCTGCTCGCCGCGGCGTCCGGCAGTTCGCGGCTCGTCGTCGGTACGCACGCGCTCCTCGGCGACCGCGTGGACTTCGCCGAGCTCGGGCTCGTGGTCGTCGACGAGCAGCACCGCTTCGGCGTGGAGCAGCGCGAGGCCCTCCGCACGAAGGGCGCGACACCGCCGCACGTGCTCGTCCTCACGGCGACGCCGATCCCGCGCACGGTGGCGATGACGGTCTTCGGCGACCTCGACGTCTCGACGATCACCGGGCTGCCCTCGGGTCGGGCCGGCGTGGAGACCTTCACCGTCGGCCTCGCCGAGCACCCGGGGTGGGAATCCCGCATCTGGACCCGCATGGCCGAGGAGCTCAGCGCCGGCCGGCAGGCGTTCGTGGTCTGCCCGGCGATCGACGACGCCCACGCCGAGGACGACGGCGAACCCGATCCCGAGTCCGACGACGACGTTCCGAAGCGTGCGCCCGCCACCGTGCTTGCGACGGCCGAGCGGATGCGCGCGATGCCCGTGCTCGGGGGGCGCCGGATCGAGGTCCTGCACGGCCGCATGACGGCGGAGGAGAAGGACCGCGTCATGACGTCGTTCGCCGCCGGCGGCGTCGACGTCCTGGTCGCGACCACCGTGATCGAGGTTGGCGTCGACGTGCCGAACGCGTCGATGATGGCGGTCCTCGACGCCGACCGGTTCGGCGTCTCGCAGCTGCACCAGCTCCGCGGGCGCATCGGTCGCGGCCAGTACGCCGGCGTGTGCCTCCTCGTCACCGCTGCCGAGCTCGAGACGACGTCCCGAGAGCGGGTGGACGCGGTGTCGGCCTCGGACGACGGGTTCGAACTCGCCCGCGTCGACCTCGAGCTCCGGCGCGAGGGCGACGTCCTCGGCGAACGGCAGTCGGGCGGCCGGTCGTCGCTCAACCTGCTGCGCGTCGTCGAGCACGCCGACCTCATCGTCGACGCGCGCGAGGAAGCCGAGCGCATCCTCGAGCCCGACCCGCAGCTCGAGGGGCACCCGGCGCTGCGCGAAGCCCTGGCCCGCCGCCTCGACGAGTCCGACGCGGCGTTCCTCGGCAAGAACTGACCGCCGCGCCGACGTCGGGAACTCGCACGGACGACTCGGTATCGTCATCGCATGGCGCAGATCGCGGTGGTTCCCGGTTCGTTCGATCCCGTGACCCTCGGGCACCTCGACGTGATCGGCCGAGCCGCGGGGCTGTTCGACGAGGTGCACGTGCTCGTCGTGCACAACCCCGACAAGAAGCCCGCGATGTTCGACGCCGTCGACCGGGTCCGGCTCATCGAGGAATCGCTCGTCGAGACGGGCCTGCCCGACAACGTGCGGGTCGGGGAGTGGACCTCCGGGCTGCTCGTCGACTACTGCCGGCAGGTCGGCGCGAAGGTCCTGGTGAAGGGCGTCCGCTCCGGCGAGGACGTGGCGTACGAGACCCCGATGGCGATCATGAACCGGCACCTCGCGGACGTCGAGACGGTGTTCCTGCTGCCGGAAGCGTCGCGCGCGCACGTGTCGAGCTCGCTCATCCGGCAGGTCGCGTCCCTCGGCGGCGACGTGGCCCCGTACGTGCCCGCGGTCGTGGCGGCCGCGCTCCACGAGCACACCGGACGTTGAACACGCCCGTCCACCGCCTCGACTCACGGGCCGGAGCGCTGTAGGCTTGTCGATCGTGTCTTCCCACGTGAACAGCCCCTACGCCCTGCGCGTGCGCGACCTCGCGCACCGGCCGGGCGAGATGCGCGAGCACTCGCTCGACATCACGGTGCCGGACGCGATGGGGGCCGGCGTCATCGCTGTCCGCCAGGGCGCGACGATGCACATCGACGTGCGGCTCGAGGGCCTGCACGAGGGCGTCCTCGTCTCCGGCCACGCCTCGGCCGAGGCCGAGGGGGAGTGCTCGCGCTGCCTGATCGAGATCAGCGAACCCGTCGAGGTCGATTTCGCCGAGCTGTTCGCGTATGATGCCTCGGAGGATTTCGACTTCTTCGTTCACGATGACCTCGTGGATTGTGAACAGGTCGTTCGAGATGCGGTGGTGCTGGCGCTGCCGTTCCAGCCGGTCTGCCGACCGGACTGCCCAGGCCTCGACCCGGTGACGGGCGAGCGACTGGCCGACATCGGCGAGCAGCGCGCTCACGAGGTCCTGGACCCCCGGTGGGCAGCCCTGAGCGGACTCACCCTCGACGACGCGGACAGCGGCGGCGAGACCACCGACGAAGCCAGCACGACCACGCCCCAGACCACCGAGGGTCAGGAGCGGTCCGACGCCGAACAGGCCGACTGACCGCCGCCCCTCGCCACTGACCACCGACCAACCGAAAGAGAACCACCATGGCCGTTCCCAAGCGCAAGCAGTCCCGTGCCAACACGCACGCCCGTCGTTCGCAGTGGAAGGCCGCTCCGGTCCAGCTCGTGAAGACGATCGAGGGTGGCAAGGTCACCTACAGCCTCCCGCACCGCGCCAAGGTCGTCGAGGACTCGGCCGGCACGCCCCTGTACATGGAGTACAAGGGCCGCAAGGTCGCCGACGTCTGATCGGACCGAACGCATGACCGCGACGTCCGGCACCACGGGGTCCCGCCCCGTGGGGCCGGACGTCGTTCGTCTGCAGGGCATCCTCGGGGCCGACATCGACCTCGAGCTGCTCCAGCTCGCCCTCACGCACCGCTCGTACGCGTACGAGCACGGCGGCATCGGGCACAACGAACGTCTCGAGTTCCTCGGGGACTCCATCCTCGGCCAGGCCGTGACCGTGAAGCTCTACCGGTCCTTCCCCGACCTCGACGAAGGCGACCTCGCCAAGCGGCGCGCCAGCCTCGTCTCGACGGTCGCCCTCGCCGAGATCGCCCGGATGATCGGGCTTGGCGAGTACCTCCGGCTCGGGAAGGGCGAGGAGCAGACCGGCGGCCGGAACAAGTCGTCGATCCTCGCCGACACGGTCGAGGCCGTCATCGGCGCGACGTACCTGTCCGCCGGCCCGGATCCGGCGACAGCGCTCGTGCTCCGGCTGGTCGAGCCGCTGCTCATCGACCCGGACCGCTTCGGCGCCGCGATGGACCCGAAGACGAGCCTGCAGGAGCTCGCGTCGAGCCTCTCGCTGGGCAACCCGTCCTACCGCGTGACCGAGGCCGGTCCCGATCACGACAAGACCTTCCACGCGACCGTCGTACTGCAGGGCGAGGACGTCTCGACCGGGAGGGGGTCGAGCAAGAAGACCGCCGAGATGGCCGCTGCGCTCGAGGCGTGGACCCGGCTCTCCGGCCGGGCGGCCTGACCGCGTGCCCGAACTCCCCGAGGTCGAGGTCGTCCGCGCCGGCCTCGAACCGGCCGTCAGCGGCGCGCGCGTCCTGCACGTGGACGTCGTGGACGACCGCGCGCTCACCCGGCACGACGGCCCGGCCGAGGACTTCGCCGAGCGGCTCACCGGACGCACCATCGCCGCCGCGGTCCGTCGTGGCAAGTTCATGTGGTTCCCGCTGCAGCCGGCCCGCGAGGGCGATCGGCCCGAGGCGCTCGTCGCCCACCTCGGCATGAGCGGGCAGATCCTGCTCGGGCGCGGACGCGAAGCCGCCAAGCACCGCCGCATCCTCCTCGAGGTGCAGCCCGCTGGCACCGACCGCGACGGAGCCCCGGAGCCACCGGTCGAGCTCGAGTTCGTCGACCAGCGCACGTTCGGTTCGATGGCGATCGACGAGATGGTCCCGACGGTGGACGGCGCTCCCGCGGGGTCCGCCGGGCACGTGGACGACACGGACCCCGACGCCGCGTGGCGCCGGAGCATCCCGAAGCAGGTGTCGCACATCGCCCGCGATCCGCTCGACCCCGCGTTCGACGACGACCGGTTCATCGCGATGGCGCGGAAGCGGTCGAGCGGGATCAAGCGTGTGCTGCTCGACCAGGGCGTGGTGAGCGGCATCGGGAACATCTACGCCGACGAGTCGCTGTGGGCCGCGAAGCTCCACCACGACCGCCCGGCGGATCGGCTGGGCCGCAGCGAGCTCCGCGGACTCCTGGACGAGGTCCGACTCGTCCTGGGCCGCGCGCTGGAGGACGGTGGGACGAGCTTCGACGCGCAGTACGTGAACGTGAACGGCCAGTCGGGGTACTTCTCGCAACGCCTGAGCGTGTACGGGCAGCAGGGGAAGCCGTGTCCGCGGTGCGGGACGACGATCGTGCGCGAGGCGTTCATGAACCGGTCCAGCCACCGTTGCCCCGTGTGCCAGCCCGCTCCGCGGCCGCGCAGGCGTTAGCCTGACGCCCAACCGACCACCCCGGAGACCCGCATGTACTTGAAGAGCCTGACCATCAAGGGGTTCAAGTCCTTCGCGCAACCGACCACGTTCGCGTTCGAGCCCGGCGTGACGTGCATCGTCGGGCCGAACGGCTCGGGCAAGTCCAACGTGGTCGATGCCCTCGCCTGGGTCATGGGGGAGCAGGGCGCGAAGACCCTCCGCGGCGGCAAGATGGAGGACGTCATCTTCGCGGGCACCTCGACGCGCGGTCCGCTCGGCCGCGCCCAGGTGCTCCTCACGATCGACAACTCCGACGGGCTGCTGCCGATCGAGTACTCCGAGGTGACGATCTCACGCACGCTGTTCCGCAACGGCGGGAGCGAGTACGCGATCAACGGTGAGAACTGCCGCCTGCTCGACGTCCAGGAACTCCTGAGCGACACCGGTCTCGGGCGGGAGATGCACGTCATCGTCGGCCAGGGGCAGCTCGACAAGGTCCTGCACGCCACCCCCGAGGACCGTCGCGGCTTCATCGAGGAGGCCGCGGGGATCCTCAAGCACCGCCGGCGCAAGGAGAAGACCCTCCGCAAGCTCGAGGCGATGCAGACGAACCTGACCCGCCTGTCCGACCTCGCCGGCGAGATCCGGCGCCAGCTGAAGCCCCTCGGTCGTCAGGCCGAGGTCGCCCGCAAGGCCCAGTCGGTCGCCGCGGTGGCCCGTGACGCCAAGGCCCGTATCCTCGCCGACGACGTCGTCCGTCTGCGCCGCGAGCTGCACGAGCACCAGGAGGTCGAGGCGGGCCGCAAGTCCGAGCGCATCGTCCTCCAGGAGCGCCTCGACCAGACCCGCGCCCGGCAGCAGCACGTCGAGCAGAGCATGGTCGGCGACGACGTCGACCGCGCACGGACGGTCGTGCACCGGCTGGAGAGCGTGCAGGAGCGGCTCCGCGGGCTGTCCAGCCTGGCGAACCAACGTTTGATGTTCCTCGCGCAGCAGGCCGACGCTCCGCAGCAGGGGCCGACGATCACGCCCGAGCAGGTGCAGGGCGTCCGGAACGAGGCCGACCGGCTCCAGGCGCAGGCCGCCGAGATGACCGGAGGGACCGCGGCCGCCGCGCAGCGCGTGCAGGAGGCCCGGGCGGCCCTCGACGCCCTCGACGAGCGGATCGCCGCCCAGGCCGCCCTCGTCTCGCAGCACGACCTCGAGGTGCAGCGGCTCGCGTCCGCCGTCGACGTCGCACGGTCGAAGCGGGGCTCCGCGGTCGCCGACCGGGAGCGCCGCGAGCGCGCGCTCACCGAGGCGCGCGAGCGTTCCGAGCGGGCGGTGGCCGCCCTCGCCGAACTCGGCACCGACCCGTCCGAGGGCGTCGATGAAGCGGCACTGTCCGCCGCGCTGGAGTCCGCGCGCGAGCAGCAGGAGGCAGCGCAGACCGCTCGCGACGAGCACCGTGACCGGTTGCACGCCCTCGAGCGTGAACGGGACGCGCTCGACGCCCGCGTCGCCGCGCTCGGCATGTCCATCGACGTCCGCGACGGTTCGCAGGCGCTCATCGACGCGGGGCGCGCAGGCATCGTCGGCCGTCTCGCCGACAGCCTGACGGTCACGCCCGGTTTCGAGGGCGCCGTCGCGGTCGCCCTCGACGGGCTCGCGGACGCCGTCCTCGCCGACGACCGGTCGGTCGCGCTCGACGCCGTCGCGCACGCCCGCGCCGAGGACATCGGCCGCATCGACGTCGTCGTCGCCGACGCGGCGGCCCCGGCCACCGACCTGCCCGAACGTCTGCCCAGCGGCGTGCGCCGCGCGCTCGACCTCGTGCAGGGACCGAGCGCCATCGCCGCGATCCTGCGGGACACGCTGGTCGCGGAGACGGATGACGTCGACCTGGAGGCGGTGCTCGCCGCCGCCCCGCACGCCACGGTGGTGACGCGGTCCGGTGACCTCGTCCGCGCCGTCCGCGTCACCGGCGGCGGGGAGCGCGTGACCTCGCGCATCGAACTCGTCGCGGAGCGCGACGACGCCGTGACCCGACGCGACGCGATCGCGCGCGACGCCGAGGACGCGGCCACGCGCCTCCAGGCCGCTCGCACCGCCGTCGAGGACGCGCGCCGCGGGGCGGACGATGCCGACGCCGCATCGCGCGCCTACGCACGGGCGAAGGCCGAGTACGACCGGACCAGCGCCTCCACGCGGGCGAAGGTGGAGAACGCCGCGGCCGAGGTCGAGCGGCTCCGGGCAGCCCTCGCCGAGACCGACGGCGCGGTCGAGGCCGCCGAGGACGCCCTCGCGGCCGCCGAGCGGACGCACCGCGAGTTCAGCGAGCGCCCGCGGCCCGTCGTCGACGCGTCGGAACGCCCAGCCCTGCAGGAGGCGCTCGAGGCCGCCCGTGCGGCCGAGATCGAGCAGCGCATCCAGGTCGAGACCGTGCGCGAGCGGGTGCGGGCCGAGCGGACCCGTGCCGACCAGCTGGAGCGGCAGCTCGAGGCCGAACGTGCCGCAGCCGAGGAAGCCGCGCGCCTCGCGGTCATCCGCCGGGGGCAGATCGCGGTGGCCGAGGGCGTGCTCGCCGACCTGCCGGGGCTGCTCGGCGCGGTGGACCGGTCGCTCGCCGAGGCGCGCGTGCAGCTCGCGACCGAGGAGTCCGAGCGGTCGAAACGGAACACCGAACTGCAGACCATCCGGAACGAGGAGCGCGAGCTCCGGGACCGGCTGCAGACCATCACCGACGGAGTGCACTCGCTCGAGATGGAGATCTACGAGAAGAAGCTGCACGTGTCCGGGGTGCTCGACCGGGCGCAGAGCGAACTCGGGCTGGTCGAGGCCGTGCTCGTCGCCGAGTACGGGCCGCACGTTCCGGTGCCCGTCGACGTCCTGGTCGACCCGCGGGTCCTCGCGCGGAAGCACCGCGAGGCCGAGCGTGCCCGTGCGGCCGCCGAACGGGAGCACCAGGACGACACGCTCGACGGCGAGACCGACGTGGAGACCGACCCCGACGTCGACGTCGACGCCCCCGAGCTCGTCGACGCCGAATCCACCCTGCCCGGCGGGCCCGCCCTGCCCGAGTTCGACTCCACCGACGAGGTGGACCCGGCCGACGTCGAGACCGTGCCGTACGACCGGGCCGAGCAGGAGCGCCGCCTCAAGGCCGCCGAGCGCGACCTCGGCCAGCTCGGCAAGGTGAACCCGCTCGCGCTCGAGGAGTTCCAGGCGCTCGAGCAGCGGCACGCGTTCCTCGCCGAGCAACTCGAGGACCTGCAGAAGACCCGCACCGACCTCATGACCATCATCGACGAGCTCGACACCAAGATGCAGACGATCTTCGAGTCCGCGTTCTCCGACACGAAGGAGGCGTTCGACGTCATCTTCCCGATCCTGTTCCCGGGCGGTTCGGGGTCGATCGCGTTGACGAACCCGGACGACCTGCTGAACACGGGCATCGAGGTGCAGGTGAAGCCCGCCGGCAAGAAGATCGACCGGCTCACCCTGCTGTCCGGTGGCGAGCGCTCCCTGGCCGCCGTGGCGCTGCTCGTGGCGATCTTCACCGCCCGTCCGTCGCCGTTCTACATCATGGACGAGGTCGAGGCGGCGCTCGACGACGCCAACCTCGGGCGGCTGCTCACCGTGTTCGAACGGCTCCGCGCGTCCTCGCAGCTCATCGTGATCACGCACCAGAAGCGCACGATGGAGATCGCCGACGCCCTGTACGGGGTGTCGATGCGGCAGGACGGGGTGTCGGCCGTCGTCGGGCAGCGGGTGCAGAAGCGCGAGCCGGCCGAGGCCGTCGCGTAGCGCCGGGGCGTTAGTCGGCGTCCGCCTCGACCGTGCGCTGCGAGCCCGTCGGGGTCAGGCCCCGCTTCTGCCGCCGGTTCGACACCACCAGCGAGGCGACCGTGGCGACGGCGATCGTCGCCATGATGAAGCCCAGCGAGAACCAGATCGGGATCTCGGGCGCCCACTCGATGTGCTCGCCACCGTTGACGAACGGCAGCTCGTTGACGTGCATGGCGTGGAAGACGAGCTTCACCCCGATGAACCCGAGGATGACGGCGAGCCCCTGGCCGAGGTAGATGAGCCGCTCGAGCAGCCCCGCGATGAGGAAGTAGAGCTGCCGCAGACCGAGGAGCGAGAACGCGTTCGCGGTGAACACGATGAAGGCGTCCTGCGTCAGGCCGAAGATCGCCGGGATCGAGTCGAGCGCGAACAGCACGTCGGTGAGGCCGATCGCGACCATGACGAGCAGCATCGGCGTGAACAGCCGCTTGCCGTCGACCCTGGTGGTCAGCCGGTCGCCGTCGTACTCCTTCGAGGTCGGGATCATGCGTCGGAGGAGCCGGATGAGGCGGGAATCGCCCTCTTCCGCGTCGTGCTCGTTCCCACCCCGTGCCTGGGACCACGCCAGCCAGAACAGCAGCGCACCGAACAGGTAGAACACCCACGAGAAGTTGTCGATGATCGTGACGCCGAGCGCGATGAACACGCCACGCGCGGCGAGGGCGATCGCGACGCCGACGAGGAGCACCTTCTGCTGGAACTCCTTCGGCACGGCGAAGCTCGTCATGATGATGAGGAAGACGAAGAGGTTGTCGACCGAGAGCGCCTTCTCGGTGAGCCACCCGGCGAAGTACTCGCCGCCGGCCTGGTGCCCGCCGAACACCCAGACGCCGACACCGAACGCGACGGCGAGCGCGATGTACACCACGGACCAGAACGCGGACTCGCGGATGTGCGGGACGTGCGGCGTGCGGACGTGCGAGAAGAAGTCGAACACCAGCAGCGCCAGGATGCCGGCGATGGTGATGAGCCAGACGGAGAGATGGACGTCCATCGAGTTCCCTTCAGGGGGCGTACCGGGTACGCCGATGCCTGAAGGTCTCTTCCGCCGGTCCACTGCGAGTGCGGGAACCGACCGGCGCCCCGGATCCGGATCGTCCCGGGCCGTACTGACGAGGTCGCCGAGGAGGAATACTCCCCTTCGTGTGGACGAGCATACCGGGCACAGCGCACACCCGCCGCGCTCTAAGCTGGGAGCATGGCGAGTTCCTGGTCACTGTCCTCCCGGCTGCGCGGGCTGTTCCAGCGCAAGACGATCGACGAGACCACGTGGGACGACCTCGAGACGGCGCTCATCGGCGCCGACTTCGGGCCCGACATCTCCGAGGAGATCATCGAGGACCTGCACGCCCGCGTCGACCGGTACGGCACGACCGACCCCGCCGACCTGCAGCGCATGCTCCGCGAGGTGCTCGAGGAGCGGCTCTCGAAGCTCGACACCACCCTCAAGCTCAGCAACCGGCCGGCCGTCGTGCTCGTCGTCGGGGTGAACGGCGTCGGCAAGACCACCACGATCGGCAAGTTCGCGAAGTTCCTCAAGACCTACGACCGCACCGTCGTCGTCGGCGCGGCGGACACCTTCCGCGCGGCCGCCGTCGAGCAGGTCGCGACCTGGGCCGAGCGTGCCGGCGTCGACGTCGTCCGTCCGTCGCAGCCCGGGCAGGACCCGGCGTCGGTGGCGTACCAGACGGTCGAGAAGGCCATCCGCGAGGGCACCGAGATCGTCGTCATCGACACGGCCGGTCGGCTGCACACCAAGGCCGGGCTCATGGACGAGCTGTCGAAGATCAAGCGCGTGGTCGAGAAGCAGACCGAGATCGCCGAGGTCCTGCTCGTCCTCGACGCGACGACCGGGCAGAACGGTCTCGCACAGGCGCAGGCGTTCATCGAGGGTGCCGGGGTCACCGGGCTCGTCATCACCAAGCTCGACGGCTCCGCCAAGGCGGGGTTCGTGCTCAGCGTGCAGGAGAAGACCGGCATCCCGATCAAGCTCATCGGGCAGGGCGAGGGCATCAACGACCTCACCGGCTTCACGCCGCACGTGTTCGTGCAGAACCTCGTCGGCTGAACGGTCTGACAGCGCGCTGAACGCGCGCTGAGCAATCGGTGTACCGTCCGTGCCGTACTGCTCACCAAGAAGGAGTTGCCATGCCCGCCCTGCTGATCATCGCGATCATCGTCGGTCTCGTCCTGCTCTTCAGCGGCATCTTCGTCGGTGCCCTGAAGTTCCTGCTCTGGATCGGGATCGTGCTCATCCTGCTCGCCGTCATCGGCTGGCTGCTCAGGAGCATCCGCGGTCGCGCGTAGACGCACCACCTGACGGACGGGAGGCGCGGTGCCGGCTGGCACCGCGCCTCCCGTCCGTCATGGGTCCGGTGGAATCGCGAAAGCGACGAATCACGGATCGGCCCGCCGTGTGCGCCGCGAAAGCGACAGAAACCGGCGGGACCACCGCGGGATTGTGTCGCTTCCGCGAGAGCCGGTCCGCCGATCGACCGCGGCCGTCAGACCGCCTGGCGGCCCGGTGCTGCGTCCAACAGGTGCGACAGGTGCTCCGGGACGGAGTCGCCGCGCGCGACCATCGCGCGGGCCCACAGCCGGCCCGCACGGTACGACGAGCGGACGAGGGGCCCGGTGAGCACGCCCGCGAAGCCCATCCGCTCCGCGACCTCGCGCAGCTCGACGAACTCCTCCGGCTTGACCCAGCGCGCGACCGGCAGGTGCCTCGGCGACGGGCGGAGGTACTGCGTCAGCGTGATGATGTCGGTGCCGGCGTCGAACAAGCGCTGCAGGGCGTCCTCGACCTCGCCGCGCTCCTCGCCCATGCCGAGGATGAGGTTGGACTTGGTCACGAGCCCCGCGTCCCGGCCCTGCGTGAGGACGTCGAGCGAACGTTCGAAGCGGAACGCCGGACGGATGCGCTTGAAGATCCGCGGGACGGTCTCGACGTTGTGGGCGAAGACCTCGGGGCGGGCCTCGAAAACCTGGCCGAGCTGGTCGGGCCGGCCGTTGAAGTCCGGCACCAGGATCTCCACGCCGGTGCCGGGGGAGTGCTCGTGGATCGCACGGATGGTCTCGGCGTAGAGCCAGGCTCCGCCGTCGTCGAGGTCGTCGCGGGCGACACCCGTCACGGTCGCGTACTTGAGACCCATCGACACGACCGAGTCCGCGACTCGGCGGGGCTCGTCGCGGTCGAGCGGTTCGGGGCGGCCGGTGTCGATCTGGCAGAAGTCGCAGCGGCGGGTGCACTGCGAGCCGCCGATCAGGAACGTGGCCTCGCGGTCCTCCCAGCACTCGAAGATGTTCGGGCAGCCGGCCTCCTGGCAGACGGTGTGCAGCTGCTTCTCGCGGACCAGGCCGGACAGCTCGCGGAACTCCGGACCCTGGGTGGCGCGGGTCTTGATCCAGGCGGGCTTCGTCTCGATCGGTGTCTCGGCGTTCCGGGCCTCGACACGGAGCATGCGGCGGCCTTCGGGGGCGAGGGTCATACGAGCGTCTCCTGTCGTGCGGCGGCGTTGCTGATCCGTCTCCCGGTCCGCATCCCGTGCTCGGCGGCCCGGACACGGTCGGCCACGACGTCGGCGACCTCGTCGACGGTGACGTTCCGTCCGGCGGCGTGGCTGAGTGTGGTGACGCCGGCGTCCGCGATGCCGCACGGGACGATCGCGGCGTAGGCGTCGAGCGCGTTGTCGCAGTTGATCGCGATGCCGTGGCTCGTGACGCCCTCGGCGACGTGCAGTCCGATCGCGCCGACCTTGGCGTGCGGGGCGCCGTCGGTCCCGGGGACCAGGCACCGCTCCGCCCTTCGACCCGCTCGGCGCGGACGCCCACCGCGGCAGCGACGTCGAGGATGACCTGCTCGAGGTCGCGCACCCACGCCACGACGTCGAGCGGTTCGGCGAGTCGGACGATCGGGTAGGCGACGAGCTGACCCGGTCCGTGCCAGGTGATCCGTCCGCCGCGGTCGACCTCGACCACGGGGGAGCCGTCCGTCGGCAGGTCGGACGGTTCGGTCCGGCGCCCGGCGGTGTACACGGACGGGTGCTCGCAGAGGACGAGCGCGCCGGGGGAGCGGCCCGCGACGACGTCGGCGCGCAGGTCCTGCTGCAGCGCGAGTCCGTCGGCGTAGTCGAGCAGACCCGGACGTCGGACGATCTCGAGTGCTGGCATGCGCGCCAGGCTACGACAGTTTGTGTACTCCGTCCAACAACATGGTCAGAGCGGTGGCAGGTCCGTCCACGACGCAGCCCGGAGTTCGTCCTGGTAGAGCGCGCGTGCCCACGGCAGGTGCCGGCGATCGACCGCCAACCGTGTGCACCCTCGTGAACGGTCCGGATCGTCGGTGGCGGGCCTTGTAGAATCGACGGATCATGGCGCAATTCGGTTCACTCTCCGATCGGCTGACCGAGACCTTCCGCAACCTGCGGAGCAAGGGTCGGCTGACTCCGTCCGACGTCGACGGCACCGTCCGCGAGATTCGGCGGGCGCTCCTCGACGCCGACGTCGCGCTCGAGGTCGTCAAGGCGTTCACCGCTGCGGTGCGCGAGCGCGCCCTCTCCGACGAGGTCAACCGCGCGCTCAACCCGGCGCAGCAGGTCGTCCAGATCGTCAACGAGGAGCTCGTCGGCATCCTCGGCGGGCAGCAGCGCCGCCTCGAGTTCGCGAAGCGACCGCCGACGGTCATCATGCTCGCGGGTCTGCAGGGTGCCGGTAAGACCACCCTCGCGGGCAAGCTCGGCAAGTGGCTCAAGAAGGACGGCCACACGCCGATGCTCGTCGCGGCGGACCTCCAGCGTCCGAACGCCGTCCAGCAGCTGCAGGTCGTCGGCGAGCAGGCCGGCGTGCACGTCTTCGCGCCCGAGCCGGGCAACGGCGTCGGCGACCCGGTCAAGGTCGCCAAGAACGCGATCAAGGCCGCGGTCGACCAGCAGTACGACACCGTCATCGTGGACACCGCCGGTCGTCTCGGCGTCGACGCCGAGCTCATGAAGCAGGCCGCGAACATCCGCAAGGCGGTCGACCCGGACGAGGTCCTGTTCGTCATCGACGCGATGATCGGTCAGGACGCCGTCGCCACCGCACGTGCCTTCCAGGAAGGCGTCGACTTCACCGGCGTGGTCCTGTCGAAGCTCGACGGTGACGCCCGCGGTGGTGCGGCACTGTCCGTCGCCAGCGTGACCGGCCGCCCGATCATGTTCGCCTCCACGGGTGAGGGCCTCGACGACTTCGAGCCGTTCCACCCGGACCGCATGGCGAGCCGCATCCTCGACCTCGGCGACATCCTCTCCCTCATCGAGCAGGCGCAGTCCGCCTTCGACGAGGACGAAGCGCGCAAGGTCGCCGAGAAGATCGCGAGCGACTCGTTCACGCTCAACGACTTCCTCGAGCAGATGCAGCAGCTCCGCAAGGCCGGCTCGATCAAGGGCATGCTCGGCATGCTCCCGGGCGCCAAGGGCATGCGCGAGGCGCTCGACAACTTCGACGAGCGCGAGATCGTCCGCACGGAAGCGATCATCCAGTCGATGACCCCGCAGGAGCGTGAGCTCCCGAAGCTCCTCAACGGCTCGCGCCGCCTCCGCATCGCGAAGGGTGCCGGTTCGACCGTGACCGAGGTCAACGCCCTCGTGAGCCGCTTCGAGCAGGCCGCGAAGATGATGAAGACCGTCGCCCGCGGCGGCGTGCCGCAGATGCCCGGCATGGGCCCGATCCCCGGCATGCACGGCGGTAAGAAGCAGCAGCAGGGCGGCGGCAAGAAGAAGTCCAAGGTCGGCAACCCGGCGAAGCGCGCGGCGCTCGCCGCCGGTGCCGCGGCCGCTCCGCAGCAGGCGCCGAAGGGGTCCGGCCTCGGGCTCGGCGGCGGCGCCAAGGGCGGCAAGGCGCCGACCGAGGAAGAGCTCGCGAGCCTGCAGAAGTTCCTGGGTCGGTAGACAGACCGACCGATCGTCGGACGGGAGGCGCGGTGCCGGCTGGCACCGCGCCTCCATCGTGTGCAGCGTGCGTCTAGAGCGACTCCCGCAGTTCCGTGACCAGGTGGCGGACGACCGCGCGCAGGTCGCCGCCGTTCTCCTGCGCGACCTGCAGCTGCCGCTGGTACGACGCGCCGTCGGCGATCATCGTGTCGAGGTGGTGCAGTTCCTCCTGGCAGCCGAGGCGTTCCGCCACGGGATCGAGTCGGTGGACCAGGTCGTGCACCTCGTCGGTCACGAGCCGTTCGTCGCCGGCGGCGTTCGTGATGATCTCGGCCTCCATCCCGTACCGGGCGGCCCGCCACTTGTTCTCGCGGATGAACCAGGGCTGCATGGTCGGCAGGGTCTCGCCGGCGTCGAGCCGGTCGGACATCGCGGTGACGAGGCACTGGACGAGTGCGGTGACCGCGCCGACCTCGTGCAGCGTCGAGATGCCGTCGGAGACGCGGTTCTCGAGCGTGCCCCACCCGGGTGACGGCCGGATGTCCCAGCGGAGGTCCTTGAACCCTTCGATGACGCCGGTGCGGGTGAGGTCGTCCACGACCTCCTCGAAGTTCGCCCACGCGCCGAGCGCCGGCGGGAGTCCGCCGGTGGGGAGCTGCTGGAACATGAGTGCGCGGTTCGAGGCGTACCCGGTGTCGATGCCGGCCCAGAACGGGCTCGACGCGGTGAACGCCTGCAGGTGCGGGACGTAGGCGAGCATCGCACCGAGGATCGGCAGGGCCTTGTCGCGGTCGTCGATGCCGACGTGGACATGGACGCCCCAGATGAGCATCTGCCGTCCCCACCACCGGGTCCGGTCGATGAGGGTCGTGTAGTGCTCGCTGTCCGGGGTGATCTCCTGCTGGTCCCACACCGCGAAGGGGTGGGTACCCGCGCACATCACCTGCGCGTCGAGCGTTTCCGCGGCGTCGACGACCTCGCCGATGATGCCGGACAGCTCCCTCGTCGCGTCCTCCACGCGCGAGTGCACGCTGCTGACGACCTCCACCGTGTTCGTCAGGAGCTCCTCGGTCACCCGGTCGTGATCGCCGAGACGCTCCTGCACGGCGGAGATGACAGCGGGCGCACGCGGCGTGAGGTCGCCGGTGTCCCGATCGACCAGCGGGAGCTCCCACTCGACGCCGATGGTCGACGGTCGGGACTCGGTGAAGCGGATGTCCATGCTGTACATCCTGCCCGCCGCGTTGTCGGACACGCACAAGGAACGGCGCTCCCGGTCGTGCGTATCCGATTCACAGTGGATGCACACCGGGCGTACCGTAGAGACGCCCAACACGGAAGAGGTACGCATGCAGCTGGTCGTGCGCGGCACGTCCGCACCGCTCGTCGGAGAACTCGACATCCCGGTCTCGAAGTACCACGCGCACCGCGCGCTGGTGCTCGCGTCGCTGGCGAAGGGGACGAGCATCGTCTCCGGCATCAGCGCGACCAGGCAGGTCGAATGGACCGTTGGCACCCTCCGTGCCCTCGGTGTCGACGTCAAGCGGCGCGGGAACGAATACCACGTCACCGGTCTCGGTGGGCGGTACGAGGCGACCGACGTGGTGGACCACGGTTCCCGCGGAGCGGACGGCATCCTCAACATGGGGTCGTCCGGCACGACGCTGTACTTCATGACGGGTCTGGCGTCCCTGGCGGACAAGCCGATGACCCTGTCGGGCATGAAGTACTTCCAGCGTCGCCCGATCAAGGCGCTGCTCACCTCGCTGACGCAGATGGGCATCGAGCTCGAGGCGACGAACGACTGCCCGCCCGTGACGGTGCAGCCGAAGCGACCGCGCGGCGGCGACGTCCAGATCGCCGGCACCCTGTCGCAGTGGATCTCGGGGCTGCTCCTCGTGGCGCCGTTCGCCGAGCAGGAGACCCGCATCCACATCACCGGGGGTCGGCTCAACGAGCAGCCGTACGTCGAGCTGACGGTCCGCATGATGCGGCAGTTCGGACTCACGGTCGAGGTGTCCGACGACTGGCTCGAGTACCGGATACCGGCGAACCAGCAGGCCACTCCGCACGACTACGTCATCCCGCCGGACATCGGCTCGGCCGCGTTCGGCATCGCCGCGGCGGGCATCCGCGAGTCGAACGTGCTGCTGCGGGGCATGACGGCCTTCACCACCGCGGAGACCGACCACCCGGAGAGCGAGTTCCTCGATCTCGCCACGGCGATGGGCGTCCCGATGCGGATCGACGAGGAGACCGGCTTCGTGCGCATCGAGCACGACGGCTCCCCGCTCAAGCCCCTCGACATCGACTGCCAGCCGATCCCGGACCTGCTGCCGATCCTGTCCACGATGGCGACCTTCGCCGAGGGCACGACCCGGCTCTGGAACGTGGCGCACATCCGGTTGAAGGAGTCCGACCGCGTGGCGGCGATGCTGCAGCTCAACCGGATGGGCGGCCGGGCCGAGCAGGGCGCCGACGAGCTCCGCGTGACGGGTGTCGCACCCGGTGAGCTGCACGGCTCCCCGATGTCGTCGTTCAACGACCACCGCGTGCTCATGTCGCTCGCGGTCGCCGCGTCCAAGGCCGAGGGCGTGTCCTCGCTCACCTACCCGCGCGCCTACCGGATCTCGTACCCGACGTTCCTCGAGGCGATGAACTCCGTCGGACTGGACATGGAGGTCGGCGACGCCCTCGCCGCCCAGGTCGCTCGTGACGACCGGATCGACGCGGCGGAGGCCGCAGCGGAGAGCACGGACCTCGGCGAGGAGCAGGCCACGACGACGGGTGCGCTGCCCGAGCTCGCCGGTGTCGACGCCGACCCGCTCGTCCTCAGCGAGAAGGTCCGCACGCTGTCGGAGACGGACCCGGACGGCCTCGCCGTGATCGAGGTCGGCGGCCCGGAATCCGTGGAGACCACGTGGAAGGAACTGCAGGACGAGGCCGACGAGGTCTCGGCGCTGCTCCTCGAGCTCGGTGTCCGCAGGGGCGAGTCCGTCGCGATGCAGCTGCCGAACTGGCGCGAGTTCGTGTCGATCACGCTCGGCGCCGTCCAGATCGGCGCCGTCGCGACCCCGATCATGCCGGTGTTCGGGCCCCGTGAGACGACGATGACCCTCGCCCGGTCCCGCGCCCGCGTCGTGTTCCTGCCGAACGTCTTCCGGAAGCGTCGCCCGGCGCTCGAGCTCCTCGACGTCATCGACGAGGCGAAGGCGCAGAAGCGCCGGCTGTCGGTCGAGCACGTCGTCGTGCTCCGCGCCGAGGCCCGCGGCCAGGTCGACAGCCCGACGAACCAGCCGCCGCTGCCCGCGGACGCCGCCGATCGCTTCGCCGCGAGCGAGTGGAACTGGCGCTACTTCGACACGGCGCTCGACTCCGTGCAGGTGGACGTCGACCAGATCCGTTCCCACGCTCCCGGCCCGGACGACGTCTGCCAGCTCCTCTTCACCTCCGGAACCACCGGTGAGCCGAAGGGCGTGCAGCACCCGCACCGGACCCTCGGCCTCGCGACCGCGATGCACGTGGCGCAGTCCGGCCTGAGGAGCGAGGACCGGATCTACATCCCGTCGCCGCTCGCCCACCAGACCGGGTTCCTGTACGGCATGCTCCTGGCGTTCCGCCTCGGTGCACCGCAGGTCATCCAGCCCGTGTGGGACGGCACCGTGGCCCTCGAGCAGGCGTTCGGCGCCGCGAAGGCGACGTTCGTGCAGTGCGCGACGCCGTTCCTCACCGACCTGGTCGACCTGGTCGAGGCCGGCGCCCCGGCACCGGAGAGCCTGCGCATCTTCGTCCCGACCGGCGCCGCGGTGCCGCGTGCCCTCGCGCAGCGGGCGAGCACGGTGCTCGGCAGCGCGATCCTCGGGGCGTTCGGTACGAGCGAGACCTGCCTCGGCGCGCTGTCC
Organism: Curtobacterium pusillum; assembly: GCF_013359865.1. GTDB lineage: Bacteria > Actinomycetota > Actinomycetes > Actinomycetales > Microbacteriaceae > Curtobacterium > Curtobacterium pusillum. The sequence goes on from NZ_JABMCE010000075.1 coordinate 61,816, forward strand.
AGCCCGAGCGACGACCCGGCGGACGCCTACGGGCACGACGGCCGCGCGCTGCCGGGCATCACGATCCGCATCGTCGACGACGAGGGCCACGAACTCCCGGCGGACACCGAGGGCAACTTCGAGCTGTTCTCGCCGACGATGTTCGACGGCTACCTCGACCGCCCGGACCTCACCGACGACGTCTTCACCGAGGACGGCTGGTACCGCACGGGCGACCTCGCGAAGGTGTCCGACAAGGGATTCCTCTCGATCACCGGGCGCGTCAAGGACGTCATCAACCGCGGCGGCGAGAAGATCCCCGTCGTCGAGATCGAGAACCTGCTCTACCAGCACCCGCTCGTCACCGACGTGGCGATCGTCGCGATGCCGGATGCCCGGCTCGGCGAGCGCGCCTGCGCCTTCGTCGTGTCGGCCCGGAGGGACGAGCCGCTCGACTTCACCGCCATGCAGCAGTACCTCGAGCAGGCGAACGTGTCCAAGTACTACTGGCCGGAGCGGCTCGAGTACATCGACGAACTGCCCCGCAACGCGGTCGGCAAGGTCCAGAAGAACGTCCTGCGGGAGCAGGCTGCCGCGCTCGTCGCGACGAAGGAGAACTGAACACGATGACGACGACCTTCGACGAGGCCGCCTTCCAGCAGCTCAAGACCGAAGTCACCGAGTGGGTGCGCGGCCGTGGCGAGGAGTGGGCGGAGGAGATCGAGCGCACCGGACAGGTCGCGCCCGAGCTCTTCCAGGAGCTCAAGGACCGGGGATGGCTCGGCCTCGCGGCGCCGGCCGAGCTCGGCGGACGGGGCATCCCGTTCTCGCGCTACCTCGAGATCATGGAGATCGTCTCCCGCTCGCACGCGTCGATCCGCATGCTCGTGCACGTGATCAACGGCACCTGGCGCGCGATGCAGCCGTACGCGACGCCGGAGCAGATCGAGCAGGTCGTGAAGCCGAGCGTGGCCGGCGACGCGCTCGTTGCGTTCACGCTCACCGAGGCCACGGCCGGGACCGGCGCGGACATCCGCACGACCGTCCGTCGCGAGGGTGACACGTACGTGATGAACGGCGAGAAGCACCTCATCACGTTCGGCGTCAAGTGCGACTACTGGCTCATCGCCGCCCGGCTCGAGGGCACCGCGGGGCAGGACGGCACGATCGCGTTCCTGATGCCGAACACCGGGCTGCCGGGCGCCGAGGTGATCGACGACTCGGACACGATGGGCATCCGCGGCACCGACCACGCGATCCTCCGGTTCACGGACACCCCGATCCCGGCCTCCGCCCGTCTGGGTGAGGAGGGACAGGGTCTCGAGGTCGCCCTCGGCGGATTCCTCCTGCCGAGCCGCGTGTCGGTCGCCATGAGCGCCGTCGGTCTCGCCGAGCGTGCCAACGAGCTCGCCGTGGAGTACGCGAACACGCGCGAGACGTTCGGCAAGAAGCTGTCGAGCCGACAGGCGATCCAGTTCTACCTGGCCGAGAACTACGCCGACATCGCCGCCGCGCGCGCCCTCGTGCTCGAGGCCGCCCGCGCCTACGAGGAGGACCGTGCGGACGCCGGCACGCTGTCCAGCGCCTCGAAGATGGTCGCGGTCGACATGCTCGCCCGCGTCACCGACAAGGCTCTGCAGGTGCACGGCGGACAGGGCTACTGGAAGCGCAACGCCATCGAGCGCGTGTACCGCGACGCCCGTGCGCAGCGCTTCGAGGAGGGCACGAACGAGATCCAGAAGCTGGTCGTCGGCCGCGCAGTCGTGACCGGCCAGGCCGGGTTCTAGACGCAACCAGACACGCGGCCTGGAGGCGCGGTGCGGGCCTGCCCCGTGCCTCCAGTCCGTCATCCACGCACGAAACGCAACCCAGAAGGACTGACGTGACCGACTCCACCACGGCTCCCATCGCGCTCATCACGGGCGCCTCGCGCGGCATCGGCCGCCTGCTCGCGCAGAAGCTCGGCCAGCGCGGCGTCACCGTCGTCGTGACGTACAAGGGCAACGCCGACCTGGCCGAGGAGTCGCTCGCCGACGTCAAGGCGGCCGGCGGCGACGGCATCACGGCGCAGGTCGACATCGAGCAGCCGGAGTCGATCGACGCACTGTTCGACCTGGTGCGCGACACCTACGGCCGTCTCGACTACTTCGTCGCGAACGCCGCTGCGAGCGCGTTCAAGCCGGTCAAGGAACTCAAGCTGCACCACCTCGACCGCAGCTACGCGACCAACGCCCGTTCGTTCGTCCTCGGAGCCCAGCGCGCCGCCGAGCTCATGGACAACGGCGGCCGCATCGTCGTCGTCACCTCGTACGGATCGCTCCGCGCGTTCCCGACCTACGCCGCGCTCGGTGCTGCGAAGGCCATGAGCGAGGCCTACACGAAGTACATGGCGGTCGAGTTCGGCCCGCGTCAGATCACGGTCAACGCCGTCAACGGCGGACTCATCGACACCGACTCGCTCGAGTACTTCTACACGAAGGTCGCCGGGCAGGCGCCGATGCAGACCGTGATCGAGAAGCTGCCGCTGCAGCGTCCGGGCACCGCGGACGACATGGCGGACGCGGTCGACTTCCTGCTCTCGGACAAGGCGTCGTACATCACGGGGCAGACCCTGTCGGTCGACGGCGGCCTGACCGTCATCGCGCCGCCGTACTGGGCCGACACGACGTCGCCGCTGCGTGACGCGGTGCTGCCCGCTCCCGCGGACACGGCTGTCGACGCGGCAGAGTAGGGGCATGAGCACCGTCGCCGTCCCGGACCTCGCCGTCGTCTCCTCGCCCTGGACGCTGGGCCCGCTGACCCTTCCCAACCGGGTGGTCATGGGGTCGATGCACACCGGGCTCGAGGTGCACGACGACGGCGGGGCCGGCATGGCGGCGTTCTACCGCGAGCGTGCGGCCGGCGGTGCCGCGTGCATCATCACGGGCGGCATCGCCGTCAGCGACGAGGCCAGGGGCGGCCCCGACTTCGCCGTGTTCGGCGTCGGGGGAGCGGACGAGCGCTTCCGGGTCGCGGTCGACGCCGTGCACGAGGAGGGCGGCACCATCCTCGCGCAGCTCTTCCACGCCGGCCGGTACGCGCTCGTGGACGGGATGGTGGACCGGCACGGGGAACCGCAGCGGGCCGTCGCCCCGTCACCGCTGCCGTGGTCCGCCGCTCGGGGCGTGGTCCCGGTCGAGCTCACCGCGGCGGAGATCGAGCGGACGATCGAGGACTTCGCGGCGGCCGCCCGGTCCGCCGCCGCCATCGGGTTCGACGGCGTCGAGATCATGGCGTCCGAGGGCTACCTCATCAACCAGTTCCAGTCGCCGCTGACGAACCTCCGCGACGACGAGTGGGGCGGCTCGCCGGAACGTCGTCGTCGCTTCGCGGTGTCGGTCGTGGCGGCGGTCCGCGCGGCCGTGCCCGACCTCGCCGTGACGATCCGGCTCTCCGGCGCGGACCTCATGCCGGGGTCGACCACCGACGACGAGGTCGACGCCCTCGTGCACGACCTGCTGCCGCTCGGGCTCGACGGCATCTCGGTCGGGATCGGCTGGCACGAGTCCCGCACCCCGACCGTGCAGGCGGCCGTGCCGCACGGCGCCTGGTTGGCGTACGCGTCACGGATCGCCGGCGTCGTGCGTGCCTCGGAGCACCCGGACGTGCGCGTGATCGCCTCCAACCGGATGACCGACCTGCGCGACGGCGAGGCCGTCCTCGCCGACGGAACCATCGACGCCGTCGCCCTCGCCCGCCCGTTCCTGGCCGACCCCGCGATCGTGAACCGGTCGCTCGACGGCGCCTTCGACCTCGTCAACACCTGCATCGGCTGCAACCAGGCCTGCCTCGACCGTTCGATCATCGGCCAGCCGGTGTCGTGCCTGGTGAACCCCCGCGCCGCCCGCGAGGTGGCGTTCCCCGCTCGCCCGACGACGTCCCCGAAACGGGTCGACGTCGTCGGTGGCGGCCCCGCCGGACTCGCCGCGGCCGTGGACGCCGCACGTCGGGGCCACACCGTGACCCTCTGGGAGGCGTCCGACCGGCTCGGCGGACAGTTCGACCTCGCCGCGCTCGTGCCCGGCAAGGAGGACTACGCCGCGACGGTCCGGTCCGCCCGCGCCGAGCTCGAGGAGCGCGGCGCGACCATCCACCTCGGTCGGGCCGCCACCGCCGACGACCTGACCTCGAGCGACGCCGTCGTGCTCGCCCCCGGGGTCGTGCCGCGTGCGGTCGACATCCCCGGCGCTTCGCTTCCGCACGTCCGGTCCTACGAGCAGGCGCTCCGCGAGGGGGTCCCCGAGGGCACCGTCGCGATCATCGGCGGCGGGGGCATCGGCGTCGACACCGCCGCCTTCCTGACCGAGTCCCCGGACGAGGCCCTGCGCGCGACCGAGTTCGCCGCCCGCTGGGACCTCGACGTGTCCGAGGCGGTCGTCGGCGACGTGCCGCAGCGGCTCCCGGCGGCGACCCGCACGCTCCGACCCGGCGGTGACGTCACCGTGCTCCGCCGTTCGGGCAAGTTCGGGCAGGGGATCGGCATCACCTCCCGCTGGGTCGCGATCGGCCGGCTCCGGGACGCCGGCGTGCACATGGTCGGCGGGGTGCGGGAGTACCTGCGGATCGAACCCGGCGTGCTCTGGATCCGCGACGAGCACGGCGAGGAGCGGCCGGTCCCCGCTGACCACGTCGTCGTCTGCGCCGGGCAGGAGCGAGCGCTCGGGACCGGTGCCGAGGCGGCCGCGGGGCCGGCCGACGGACTCGAGCCGGGCCTCCAGGCAGCCGGCGTGCCGTACGCCGTCGTGGGCGGTGCCCGGGACGCCCGGAGCGTCGACGCGGTCCGCGCGACGTCCGAAGCGCTCGAGGCGGTGCGGCGACTCGCGCCGTAGCGGCGCGTCCCGACTCGCTTCTCGCTCGGAAACCTGCAAGAATGAACGGTCGAATCGTGTCCGCTCGACCCTCTATCCAGCGGATCACGTTCTCATCGAGCTTCCACCGTGTGTGCCCCCACGCCCGCGGTCCCGGTTCAACCACAACAACACGCAACAGGAGCATTTGTGGCTGTCAAGATCCGTCTCAAGCGTCTCGGTAAGATCCGTGCGCCGTACTACCGTGTCGTCGTCGCCGACTCGCGCACCAAGCGCGACGGTCGCGTGATCGAGGAGATCGGCAAGTACCACCCCACCGAGGAGCCCTCGGTCATCGAGATCAACTCGGACCGTGCCCTCTACTGGCTCGGCGTCGGCGCGCAGCCGACCGAGCAGGTCGCCGCCCTCCTCAAGCTCACGGGCGACTGGGCCAAGTTCAAGGGCGAGGCCGACACCGCGTCCAAGGTGAAGGTCGCCGAGCCGAAGCAGCCCTTCGTCGCCGACACCGCCAAGAAGGCCGTCCTCAAGCCGAAGTCGGAGAAGACGGCCCCCGCCGCCGCTCCCGCCGAGTCGGCCGACGACACTGCCGAGACGACCGAGGCGTAATTCCTTGCTCGAATCCGCGCTGACGCACCTCGTCAAGGGGATCGTCGATCACCCTGACGACGTGCGCGTCGCCAGTTCCACCTCCGCGCGGGGCGAGGTCCTCGAGGTGCGTGTGCACCCCGAGGACCTCGGCCGCGTGATCGGTCGCGCCGGACGGACCGCAAAGGCGCTGCGCACCCTCGTCTCGGCTCTCGCCGACGGCAAGCGGGTGCGTGTCGACGTGGTCGACACCGATTCCTAGGGAGACGACCCAGCTCCGGGTGGGTCGCATCACGAAGGCGCACGGGCTCAAGGGCGGCATCAAGCTCGAGCTCTACACCGACGACCCGGATCGTCGGTTCACGCCCGGAGCCGTCTTCACGCTCCAGGTCCCGGACGACTCGCCGTGGGCCGGCAAGACCATCACGCTCGACGAGCTCCGCTGGTACAACGGCCACCCGGTCGCCTTCTTCGAGGGCGTCGGAGACCGCACGGCCGCCGAGACCCTCGCTCGCGCGATCCTCTGGGTCGAGCAGGACGCCGACGCCGAGACCGGCGAGGACGACGCCTGGTACGACCACCAGCTGGTCGGTCTCGAGGTGCTCCGTGACGGCGTCTCCGTCGGGAGGGTCGCCCGTGTCGACCACCTGCCGGCGCAGGACCTCCTCGCCATCGACACCCCGTCGCGGGGTGAGGTCCTCGTGCCGTTCGTCGCGGCGATCGTGCCCGCGGTCGACATCGCGGCCGGCACCGTCACGGTGACGCCGCCCACCGGCCTGTTCGAGGACCCCGAGGACACCTCCCGGCCCGAGACGATCTCGTAGCCGTCGTGCGCATCGACATCGTCACGATCTTCCCCGAGTTCTTCTCGGTGCTCGACGTGTCCCTGCTCGGCAAGGCCCGCTCCGGCGGCCTGCTCGACCTGCACGTGCACGACCTCCGCTCGTGGACGACCGACCGGCACCGCACCGTGGACGACACCCCGTACGGCGGGGGAGCGGGCATGGTCATGAAGCCCGAACCCTGGGCGCTCGCGCTCGACGAGCTGTTGCGGCCCGACGGCTCGTCGACGCTCGTCGTGCCGACGCCCGCGGGGACGCCGTTCAAGCAGTCCATCGCCCGGACGCTCGCGGACGAGCCGCACCTCGTGTTCGCCTGCGGGCGGTACGAGGGCATCGACGCCCGCGTGTTCGAGTGGGCGGCGTCGCGCTGCTCCGTCGTCGAACTCTCGCTGGGTGACTACGTGCTGAATGGCGGCGAGGTCGCGGCGATGGCGATGATCGAGGCCGTCGGGCGACTCGTCCCCGGGGTCGTCGGCAACCCGGAGTCCCTCGTCGAGGAGTCGCACGAGGACGGCCTCCTCGAGTACCCGTCGTACACGAAGCCCGCGTCGTGGCGCGGCCTCGACGTGCCGGACGTCCTGCTCAGCGGGCACCACGCCCGCGTGGGCGCGTGGCGGCACGAGCAGCAGCTGGAGCGGACGCGGCGCGTCCGGCCGGACCTGCTGCCGGACGCGTAGCGCAGCTGCGCTGTCGCGGCCTGGCCGTTGTCGCGAAAGCGACAGATTGCCGCGGGACGTTCCCTGTGATCCGTCGCTTCGGCGGCACAAGCGGTGTCGCATCGGGTGCATCTGTCGCTTTCGCGGGGGTGAACGCGACGGGCGTCGGACTGGAGGCGCGGTGCCAGCTGGCACCGCGCCTCCAGTCCCTCGCCGGGCGCGTCCGTCAGGCGGGTGCGTCGGCCCGCTGGGCGCGACGCAGGGTCAGGACCTCGGGACCTGCTTCCGTGACTGCGACGGTGTGCTCGACGTGCGCAGCTCGCGAGCCGTCCGCGCTCTTGAGCGTCCAGCCGTCGTCGTCCTGGTAGAGCTCGGCGGTGCCCTGCATGAGCCACGGCTCGATCGCCACCACGAGCCCCGGGCGGAGCTTCAGCCCCCGGCCCGGTCGCCCGTCGTTCGGCACGTGCGGGTCGCCGTGCATGGTCCGGCCGACACCGTGACCGCCGAACTGCAGGTTCACGTCGTAGCCGGCGTCGTGCGCGATCCGTCCGATGGCGTACGAGACGTCGCCGAGCTTGTTGCCCGGGCGGAACTGCTCGATGCCCGCGACCAGGGCGCGCTCGACCGTGTCGACGAGCCGCTGGTCGTCCTCCCGCGGGGTCCCGACCTGCACGGTCACGGCGGAGTCCGCGACCCAGCCGTCGACGCTCGCGGCGAAGTCGAGGCTCACCAGGTCCCCGTCGACGAGCGTGTAGTCGTGGGGCAGGCCGTGCAGCGCGCCGTCGTTGACCGACGTGCAGAGGTTCTTGCCGAACGGCGACCTGCCGAACGACGGGTGGTAGTCGACGTAGCAGCTGACGGCACCACGGTCCGCGATCATCCGCGCGGCGACCCGGTCGAGGTCGAGGAGGTTCACGCCGACGTCGACGGTGTCGAGCAACTCGTCGAGGACGTCGGCCACGAACCGGCCGGCGACGCGGAGGCCGTCCAGCTCGGCGGGGGTGCGGAGTTCGATCATGGGTCCATCCTGCCGGGTCGTCGGCGTCGTTTGGCGTGTGTGCTGCGATGTGGCAAGATGGACAGCCGTGCCCTGGCTGGACTCTGCCACGGGGGAGTCGCCGACACCGGGCACACCACCACTTACCGAAATCGATCCGCGGCGACCCGTGCGCGTCCGCAGAGAGTGACCCAATCATGAGCCAGCTCCTCGACCACGTCGACGCAGCGTCGCTGCGCACCGACGTCCCGGACTTCCGTCCCGGCGACACCATCAAGGTGCACGTCAACATCATCGAAGGCACGCGCTCGCGTGTCCAGGTGTTCCAGGGCGTCGTCATCGCGCGTCAGGGTCACGGCCTCGGCGAGACCTTCAAGGTCCGCAAGGTGAGCTTCCAGGTCGGCGTCGAGCGCTGGTTCCCGGTGCACTCGCCGATCATCGACCACATCGAGATCGTCACCAAGGGTGACGTCCGTCGTGCGAAGCTCTACTACCTCCGCGAGCTCCGCGGCAAGGCCGCCCGCCGCAAGATCAAGGAGAAGCGCGAGTCCTGATCGCCTTCACAGTGAGCGTCCGCGAGCCGGACGCCGCTGTCGGCCCCTCGTCCATGTACGGTTGTGCATCGACGGGGGGCTTTCCCATGTGTTCGCTCCCTGCATGAGCGTGTGGTGTGTGAACGAGAGCGGAAATGACGGACACGACTGACGAAACCGGGCGCCGGCCCCGTGTCGAGAAGAAGCGCAACGGCGTCCTCACGTTCCTCCGCGACCTCGTCATCATCTTCATCGCGGCGTTGCTCGTGTCGTTCCTCGTCAAGACGTTCCTCATCCGGTCGTTCTACATCCCGTCGGCGTCGATGGAGAACACCCTGCAGATCAACGACCGGGTGATCGTCAACGAGCTCGTGCCGAACGTCGTCTCGCTCAAGCGCGGGGACGTCGTCGTGTTCAAGGACCCGGGCGGGTGGCTCACCGGCTCCGAGGTGCCGAACGTGACGCCGGACACGCAGCCCGCGAAGGCGATCGACTGGCTCCTCACGCAGGTCGGCCTCGGTACCGGCGACAGCGACGACCACCTCATCAAGCGCGTCATCGGACTCCCCGGCGACAAGGTGTCCTGCTGCAACGACCTCGGGCAGATGTCGGTCAACGGCGTGCCGATCAAGGAGCCGTACCTGAAGCTGCCCACGGGCGAGACCCGCGCCTCCGGAACCGACTTCTCCGTGACCGTGCCGAAGGGCACCATCTGGGTGATGGGTGACAACCGGTACGACTCGAAGGACTCCCGCTACAACGGCGACACCCCGTCCAAGGGCTTCGTGCCGCTCTCCGACGTCACCGGGCGTGCCTTCGTGATCTCGTGGCCGTCGAGCCGGTGGACGTGGCTCGACGACTACCCCGACGTGTTCGCCGGCGCGGAGGAGCGGGACGGGTGACCGTCGTGCGACCGTCCCTCCGCGTCGAGAAGAAGCTCCTCGGCGACGGCCGTGTGACCGTCATCGGCATGGACGAGGTCGGCCGGGGCGCGATCGCCGGTCCCGTGGCCGTCGGCGTCGCGGCGGTGACGATCGACGTCGGCCGCGTCCCCCAGGGTCTGGCGGACTCGAAGCTGCTCACCGCTGCTCGGCGTGAAGCCCTCGACCCGGTGGTGCGCCGCTGGACCAGGACCGCGGTCGGCATGGCGTCCGCCGAGGTCGTCGACCAGCAGGGCATCGTGCCGGCGCTCGGGCAGGCCGGTGCGGCGGCGCTCGGTGCGCTCGTCTCGGACGGAGTGACGCTCGACGGTGCGGTGGTCGTGCTCGACGGGTCCTTCGACTGGCTCACCCGCGCGGTCCCGGCGACGCTGCGGCTGCCGGCCCACCCGCTCGAGGTCGTCGTGCGGGTCAAGGCCGACCGGGACTGCGCCTCGGTGGCCGCTGCCTCGGTGGTCGCGAAGGTCGCCCGGGACGCGCTCATGACGGCGGCGCACGACGAGGCACCGCACTACGCCTGGGCCTCGAACAAGGGGTACGGTTCGACGGCGCACTACGACGCCATCCGCGCGGTCGGGGCGCACGCGCTGCACCGGAAGAGCTGGCTGCACCAGGCGTCGAGCGTGGCGCTGGACGGGTTCGCGGAGCTGGACGCGTTCGCGGGTTGACCCGGCGGTGCTCGTCGCGGGTGCCGTGGTCGCTCTCGTCGCCGTAGACTGTGGGCGCGATGGATGACGACGAATTCGACGACTACGACCGCGAGGTCGAACTGGCTCTGTACCGGGAGTACCGCGACGTCGTGTCGCAGTTCCGGTACGTGGTCGAGACCGAGCGGCGTTTCTACCTGGCGAACGAGGTGGAACTCGTCCGTCGGGACACCGAGCACGATTTCTACTTCGAATTGACGATGAGCGACGTCTGGGTGTGGGACGTCTACCGTTCCGACCGCTTCGTGAAATCGGTGCGTGTGCTCACGTTCAAGGACGTGAACGTCGAGGAACTCACCTCCCGCGAACTCGAACTCCCGAAGGAACTCGCGCTCGACGAGTGATCGTCACTTCTATTGCAACTCCTGAGAAACGCCGCGGCCATTGTCCGTCGGTGATTTCCGCCCGCTAATGTGGAGGGGATATCCATCCCCGAAAGCAGGAGCAACGTCATGGCACAGAAGGTCACCGTCCAGCTCGTCGACGACCTCGACGATTCGCCGATCGCCCCGGGCGAGGGCCGCACCGTCGAATTCGCCTTCGACGGTTCGTCGTACGAGATCGACCTGACGGACGACAACGTCGACAAGTTCCGTGAAGCCATCTCCGACTACGTCGCGGCAGCGCGCAAGGTCTCCGGCCGTCGTTCGGGTGGTGCCGCTCCGAAGTCGGCGCCGAAGCGCGGCAACTCCGAAGAGCTCGCGAAGATCCGCGAATGGGCGAAGGAGAACGGGTACGAGGTGTCGACCCGCGGCCGTATCTCCACCCAGGTGCAGGAAGCGTACGCCGCCGCGCACTGAGCGTGGCATCGGGAACCCCGGACGACTTCGGTCGTCCGGGGTTCTTCGTTTGTCCTCCACAAGTGAACCCCTGTGGTGCTTCTCCACAATTCGGCTGCGCGCTTGCCCGGACAGCGGCGTGCTCCGACATCGTCGTGGCGGAGGCAACGACATGGAGCAAACACCGCTGCGGAACAGCAGTCTCGGACGATTCGGCGAGGAACGCGCCGCGGAATGGCTGACGGACCACGGCTTCCGGATCGTCGAACGCAATTGGCGCTGTGCCCGCGGGGAGATCGACATCATCGCGTGGCAGTCGTGCACGCTCGTGTTCATCGAGGTGAAGACGCGAGCGGGCATCTCGACGGGGCATCCGTTCGAGGCGATCACGGCATCGAAGGTCGCCCGGTTGCGACGACTGGTTCCGGCGTGGTTCGACGCCCATCCGGAGGTGTCGGCACGGGCGATCCGGATCGACGCCGTCGCGGTGCACGTGGACGGGGAACGGGTCGGCATCGAGCACATCGCGGGTGTGCTGTGACGACGGACATCGGTCGCGCCTCCGCCATCGCGCTCGTGGGCGTGCAGGGTCGGGTCATCGAGGTCGAGGCCCACCTCACGAGTCAGCTGCCCGGGTTCAGCATCATCGGGTTACCCGACGCCGCACTCGGAGAAGCGCGCGAGCGTGTCCGTTCTGCCAGTGCGGTCGCCGACTGTCCGCTCCCGGCCCGACGGATCACGGTGAACCTCACGCCGGCGTCGATCCCGAAGCGGGGGTCGGGGTTCGACCTCGCGATCGCGATGGCGATCCTCGGGGCCGAGGGCATCGCGCCCGAGGTCTCCCGCGACGTCGCCTACATCGGGGAGCTCGGTCTCGACGGGCGGGTCCGACCGGTCCCCGGCGTCATCCCGATGGTCATCGCGGCACGGGACGCCGGTGTCGAGCGGGTCGTCGTTCCCGTCGGCAACCTCGAGGAAGCGCTCGTCGTCCCGGGCATCGAGGTCCTCGGCACCGCGTCCCTGCGGGCGAGCGCCATCACCGCCGGTGCGCTGCTGCCTCCGGTCGACATCGAGCCGGTGCTGCCACCGGCTGCCCTCGACCCCGTTCCGCGGGTGCACGACCTCGCCGACGTCATCGGGAACGCCGTCGGCGTGCGAGCGGTCATCGCCGCCGCGGCCGGCGGGCACCACATGTTCCTGCTGGGCCCACCGGGCGCAGGCAAGACGATGCTCGCCGAGCGCCTGCCCGGACTCCTGCCGGACCTCGATGCCGAGGCTGCGCTCGAGGTCGCCTCGGTCCGTTCCGTGAGCGGCCTCGGCAACCAGTCCTGGAGCGTCCGACCGCCGTGGGAAGCTCCGCACCACTCGTCGTCGGCGATGGCGCTCATCGGTGGGGGATCGGGACTCCTCCGGCCCGGGGCCGTGTCACGCGCCACGCGAGGGGTCCTCTTCCTGGACGAGGCGACCGAGTTCCCCCGGGCCGTCCTCGACGCGCTCCGCCAGCCGCTCGAGTCCGGGCGGATCACGATCCACCGGAGCGTCGGCAGCGCCGAGTTCCCGGCACGGTGTCAGGTCGTCCTCGCCGCGAACCCCTGCCCGTGCGGGAACGCGGGGTCCCGGGGCGGCCCGCTGTGCTCCTGCAGTCCGAGTACGGTGCGCAAGTACCTCGGTCGGATATCCGGGCCACTCCTCGACCGGATCGACATCCGCGTGGCCGTCCCGCGCGTGACCACGGGCACGATCCGCGCGACCGAGGGGACCGCGCCGACCACGGCCGCCGCGGCGGAACACGTGGCGATCGCCCGGCAGCGGATGGCCGAGCGGTTGCGGGGGACGGGCTGGAGCTGCAACGCCGAGGTGACCGGTCCCTGGCTCCGGTCGGAGGGACGTGCTGAGCCGGGCGCGACGACCGCGCTGGACCGCGCGCTCGACTTCGGCACGCTCACCATGCGGGGCTGGGACCGGGTCATGCGGCTGGCGTGGACGATGGCCGACCTCGGGGACGTGTCGCGGCCCGGCGCCGATGAGGTCCGACGGGCGCTCGCGCTGCGGAGCGCCCTGTGACCGCCGCGCCCGACGACGTGCTCGCCCGCGTCGCGTGGAGTGTCCTCGCCGAGCCGGGCGACGTCGTGGCAGGCGAACTCGTCACGCTGTTCGGCGCGCAGGAGTCGCTCGCCATGGTCCGTCGGGCGGTCGAGTCCGGTCCGGACGACCTCGTCGGTCGCCTCCGGAGCGGGGTGTCGTTCGCCGACGGGCCGGATCGCGTTCGCACGGCCATCGTCGCCGCACTCGAGCGGTGGCGTCCACGCGCGGGCGGAGCAGACCCGAACGCCGCCGTCACCGCGGGGACGGCCGTCGGAGCGCGGTTGGTCGTCCCGGGCGATCCCGGATGGCCGACCGCTCTGGACGACCTCGGCCCGCACGCGCCGTTCGTGCTGTGGAGTCGGTCCGAGCAGGACGACCCGGTGGGGGCGGCCGGTTGCGTCGGGGCGATGGCGGTCGTCGGCTGCCGGGCGAACACCGTCGCTGGTGCCGAAGCCGCGGCCGAGATCGCGTCGCTCGCGGCCGACGCGGGGGTCGAGATCGTGTCCGGAGGGGCCTACGGCATCGACGCGGTCGCGCACCGCGTCGCCGTGGCGGCGGGGACGCCGACGACGGCCGTCCTCGCGGGTGGGATCGATCAGTTCTACCCCGCGGGCAACCACGAGCTGCTCCGGAACGTGCTCGCCCGCGGGCGGGTGCTCTCCGAGTCACCGCCGGGGACTCGTCCGACCCGGTGGCGGTTCCTCAGCCGCAACCGGCTCATCGCCGCGCTGTCGGAAGCGACCGTCGTCGTCGAGGCCGCTGCGCGCTCGGGTGCCCTCAACACCGCGCACCACGCCATGCAGCTCGGGCGACCGGTGTTCGCGGTGCCCGGGGCGTTCACGTCGGCGGCGTCGGTCGGGTGTCACCGGCTCATCGCCCAGGGGAACGCGCAGATCGTCGTCTCGCCGCGCGACCCGATCACTGCGGTGCTGACGGGGACGGACGACGTGGCCGTGCGGTCGCGGGTCGCCGAGACCGTGGTCCTCGCGACCGATGCCGACCCGCACGTGAAGCGTGCGCTGGATGCGCTCGACCGGCGGCCGATCCCGGTGGAGGAGGTCGCCAGGCGCAGCGGACTCTCCGTCGACGACGCTGCGGACGCGCTCGCGTTGGCACAGTTGGAGGGGCTCGTGACGCCGCTCGCCGAGGGGTGGTGTCGCCGCTGACGGTGATCGTCCGACGGCCGCGGCGGGTGGGCAGGGAACCTGCGGTCACCGGACCTACGCTGGACGCCCGCGGCGGGTGCGGCCGGGTACGGCGGTCGGCGGACCTACTCTGGGCGCGTGACGGAACGCACGGACGAACGGCTCGCAGTGGCGGTCGACGCGTTCCTCACGCACGCCCGGCACGGCCGCGGCCTCAGCGAACAGACCGTCCGGGCCTACGCCGGCGATCTCGAGCAACTCGTGGAGTTCGCCGCTGCCCGGGGCACCGAACGGCTCCCGGACGTCGGGCTCGAGCTGCTCCGCGACTGGTTGTGGGACGCCGACCACCGGGGGCTCGCCCGCAGTACCATCGCGCGCCGGTCGTCGTCGGTCCGGGCGTTCACGCGATGGGCGAGCGAGTCCGGTCTCATCGCGAGTGATCCCGGCGCGCGACTCCGTGCACCGAAGGGCGCGGCGCACCTGCCGCGGGTGGTCTCGTCGGACCAGGTCCGCACGCTGCTCGACGGGCTCGCAGGCCGAGCAGCGGGCGACGACCCGGGAGCGCTCCGGGACCTCGCGGTCGTGGAGCTCCTGTACGCGGCGGCGATCCGGGTGAGCGAGCTCGTGGGCATCGACGTGCTCGACCTCGACCGCGGGCGACTCACCGTCCGGGTGCTCGGGAAGGGCGGGCGGGAACGGGTGGTGCCCTTCGGGGTGCCGGCACGCGATGCGCTCGAGGCGTGGCTCGAACGCGGGCGTCCGGTCATCGCAGCGCGGTCCGACGCCGCGGACACCGGTGCGCTGTTCCTCGGCGATCGAGGAGCTCGGCTCGGGGTGCGGAGCGCCTACCGCATCGTCGCACGGCTGCTGCAGGACCTCCCGGGCGAGGGGCCGAGCGGACCGCACACCTTCCGGCACACGGCGGCGACGCACCTGCTCGACGGGGGCGCGGACCTCCGTGCCGTGCAGGAACTCCTCGGGCACGCGAGCCTCGGCACGACGCAGATCTACACGCACGTCTCCTCGGCGCGCCTGCGCGAGGTCTACCGCACCGCACATCCCCGCGCCTAGTGGGTCGGGTCAGCCGGTCCAGGCGTCCTCGGGCAGCAGGACCGGCCATGCCGCAGCCGGCAGGTACGGCGTCGGATCGACGTACCGGTCGTCGATCCGCGCGCCGAGGTGCACGCACGGGTCCGACGCCGGGCAGTGCCCGATCGTCACCCGGCCGACGGCGTCCCCCCGCGCCACGGTGTCGCCCTTCGCGACCGTCGGCTCCACGGAGTCGAGCGTGCTGCGGAGCCCGCCACCGTGGTCGATCGTCACGACACCGCGACCGGCGACCGCACCGGCGAACGTCACGGTGCCGTCATCGACCGCGACCGCGACGGCCCCGATCGCCGCCGGGACGTCGAGCCCCCGGTGGCCCGCCGCGTAGTCGTCCGCCGGGGCTTCCCACGGTCGGCTCACCACGCGGCTCCCGGTCGGCCACACCCACCGCTCGCCATCGGACCCCCGCGCCGACGCCTCCGGGGGTGAACCGCTGACGGACGAACGTGCTCCGGCGGTCGAGATCGCCCCGTGCACGGCCAGGACCAGCAGGAGGGCGGGGAACCACGCGACCGGGTGCCCACGGCGGACGAGGCGGGAGAGCCGGCGACGGAGCTGCATGCGGCCACCCTCCCGAGGAACCACGCGGGAACCGACCACCGCGAGCCGATCCGTGGATGACGAGCCGCGCCTCCAGGCCTGGGGAGGACAGGTGAGCCGCGCGCGCCGCCGGGTTGGGCCTCCGCGCTCGACGGGGAGTACAGTCTGGGGCGCTCCGGAACACGCAACGCCGCTCGGACGGCGAACCAGCCGACCGCCGGGGCACCGTGCAGCATCCCGCACGGCGGCAGGGAACCTGGAGCATCGTGTCGAACACGTCCACCCAGCACGGCGAGGACCGTGCGTTCAAGGGGAAGGTCACCGCGTTCGCGATCGCAGCGGCGGTCGGCGGCTTCCTCTTCGGATTCGACTCGTCCGTCATCAACGGAGCGGTCGACGCCATCAAGAACGAGTTCGGTCTGTCCGAGGCGGCGAGCGGCTTCGCGGTCGCCTCGGCGCTCATCGGCTGCGCGTTCGGCGCGTACTTCGCCGGTCGCCTCGCGGACCGCTGGGGTCGCACCCGGGTGATGTTCTGGGCAGCGGTGCTCTTCCTCATCTCCTCGATCGGCAGCGGGTTCGCGTTCGCCACCTGGGACCTCGTGATCTGGCGTCTCGTCGGCGGCCTCGGCATCGGCACCGCGTCGGTCATCGCGCCCGCGTACATCTCCGAGGTCGCGCCGAAGCAGATCCGCGGCACGCTGGCCTCCTTCCAGCAGCTCGCGATCACGATCGGTATCTTCGCCGCGCTCCTGTCCGACCAGGTCTTCGCGGTCACCGCCGGCGGCGCCTCCGAGGTCGTCCTCGGCCTGCCGGCCTGGCGCTGGATGTTCCTCGTCGGCGTGATCCCGTCGGTCGTGTACGGCATCCTGGCGATCACCCTGCCGGAGTCGCCGCGCTTCCTGCTCGCCAAGGGCCGCAAGGACGACGCCCGGGACGTGATGGAGAAGATCGTGCCGCGCGACACGGTCAACACGAGCCTCGAAGAGATCCAGGACGGCATCGACCGCGAGGCCACCGAGAAGAAGGGCTCCATCCGGGGCAACCGCTTCGGCCTGCAGCCGATCGTCTGGGTCGGCATCATCCTCGCCGTCCTGCAGCAGTTCGTCGGCATCAACGTGATCTTCTACTACTCGACGACGCTCTGGCAGGCCGTCGGCTTCAAGGAGAGCGACTCCTTCCTCATCTCCACGATCACCTCGGTCGTGAACGTCGCCGTGACCTTCATCGCGATCTGGCTCGTCGACAAGGTCGGTCGCAAGCCGCTCCTGGTCTCCGGCTCCGCGGGTATGTTCGTGTCGCTGACGATGGTCGCCATCGCGTTCTCGCAGGCCACGATCGTGCACGGCAACCCCAGCCTCCCCGGCGCGTGGGGCGTCATCGCGCTGATCTTCGCGAACCTCTTCGTCGTCTCGTTCGGCGCCACCTGGGGTCCGCTCATGTGGGTCCTGCTCGGCGAGATGTTCCCGAACCGCATCCGTGCCACCGCGCTCGGCGTCGGTTCCGCGGCGAACTGGATCGCGAACTTCCTCGTCACGATCTCGTTCCCGGTCCTGTCCGGCTTCAACCTGACCGTGACCTACGGCATCTACGCCCTGTTCGCCCTGCTCTCCCTGTTCTTCGTCCTCGCGAAGATCCCGGAGACGAAGGGGCGCTCCCTCGAGGAGATGGGCATCACGGCCGAGGGCGACACGATCAGCGCCAAGGCCTGACGCGTCCACGCGACCATCCAGGAGGCGCGGTGCGGGTCCGACCCGCACCGCGCCTCCCGTGCGTCCTGCGACCTGCTAAGGTTCTTCCAGCAGCGCATCCTGCGCTGACTTCGCGCGCCTACCAAGGCACCCCATCCACCGGTCCCGCTCCTCACGGAGCGGGCGGATGCGGACCGAGGCGCCAGGGGCCACGACCACCGGTCGTGACCGACACAACCGCAACCGTGCGTACGTCCTCGATGGCGTGCGCCGAGAACAAGGAGGGACGGCATGGCCGTCGTCACCATCCGCCAGCTGCTCGACAGCGGCGTCCACTTCGGACACCAGACCCGTCGGTGGAACCCGAAGGTGAAGCGCTTCATCCTCGCCGAGCGCTCGGGCATCCACATCATCGACCTGCAGCAGTCGCTGGCCTTCATCGACCGTGCGTACGACTTCGTCAAGGAGACGGTCGCCCACGGTGGCACGATCCTCTTCGTGGGCACCAAGAAGCAGGCGCAGGGCTCCATCGCCGAGCAGGCGACCCGCGTCGGCCAGCCGTACGTCAACCAGCGTTGGCTCGGCGGTCTGCTCACGAACTTCCAGACGGTCTCCAAGCGCCTCGCGCGCATGAAGGAGCTCGAGGAGATCGACTTCGACGACACGACGAAGGGCTTCACCAAGAAGGAGCTCCTCATCAAGAAGCGCGAGCTGGACAAGCTCCACAAGACCCTCGGTGGTATCCGCAACCTCACGCGGACCCCGAGCGCGCTCTGGATCGTCGACACCAAGAAGGAGCACCTCGCCGTCGACGAGGCGCAGAAGCTCGGGATCCCGATCATCGGCATCCTCGACACCAACTGCGACCCGGACGAGATCACCTACCCGATCCCGGGCAACGACGACGCGATCCGCTCCGTCGGTCTGCTCACCCGCATCGTCGCCGACGCCGCGGCCGAGGGCCTGAAGACCCGCCACAACGGTGGCGACGACGACGAGGCCGCCGAGCCCCTCGCCGAGTGGGAGCAGGAGCTCCTCGGTGGCGAGACCGCGACGCCGGCCGCCGACGCCGCGCCCGAGGGTGCGACCGTCGAAGAGAACGACGCAGACGCGCAGGTCGCCGCGAAGGAGATCGGCGAGCCGATCGCCGACGAGGCGAAGAACGCGGAGCCGACGGCCGAGGCCGAGGCCGCCGCGGAGACCACCCCCGCCGAGTGACCACCGGGGGCGTCGGGCCGGTCGGCTCGGCGCCCCTTTCCTCTCTCTACGAACGCACAGTCCAGAAAGGACTCCAGTCAATGGCCAACTACAGCCTTGCTGACGTGAAGAAGCTCCGTGAGGACCTCGGGGCCGGCATGATGGACGCGAAGAACGCGCTCGTCGAGGCCGACGGCGACTACGACAAGGCCGTCGAGCTCCTCCGCATCAAGGGCGCGAAGGCCGTCGCCAAGCGCGACGACCGCGCCACCTCCGAGGGTGTCGTCGTCGCGACCGCCGGGAACGGCGCCGCGACCGTCGTCGAGCTCGCCAGCGAGACCGACTTCGTCGCGAAGAACGAGCGCTTCACCACGCTCGCCGACAAGGTCGTCGCCGCGGTCGCCGCCGCCGGTGCCGCCGACGTCGCGGCCGGCAACGCCGCGCCCCTGGACGGCAAGACCGTCGCCGAGGTCATCGACGAGAACGCCGCCGCCCTCGGTGAGAAGCTCGAGCTCCGCACGGTCACCCGTGTCGAGGGCGAGAACTTCGAGATCTACCTGCACAAGACCAGCCAGGACCTCCCGCCGCAGATCGCCGTCGTCATCGCCTACTCGGGCTCCGACGCCGCCGAGGCTCGTTCCATCGCGCAGCACGTCGCGTTCGCGAACCCGACGTACCTGACGCGTGACGAGGTCCCGGCCGAGGCGATCGAGAAGGAGCGCGCGACCGTCGAGGCGATCACCCGCGAAGAGGGCAAGCCCGAGGCCGCCCTGCCGAAGATCGTCGAGGGTCGCCTCAACGCCTACATCAAGCAGGTGTCGCTGCTCGACCAGGACTACGCGAAGGACAACAAGATCTCCGTCGCGAAGGCCGCCGAGAACGCCGGCATCACGATCCAGGGCTTCGCCCGCGTCAAGGTCGGCGCGTAACGAACCCGTGACGGGGCTCGGAACCAACAGGTTCCGGGCCCCGTTTTTCGCGCCCCGACCGGGGCCGCGAGTAGATTCCCACGAGACATTCGACGAAGGGTGCGACCACATGACGAACGAGAAGACCGGACGCCGCCGGGTGCTGCTGAAGCTGTCGGGGGAGGCGTTCGGCGCCGGGTCCCTCGGTGTGAACCCGGACGTCATCAGCACCATCGCGAAGGAGATCGCCCTCGCCGCACAGGACGTCGAGGTCGCGATCGTGGTCGGCGGCGGCAACTTCTTCCGTGGTGCCGAGCTCTCGCAGCGTGGCATGGACCGGGGCCGAGCCGACTACATGGGCATGCTCGGGACCGTCATGAACGCCCTCGCCCTGCAGGACTTCCTCGAGCAGGCCGGCGCCGCGACCCGCGTGCAGTCGGCCATCAGCATGACCCAGGTCGCCGAGCCGTACATCCCGCGGCGTGCCGAGCGGCACCTCGAGAAGGGGCGGATCGTCATCTTCGGCGCCGGCGCCGGTCTGCCGTACTTCTCGACCGACACCGTCGCGGCCCAGCGCGCGCTCGAGATCGACGCGCACGAGGTGCTCGTCGCCAAGAACGGCGTCGACGGCGTCTACACGGCGGACCCGAAGAAGGATGCCACTGCCGAGAAGCTGCACCACGTCACCTACCAGGACGCCCTGCTGAAGGGCCTGAAGGTCGTCGACGCCACCGCCTTCTCGCTCTGCATGGACAACGGCATGCCGATGCACGTCTTCGGCATGGAGGGCGACG
Organism: Curtobacterium pusillum; assembly: GCF_013359865.1. Lineage (GTDB taxonomy): Bacteria > Actinomycetota > Actinomycetes > Actinomycetales > Microbacteriaceae > Curtobacterium > Curtobacterium pusillum. Next base: position 82,143 of record NZ_JABMCE010000075.1, read on the forward strand.
GCAACGTCGCCGCGGCGATCCGGGGCGAGCGCATCGGCACGGTGGTCAGCAACTGACCCCGTCCGCTGACTAGACTCGACGCCAGTACCGAAGGAGAACCACCGTGATCAGTGATGTCCTGACCGAAGCCACCGAGAAGATGGCGAAGGCCGTGGAGGTCGCCAAGGACGACTTCTCGACCGTCCGTACCGGCCGCATCAACGCCGCCCTCTTCCAGAAGATCCCGGTCGACTACTACGGCACGCCGACGCCGCTCGCGCAGCTGGCGTCCCTGCAGACGCCGGAAGCGCGGACGCTCGTCGTGACGCCGTACGACAAGTCGGCGCTCAAGGAGATCGAGCGCGCCATCGCGACGTTCCCGAACCTCGGCGCCAGCCCGACGAACGACGGCGAGATCGTGCGCGTCACGATCCCGGAGCTCACGCAGGACCGCCGCAAGGAGTTCGTGAAGCTCGTCCGCGGCAAGGGCGAGGACCACAAGGTCGTCATCCGCAACATCCGCCGCCGTGCGAAGGACGACCTCGACGCGCTGAAGGGTGAGATCTCCGACGACGAGATCTCGCGCGGCGACAAGGACCTCGAGACCCTCACGAAGAAGCACGTCGATCAGATCGACGACGCGCTGAAGAAGAAGGAAGCCGAACTCCTCGAGGTCTGATGCCCCGTCCAGACCAGGGCGATGACCGCCCCACAGCACAGAAGCGTTCCGCCAAGGGGCTGCGCCAGGACTTCGATGCGCGGGCACGTGCTGCCCGCACGGACTTCGAGGCGCAGCTCCGGCAGCGGAAGGCCGACTTCGGCGCCCGCAACGAGGCACTGACGGCGCGCACCGGGCGCAACCTGCCGGCGGCGATCGGCATCGCCCTGGCCTTCGCGGTGGTGATGCTGGCGTCGCTGCTCATCTGGAAGCCGTCGTTCATGGTCGTCGGGGCGTTCCTGCTCGGCGTCGGCGTGTACGAGCTCGCGAGCGCCATGCGGTTCGCCGGCCGCGACGTCCCGCGGATCCCGAGCGTCCTCGTCAGCGTGGCGGTGGTCCCCGCGGCGTTCCTGGGCGGACAGATCCCCGCGCTGTTCACGCTGCTCGGCGGCATCGTCTTCATCAGCCTCTGGCGCCTGGTCGAGGTCGCCGTCGCGCGTCCCAAGCCGCCCGTCGGCAACGTCGTGCGCGACCTGACGAACGGGTTGTTCGTACAGGCCTACATCACGCTGCTCGGTGCGTGCGTCGTGCTGCTCGCCGCCCAGCCGCGCGGCGAGCTCTGGGTGATCGCGTTCATCCTCGTCGTCGTGGCGGTCGACACCGGCGCCTACGCGACAGGACTCAACCTCGGCAAGCACCCGATGGCGCCGCGGATCAGCCCGAAGAAGACGTGGGAGGGCTTCGCCGGGTCCGTCGGGGCGAGCATCATCGTCGGCATCGTCGTGGCGTGGCTCATGCTCGGGCTGCCGTGGTGGACGGGCGTGATCCTCGGGGTGCTCATCTCCGGGTCGGCCACGCTGGGCGACCTGACCGAGTCGATGATCAAGCGCGATCTCGGCATCAAGGACATCTCGTCGTTCCTGCCCGGGCACGGGGGACTGCTCGACCGGATGGACAGCATCCTGCCGTCGGCCGCCGTCGCGTACGTGCTGTACCTCGTCGTCAACCACTGAGCACCGACAGCGCGTCCAGGTCACACCAGGCTCCGGTCCTGGCAGAATGTCGCCGTGGCCACCACCTTCCCGAACGCAGACCGCTCCGCCCTCGGATACGACGTCGACGAGGTCGAGCGCTTCCTCGAGGACGCCCGTCGCGCCTACACGACGAACGACACCGCTCCCGCGATCGAGGCGGCGAAGATCCGGGCCACGGCGTTCTCGATGCGCAAGGGCGGCTACTCGACCGCACACGTGGATGCGGCACTCGAGCGTCTCGAGGACGCCTTCGCCGCCCGTGAGCGCGAGCGGGAGATCGCCGAGATCGGACAGAAGGCCTGGTACGCGGATGCCCGCTCCAAGGCCTCGGACGTCGTGGCGCGGCTGGAGCGGCCGGACGGGCAGCGCTTCAGCAGGGTGAGCGTCCTCGGCACCGGGTACCACCCGAAGGACGTCGACACGTTCGCGAAGCGCCTCGGTGGGTACTTCCGCGAGGGCAAGCCGCTCAGCCTGACCGAGGTCCGCTCGATCGTGTTCCGACCGAAGCACGGCGGCTACCGCGAATCGCAGGTCGATGCGCTCCTCGACGCCGTCGTCGAGGTCATGCTCGCCGTCCGCTGACGACGCGCTGCGCACAGGTGCTTCGCTTTCCGTGATCGTTCCGTTATCCTGGTCGAACTCATGGGCAGGCACACGGCAGACATCAGCTCCGACCGCGATACCCGCGAGCACCTCGGCCTCTCGGCCGCCGGTGAGCGCCGCGCGGCACTGAACCGAACCCGCACGGCGGAGAATTCGGTCCTCCCGGCGAACCCACAGGTCGCGACGGCAGCGGTGCCGATCGCGCCCGTGATCGCCCCCAAGTCGGTCGCGGCGAACCGGGTCTCGGACACGCAGGAAGCGCAGGCATCGGTCGCGCACGCCGTCCCCGCCACCCCGTCGGACCCTCGCATCGTCAAGCAGCGTCGGGCGCGCGCGGTGGCCGCCCCGGCGAAGCCGACCGCCGTCCGCAGTGTGAACACGTTCATGCGCAAGCGCGCGACGATCCCGGCGCTGTCCTTCTTCGCGGTGTTCGGGTTCGTCGGTGGTTCGCTCTTCAACCCGATGCAGCCCGACGTCGCCCAGGCAGCGGTCACCGCGCCGGTGCTCGTGAAGGCCCCGGTCGCGCCGCAGGAGTACACCGCGCACGGGACCTACGCCGCGTTCGACGTCACGCGCGACGCGTACGGCGTGACGGTCCCGAAGCCGAAGGTGACCGAGGCGCCGAAGACCGAGACCGACGACACCACGGACTCCACCGACACGACCGCCACGGTCAGCGCGTCCAACACGCTCGCCGCCACCGCCGCGACCCCCGACCCGGGGAGCGCCCAGGCCATCGCGCAGCAGATGGTCACCGCCCGCGGTTGGGGTACCGACCAGTACAACTGCCTCGTCTCCCTGTGGAACAAGGAGTCCGGCTGGCGCGTCAACGCGTACAACCCGAGCGGCGCGTACGGCATCCCGCAGGCGCTCCCCGGCAGCAAGATGGCCTCGGTCGGCGCCGACTGGCAGACGAACCCGGCGACGCAGATCACCTGGGGTCTCAACTACATCTCGGGCGTGTACGGCACCCCGTGCGGTGCCTGGGCCCACAGCGTCGCGAACAACTGGTACTGATCGGCCGCACGGGTGCCGCGCAGCAACCGGCCGCGGCGTCCTCGTGGCCGCGGCTCCGAGCAGGATGAGGAGCCGACCGGCCTCGACCGGTTGATGAGTTCCTGGAAGCGCACCGAGGTCCGGCGCGGGCGCGAGTTCCTCGTGCAGCCGGTCTCCGCCGCGTCCGCCCAGAAGGAGTACGTCTGCCCGGGCTGCGGCGGCACGGTGCTGCCCGGGGTCGCCCACGTGGTCGTGTGGCGCGCCGATGGAGTCCTCGGTGACGAAGCCGACCTCGCGTCCCGCCGCCACTGGCACAACCACTGCTGGAGCATCGCATGACCACGTGCCGGACCGCCTCGTGAGCACCGACGAGATCCGCTCGAACACCGAGCTGCCCGCACGGCGGACGGACATCGAGCTCGTCACCGACGACCACCTCACGCTCGTGGGGGAGATCGCCGAACCGCTGGACCGTCCGGCCCGCGGGACGATCGTCACCCTGCACCCGCTGCCGACCGCGCACGGCTTCATGGACTCCCACGTGCTGAAGAAGGCCGCAGCGCGGCTGCCGGCCCTCGCCGACATCGCCGTGCTGCGTTTCAACTTCCGGTCGGTGACGTCGCCACGGGGGACCTCCGAGGGCGTCTTCGGCGACGGCGTTTCCGAGGGGTTCGACCTCCGCGCCGCGGTGGCCGACGTGGCCGACCGCGGCCTGCCCACGCCGTGGCTGGTCGGCTGGTCGTTCGGCACCGAGGTGATCCTCAAGCACGCACTCGAGCACGTCGAGGCCGGCCGGGTCGCCGGGGTCGTCCTGCTGTCGCCGCCGTTGCACCGCACGAGCGACGAGGAACTCGCCCGCTGGGCGGACGTGTCCGTCCCGGTGGTGGCGCTCGTGCCGGAGCACGACGACTTCCTGCAGCCGGCTGAGGCGACGCGACGGTTCGCGCTCGCACCGAACGTCCGCGTCGTCCCCGTCGCGGGCGCGAAGCACCTCTGGGTGGGGGAGCGGTACGTGCGGATCGTGCTCGACGCGATCGCGGACCTCGTCGTCCCCGGCAGCGCGCCGCTGCCGACGCACGTTCCGGCCTGACCAGCGGCCCGCGTCGACGACGAGAGCCGACCTGGAGGCGCGGGTCGCGCCTCCAGGCCCCTGTGCGTCAGCGCGCGGTCGCATCCTCGCTGTCGTCCGCGGCCTCGTCTGCTGCGGTGTCGGCGTCGTCGGACACGGACGGTCCGGTGCCGAGCAGCCCCGTGGCGTGCGTCAACACGCCGCGGAGGTTCTCGAGGTACCCGGCCACCGCGTCTCGTTCGGTACGGATCGCCGCGAGCCGGTCCTCCGACTCGGCGATGATGCCCGCGGTGCGTTCCTCGGCGTCCGCGATCATCTTGTGCACGCGGTCCTGCGCGTCGGCGACGATCGTCCGCGCGTGCTCCTGCGCGTCCGAGGTGCTGGAGCGCTCGAGGTCGTCGGCCTCCTGCTGGAGCCGCTCGGCACGCTCCCGGGCCTCGGTCGCACGACGGGTCGCCTCGGCGAGTTGCAGGTTCGCCTCGTCGAGGTACTTCTGCGTCTCCGTGACGGTCTCGTGGTGCTTCTGCAGGTAGTCCTGCTCGGCGTCGTCACGGCGAGCGGCGAGCTCCGACTCGAGCGTCGTCCGGGCCTCGTCGCGCTCCCGGGCGATCTCGGCACGGACCTCGTCGCGCTCCTTCTTCAGGTCGGCGCGAGCGGTGTCGATCTCCTGGCGCAGGGCGGTGCGCTCCGCCTCGAGCGTTCCCAGCTCGGCCGTGCGGCGGTCGGCGATCTCGGTGTCGACCTCGGCGTGCTCCCGCTCGCGGCGAGCGGCGAGTTCGTTCTCGTGCTCGCGGGCGGCGCGTTCCGCGGCGGCCTCGGCCTCGGTGCGCTCGCGCTCGATACGGCTGGCGTGCTCGTCGAGCTCGCGGGCGATGCGGTCGGCGGTCTCCTGCACGAGGCGCGCGTTCTCGGCCCGGGTCTGCTCTTCGTCGACGCGGAGCTGCGCGTGTGCGGCCTCGATCTCCTGCGCGAGCGCGGTGCGGGCCGCGGCGAGTTCGCGCTCCCACTCGGCGCGTGCGGCGGCGAGCTCCTCGTCGAGGACCCGGCGGCGGTCGGCGAGCTCGGCGTCGATCTCGGCGTGGCGCCGGTCGACCTCGGCCGCGAGGTCGGCGCGCCCGGTCTCGAGCTCCAGCGCGTGCGCCTGCTGCTGCTCGTCCCGCTCGCGGTGCCAGGCGGCACGTCCTTCGGTGACCTCGCGCTCCAGGGCGTCGCGGCGGGTCGTCTCCTCACGGTCGAGGTCTTCGACGCGTCGCGCGTGGTCCGCCTCGAACACGCTGCGACGGTGCTCGGTCTCACGGGTGAGGTCCGCGGCGGCCTGACGGGCTTCGGCGGACTCGCGCTGGGCGATCTCGCGGAGCTCGGCGACCTCGTGCTCGACCTGGGCGCGGAGGGCGTTCGTCTCGCGGATGGCGACGGAACGGACCTCGGCGGCCTCCGTGACGGCGGCACCGCGGATCGCGGCCGCTTCGTTGCGGGCGTCCTGCACGAGGAGGCCGGCCTCCGCGCGCGCACGCTCGACGGTGTCGGCCGATTCGGCGCGCGCGCGGGTGAGTTCGTCGGTGGAGCGGGTGCGGGCGTCCTCGAGGGTGTCGCGCGCCTCGTCCTGGGCCTCGCGCAGGGTGCGGTCGGCCTCCGCACGGCTCGACGCGCGCAGGCGCTGCGCGTCGATGTCGGCCTGGCTGATCAGGCGGGTGGACTGCTCCTCGGCGACACGGAGGGTGGACTCGAGACGGGTGCCGAGCCCGCTGTACGTCGGGGTGCCGGCTTCGTCGAGCTCGCCCTGGAGCTCGGAGACGCGGGACTGCAGGAGACGGATCTCCTTGGCGGCGTCGGCGCGGTCGTTGTTCGACTTGATGAGCTCGCGGCGCAGGTCGTTCAGGGCACGGTCCACGTCTTCGCGGCGGTACCCGCGCAGCTCGGTTCCGAACTCTGCCTCGTCGTTCGCCACGTGTTCGCTCCTGGGTGCTCGGCGGGAGGGCGCAGGGAAGGCCCGGGCCCGATTGTAGTGGCGCGCGGGCACCGGCGGCTGTGACCGCGGACAGCGGCGGGGGATGCGCTGTCCAGACTCCCTCGCTATCCTGGAGCGCTGATTCGCGCGCCGACACCCCCACCCCGGCGCGGTAGGGAGAAGATCCGTGCGATTCGTCCTGGCGATCGTCAGTTTCGTCATCGGTCTGCTGCTCGTCGCGCTCGCGGTCGGCCAGCGGACCGTGTTCGAGCCACCGTCGTCGCTGGTCGCGGCATCGTCGTCGAAGGCCTCGGCCCCGGTGACGGTGATCCCGGGGTCGACGCTCAACGCCAACCCCGGCTACCAGCGCATCAACGTGTCCGGTTCCGGCAAGGTGTTCGCCGCGTACGGCAAGAGCACCGACGTCGACGCCTGGGTCGGTGACGCGAAGCACACCACCCTGCGGTTCGATGCGGAGCAGGCGAAGCTCGTCGGTCGCACGACCGGCAGCGCGACCTCGGTGCCGGACCCCGCCGGAAGCGATCTCTGGTACCAGGAGTACGACGGCGCGGGGCAGTTCACCGTGCGGCTGCCGAAGGACGTCTCCGTGATCATCGTCGGCGACGGCAAGGCCGCGGCTCCGAGCGACGTGTCGGTGACCTGGCCGCGGGACACCGCGACGCCGACCGTCGGCCCGTTGCTCGTCGCCGGCGCCGTCTTCCTCGTCGGCGGCGTCGTCCTGCTCATCTGGGCTTTCGTCCACCAGCGTCGCGGCCGCGGCCCGCGCCGTCGCAGCGGGGGATCGCGTCCGCCGCGCGTGCGTGCCTCCCGCCGTGCAGCAGCGGCCGGTGCCCAGGTGCCGGTCCGTGGCCGTCGCGGACGCCGTGCCCTCGTGGCGGTCCCCGTGGTGCTCGTCGGCGCGCTCGGTCTGGCCGGGTGCTCGTCCGACTACTGGCCCCAGGGCGGGTCGGCCGCCAGCCCGACCCCCACCGCGACCGCCACCGGCGCCGCTGGACAGACCGAGCCGACCGCCGCGACCGAGCAGCAGATCCGTCGCATCGTGCAGCGGGTGGCCGATGTCGCGAAGAAGGCCGACGACGCCCGTGACGCGAAGATCGCCGCGCAGCGGTTCACCGGTGCCGCGCTCGACCTGCGCGAGGCGAACTACACGATCCGCGGGAAGGACTCCGACGTCGACGCCCCGCCCGCGATCTCCGCCGAACAGGTGTGCGTGGCGCTGCCGCAGCAGACCGACTCGTGGCCGCGCACGGTGTTCGCCGTCGTCGCCGAGGACTGCGACGCGAAGTCCGCGCCGCAGGCGCTCACGCTCGTGCAGGACTCCGCGCGCGACGACTACAAGGTCGCGTACGACGTCTCGCTCGAGGCCGCCGCGAAGATCCCGAGCCTCGCGCCCACCTCCCTCGGCGCCGCGCTGCTCGCGTCGAACACGAAGCTGCTCTCGATCGCGCCGGACCAGATCGCCAAGGCGTACGGCGACATCCTGTCGAAGGACGAGGACAGCACGTACGCGTCGCTCTTCCAGTCGGACGGCGACGGTCTCCGCTCGACCATCGGGAAGGCGTACAAGGACAAGAAGTCCGATGCGCTGCCCGACACCGCGAAGATCGAGTACTCGTCCGAGGTCCCGGACGACAGCGCGGTCGCGATCGCGACGGACGGCGCGGGGGCACTCGTCTCCGCCGACCTGAACGAGATCGAGAAGGTCACGCCGACGGCGGCCGGCGCCGAGGTGAACACCGAGGGTGCGGTGAAGGCCCTCTCCGGCGTCGACTCCAGCACGAAGGGCATCAGCGCCACGTACGGCGTGCAGCTGCTCTTCTACGTGCCCCCGGTGGGCACCGATGACAAAGTGGTCCTGCTCGGGTTCACGCAGGGCCTGACAGCAGCGAGTGAGGTGCAATGACCAACGTCCCCCCGACCCCGTCCGGTCTCCGCGGAGCCGTCGACCTGTCGTCCCTCGTCGACCGCGCGCAGCGGCCGCCGCAGCCCACCGGCGGCCCCGCTGCCGGCCAGGGTGGCGGCCCGGCCGGTGCGTCCGCGGCCGGTGCGCCCGGCAGCGAGACCGGCGCCGACCTGACCGTCCCGTCGCTCGTCCTGGACGTCACCGACCAGACCTTCCAGGACGTCCTGCAGCTCTCCACGATCGTCCCGGTGATCGTCGACATCTGGGCCGAGTGGTGCGGGCCGTGCAAGCAGCTCTCGCCGATCCTCGAGCAGCTCACCGCCGAGTACGACGGCCGGGTCCTGCTCGCCAAGGTCGACGCGGACACCAACCCGCAGCTCGTCCAGGCGTTCCAAGCGCAGTCGATCCCCACCGTGGCCGCGCTCATCGGCGGGCGCCCGCTCGGACTCTTCGTCGGAGCGCTGCCCGAGGCGCAGGTGCGCGACGTCTACGAGCAGGTGCTCGCCGCCGCCGAGCAGAACGGCGTCTCCGGCCGTGTGACCGTCGACGGGGCTGCCTCCGCCGACGTCACCGAGCAGGGCGAGCCCGAGCCGGAGCCACTGCCGCCGCACCACCAGGCCGCGTACGACGCGATCGAGCAGGGCGACTACGCCACCGCGATCCAGGAGTACAAGACCGCCATCGCGCAGGACCCGCACGACCAGATGGCCGTTGCGGGGCTCGCGCAGGTGTCGCTGCTCGACCGGCTGAACGGCCGCACCGCCGACGACATCCGTGCTGCCGCGGCAGCCGGACCGTCGGACGTGCAGGCGCAGCTGGCCGTCGCGGACCTCGACATCTCCGGCGGGCACGTCGAGGACGCGTTCGGCCGCCTGCTCGACCTCGTGCCGACGGTGTTCGGCGAGGAGCGCGAGGCGCTGCGCGTCCGGCTCGTCGAGTACTTCGAGCTGATCGGTGCCGAGGATCCCCGAGTCGTCGCGGCCCGGCGCCGCCTGGCGAGCGCCCTGTACTGACCGCGGCGCCGCCGCCGGGCGCTCCGTCGGAGCGGTCCGCCGGGCTGGTCCGCCGGAGTGGTCCGGGAAAGCGACAGTGTTCGCGCGGATTCCGCGCGAACACTGTCGCTTTCGCGTACTGCTTCCGTCTCGCGGCGCACGCGGCGCACGCGGCGCACGCGGTTGTGCGACGGACGGGAGGCCCGGTGCCAGCCGGCACCGGGCCGCCCGTCCGTCAGGTGGTCGCGGCTACCGCGCCAGCTTCAGCCAGACGGCGCCCAGCGGCGGCACCACGAGGTGCGCGGACGCGGGGCGTCCCGCCCACGGGGTGTCCTCCGCGGTGACGACGCCGAGGTTCCCCACGCCGGACCCGCCGTACTCGGAGGCGTCCGTGTTGAGCACCTCGTGCCACGCGCCGGCCGCCGGCAGCCCGAAGCGTCGCTCCACCGGCACGCCGGAGAAGTTCACGAACACCGCCAGCCGGTCGTCGCCGTCCTTGCGCAGGAACCCGAGCGTCGAGTGCGGTGCGTCGCCACCCTCGATCCACTCGAAGCCGTCCGGTGTGGCGTCGTGCGTCCAGAGTGCCGGCGTGTCGCGGTAGACCCGGTTGAGCGCGGAGACGAGGTCCTGCACGCCCCGGTGTCCCGGGTCGTCGAGGAGCCACCAGTCCAGCCCGCGGGCTTCCGACCATTCGGAGGACTGGGCGAACTCCTGCCCCATGAAGAGGAGCTGCTTGCCGGGGTGCGCCCACATGAACGCCAGGTAGGCGCGGACGTTCGCGAGCTTCTGCCACTCGTCGCCGGGCATCTTGCCGTACAGGGAACCCTTGCCGTGCACGACCTCGTCGTGACTGATCGGCAGCGTGAACTGCTCACTGAAGGCGTACACGAACGAGAACGTGATCTCGTCGTGGTGGTAGCTGCGGTAGACGGGCTCGCGCTCGATGTACTGGAGCGAGTCGTGCATCCAGCCCATGTTCCACTTCTGGCCGAACCCGAGGCCGCCGGCGTTCGTGGGTTGTGTGACGCCGGGCCACGACGTGCTCTCCTCGGCGATCATCACGATGCCGGGGTAGCGCTTGTACGCGGTGGCGTTCGTCTCCTGCAGGAACGAGATCGCCTCGAGGTTCTCTCGCCCGCCGTGGATGTTCGGCAACCACTCGGTGCGGGAGTAGTCGAGGTAGAGCATCGAGGCGACGGCGTCGACCCGGAGCCCGTCGATGTGGAACTCCTCGAGCCAGTACAGCGCGTTCGCGACGAGGAAGTTGCGGACCTGCGGCTGCCCGAAGTCGAACACGTAGGTGCCCCAGTCGAGCTGCTCACCGCGGCGGGGATCCGGGTGCTCGAACAGCGCGTAGCCGTCGAACTTCGCGAGCGCCCACTCGTCCTTCGGGAAGTGCCCGGGCACCCAGTCCATGACCACGCCGATGCCCGCGGAGTGCAGACGGTCGATGAGGTACCGGAGGTCGTCGGGGGAGCCGAACCGTGCCGTCGGCGCGTAGTATCCGGTGACCTGGTAGCCCCACGAGCCGCCGAACGGGTGCTCGGAGAGCGGCAGGAACTCCACGTGGGTGAACCCGAGGTACTGCACGTGCCCGATCAGCTGATCGGCGGCCTCGCGGTACGACAGCCCGGGACGCCACGATCCCAGGTGCACCTCGTACACGCTCATCGGACGGTCGTGCGTGGTGGTGCGCGCCCGGTGCTCCATCCACTGCGCATCGCCCTCGGACCACTGGTGGTGCGAGTCGTCGATCACGGACGCGGTCAGCGGAGGCACCTCGGTGCGGCGCGCGAACGGGTCCGCGCGCTCGACCCAGCCGGAGTCGGTGAGGAGCTGGAACTTGTACCGCTGGCCCACGAGCGCGCCCGGCCAGAACAGTTCCCACACGCCGAGGTCGGTGAGGCGGCGCATCGCGGTGGTGCGGCCTTCCCACCCCTCGAAGTCACCGATCACGCGGACCGCGGTGGCGCGGGGTGCCCAGAGGGTGAACGAGACGCCTTCGACCCCGTCGACGGTCGTGACGTGCGCGCCGAGGTGGTGCCACAGCTGTTCGTCGCGGCCCTCGCCGAAGAGGTGCAGGTCGAGCTCGCCGATGGTCGGTGGGAAGCGGTAGGCGTCGTCCGTCGTCCACGTGATGTCGTCGCTGTCCGCCGAAGGGTCCGGGTCGTAGTCGGCCTCGACCCGGTACCGGCCGAGTTCGCCCGCGGTGGCTCCGGCCCAGAGACCGTCGCCCTCGTGCGTCAACTCGATGTCGTCCCCGTCGGGCCGGACGATGCGGACGGCGGTCGCGAGGTGCCGGACGACGCGCACGCTGGTGCCGCCGTCGACGGGGTGCGGCCCGAGCACGTCGTGCGGCTGCGACCAGCGGGCTTCGGCGACCTGCTGACGCAGCCATTCCTCGATGGGCGCGGGGCGGGGAGCGGCGGCGTCCGTCGTGCTGCCGGTGGCCGGCCGGGAGTCGCTGGTCGCCCCGGTCACGTCGGCTGCGGCGAGCGGGGTCCCGCCCTCGCTGGTGGGTGCGTCCGCGCCGTCGCCCGGCCCGGTGGTGGC
>NZ_JABMCE010000076.1 GCF_013359865.1 Curtobacterium pusillum
ACGGACATCTCGCCGGTGGGGCTCGCGGCGCAGATGCACCTCGGGCTCGCGATCCACAACTTCGGGATCCAGGAGTACATGCAGCACGGGGATCGCACGAACCAGGTGTTCCGGCAGTCGTTCACGTTCACGGACGGGTACCTGCATCCCGGCGACGAGCCCGGCCTCGGGGTGAGTCTCGACGTCGACGAGGCGGGCAAGTACCCGTACGAGCAGGCGTACCTGCCCTTCAACCGACTCGCCGACGGCACCGTCCACGACTGGTGAGCGCCGCCGTGAAACGGGTCATCTACGTCATGGGCGTCGCCGGGTGCGGCAAGTCGAGCGTGGGGGTCCGACTCGCGCAGGCGTTCGACGCGGACTTCCTCGACGCGGACACCGTCCACCCCGCGGCCAACATCGAGAAGATGTCGCGCGGCGAAGCGCTCACCGACGAGGACCGGTGGCCGTGGCTGCAGTCGCTCGCGACGATGGCGCGGGAAGCACCGCGAGCCATCGTGATCGGCTGTTCCGCGCTCCGGCGGTCGTACCGCGACGTGCTCCGCGAGGGCAATCCCGGCGCGCAGTTCGTCCATCTCACGGGGAGCCGCGAACTGCTCGCGGAACGGCTCGCGGCGCGGAGCGGACACTTCATGCCGGCGAGCTTCCTCGGCTCGCAGTTGCAGACGCTGGAACCGTTGGAGGCGGACGAGGCCGGCGTGACGCTGGACGTCGCCGCCAGCATCGACACCCTCGTCGCGGACGCCGCAGCGCACCTGCGTGCGCCCGGCGAGCACGACCGAGCCATGCAGGAGCCGGCGCGGTCGTGAGCTGATCCCGGTAAAGAGGTCGGATGGAGATGCACTGCTCGCGGACGCACCTGTACCCCGGCTGCCGGATCACAGGTGGTGCCGGGCCGGTGCGGGCGTCTGCGATCCGGGTGACCTTCTCGGACGGTCGCACGGTCGGTGCCGAGATGCTCGACGCCGGTACCGGGGACGACGCGCTGGCGCTGGCCGTGCCGGAGTACCGGACGCGCGCCGGGACGCTGATCACCGAGCGCGTGTGGGCGGTGTCCGTGGGCGCCAGTGCCGGACCCGGGTGGGACCTCGTCGTCGGCCGACGGGTGGCGTAGTCGCCCGAGCGCCCGAGCGCCCGAGCGCCCGAGCGCCCGAGCGCCCGAGCGCCCGAGCGCCCGAGCGCCGAGCGCCCGAGCGCCCGACGCCGCCCGACTCCGTGGGGTAGGTTGTGATCCGTAGGCAGACGTTGTGCACTCTGGGCGGGCCTGCTCGCAGCGATCGACTCCGGTCGCGAACCCCGCCGGCATGGACGCCGCCTCTCGACGTCGTTCGTCGGATCCCGACGACGGGCGAGGCGGCCTGACGTCGAGGACCGCAGATGACGATGATCCCCAGCTCGGACGCCACCCGGACGGACGCCGAGATCCGCGCCCGGATCGAACGGCTCACGCTCGAAGGCAAGATCCGGCTCCTCTCCGGGAAGGACCACTGGAGCACGTACCCGGACGTCACGATCGGCCTGCGCCCGATCGTGCTCTCGGACGGGACGGTGGGCATCCGGGGGGTGCGCTGGTCGGAGGAGGACACGTCGATCAACACGCCCTCGGCGACAGCCGTCGCGGCCACGTTCGACCCGGCGGTCGCGGCGGCGGCGGGCGCGGTCATGGGCGGGGAAGCGAGGCGGAAGGGGGTCGACGTCGTCCTCGGTCCGGTCATCAACCTGCAGCGCAGTCCCTTCGGCGGCCGTCACTTCGAGGCGTTCAGCGAGGACCCGCTGTTGACGGCGCAGATGGGTGCCGCGATGGTCACCGGGATGCAGGCGGAGGGCGTGGCCACGGCGGCCAAGCACTTCGTCGGCAACGAGTCCGAGACGGATCGTCTGAACTCGAACTCGGTCATCGAGGAACGCGTGCTCCGAGAGGCGTACCTGCTCCCGTTCGAGGCGGTCGTCGCGGCCGGTGGACTCGGGGTGATGGCGTCGTACAACCGTCTCAACGGCACCCCGGTCGTCCACTCGGCGATCCTCACGGAGCTCCTCAAGGAGGAGTGGGGCTTCGACGGCTTCGTGGTCTCGGACTGGGGTGCGATCCGGAGCGTCGTGGCGAGCGCCTCGGCCGGGACGGACCTCGCCATGCCCGGACCGCACACCCGCTGGGCAGACGGGCTCGCTGCGGCGGTCCGCGCGGGGGAGGTCGCCGAGTCCGCGATCGACGAGAAGGTGCTCCGGGTACTCCGTCTCGCGGCCCGGGTCGGCGCGCTCGACGGCATCGCGCCCCTGGTGGACCGCGCGGCACTGCCGACCCCGCCGCGCGCCGAGGACGCGGCCGTGCAGCGGTCCCTGCGGGACGTCGCCGCGCTCGGCACCGTCCTGCTCCGCAACGAGGGCGGTGTCCTCCCGCTCGATCCCGTCACGACGCGCTCGCTCGCCGTGATCGGTCCCGCCGCGAGGACCCCTCGTACGAACGGTGGTGGCAGCGCGGCCGTCGTCGCACCCTTCCCGATCTCGCCGCTGGACGCACTCGCCGGCTCGCTCCCCGACGTCGACATCCGCTACGCCGAGGGCGCGCGGCCGTCCTCGCTCCTCCGTGCACTGACCGCGGCGAACGGTCGCGCTCCGAGCGGCGATGGTGTGGTCTCGGTCGAGTTCCTCGATGCGGACGGCGCCGTGATCGGCGCGGAGACGCGGGATCGGCCGGACACGCTCGTCTACGGCATGGGCTACCCCGACGGCGTCCCCGAGGACGAGGTGTCGGTCATCCGGCTGCGCACCCGGATCACCGTCCCGGAGGACGGCGACTACCTGCTCTCCGCAGCGGGCGTCGGCCACGCCCGTGTGACCGTCGACGGTGCGGTCCGCGTGGACGACGACCTGGTGCCGATCAACGACGACGCCGTGCTCGGGATGTCGCTGCCGCCACAGGCCATCGTCGAACTGACCCTCCGGTCCGACCGTCCCGTCGACGTGGAGTACACCTACCGGCCGGCTCCGCGGACCGTGGCGGCACTCCGCCTCGGCTTCGACACGGCGGTTCCGGACGCCGCCCGACTCATCGCGGACGCCGTCGACGTCGCGCGGGCGGCGGACACGGCCGTGGTCTTCGTCGGAACGAGCGCCGAGAACGAGGCCGAAGGGTTCGACCGGACGGACCTCGCACTGCCCGGCGCGCAGGACGAGCTCGTCCGCGCCGTGGCCGCGGTGAACCCGCGCACCGTCGTGGTCGTGAACGCCGGCGCGCCGGTCCTCCTGCCCTGGCGAGACGAGGTCGCGGCGATCGTCCTGCCGTGGTTCGGTGGACAGGCGATGGGGCCGGCCGTGGCGGACGTCCTCACCGGGGCCGCCGAGCCCGGCGGCCGTCTCCCGGTCACCTTCCCCGCCGACGAGCGCGGGATCCCCTCGCCGTTCCCGGAGGGCGGTGACGTCGTGTACCGCGAAGGGCTCGACATCGGGTACCGCGGGTACGCGCGTTCCGGAGCCGTGCCCGCCTACCCGTTCGGGCACGGTCTGGGCTACACGACGTGGGACCTCGGCGAGGCGCGCGCCACCTCGACGAACGGGGGCATCGCGGTCACCGTCACGGTCCGGAACACGGGTCACCGACACGGGCGGATCGTCGTCCAGGCCTACGTCGCACATCCCGCCGCGGGCGCGGAGTACGCGGTCCCGCGCTTCGCCGGCGCGACGGCGTGCGAACTCGACGGGGGAGCGCAGGCCGAGGTCTCGGTCACGGTGGCCGACACCGTCTCCCGCCGGTGGGATGCCGCGACGGGCCGCTGGGAACCGATCACCGCACCGCCGCAGGTGTTCGTCGGCACGTCGTCACGGGACCTCCGGGTCGTGACGACGTGACCCCGCGCGGACGTGAGCGGTCCGGCGGACCGGCACCGCGCCTCCCGTCCGCACCGTGGTCGTCCCGGCGCCGACGCGCCGGTCCGGGACCGACGGCGTGGCCCCGGGCATGACGGCCGGGTAGAGCCAGGTGACCAACGCGACCGAGATGACCATGAGGAGCAGCCAGGCCACGATCTTCGTGGGCGCCACCGGGTGCCAGGCGGCGGCCTGCGCCGGGTAGGACCACGCACCGGCCCACGTCGCCACGTTCTCCGCGAACCAGATGAACAGCGCGACGAGCCCCATCGCGACGAGCACCGGCATCCGCAGCACCGTCCGGTGGATCCGGACGTGCATCGTCGTCCGGGCGAAGAGCAGCACCACCGTCGCGAGCAGGACGTACCGGGCGTCCCCGACGAAGTGGTGCCCGAAGAAGTTCGCGTAGATCCCGGTCGCGACGACCGTGAGCAGCCACTGCCGCGGGTACCGGTCGAAGCGCAGGTCGAACAGCCGGTACACGCGCACCATGTACGACCCGACCGCACCGTACATGAAGCCCGAGAAGAGCGGGACCCCGGCGAGGACGAGCACGCCGCCCGGTTCGTAGGTCCACGAGCCCATGTGGGTCTTGAACACCTCCATCACGGTGCCGACCACGTGGAAGAGCAGCACGACCCGGAGCTCCCGGAAGGTCTCGAGTCCGAACACGAGCATCCCGACCTGCAGCACGACGGCGGCGGTCGTCAGCACGTCGTTGCGCGCCTCGGCGGGCACGGTCAGGTGCACGACGGCCATGGTCGCGAGCAGCAGCGCCCCGAACGTGCACGCCCATGCCTGCTTCGCACCGAACACCAGGAACTCGGTCACGAACACGCGGGCCGGACGGCGGGGCTGCCTGCCGGCGTCGAGCAGGCGTCGTGCGGCGAGGTCGATGCGGTGCTCGACAGCGGTGGAGAGGGCGCGGACGGTCATGTCGCGATCGTGCGGGCGCAGGCTGGGAACGACGGTCCCGACGCCCACGCGTGTGTCAGCGGACACACCGGACACCGGACACGAGGAGCCGCGGGCACAGGCGGTCGTGCTCGGCCAGTAGGGTCTGGCCATGACCCTGGTGATCGCCCACCGCGGCGCGTCCGGCTACCGTCCCGAGCACTCGCGGAGTGCGTACGAGCTCGCGGTCGAGCTCGGCGCGGACGCGATCGAGCCGGACCTCGTGCCGACGAGGGACGGTGTGCTGGTCCTCCGCCACGAGAACGAGATCTCGGGCACGACGGACGTGGCGGACCACCCGGAGTTCCGGCACCTCCGCACGACGAAGACCATCGACGGGCACCGGCAGACCGGCTGGTTCACGGAGGACTTCACGTGGGCCGAGCTGCAGACGCTCCGGACCCGCGAACGCCTGCCGGCACTCCGACCCGCGTCGGCTCAGCACGACGGCGAACAGCCCGTCCTGCGGCTCGAGGACCTGCTCGGGATCCTCGACGCCGCACCCCGGCCGGTGGGACTCGTCGCGGAGGTCAAGCACGCCGACCACTTCGACCGCGCCGGTTTCCCGATGGGGCAGCTGCTCGACGGCGTGCTCGCCGATGCCGGGTGGCGGGGGGACGAGCGGCTGACGATCGAGAGCTTCGAGAAGGGTGTGCTCCGGGACCTCCGGTCGCGTGGGACGGGGGGTCGCCTCGTGTACCTCCAGGAGGCGCGGGGCAGCGCCGCCGACGAGGTCGCCTCCCACGGGACGTTGGCTCCCACGTACGCGGCGGAGCGTTCCGACGACGCGCTCGCTGCGCTCGCGACGGAGTTCCACGGCGTGAGCGTCGACCTCGGGACGCTGATGGTGGGCGTCGACAGCGTCGCGCTCGACGACCCGGCGCCCGTGCGGAGCGCGATCGTCGACCGGGCGCACGAGGCGGGGCTGGCGGTCTACGCGTGGACGTTGCGCCCGGAGAACCGCTTCCTGCCGGCACCGCTCCGGCGCGGGGGCGAGGTCGCGGCGTTCGGCGACTGGGAGCGCTGGTTCACGTCGGCCATCCGGACCGGGGTCGACGGGGTCTTCGCGGACCACACCGACCTGGCGGTGCTGGCCCGCTCGGCTGTCGGGGGTCGCGCCTAGACTGTCCCGGACATGACGATCGTGCTCGACCCCTTCGACTCGACGCCCGGCCGTGCTGACGGTTCCGGCGCCGGTGACCGCGCCTACGACGACCCGTTCACCGCGGGTCTGAACCCCCAGCAGAAGGAAGCCGTCGAGTACCGCGGCGAATCCCTGCTCATCGTGGCGGGTGCCGGCTCCGGCAAGACGAGCGTGCTCACGCGCCGCATCGCGCTGCTGCTCGCCAACCGCGAAGCCTGGCCGTCGCAGATCCTGGCGATCACGTTCACGAACAAGGCCGCAGCCGAGATGCGCGAGCGCGTGCAGGCCCTGGTCGGCCAGGCGGCCGAGGGCATGTGGATCTCCACGTTCCACTCGGCGTGCGTTCGCATCCTGCGGCGTGAAGCGGAGCGCTTCGGGTTCGCGCAGTCCTTCACCATCTACGATTCCGCCGACTCGAAGGCGCTGCTCAAGCGGATCGTCAAGGAGCTCGAAGCGGACTCGCTCGGGCTGACCGTGGGGGCCGCGGCGTCGAAGATCTCGAAGCTCAAGAACGAGCTGCAGGACATCGACTCCTACGCCCGGAACATCAACGCGAACGACCCGCAGGAAGTCATGTTCACCGAGGTGTTCCGTCGGTACACGAACGAGCTGCGCCGGGCGAACGCGTTCGACTTCGACGACCTCATCGGCCAGACGGTGTTCCTCTTCCGGGCCTTCCCCGAGGTCGCCGCGCTCTACCAGCGCCGGTTCCGGTTCATCCTCGTCGACGAGTACCAGGACACGAACCACGCGCAGTACGCCCTCATCCGCGAGCTCACCCGGCCGGTCCCGGTCGAGCAGGTCGACAGGCTCGAGGACTCCGGTCAGCACGTCGCCGGCATGCGCGAGGCCGACGGCTCGATCGCCCCGGCGTCCCTGACGGTCGTCGGCGACTCGGACCAGTCCATCTACGCGTTCCGTGGTGCCGACATCCGCAACATCGTCGAGTTCGAGCGGGACTTCCCGAACTCGAAGGTCGTCCTGCTCGAGCAGAACTACCGGTCGACGCAGAACATCCTCGACGCCGCGAACGCCGTCATCGCGAACAACTTCGACCGGCAGGCGAAGAACCTGTTCACCGACGTCGGAGCGGGCGACAAGATCGTGGGGTTCACCGGCTACACCGGCCACGACGAGGCCCAGTTCGTCGCGGACGAGATCCAGCGCCTGCACGAGGACGGCATGTCCTACCGCGACATGGCCGTCTTCTACCGGACGAACTCGCAGACCCGTGCGCTGGAGGAGATCTTCATCCGCGCGGCGATCCCGTACCGGGTGCTCGGCGGCACGAAGTTCTACGAGCGCGCCGAGATCAAGGACGCGATGGCGTACCTGATCACGGTCGCCAACCCGGCCGACCCGATGGCGCTCCGGCGGATCCTCAACGTCCCGAAGCGGGGCATCGGCGCCGTCACCGAGACGACCCTGCAGCGCTACGCCGACGAGCACGAGACGACGATGCGGGACGCGCTCCGGCACGCCGACGAGCTCGGGTTCGGCCCGAAGGTGCGCACGGCCATCACGGCGTTCGCGGAGCTGCTCGACACCGTGTCCGAGAAGGCGCCGACCCAGCCGGTCGTGGACACGCTCACGCAGCTGCTCGACGGCTCGGGCCTGCTCGAGAACCTCCGGAAGTCGCCGGACGCGCAGGACGCCGCCCGTGCGGACAACATCGACGAGCTCGTCGCCGTGACGCGGGAGTTCCAGAAGAACAACCCCGAGGGCACGCTGACCGACTTCCTGACCGAGGTGTCCCTCGTGGCTGCGGCGGACGAGCTCGACGACTCCTCGGGAACGGTGTCGCTCATGACCCTGCACACGGCGAAGGGTCTCGAGTACGACGCGGTGTTCCTCACCGGTGTGGAAGAGGACCTGCTGCCGCACCGGATGTCGGCGAACGAGCCCGGCGGCCCCTCGGAGGAACGTCGGCTCTTCTACGTGGGCATCACGCGGGCGAAGAAGTCCCTCTTCCTGTCGCTCGCGATGACCCGCGCGCAGTTCGGCGACGTCAACGTGGCGATGCCCTCACGCTTCCTCCAGGAGATCCCCGAGGGGCTCATCGAGTGGAAGCAGTCCCCGGGCATGGCGAACAGCCGTGGTGGCACCGAACCGCGGGCGCTCAGCGCGCGGAGGGGCGGCGGGATCGGCGGCTCGGGCGGCGGCTACCGCGGCGGTGGCGGCTGGGGCGGCGGCTCGTACGACCGTGCGGCCGCTGCGCAGAAGACCCGCCCGAAGACCGAGTGGGCGAACCGGGTGTCCGGGCAGGTCCGCGACAACGGCGACATGGAGCTGGTCCCAGGCGACCGCATCAAGCACGTCGACTTCGGCGAGGGGACCGTCTCAGCCGTCACCGGCGTCGGCGCGAAGCGCATCGCCGAGATCGCGTTCGACTCGGCGGGCCGCAAGAAGCTCCTCATCAAGATCGCCCCGATCGAGAAGCTCTAGCCCGGTCACGGCTGGAGGCGCTCGGCCGTCCAGCCGGCAGCGGTGCGCCGGTACTCCAGTCGCCGGTGCATGCGGTCCCGGCTCCCGTGCCAGAACTCCACCCGGTCCGGTTCGAGTCGCCACGCCCGCCACGGCCCCGGTCGGGGCACGTCGTCCCCGTGCTCGTCGAGGAGCGCGTTCGCGTCGTCGATGAGGTCGTCCAGGTCACGACCGCCGTACGGCGCGGACTGGTCCGCGACGGCCGTCGCGGCGCGCGACCCCGGCGAACGGTCCGCGAACAGCGCGTCGGACTCGGCGTCCGACAGTGCGACCGCCCGGCCCTCGAAGCGCAGCTGCTGCATGGTCTCGCGCCAGTAAGCCTGCAGCGCCGCGAACGGGTCGTCGCGGAGCTGGCGGCCCTTCGGGCTGCGCGTCGAGGTCCCGAACATGAGGCCGGCGTCGTCGAGGCGCTTCACGTCGACCGTCCGTGCGGACACCCGGCCGTCGGTCCCGGCGGTCGCGAGCGTCATGGACATCGGCTCGGACACATCGCTCGCCCGGGCCCCGTCGATCCATGCCCGGGCGACCTCGAACGGGCTCGCCGGCGGGTCGGTGAACTCCGGGAACGCGAACGAGGGGTCGCCGGACAGCGGGCTGGATGCCATGCCCCCACTCAACCCCGCCGGGGCCACCCGTGTGGAGGCCGCGCGGATGTCGCGTACTCGTCGGCGGTCCGCCGCATCGCTCGCAGCAGCAGGGGTCCCGGGATGCGCAGGAGCCACCCCGGCAGCATGCGACGCACGGAACGAACCCCGGTGACGGTCCGTCGGAAGCGCCGCTGCTCGCGCGGCCCCCACGCGAAGCCGTACTGCGCGCGCACGGCGTCGGGCAGCATGCCGACCGTGACGATCCGCACGAGGGGCATCGCCGCTCTGACCCACAGCGGTGCGAAGCGCGGGTGCAGCAGGTCGCGCACGACGCCGCGGGCGTCGTCGGTCACCTCGAGTCGGTCGAGTCCGGCGTCCCAGTAGTGCTCGAACGCGTCGACCGATGCCGGCCACCGGTCCGCGGGCACGCGCAGGGTCGTCCCGATCGGACTGTAGGCATCGAGCACGGCCTGTGCGCGGGCGGCGCCGACCGGAGCGCCGAACAGGGCGTGCGCGCGGATGGCGGAGTCGTAGAGCGTGGCGGCGACCCACAGCTGGCGCTCCTCGTCGTCGGCCCCGGCGACCGGCCGGTGCGCCCGGTCCACGAACGAGGCCGCGACGGCAGCGTCGGTGTCGGTGCCGATCACGACGGCGTAGACGAACATCAGCGTGTGTGCCAGTCGCTGCTGCGGTCGCCGCGCGAAGTCCGAGTGCCGACGCACTCCCGCCGCGACCACCGGGTCGGCGATCTGCAGCAGGATCGCCCGCCCGCCCGCGACCACCGGCGTGCTGTCGGCGAGGAACCGACGCAGGTCGCGGTCCGCGACGCGACCAGCCGCCGGACTGGAGGCGCGGTGCCGGTCGGGCGCCGTGCCTCCAGTCCGTCGTCCCGTCACCGCCGACATGCGGCGGACACGGTCCTGGACGCGGCGGAGCACGGCCCGATGGTACCGGGCCGTGCTCCGCCGGAACCGGTTCAGAGGGGCTTCGTGCCGAGGTCGTTCCCGAGGTCGGGGCGTTCCTCGTCCTGTTCCCACAGGTCCGGCGAGCCCTCGCGGGGCGCCCCGCCGGTCGGGCCGTCGTCCGTGCCGTCGCCGGTCTGCGGTTCGACCGTCTCGCCCGCGACGGCGTCGTTCGTGGAGGTCTCGAGGGATTCCTCGCGCTCGTCCACCTCGTAGGGGCCGGTGTGTTCGGTGTCCACGTCGTCGTCGCGGAACTCGTCGGTTCCGTCGTCGGGCGTGATGCCGGGGTCGCTCACTGCGCGCTCCTTCCGCGTCGGGGAGTCCTGTGTACGCCCCGGGCCTGCGGACGCGTCCGGCTTCGCATCTCCCGCTCCTCCCCGTCCGGCTTCGGGTGGCGTTCACCTCGGCGTCACCTCCGGGTCACGCCGAGGAGTCACACTCTTCCCTGCTCGGGGGAGTGGAGCGCGGTCGCCGACGGGTGGTCGAGCGACCGCGCCTTCCCCCGCCCGTCCTCGGTGGGCCGCGTCACACGCGCTCGAGCAGTCCGCGATCCTCGACGTCGGCGAGGGCGAGCGTGCGGTACCCGGCCGACTCGAAGAACACCGTCACACGGTCGTCCTCGGTGCTCATCACCGTGCCTCGGCCCCACTCGGCGTGCTCGACCGCAGCGTCCGGCGGCCACTCGCCGTCGTGCGACCCGTCGGCCGCGTGCGCCTCGGCGGCGGAACCCGACGAGCAGGTGTCGCAGTTCCCGCACGGCTCCGGGAGCTCGTCGCCGAAGTAGCCGAGCAGGAACTGCCGACGGCACTCGTCCGTCTCGGCGTAGCGCCGCATCATCGCGATCCGCGACTCCTCGATGCGCTCCCGTTCGTCGGCACGCTCGGAGGCGGCGAGGGCGGCGGCGTCCGCCGAGCGCGGTGCTCCCGCAGCGCGCTCGAGTCCGTCGCGGACGTCGACGAGCACACCGGCGTCGACCAGGGCGTTGGCGGCACGGCCCGCGGTCCGGGCGGCGAGCCCGCTCGCGTCGGCGAGGTCCGACCGGCGGACGGTCCGCCGGGGCGGCACCGCGTCGTACACGGCGCGGAGCGAGGCCGGCCGCGGACTGCCCGAGGCGAAGAAGCGCCGGAGACCGAGGTCCTCGGCGCGGTAGTGCATCGTCGCGAGCCCGGGTTCGCCGTCGCGGCCGGCGCGTCCGACCTCCTGGTAGTAGGCGTCGACGGACTCCGGCACGTCGGCGTGCACGACGAAACGGACGTCCGGCTTGTCGATCCCCATGCCGAACGCGCTCGTGGCCACCACCACGTCCACGGAGCCGTCGAGGAACGCGTGGTGCACGGCCTCCCGGTCCCGCACCCGCAGCCCCGCGTGGTACGGCTTCGCGCGGCGGCCGGCCTCCACCAGCACGTCCGAGTACTCGAGCGTCTCGGCCCGGGTCGCGACGTAGACGATCCCGGCGCCGTCGAGCCCGGCGACCTGGGCGGCGAGGGCGTCCCGCTTGGACTCGGCGTCCTCGTGCCGGACCACCTCGAGGCGGAGCTCCGGCCGGTCGAACCCGGTGGCGAGCACGAGCGGGTCCCGCATCCCGAGCCGCTCCACGATCTCGGACCGGACCGGGGACGAACCGGTCGCGGTCATCGCCAGCACCGGCGGACGTCCGAGTCGCTCGACGACCTCGCCGAGCACGAGGTAGTCCGGGCGGAAGTCGTGGCCCCACGACGACACGCAGTGCGCCTCGTCCACGGTCACGAGGGCGACCCCGGCGGTCCGGAGCCGCTCGACCACGTCGTCCTTCGCCAGCTGTTCGGGTGCGAGGAAGACGTACCGGGCCGACCCGTCGGCGACCGCGTCCCACGCCTCGTCCAGGTCACGACGGCCGCGCGTGGCGTTGATCGTCACCGCCCGCGGGGCGTCCGGGTGGTCCTCGAGCCCGACCACCTGGTCCTCCTGCAGCGCGACGAGCGGCGACACCACGACCACGGCCCCGTCGAGCGCGAGTCCGGCCACCTGGTAGATCGCCGACTTGCCCGAGCCGGTCGGCATCACGGCGAGGGCGTCGCGTCCCGCGAGCACGGCGTCGACCACCGTCTCCTGCTCGGGGCGGAGCGTCCAGCCGAAGACGTCGGCGGCGCGGGTGCGGAGTGCGGTGTCCATCGGGACCACCGTGCCGGTCGCTCGCTGGGGTACCGCTCGGAGACGCGCGCACCGGACGTCCACACAGCGGCGCTAGGCTGGCCCTCGGCCGTTGTCTCGACATCGAGCGACCCTCGATGTGGAGTGCGCGACCGGGAAACCGATGCCGATCGCACGAACCGTGCGGGAAGAAGAACAGCGTGGATCTTTTCGAGTACCAGGCCAGGGACCTCTTCGAGTCCTACGGCGTCCCCGTCCTCCAGGGCATCATCGCCGACACTCCGGAAGAGGCCAGGGCGGCCGCGGAGAAGATCGGCGGCGTGGTCGTCGTCAAGGCGCAGGTGAAGGTCGGCGGTCGTGGCAAGGCCGGCGGCGTCAAGGTCGCGAAGACCCCCGACGAGGCGTTCGAGCACGCGCGGGCGATCCTCGGCCTCGACATCAAGGGCCACACGGTCAAGCGGGTCATGATCGCCCAGGGCGCGGACATCGCCGAGGAGTTCTACTTCTCGGTGCTCCTCGACCGTGCGAACCGCTCCTACCTCTCGCTCACGAGCGTCGAGGGCGGCATGGAGATCGAGCAGCTCGCCGTCGAGAAGCCCGAGGCGCTCGCCCGCGTCGAGGTGAACCCGTTGACCGGGATCAACAAGGAGGCCGCGCTCGACATCGCGGCGAAGGCGAACTTCCCCGAGGAACTGCGCGACCAGGTCGCCGACGTCTTCGTGAAGCTCTACGACGTCTACCAGGGCGAGGACGCCACCCTCGTCGAGGTGAACCCCCTCGTCCGCACGGGCGACGGCCAGATCCTCGCGCTCGACGGCAAGGTCTCGCTCGACGAGAACGCCGACTTCCGCCACGAGGGTCACCAGCAGCTCGAGGACACCGCGAGCGAGGACCCGCTCGAGGCCAAGGCGAAGGTCCACGGCCTCAACTACGTCAAGCTCGACGGCGAGATCGGGGTCATCGGCAACGGTGCCGGACTCGTCATGTCCACGCTCGACGTCGTCGCCTACGCCGGTGAGCGCCACCGCGGCGTGAAGCCCGCCAACTTCCTCGACATCGGCGGCGGCGCCTCGGCGGAGGTCATGGCCAACGGGCTCGACGTCATCCTCGGCGACCCGCAGGTGAAGAGCGTCTTCGTGAACGTCTTCGGCGGCATCACCGCCTGCGACGCCGTCGCGAACGGCATCGTCGCCGCGCTCGGCATCCTCGGCGACGCGGCGACCAAGCCGCTCGTCGTGCGCCTGGACGGCAACAAGGTGGAAGAGGGTCGCGCGATCCTGGCGGAGGCGGCACACCCGCTCGTCACCGTCGTCGCGACCATGGACGATGCGGCCGAGAAGGCCGCCGAGCTCGCCGCAGCGGCGTAAGGAGCGGAAGCAACAATGTCGATCTTCCTCAACAAGGACTCCAAGGTCATCGTCCAGGGCATCACCGGCGGCGAGGGCACGAAGCACACCGCGCTCATGCTCAAGGCCGGCACCCAGGTCGTCGGCGGCGTGAACGCCCGCAAGGCCGGCACCACCGTCACCCACGGCGACGTCACCCTGCCGGTGTTCGGCTCGGTGCGCGAGGCCATCGACACCACCGGTGCCGAGGTCTCGATCGTCTTCGTGCCGCCGGCGTTCGCGAAGGACGCCGTGATGGAGGCCATCGACGCCGAGATCCCACTCGTCGTCGTCATCACCGAGGGCATCCCCGTGCAGGACTCCGCGGCGTTCTGGGCGCACGCGAAGGCCCTCGGCGGCAAGACCCGCATCATCGGCCCGAACTGCCCCGGCATCATCACCCCGGGGGAGTCGCTCGTCGGCATCACCCCGGCCACGATCACCGGCAAGGGCCCGATCGGCCTGGTCTCGAAGTCCGGCACGCTGACCTACCAGATGATGTACGAGCTCCGTGACCTGGGCTTCTCGACCGCCATCGGCATCGGCGGCGACCCGGTCATCGGCACGACGCACATCGACGCGCTCGCCGCGTTCGAGGCCGACCCCGAGACCGAGGCGATCGTCATGATCGGCGAGATCGGCGGCGACGCCGAGGAACGTGCGGCCGACTTCATCAAGGCGCACGTCACGAAGCCGGTCGTCGGCTACGTGGCGGGCTTCACCGCGCCGGAGGGCAAGACCATGGGCCACGCGGGCGCGATCGTGTCCGGTTCCGCGGGCACGGCCGAAGCCAAGAAGCAGGCGCTCGAGGCAGCGGGCGTGCGCGTCGGCAAGACGCCGTCGGAGACGGCGGCGCTGCTGCGCGAGGTCGTCGCGAGCAAGTAGCGGTCGCGTTCCGCAACGTGACGGACGGGAGGCGCGGTGCCGGCTGGCACCGCGCCTCCCGTCCGTCGGTAGCCTCGCGTCGTGCCCCAGGAACGCCGCCCGACCGAGACGTCCACGCGCCCGCCGGTGCCGGCGGGGTGGGTCGGCGCCGGTTCGGCGCTCGCCGTGGCGGGTGCCGTCGTCCTCCTCT
This sequence comes from Curtobacterium pusillum, assembly GCF_013359865.1. Classification (GTDB taxonomy): domain Bacteria; phylum Actinomycetota; class Actinomycetes; order Actinomycetales; family Microbacteriaceae; genus Curtobacterium; species Curtobacterium pusillum. The sequence goes on from NZ_JABMCE010000076.1 coordinate 14,586, forward strand.
CGCCGCTGCGGACGCTCGTCACCGAGAACGACGTGCCGGTCTGGCTCCTCGGCGTCGTGCTGCTGGCGGTCGGCGCCTGGTTCGTCGTCTACGCGCTCCTGAGCCGACCCCGTCGAGCAGGGGCAGCATCGCTGTCCCGCGAGGCGAGCTCGATGCCGCACGACCCGGCGATCTACGATCCCGCCGACTACGAACCGCGTGCCGGATACGTCACGGACGTCTCGGGGCGGACCAACACGACCCCGCTGACCGTCGTCATCGCCGTGGTGGCGGGGTGGGTGACACTGCTCGTCAGCGGACTCCTCCAGGTCGACAGGTGGGTCGCGTACGGCTTCGGTGTCGTCGCCGCCGTGGTGGTGGCGCAGCTCTGGAGCCTGTCCGGGCAACGACGTCGCGGATGACACGGGTCCGCCGCGCGGCTCCCCCCGCGAGCGTGGAGCGGCACGTATCCTCGCTGCGATGAACCGCCTGGGAACCGCACTGCTCGCCGCGATCGAGGCGGTCGTGACGGTCGGTGTCGGCCTCGGGATCGCCCTCGTGCCGCTCACGCTCCTCTGGGGCTTCGAGTACGGACTCCAGATCGACTGGGACGTCTTCTGGAAGGCCACGGGGAGCGTCTGGCTCGTCGGGCACGGCGTCGACGTGTCGTTCCTGCTGGGGTCGGCGCTCGCGAAGTCCTCCGGTGTCAGCGGCGCCACGGACCCGATCCACGTCACGCTCGCGGCCCTCGGCTTCGCGATCGTCACCGCGTGGCTCGCCGGACGCGCGGGACGCCGGTTCGCCGAGACCGAGCACCGGACGACGGGGCTCCTGGTCGGGACGGCCGTCGTCGCGGTCCTCGGGTTCGCCGTCGCACTGTCGTCCCGGTCCACGGCGACCGAGCCGACCATGTGGCAGGCGGTCGTCCTGCCCGCACTCTGGTTCGGGGTCCCCGCACTCGTCACCTCCGAGGTCTGCCGTCGACGCCGGGGCCTCCCCGCCGATCCGGTCACGAAGCGCGTGCTCGACCAGGTCGACCGCATCCCGACGACCTGGCGCTCCGTCGCCGCGTTCGGCCTCCGTGCGGGCACGGCTGCGACCGCAGTGGTCGTCGCCGTCGCGGGCGTCGTCGTCGCGTTCCTGCTCTTCGGTTCGTTCGCCCAGGTCATCTCGCTCTACGAGCAGTCGCACGCCGGCGTCGTGGGCGGCATCGCCCTCACGGTCGGGCAGCTCGCGTTCCTGCCGGACTTCGTGGGCTGGGCGACCTCGTGGCTCGTCGGCCCGGGCTTCGCCATCGGCACCGGCTCGAGCGTCTCGCCGATCGGGACGGCGCTCGGGCCGATCCCCGGCATCCCCGTGTTCGGTGCGCTCCCCACGTCGGGTCACGCGTTCGGCCTGGTCTGGGTGCTCGTGCCCGTGATCGCCGGGTTCGCGACCGGCGGACTCCTGCGCCCCCGACTCGTGCGGGCTCTCGGCAGTGCGAACTCGGCCCTGCACCGCGCGCTCGGCGGTGTCGCGGCGGGCGTCGTCGCCGGGGTGCTCACCGGACTGGTCGCCTGGCTCACATCGGGGTCGTTCGGGCCGGGGCGTCTGGCCGACGTCGGGCCGCACGCCCTGGTCGTGGGCGCGTTCGGCGCGCTCGAGGTCGGGGTCCCCGCCGTGGTGGCCCTCGCGGTCGGAAGCGACCTCGTCCGCATGCCCGAGCGCGGATGGACGCGTGAGCGGTGGCACGAGGCCGACGACGAGACCGATGCCGGTGACGACTCCGCCGGGCGCGAGGGATCGCTGCTCGTCGCGCTCGCCCAGGCGGGTGCCGGGCGGACCACGGACGTCCACCGGTTCGTCGTCGAGGAGGCGCACGGCGAGACCGCGTCGGAGGCAACGGCCGCGGTGGCCGCGACCGGCGACCTCGACGCAGGCGTGACGACCGAGACGATCCACGACGGCGATCCCGGGGGCGGCGAGGCCCACCGCGACGAGGATCGGGATCGCGACCGCGAGCCGCAGCGCCGGCCGGTGCGCGACGACGCGGCCCGCACCGCGTCGGAGGCGGGCCGCCCGGTCGAGGCGAGCCGCGCCTCCAGACCGGCCGCCGCTCCCGCGTCCGTGCCCGCGTCCGTGCCCGCGTCCGCTCCCGTTCCGGAACGCGACCCGGACGCCGACGTCGAACTCCCGGACTGGGCCCGCACCGACGCCGTCGCGGCGGACCGTGTGGCCGAGCCGCGTCCGTCGACGGCCCGCGGCGGCGTCGGCGCGATCCGGGAGCGCCTGCGCGGAGCGGCCGACGGCGTCCGAGAGCGAGCCGGGGACCTGCGCGACCGGGTGACCGGCGCCGACGCCGAGCGCGAGCAGGCGGATGCCTCGGCCGTCACTCCCGTTCCGCATGCACCGGGGACCGAGGCGCAACCCGCGTTCCCGTGGAGCACCGAGGAGTTCGTCGCCGGCCGCGACGACGCGGAGGACGAACCCGAGGACGGGCACGCTGCCGAGTCGGCGGCCCCGACGCGCCCCGCGACACCGAAGTGGGACGCGACGGACCAGATCCCCGAGGACGAACTGCCGTGGTGGCGCCGTCCGAAGGACGACCGGTAGCGCCAGCCGTCGCACGGCGGGACGCCCGGTAGGCTTGGTGCCGTGCTCGAACTGGTCGTCCTGATCTCCGGTGCCGGCTCGAACCTCCGGGCCCTGCTCGAGGCGACCCTCGACGCGGAGTACCCAGCGCGGGTCGTCGCCATCGGTGCCGACCGCGACGCCGAGGGGCTCGGGCTCGGTGAGGAGTACGCGATCCCGACCTTCACGGTGCCCTTCACGCGCTTCGACTCGCGCGAGGAATGGGGCCGGGAGCTCGCCGCGCAGATCCGTCCGTGGTCGCCGGACCTCCTCGTGCTGTCCGGCCTCATGCGCCTGCTGCCGCCCGCGGTGGTGTCCGAGTTCGGGCCGGGGATCATCAACACGCACCCGGCGTACCTGCCCGAGTTCCCCGGCGCCCACGGCGTGCGGGACGCCCTCGCGGCCGGCGTCCCCGAGACCGGCGCCAGCGTCATCAAGGTCGACGACGGCGTCGACAGCGGCCCGATCCTCGCCCAGGAGCGCGTCCCCGTGCTGCCCGGCGACTCCGAGTCGACGCTGCACGACCGCATCAAGCCGGTCGAGCGACGCCTGCTCATCCAGACCATCCTCGACATCGCCAACGGCACCACCGACCTGAAGGGCACCCCGAGCGCATGAGCGTGCACGCAGCCGACCCCAGCCTGTACCGCGACCGGGACCTCGTCCCCGTGCGGCGGGCGCTCATCTCGGTGAGCGACAAGTCCGGCCTGCTCGAGCTCGCCGGGGCCCTCGCCGACGCCGGTGTCGAGATCGTGTCGACGGGCTCCACCGCGCAGACGATCCGCGACGCCGGGTACACGGTGACCGACGTCTCGAGCGTGACGGGCTTCCCGGAGTCGCTCGACGGCCGCGTGAAGACACTGCACCCGTCGGTGCACGCGGGCCTCCTCGCCGACCTGCGCCTCGAGTCGCACGAGCAGCAGCTCGCCGAGCTGGGCATCGAGCCGTTCCAGCTCGTGGTCGTCAACCTGTACCCGTTCGTCGAGACCGTGGCCTCGGGAGCCGACACGGCGACGGTGGTCGAGAACGTCGACATCGGCGGTCCGGCGATGGTCCGCGCGTCGGCGAAGAACCACCCGAACGTCGCGATCGTCGTGTCGCCGTCGTCCTACGCCGAGGTCGTCGAGGCCGTCCGTGCCGGCGGGACCACGCTCGAGCTGCGGAAGCGCCTCGCCGCCCAGGCGTTCGCGCACACCGCCGCCTACGACACCGCCGTGGCGGGGTACTTCGCGAGCGACGTCGTCGCGCAGGCCACGGAGGGCCGGCCGGTCGCGGACGGCCAGGAGGCGCGCCCCGCCTTCGCCGAGCAGCTCTCGGTCGCCGCCGGGCTGGCCAACACCCTCCGGTACGGCGAGAACGCCCACCAGTCGGCGGCGCTCTACACGACCCCGGACGGCACCGGCATCGCCCAGGCGGCGCAGCTGCACGGCAAGGAGATGTCGTACAACAACTACGTCGACGCCGATGCCGCCGTCCGGGCCGCGTACGACTTCGACGAACCCGCCGTCGCCGTCATCAAGCACGCCAACCCGTGCGGCATCGCGATCGCCCCGGCCGACGCGCTCGACCCGATCGCCGCCGCTCACGCCGCCGCCCACGCCTGCGACCCGCTGTCGGCCTTCGGTGGGGTGATCGCCGCGAACCGTCCGGTGACGAAGCAGATGGCCGAGACCGTGAAGGACATCTTCACCGAGGTCGTCGTCGCCCCGGCGTTCGACCCCGAGGCGATCGAGATCCTCTCCCTGAAGAAGAACATCCGCCTGCTCACGCTGCCGACCGACTTCGCGCTGGCCCCGCGGGAGATCAAGCAGATCTCCGGCGGGTTCCTGGTGCAGGACGCCGACCGCTTCACCGGGTTCGACCAGTCCACCTGGACCCTGGTCGCGGGCGAGCCGGCCGACGAGCAGACCCTGGCGGACCTCGCGTTCGCGTGGAAGGCGTCGCGTGCGGTCAAGTCGAACGCGATCCTCCTGGCGAACCACGGGGCGAGCGTCGGCGTCGGCATGGGGCAGGTCAACCGGGTCGACTCCTGCCACCTCGCGGTGAACCGTGCCGGCGAGCGTGCCACCGGCAGCGTGGCGGCCTCGGACGCCTTCTTCCCGTTCGCCGACGGGCTGCAGGTGCTCCTCGACGCGGGTGTCCGTGCCGTCGCCCAGCCCGGCGGGAGCGTCCGCGACGACGAGGTCATCGCAGCCGCGAAGGCCGCGGGCGTGACGATGTACTTCACCGGCGAGCGCCACTTCTTCCACTGAGTCCAGGTACTCGTCGGGTGCTGCAATCGTGGAAACCGCTTGCGCACCACGTTCGACTGTGAATAGTCTGTAAGGCTCCGCGACAGGCACGCCGACGGCCCCGCAGTGTCCACACCAGACACGGGCCGGCGGCACCGCGGACACAACGGTGACGAAGACGACGACTGGAGTGACGATGAACACGACGACCGGAACCGTGGCGACGGCTGCCCGTGCGGGTCTCGTGCTCTTCGTGGGGACCGCTCCCGACGCACGACCGTTCGGCGGGGCACGCGGCGTACGCCCGCGTCCCGCGCACGCGGCCGTCGCGCCGTACCCCTACCGGGGTGCGCCCGCCGTCACGGCACCGCTGTCCGCGTAGGGCTGCCTCCCACAGCCACCGGACGGTGACCGTCGGCGCAGCCGGCGCCACCGACCACGGGCCCGCGCGAGCCCACGCCTGAAACCCGGGGGACGACTGTCTCCCGGTGCACTCCGACCGAACCGACGCCGCTGGACCAGCGGCGGCGGGCGACCGCGACGCGAACCGAGCACGCCCGACCAGGGCGAGCGCGGCACGGGGCGCGACCGACCCGCTCGGCCGACGACCACCACGCAACGGACACCGAGCCTCCCGTCCGGCGGCTGCGAGAGCAGCGACCGGGCCCGAGGCCTCGGCACGACGCACGAGGACGCAACCGCATGTCCAAGACGCCAGACCAGGCGCGCCCGTCCACCGACCGCCCCTCTACCTTCCGCGCGATCGCGCGGATCTACCCCTTCGTGAAGCCCTACCGGGGCCGGCTCATCGGCGGCATGTTCGCCGCCATGGGTGCCTCCCTGGTGGCGCTCGCGATCCCCTACCTGCTGCAGTGGCTCGTCGACGGCCCGCTGTCGTCGAAGGACTCCGCACAGATCTGGCCCGCCGGCCTGGGCGTGCTCGCCCTCGGTGTGCTCGAGGCGTTCTTCATCGCCTCGCGTCGCCGCATGGTGATGCGTCCGTCGACCCGCATCGAGACCAGCATGCGGAACGCGCTGTACGCCAAGCTGCAGGACCTGCCGGTGGCGTTCCACGACCGGTGGGAGTCCGGTCAGCTGCTGTCCCGTTCGGTCTCCGACCTGTCGCTCATCCGGCGCTGGCTGGCGTTCGGCGTCGTCCTGCTGGTCGTCAACATCGTGACGATCATCGTGGGCTTCGTCGTGCTCTTCACCTTCGGCTGGCTGCTCGGTCTGGTGTTCCTCGTCGCGTCGATCCCCCTGTGGATCAACGGGCTGCTGTTCGAACGCCGGTACTCCGTCGTCGCGCGCCGCAGCCAGGACCAGGTCGGCGACCTCGCCACCAGCGTGGAGCAGTCGGTGCACGGCATCCGCGTGCTCAAGGCGTTCGGTCGCGGCCGGTACAAGCTCGACGAGTTCAGCGAGCAGGCCGAGGCGCTGCGCGGCACCGAGATCGAGAAGGCCAAGGCGATCGCAGGCATCTGGCTGTGGCTGCTGCTCGTGCCCGACGTGGCGTTCGCGCTGTGCCTGCTCGCCGGCATCTGGCTCGCTTCGCAGGGCGGGATCACCGTCGGCCAGCTGTTCGCGTTCTTCGCCACGGCGACGGTGCTCCGGTTCCCGATCGAGTCGATCGGCTTCCTGCTCTCGATGACGTTCGACACCCGGACCGCGGTCGACCGGTTCTTCGAGGTGATGGACTCCGAGAACACGATCACGGACCCCGAGTCGCCGAAGACGATCGCCGAGCCCCACGGAGCGCTGTCCTTCAACGGCGTGCACTTCCGGTACCAGGACTCGCCACCGCAGTTCCCCGACCTCGTCAACGGGGTCGACCTGCAGCTGCGGCCGGGCGAGACCATGGCGCTCGTCGGGCTGACCGGCTGCGGCAAGACCACGCTGCTGTCGCTCGTGCCCCGGCTGTACGACGTGACCGGAGGGTCGGTGACGATCGACGGCGTTGACATCCGTTCGCTGACCAGGGAGGAGCTGCGCCGCCACGTCGGGGTCGCCTTCGAGGACGCCACGCTGTTCTCGACGACCGTGCGGGAGAACGTGCTGCTCGGGCGTCCGGACCTGTCCGGCGACGAGGCCGAGGCCGTCATGCGTGAGGCCCTCGACATCGCGCAGGCGTCCTTCGTGGACGACCTGCCCGACGGCGTCGACACCCGTGTCGGCGAAGAGGGCCTGTCCCTCTCCGGCGGCCAGCGGCAGCGCCTCGCGCTCGCCCGGGCGATCGCGGCGAGACCGTCCGTGCTCGTGCTCGACGACCCGCTGTCGGCGCTCGACGTCGACACCGAGGCGCGGGTCGAGGCCGGTCTCCGCCGAGTCCTCGCCGAGACCACGTCGCTCATCGTGGCGCACCGTCCGTCGACCGTGACGCTCGCCGACCGGGTGGCGCTCATGGAGAACGGCGTCGTCACGGCCGTCGGCACCCACTCGGAGCTGATGGCCACCAACGACCACTACCGCTACGTCATCTCGTCGCTCGACGAGGACGACGCCACCGCACGAGAGGAGGCGATGGCATGAGCCAGCAGGAACAGAACCTGCCCCTGGACACGGCCGCCGGTCCGGGAGGCGCGGATCCCGTCGTCGACGACATCGCCGACTCGCAGTCTGCCGCGCCGATCACCGCGTCGATCACCACGCTCGGCGTGCGTGGTGAGGAGCGCGAGGACTTCACCAAGGCGGAGAGCAAGCGCCTGCGGCGTCGCTCCCTCGCCCTGCTCGGGTCGCTCGCCGCACCGCTGAAGGCCCGACTGGTGCTGCTCGCCGTCGTGGTCGTCATCTCGACCGCTGGGACGGTCGCGGGTCCGGCGCTCATCGCGTGGGGCATCGACAACGCCCTGCCCGCCGTGCTCGACCGGAACGACTGGGTGCCGGCGTTCGGGGTCGTCGCGACGTACATCGTCGTGGCGATCGCCGGCGCGGTGCTCACCGCCTGGTACACCGTGCTGGCGGCGCGGATCAGCCAGGCGATCCTGTTCGACCTGCGCAAGCGGGTGTTCCTGCACACGCAGCGGCTCTCGCTGGAGTTCCACGAGACGTACACGTCGGGCCGGATCATCTCCCGTCAGACGAGCGACCTCGACTCCATCCGCGAGCTGCTCGACTCCGGGCTGAACCAGCTCATCCAGGGCGTGCTCTACATGGTGTTCACGGCGATCGCCCTCGTGGCGCTCGACCCGACGTCCGGGCTCGTGCTCGCGCTGTCGCTCGTGCCGCTGTGGTTCCTGATCCGCTGGTTCCAGACGAACTCGCAGACGCTGTTCCGCGCCACCCGGGTCACCTCGGCCCGTGTGATCGTGCACTTCGTCGAGACGATGACGGGCATCCGCGCGGTGCAGGCGTTCCGCAAGGAGTCGCGCAACCGGGACGAGTACGGCGGCTACGTCGAGGACTACCGGCTGGCGAACACGAAGGTGTTCAACCTGTTCGGGACGTTCGACCCGGTGCTCGTGCTCATCGGCAACGCCACGCTCGCGGCGGTCGTGATCGTGGGCGGCTTCCGGATCGTCGGCGGGTCGCTCGAGGTCGGCGCGCTGCTCGCCGTCGCGCTGTACGCCAAGCGCTTCTTCGATCCGGCGCAGGAACTCGCGATGTTCTACAACGGGTACCAGTCCGCTTCGGCGGCGATGGAGAAGATCTCCGGTGTGCTCGAGGAACAGCCGAGCGTGCCGGATCCCGCGAAGCCGACGAAGCTGCCCGACGCCACCGGGAAGATGGACTTCGACGACGTCGTGTTCGCGTACAAGGCGGGCAAGGTCGTCCTGCCGGAGTTCGACCTGCACATCCCGGCTGGGCAGACGATCGCCCTCGTCGGGTCGACCGGTGCCGGCAAGTCGACGCTCGCGAAGCTCATGGCGCGCTTCTACGATCCGTCTCAGGGCTCGGTGAAGCTCGACGGGGTGGACCTGCGGGACCTCGACCCGAAGGACATGCGCCGCGCGATCGTCATGGTCACGCAGGAGGCCTACCTGTTCTCCGGGACCGTCGCGGACAACATCGCGCTCGGCAAGCCCGGGGCCTCCCGCGAGGAGATCGAGGCGGCGGCGCGGGCGGTCGGCGCGCACGAGTTCATCATGGCGCTGCCCGACGGGTACGACACCGACGTGAACAAGCGCGGCGGCCGGGTGTCGGCCGGGCAGCGGCAGCTCCTGTCGTTCGCCCGGGCGTTCATCGCGGACCCGAAGGTGCTCATCCTCGACGAGGCCACGGCGTCGCTCGACATCCCGTCCGAGCGGCTCGTGCAGGAGGGGCTGGAGACGCTCCTCGCCGACCGGACCGCGGTGATCATCGCGCACCGACTGTCCACGGTCGCGATCGCCCACCGGGTGCTCGTGATGGAGTACGGGGGCATCGTCGAGGACGGCACCCCGGACGACCTCATCGCGGGGACCGGGCGGTTCGCCCAGCTCCACGCGGCCTGGCGCGACTCGCTCGTGTGAGGCGGTGCCGGGCTGCACGACGTGGTTGGCTTGACCCATGAGCGACGACAGCGTGCAGCCCGGCGGCGTGGCCCTGCGCGACCCCTTCTACGGGGCACCCTTCGCCGAGGCGGTCCGACGGTTCTGGCGGAAGTACACCGTGTTCACCGGACGGGCGTCCCGCGCCGAGTTCTGGTGGTGGTGGATCACGTCGTTCGCGATCGGCCTCGTGCTGCAGCTCGTGCCGCAGGTCTTCACGCCGGACACCCCGGTGCTCGAGAACCCCGTCGGCTCGTACCTGTTCGTGCTGTGGGGCCTCGCGACGCTGATCGGGTCGCTCGCCCTCGGCGCCCGCCGGCTGCACGACGCGAACCTGTCCGGCTTCTGGCAGTTCCTGCACGTCCTGGTCGGCATCGGCTCGCTCGTGCTGTTCGTCATGTGCCTGCTGCCGGCGAACCCGAAGGGCACCCGCTTCGACGCCTGAAGCCGCACGGTCGGTGGTGATTTGGGTCAAGACCTGTCGTCCGGTGCCGAGCACGTCCTGTTCACCACCGTCCTGGGATCGGCGCTGGTGCCCCGCGTTCTCCGGCGAGCGGTCCTCAACGCGGCCGGTGCCCACGTCGAGGCCGGCCCCGGCACCGGATTCGCCCTGACCGGGGCCCCTCGGAACCTCACCATCGGCCGCGGGGTGTTCTGCAACAAGCACGTGGCGATCGAGGCCGTCGCACCCGTCTCGATCGGCGACGCCTCGGCGATCGGCATGCAGGTGCTCATCGTCACGAGCCACCACGGCATCGACGATGCCGGGGACTGGGACCGCGTGGCCACCGGTCGCCCCGTGTCGATCGGGTCCAGGGTCTGGATCGGAGCGCGCACGATGGTCCTGCCGGGGGCGGTCGTCGAGGACGACGTCGTCATCGCCGCCGGTGCGGTCGTCGCCGGTCGGCTCCGCTCCGGCGGCCTCTACGGCGGGGTGCCCGCGAAGCGCCTCCGTGACATCCGGCCGACGGAGGCGGCGTGGGTTCAGAACGGGTCGCTCGGGAAGCCCGGGTCCGTCGGGTCGTAGCCGTCGTCCGGCTGGTCGTCCGCGTCCGCGGGAGGTGACCAGCGCGCACGGCGCATGTCGATCCTCCAGGCTGTCCTCCCCTGCACGATCGGGGTGCCCTCGGCGCGGTAGTGCTCGTGCGCCCGCGCCTCGTGGTGGACCGGCGGCAGACCGCCGGACCGGACGACGCGCCACCACGGCAGGTCGGCGCCCTCGTGCGCCATCACCTTGCCGACGGCCCGCGACGCCCGCGAGCCGAGCGCGGCCGCGACGTCGCCGTAGGTCATCACGCGACCGGGCGGGATGAGCCGGACGACCTCCGCGACGTCGGCGCCGAAGTCCTGCTCCTGCTCAGGACCGGAGTCCTGCTCCACTAGAGCGTGAGGACCGCGAAGTGGTCGCCGTACTTCGTCTCGCGCACGACCTCGAACCCGACGGCGCGGAAGAACGCCTCGGGGCTGTCGTCGCCGCCGGGCTCGTACACGACCGTCAGCCGCTCGAGGCCCCGGCTGCGGGCTTCGTCCGCGAGGCCCTGCACGGCGAACCGGCCGACGCCGCGACCCTGCGCCGACGCGGAGACGTTCACGCGCCAGATCGCGCTGCGGAGCACTTCCTCGGAGTTGTCCTCGTCGAAGGTCCCGATGATCATGCCGACGACCTCGTCCCCGTCGAGCACCACACGGGTCCACGCGGAACTCGGCTTCACGTCGGACTCCGCGACTCCGTACGTCGTGGGCTGCACGAACTGCTCCTGGCCGGGCTTGAGCGTCAGCGAATTCGCCGCCGCGGCGGTCGATGCGGAGAGTTCTTCGAGGCGGAGGTCCGTCATGCCGATCAGGCTAACGGTGCGACCCGTGCGGGGGCCAGTGAGACGGGGAGACCGATACCGCACCGTTGCCGCGCGACCGGCGCGGTATGGTCGCGGCATGGCAGAGCATCGGCGTGGGGCGAACCTCCCGTCGATCGGCGGGTTCAACCGCACCGTCGTGCTCGATGCCGTGCGCCGTTCGCCCGACGGGCTCAGCCGCGTCGAGCTCGCCTCGCGCACCGGCCTCAGCGCGCAGACGGTGTCGAACGTGACTCGCTTCCTCATCGAGGCGGGGATGATCGCGGAGTCCGGCACGATCGTGTCCGGTCGCGGCAAGCCCCGGACCATCCTGCGGCTCGAGGCCGGCAGCCGCTACGCGGTCGGGGTGCACGTCGACCCCGCGGTCGTGACCTACGTGCTGCTCGACCTCGCCGGGACCGTCGTCGCGTCGACGACCACGTCCACGCCGACCGCTGACGACCCGTCGGAGGTCGTCCGGACGATCGGGACCGCCATCGACGGACTGATCACCGAGGCACAGGTCGACGTGGACGCCGTGCTCGGCGTGGGGATCGCCAGCCCCGGCCCGATCGACGTCGACGCCGGTGTCGTGCTGGACCCGCCGTTCCTGCCGCGGTGGCGGGACGTCCCGCTGCGTGACGCCCTCGCCGAGGCCACGGGCTACCCGGTGCTGCTCGAGAAGGACGTGACGGCGGCCGCCGTGGGGGAGATGTTCCTGGCGGGGGAGTCCTCGGCGCGGAACTTCGCCTTCGTGTACTTCGGCACCGGCTTCGGCGTGGGGCTCGTCATCGACCACGAACCCGTGCGCGGTGTCGGTTCGAACGCCGGGGACGCCGGGCACATCATGGTCGACCAGGGCGCGCTCGCCGGGACGCCCGACGCGGCCGGTACCCGGGGCGAGGTCGGCGCCGCCGTGGCTCCGGACCGGCTGGTGCAGATCGCCCGGTCACGCGGACTGTCGCTCGGCGGTGACCCGCGGGACGTGGCCGCCGTGGACCGCGCCTGGGACGCCCTCGCCGAGGCGATCGACGCGGGGGACCCGGTCGCGGTCGGACTCGCGGCCGAGGCCGGGACCGTCATGGGCAGGGCTGTCGTCCTCATCGTGAACCTGCTCGACATCGACCGCGTCGTGTTCGGCGGACCGTTCTGGTCGCGGATCGCGAGTGCGGCTCTCCCGGCTGCGCGACAGGCGATCGTCGACTCGCCGCTGCTCGTCCCGAAGCACCCCGTCGTGGTGGACGAGAGCGGTCGCGGTGCGGACGTCGCGGCGGTCGGGGCCGCCTGCCTCGTGCTCGACGCCGCGCTCTCGCCGCGCGCGAGCGCGCTCCTCATCCGCCGCTGACGCGCGGTGGTGGTGGTGGTGGGGTGACCACTGCCGGACTGGAGGCGCGGTGCCGGGCCGCCCCGCGCCTCCCGTCGGACGACCGTCGCGTCTAGAGCACGCGACACCCGTCGTTCACCTGGTCGCCACCGGCCGGACGCCCGGGTGCTGAACAGTCGTGCAGGTCCCGCCCGAACACCCGAGAAGGACCCTGCATGCGTTCCCGTGCCCTGCGCCTCGGCGCTTCCATCGCGGCCGGCCTCGTCGTCGCCGCCGGCGTGCTGACGACGTCACCCGCCTCAGCCTCTGCCGCGGTCGGTGACGACGACCCCTCCGTGGGTGCCGCAGCCGCGGACGGTCTCGTCGTGAACGAGGTCGAGTCGAACGGCGACGACACCGACTGGGTGGAGCTGAAGAACACCTCCGCGGCGGCGATCGACCTGTCGGGGTACTCGTTCCTCGACGACGACAGCAGCCACGACGCGTACGTCCTGCCCGGGGGCTCGACGATCGCCGCCGGCGGGTACTTCGTCATCGACCAGCTGTCGGCGACCGCTCCCGGGTTCGATTTCGGCCTGGGCGGAGCGGACACCGCGCGCGTGTACGACCCGGCCGGGGACCTCGTGCTGCGGTACTCGTGGACGACGCACGCGGCGGTCACCTTCGGTCGGTGCCCGGACGGTACCGGCGACCTCGTGGACACGACCGCGTCGACGAAGGGGACGGCGAACGACTGCTCCTCGCCGGTGCGCATCAACGAGGTCGAGTCGGACGGCGGGACGCCGGGCGACTGGGTGGAGCTGACGAACGTCGGCGCGACCACGGTGGACCTCGGCGGCTACGTCGTCGAGGACAGCGAGGACGACCATGCGTACACGATCCCCGCGGGGGCGACCATCGCGCCGGGCGGGTTCACCGTCCTCGACGAGGCGGACCTCGGCTTCGGACTCGGCAAGGCGGACTCGGCCAGGATCTTCGACCCCCGGGGTCAGCTCGTCGACTCGTACTCCTGGACCGCGCACGCCGCGACCACGTACGGCCGCAACCCCGACGGCACCGGTGACTTCGCCGAGACCTCCGAGCCGACGAAGGGCTCGGCGAACGCGTTCGCGGGCGTCGTGACCGCCGAGGCGTGGCCCGGCGGCGCGGACGAGCGGGTGCTCGACGACGAGGACACCTTCACCGGCGACCTGAGCGGCATCGACTGGACGACGTCCGCCACCTCGGAGGACGGTCAGCTCTGGGCGGTGCAGAACGGCGACGGCCTGCTCTACCACCTCGTCTCGGACGGCACGGGCGGCTGGGCACCGTCGAACGCCGCGGGCACGGTGCTGCACTACGCCGACGGCTCGGGCACCCCGGACGCCGAGGGTGTGACCGTCACGAGCGACGACCCCGGCGCCGTGTACGTCTCGACCGAGCGGAACAACGACGTGTCGTCGACGAGCCGACCCGCGGTCCTGCGGTTCGCCACGACCGACGGCTCGCAGGCGACGCTGGACGCCACCGAAGAGTGGAACCTCGCCGCGGACTTCCCGGGGCTCGGCGCGAACGCCGGTCTCGAGGGCGTCACGTGGATCCCGGACTCCTGGCTCACCGCGCACGGCTTCGCGGACGAGCACACCGGCGTCGCGTACTCGCCGTCGACCTACGCCGGGCACGGTGACGGCCTGTTCTTCGTGGGGGTCGAGGGCACCGCGAGCGTGTACGCCTACGCCCTGATGGACGGCGGCTCGTTCCAGCGCGTGGCCACGATCGCGACGCCGTTCGCCGTCGTCGCGGACGTGCAGTTCGACCCGACGCTCGACGCGCTCTGGGTGGTCTGCGACGACGCGTGCTCCGGACGGGCGGCGCTGTACGACGTGACGGACGGGGCCTTCACGGCGTCGACGGTCCACGAGGCACCCTCGGCGGCTGACCGGACCCTGGCGAACGAGGGCTTCGCGATCTCGGGCGTCTGCGCCTCGGGAGAGCGTGCGACGTTCTACACGGACGACAACGACACCGACGGGTTCTCGCTCCGCACGGGCACCTACCCCTGCACGGACGACGGTGGGACGACGCCGGGTGACGGTGGCGCGACGCCGACGCCGACGCCGACGCCGGGGGACGGGTCCACGCCGTCGCCGACCCCGGGCAGCGGCTCCACGCCGACCCCGGTTCCGGTGCCGGGCACGACGCCGGTGGCCCCCTCGGAGACGTCGCTGACCGAGGCGGACCGCGGCACACTGACGGCGCCCGCGACGGCCCGTCCCGGGGAGACCATCACGGTCGGTGTGGGCACGCGGTACGCCGGTGACCGGGTCGACGTGTGGCTGTTCTCGACCCCGACGCTGCTGGGCACGGTGACGGTCGCCGCTGACGGCACGGTGTCGGTGACGATCCCGGCGGACGCCCCGGCGGGCGAGCACCGGATCGTGGTGACGGCTGCGGACGGCACGGTCATCGGCTGGACGACGATCACGATCGACCCGGTGACGGGTGAGCTGGCCTTCACCGGCGCCGAGGGCCTCGGGGGCGGGGCGCTCGTGGCCCTCCTGCTCCTCGCAGCGGGCGTCGGCGTGCTGGTCCTGCGCCGACGCCGTGCCGGAGCCGGAGCCGGAGCCGGAGCCGGAGCCGGAGCCGGAGCCGGAGCCGCCGGAGTCGCCGCCGAGTAGCGGTGGCGAAACGCGGTGCGCGCGCCTCGCCGGAGGCCACGCGCCGCGGATCGGCCCGCGCACGACGCCGCAGCCCGGCGCTACCGTCGCAGCATGAGCGTCGAGATCCTCCGGTACACCGCGTTCGCCTCCGAGCCGGGCGGTGGCAACCCCGCCGGCATCGTGCTGGATGCGGCGGCCCTGTCCGACGACGAGATGCTCGCGATCGCGCGCGAGGTCGCCTACCCCGAGACCGCCTTCGTCGTCGGCGAGACCCCGACCGGCCCGCGGCTGCGGTACTTCTCGCCGGCGGCCGAGGTGCCGTTCTGCGGCCACGCCACGGTCGCGACGGCGGTGGTGCTGGCAGAGCGGCACGGCCTCGGGCAGCGGGTCTTCACGACACCCGCGGGAGCGATCGCCCTTGACGCGACGAGGGCACCGGACGGCAGTGTGCGGGTGGCGATGACGAGTGTCGAACCGGCCTCCCGACCGATCGACCCGCAACGCTGCGACCGGCTGTTCACGCTGCTCGGGCTGACGCCGGACGACGTCGCCGAGGGGTTCCCGGTCCGGGAGTCCTTCGCCGGCAACTGGCACCCGGTCCTCGTGCTGCGTGACGAGGACCTGTTCCACCAGTTCCGGTTCGCCCCGTCGCCGCTCGCGGACCTCATGCGCGAGGCCGGCTGGTCGGGGACGGTCACGGTGCTGCACCGGACGGCGCCACTGGAGTACGAGGCGCGCAACCTGTTCCCGGTCGGCCGCATCACCGAGGACCCGGCGACTGGTTCGGCCGCGGCGGCCACCGGCGCGTACCTGCGCGAGGTCGGGGCCGCCGCGGCGGGTGACCGCGTGGTGATCCGGCAGGGCCGCCACGTCGGCCGTCCGAGCGTGCTGCTCGTCGACGTGCCGGCCACGGGCGGCATCACGGTCACGGGCGGTGCGACCCCGATCTGAGCGGCTCGACGCGCGGGACCCTTGACAGCAATAAGTCAATACGGTGGACTAAGTGTGCGCGCGGGCGACGGAGCCCGCGGACCTCACCCGTGCAAAGGAGCACCGATGAAACGCACCCGCATCATCGCCGGACTCGCAGCCGTGGCCGTCGCCGCGGTCGGCCTGGCAGGCTGCTCGAGCTCGGGGTCCGCCTCGAGCGACACGATCAAGATCGCGTACCAGAAGTTCGGCGCCTTCCAGCAGCTCGACGCCCAGATGAAGGTCGTCAAGAAGGAGTACGAGAAGGACAACCCGGGCAAGAAGGTCGAACTCGTGCCGATCCAGGCGCAGGAGAACGACTACTACACGAAGCTCGCGCTCATGAACAAGGCCCCGGCCACGGCACCGGACGTCATGTACGAGGACACCTTCCTCATCAAGGCGGACGCCCAGGCCGGGTACCTCCTCCCGCTCGACAAGTACACGGCGAAGTGGAAGGACTGGAGCGAGTTCTACGACAACGCCAAGCAGGCCGGTGAGGGCGTCGACGGCAAGACGTACGGCATCCCGATGGGCACCGACACCCGTGCCCTCTGGTACAACAAGGACATCTTCAAGGAGGTCGGGCTGCCGGTCCCGTGGAAGCCGAAGACGTGGGACGACGTGCTGGCGGCCGCGAAGACCATCAAGGAGAAGAAGCCGGACGTCATCCCGTTCAACGTGTACTCGGGGAAGCCCCAGGGCGAGGCGTCGACGATGCAGGGCTTCGAGATGCTCCTGTACGGCGCGGACGGCTCCGGCAACACGCTCTACAAGAACAAGAAGTGGGTCACCGGCTCGAAGCAGTTCGAGGACTCGCTGCAGTTCATCAAGGACGTCTACCAGGGTGGCCTCGGCCCGACACCGCAGCAGGCCCTCGACACGAACGTCGGCACCACGATCGCGCAGACGTGGCTGCCCAAGGGCCAGCTCGCGATCGACCTCGACGGGTCGTGGCAGTCCGGCACGTGGCTGAAGTCCGGCACCGCTCCGTGGGCGGACTGGAACAAGGTGATGGGTCAGGCGCCGATGCCGACGCAGAACGGCCAGGACCCGGGCTACAACTCGATGTCCGGCGGCTGGACCCTCGCGGTGGGCAAGAACTCCAAGGACCCGCAGGCCGCCTTCGATTTCATCTCGACCTTCCTCAACAAGGAGGGCTCGCTGAAGTACGACATCGAGAACAGCCAGATCGCGGTCCGCAAGGACGTCGCCGAGGACCCGTCGTACGACGCCTCCAACCCGACGTTCAAGTTCTTCTCCGGACTCGTGGAGCACACGAACTTCCGACCGGCGACGAGTGACTACTCCCAGGTCTCCAACGCCATCCAGGTCGCCATGGAGTCCGTGATGACGGGGCAGCAGACGCCGAAGCAAGCCGCGGCGGCCTACGACAAGAGCGTCATCGGCGTGGTCGGCAAGGACCACACCACGTCCGGCTGACGGAACGGGACGACCTGACGGACTGGAGGCGCGGCTCGCGTCGTGCGCCGCGCCTCCAGTCCGGACCCCACCCACCTTCGGAACCCCCTCCGCACCCGGAAGGCAACCACTGTGTCCACCACCCCCCTCGCGCCGACGCTGTCGGCGCCCGGCGCGCCGAAGCGCACCGATCCACCGGCGCCGCGCAAGCGGCGGCCACTGCGGAACGTCGGACGAGCGGTCCCGCTCCTCCCCGCAGTGGTGCTCCTCGTCATCTTCCTGCTCGGCCCCGTCATCTCGTCGTTCTACGGGTCGTTCACCAACTCGGCGCTGACGGGCGTCGGAGCCGCGGACCAGCAGTTCGTCGGCCTGAAGAACTACGTCGAGCTGTTCCAGGACCCGGACTTCCCGAAGTCCGTCATCCTGACGATCGTCTTCCTCCTCGCCTCCGCCGTCGTCGGGCAGAACGTGCTCGGCCTCGGGCTGGCGCTCCTCATGCGGAGCGCCCACCGTGCGGTCCGGGCGATCGTCGGCACCTTCGTCGTGGCCGCGTGGGTCCTGCCCGAGATCGTGGCGTCGTTCGCGGCGTACGCGTTCTTCAACGACAAGGGGACGCTCAACGAGTTCCTCAGCGGCATCGGGATCAGCGGCCCGAACTGGCTCTACACGTACCCGATGCTCGCCGTGATCCTCGCGAACATCTGGCGCGGCACGGCGTTCTCGATGCTCGTGTACTCCGCGGCCGTGCAGGAGGTCCCGGAGGAGATCACCGAGTCCGCCGAGGTCGACGGGGCCACCGGCTGGCAGCGGCTCGTGTTCATCACGCTGCCCGTCATCCGCCGGTCGATCTCCACGAACCTCATGCTCACCACGCTGCAGACGCTGTCGGTGTTCACGCTCATCTACGTGATGACGGCCGGCGGTCCGGGCACGAACTCGTCCACGCTGCCGATCCTGGCGTACCAGGAGGCGTTCAAGTTCTCGCAGCTCGGCTTCGGGACGGCGATCGCCACGATCCTGCTCGTGGTCGGCGCGGTGTTCTCGATCATCTACATCAGGGCCCTGAAGCCGGAGGTGGACTGATGGCACTGACCGCCGCTCGTCCCGAGACGACCACGACCCGTTCGGTCACCGCACCCGGTGCCCTGCACATGACCTCCCCCCGCGGGCGGACCATGCGGTGGGTGTCGAACATCGTGCTGCTCGTCATCGCGCTGTGCTTCGCGGTGCCGCTGCTGTGGCTCGTGCTCGCGTCCGTCGACCCCGACGCGTCGCTGTCGGTGAAGCTGCCGTCGCACTTCACGCTCGACAACTTCACGAAGGTCCTCACGCCGGAACTGTCGTTCATCCCGCTCGCGAACAGCCTGCTCATCTCCGGTGGGTGCGCCCTCGTGACCGTCGTCGTCGCGATCCTCGCCGCCTACCCGCTGTCCCGCTACAAGATGCGCGTCAACAAGCCGTTCCTGTACGGGATCCTGTTCGGCACAGGTCTGCCGATCACCGCGATGATGGTGCCGGTCTACGCCCTGTTCGTGTCGCTCAACCTCATCGACAACGTGTGGGGCTGCATCTTCTTCCTCGCCGCGACCTCGCTGCCCATGGCGATCTGGATGGCGAAGAACTTCATGGACTCGGTGCCGATCTCGCTCGAGGAAGCGGCGTGGACCGACGGCGCCTCGATGATGACCACGCTCATGCGCATCGTCGTGCCGCTCATGCGCCCGGGCATCGCCGTGGTGTTCATCTTCGTGTTCATCCAGGCGTGGGGGAACTTCTTCGTCCCCTTCGTCCTGCTGCTCTCGCCCGACAAGGTGCCCGCCGCCGTGAGCATCTTCAACTTCTTCGGGCAGTACGGGGCGGTCGCGTACGGGCAGCTCGCGGCCTTCTCGATCATCTACTCCGTGCCCGTCATCGCCCTCTACGTGCTCGTGTCCCGAGGTCTCGGCGGCGGCAACGCCCTCGCCGGCGGCATCAAGGGCTGACGCCCGCCCCGTACGTCGATCCGTCCTCCGAAAGGAATCCACTCCATGCACCACGACGAACCGCTCGTCGAAGCCCGGATCGCCCGCCTCGTGCGGGACCGCATCGACCCGGCCGTCCACCGCAGGTCCGCGCCGGTGGAGATCGCGGCGTGGACCGTGCCCGACGAACCCGTGCCGTTCGACGTCGCGGTGCGCGCCGAGTACGAGCCGTTCACGGTCGGCAGCTCGTGGGGCGGCCGGCCCTGGGGCACCACGTGGTTCCGGATCCGCGGCACCGTCCCGGACGACTTCGGGACGGCCCCGGGCACGACCGCGGAACTCCTGGTGGACCTCGGCTTCACGAAGCGGCAACCCGGGTTCCAGGCCGAGGGGCTCGTGTGGCGCCCGGACGGCTCCACCGTCAAGGGCATCGAGCCGAAGAACGACACCGTGCCGATCGAGGCCGGCCCCGGCGAGACGTTCGAGCTCTACGTCGAGGCCGCCGCGAACCCCGACATCGGCGGCGACTCCTTCCAGGGCGCCACCCCGCTCGGGTCGCGATCGACCGCGGGCACGAAGCCGATCTACCGACTCAAGGCGCTCGAGGTCGTCGAACGCGACGACACCGTGTGGGAACTCCAGCAGGACTTCTGGGTCCTCCGCGGCCTGATGGCGGAGCTGCCCACCGACGGTACCCGTGGCGCGGACGTCCTCCGCGTGCTCGAACGGGCCGCGGACGCCCTCGACCCCGACGACGTCGCCGGCACCGCGGCCGACGCCCGCGCGGTCCTCGCACCCGTGCTCGCCGTCCCCGCGAGCGCCGCCGCGCACCGGGCGATCGCCGTCGGCCACGCACACATCGACTCCGCCTGGCTCTGGCCGGTCCGTGAGACGATCCGCAAGTGCGCCCGCACGTTCTCGAACGTGCTCGACCTGATGGACCGCGACCCGGACTTCACCTTCGCCTGCTCGTCAGCACAGCAGTACGCGTGGATCCGCGACGGCTACCCGTCGATCTGGGCCCGCATCAAGGAGCGGGTCGCCGAGGGACGGTGGATCCCGGTCGGCGGCATGTGGGTCGAGTCCGACACGAACCTGCCCGGCGGTGAGGCACTCGCCCGGCAGTTCGTCGCCGGCAAGCGCCTGTTCCTCGAGGAGTTCGGCATCGACACCCCCGAGGCCTGGCTCCCCGACTCGTTCGGCTACTCGGGCGCTCTGCCGCAGATCGTCCGCGCCGCGGGCTCGAAGTGGTTCGTCACGCAGAAGCCCTCGTGGAACGAGACGAACGTCATCCCGCACACGTCCTTCCACTGGGAGGGCATCGACGGCTCACGGGTCCTCACCCACCTGCCCCCGGCGGACACGTACAACTCGGACGTGTCGCCCGCCGACCTGCACCGCGGCGAACGGCAGAACAAGGAGCGCGGCGTCGCGAACACCTCGATGCTGCTGTACGGCTTCGGCGACGGCGGTGGTGGCCCCACCCGTGAGATGGTCGCCGCCGCCCGACGGCAGCACGACCTCGACGGGTCGCCCCGCGTCGACCTCGGCACCCCGGCCCAGGTGTTCGAGGAGCTCGAGCAGGCACTCCCGACGCCGGCCGTGTGGTCGGGGGAGATGTACCTCGAGTTCCACCGCGGCACCTACACGTCACAGATCCGCACGAAGCAGGGCAACCGGCGCTCCGAGCACCTGCTGCGCGAGGCCGAGCTCTGGGCGACGACCGCCGCCGTCCGGCTCGGACTCGACTACCCGTACGAGGAGCTCGAGGAGGCCTGGCACACCGTCCTCCTGCAGCAGTTCCACGACATCCTGCCCGGGTCGTCGATCGCCTGGGTCTACGAGAACGCCGAAGCGAACTACGCCCGCGTCGCCGAGGTCCTCGAGGGGCTCATCGGGAACGCGACCGCCGCGCTCGCGAACGGTGGCGCCGCGGCGCTCGCCGGTGTGGGCGCCTCGTCGACCGCGCTCGCCGGCGGTGCCGGCCCGGGGAGCGGCGACGGCGGAGCACTCCTCGACGCGCCGTCGTCCGGTGCCGAGGGTGGCAGCGCGTCCGTCGGGACCGTCGTGCGCTTCAACGCCTCGCCCGTGGCGGCGGGGGGCGCAACCGCCCTGGGTGGTTCGCTCGGTGACGAGGCGCGACCCGTGCCTCCCGTCCGGAACGGCGACCGCTTCGTGTTCGACACCGGCGTCGTCACCGCGACCGTCGACGCGGCCGGCCACGTCGTGTCGCTCGTCGACCACGCCACCGGACGGGACGCCGTCGCGCCCGGCTCCGCCGCCGGGGAGTACACGGTGTTCCGGGACACCCCGAACCAGTGGGAGGCGTGGGACATCGACCGGGCGTACCAGCGCAGCGGGACGGTGCTGTCGGCGTCCTCGGTGGACATCGCCGATTCCTCGCTCGTGGTGTCGAGGTCGTTCGGTTCCTCGACGATCACGACCCGGTACTCCGCAGTCGCCGGGCAGCCGGAACTCACGATCGAGACCGAGGTCGACTGGCACGAGCACCAGAAGCTGCTCAAGCTGGCGTTCCCGCTCGACGTCCGTGCGGGCTCCGCCTCGAGCGAGATCCAGTTCGGGCACATCGACCGGCCGACGCACCAGAACACCTCGTGGGACATGGCCCGCTTCGAGACGTCGGCGCACCGCTGGGTCCACGTGGCCGAGCCGGGATTCGGCGTCGCCGTGGCGAACGACTCCACGTACGGGCACGACATCACCCGTTCGACCCGGGCGGACGGCGGGACCACCACGCTCGTCCGCGAGTCGCTGCTGCGCGGGCCGACGTTCCCGGACCCGGACGCCGACCAGGGCCACCACGTGTTCGGCACCGTGCTCCGTGTCGGCGAGTCGGTGCTGGACGCCGCCGACTCCGGGTACCGGCTCAACCTGCCCGTGCGGGCTGTGCCGGGTTCGACGACCGTCGAGCCGATCGTGACCGTGTCGTCGCCGCAGGTGTTCGTCGAGGCCGTCAAGCTCGCCGAGGACCGCTCCGGCGACGTCGTCGTGCGGCTCTACGAGGCGTCCGGCGGCCGCGCGGCGGACGTCGGCGTCGACTTCGGGTTCGACGTCGCATCGGTGGCGGCGGTGGACCTGCTGGAACGCCCGTCGGGGGACTCGTGGGACGCGGGGGAGCCGGTCGTGCTCACGCTCCGGCCCTTCGAGATCGTGACCCTGCGGGTACGCCGGGCCTGAGGCAGCGGGTCCGGCCGGGAGACCGCGGCGCCGGACGGGACACGGGTGCGTTCCGTCCGGCGCCGTGCTGCTGCTGCGGGCTCGGGGGCTGCCGCGTCCTGTGCGCCCGCCGTCGAGCGCCATCCTGGTCAGCGCCTGAGGCGCCGCGGCCTAACGTGGTGGCATGGCAGTCACCGACATCTGGCTCGTCCGACACGGGGAGTCCACCGCCAACGTCGCCGCAGCGCGTGCCGAGGCCGCCGGCGCCGACGTCATCGAGGTCGACCACCGCGACGCCGACGTCCCGCTGAGCGCGCTCGGCGAGGAACAGTCCCGCGCGCTCGGTGCCGAACTCGCCGAGCGCGGGGTCGACGACGTCCCGGTCGCGCTCTGGGTGTCGCCGTACCTGCGCGCGCAGCAGACCATCGGCATCGCGCTCGCCGCGGGTGGACTCGCGGAACCACCGAAGCGGGTGGACGAACGGCTCCGTGACCGGGAGCTCGGCGTGCTCGACCTGCTGACACGCGCCGGCGTGCGGAACCGCTACCCCGATGAGGAACGCCGCCGGCAGTGGCTCGGCAAGTACTACCACCGGCCGGCCGGCGGGGAGTCCTGGGTGGACGTGAAGCTCCGGTTGCGGTCACTGCTCGTCGACCTCGACCGGCTCGAGGGCCCGGAACGCCTGCTGATCGCCGCGCACGACGCCGTCGTCATGCTGACCGTCGCGGTGTGCCTCGACCTCGACGAACCCGCCCTCATGGACTTCGCCGCGACGCACACGGTGGCCAACGCCTCGTTGACGCGACTCCGGCGCGACCGCCCGGGAGCGCCGTGGACCCTCGAGGAGTTCTCCGCCGTCCAGCACCTCGCCGAGGACCCGGATGCCGAGGTCACCGAGCACAGCGGCCGGAAGGACGACGTCCGTGCCGGCTGAACCGATCCCCGTCACCCCGAACCTGCTGCGCGAGTGGGCGCTGCCGGAGGTGGGCGGCAGCAAGTACGGTCGCGGCCAGGTGCTCGTCATCGGCGGCGCCGCCCGGACGCCCGGGGCCACGATGCTCTCGGCGCTCGCCGCACTCCGGGTCGGAGCGGGACGCCTCACCCTGGCGGTCGCGCGGAGCGTCGCGCACGAAGTCGCGGTCGCCGTCCCGGAGTCCGGCGTCGAACCCCTCGACGAGGACGCCGACGGTCACGTCGCCCTCGGGGCGATCGAGGGGATCGTCGACGACCTCGCCAGAGCCGACGCCGTGCTGCTCGGACCGGGTCTCGACGAACCGGACGGCACCCGCGACCTCGTTGCCAGGATCGCGGGTGCCGTCGGACCGGACACGCTCGTCGTGCTCGACGCCTTCGCGCTCGGGGTCGTCGCCGACGTGCGAGCCGAACTGCGGCCCCTGCGCGGACGGCTCGTGATGACGCCGAACAGTGGCGAGGCGGAGCGGTTGCTCGGCCGCCCGCTCGACGATGACGTGGCCGACGCGCTGGCGATCGCCGAACGGTTCGGCGCCGTGGTCGCCCTCGGGGACACGATCGCGACCTCGGACGGCCGCGCGTGGGCCAAGGGCACGGGGACCGGCGGGCTCGGCACGAGCGGCAGCGGCGACGTGCTCTCCGGCGCGATCGTCGGGCTGCTCGCGCGCGGGGCCGAGCCGGCCCAGGCAGCGGCGTGGGCGTCGTACGTGCACGCGGCCGCGGGGGACCGGCTGGCGGTGCAGGTCGGCCCGCTCGGCTACCTGGCGAGTGAGCTCGTGACGGAGATCCCACGAGTGCTGGTCGAACTCGGCGCCTGACTCGCGAGCGCGGAGGCACGGCCGGCGGCCCGGGTCCGGACGGCATGGGACTCGCGCAGCTCGGTGAGCGAGCACACGCCGAGCAGCCGCATCGTGCGCTCGATCTCCTCGTACAGGATGGCGATGGATCGATCGGCCCCCGCCTGCCCGCCCGCCATGAGCCCGTACAGGTAGGCGCGGCCGACGAGCGTGCAATCGGCTCCGAGGGCGACCGCCGCGACGATGTCCGCCCCGGATCGGATGCCCGAGTCGATGTGGACCTCCGCGCGACCGGCGACCGCCTGCACGGTCTCGGGAAGCACGTGCAGCGGCGCGATCGCGCGGTCGAGTTGCCGGCCGCCGTGTACGGAGAGCGTGACCGCGTCGGCGCCCACCTCGACGGCGGCGACCGCATCGCGCGGCCGCTGGACGCCCTTCACCACGAGCCGCCCGGCCCAGTGCTCGCGGACCCAGGCGAGGTCGTGGAGCGTCATGGCGGGGTCGAAGACGGACGCGAACACCTCCGCCATCGATCCCTCAGCCCGGTCGACCGAGGCGAAGCGCAGCGGTTCGTCCCGGAGGTGTGCCAGCCACCACCGGGGATGGCGGAGCGCGGACGGCGCCCGGCGGGCGTCGAGGCGCAGCGGCACGGCGAGACGGTTCGCCGTGTCGCGGTACCTGGCGCCGGCGGTCGGCGCATCGATCGTGACGACGAGCGCCTCGTACTCGGCGGCAGCGGCGCGGTCGAGCACCGCACGCATCCGGCTGCGGTCACGGTGCAGGTAGAGCTGCATCCACAGTCGGGCATCCGGTACCGCTTCCCGCAGTCCGTCGATCGTCGTGGTGCCCATCGCCGACAGGGTGAACGGCACCCCCGCGCTCGCCGCCGCTCGTGCGCCGGCGATCTCACCCGCGGGGTGCACCAGACGGGTGAACCCGATCGGCGCGATCCCGAAGGGTGCCGCCGCGCGGGAGCCGAGGACCTCCGCGGTCGGATCGACGACCGAGACGTCCTGGAAGGCGCGTGCGACGAAGTCCAGCTCGTCGAACGCGGCCACGGCCCGGCGTGCGCTCGACTCGCGTTCGGCCGCCCCGTCGGCGAAGTCGAACACCGCGCGGGGCGTACGCCGCCGCGCGAGCTCGCGGAGCCCGTCGATGCTCGGCGTGCGCCGCAGGGCCGGATCGCCGCCCCTGGGACCGACGATCATCGTCGCGCTCCGGCGGCCACGGGCGTGACCCAGTCCCCGGGACGCGCACGGTCCGTCGGCGGCGGCAGGACCTCGGCGACCCGCGTGGTCACGTCGTCCGCGTTGCGCAGGAAGTAGATGAGCTTCGTGGCCGCGTTCGTGATCAGGTCCGGTGCCTCCACCCGGACGCCGCTGTAGTCGCGTCGGTGGATGTCGCTGCCGCGGTCGTCGAGCGCGGAGGAGCCGTGCGTGCGGACCACGCCGTACCGGAGCGCCAGCGGCTCGGCGCCGGCCATTCCCGGGATGAACGACGCGACTCCCGCGAGGATACGCGCGGCGAGCTCGTCATCCGCCTTCCGCGACGTCTGGCCGTCGAGTGCACGCATGATCTCGGCCACGCCGTCGCCCGCCGGGTACGCGCGCACGTTCGTGTCCGGCGCGTACGTGACCATGCCCCGGCCGTCGCCCATGTTCGAGAACATCGCGAACGGTCCGATGCAGAAGAACGTCGACGGCAGGTCCACGAGCGAGGCGGGCAGGCGCAGCTCCAGCAGCGCCTTCAGCCGGTTCACGGCCTCGGCGTTGACCGGGAGCCCAGCACTCGCCGTGAGACGGTCGATGTTCTCCCAGGTGCAGTTGACCACGAGCGATGCCCCGAGCTGCGCCGCCCGACCGGCGGCGTCCTCGATGCGGACCACCGAACGGAAGGGAGCGTGGCGGTCGACGCCGACGACCTCGGCACCGGTGACGACCCGGACGCGGGGCTCCGCGGTGACGGCGTCGAGCAGTGCTCGGCGGACGTGCGGCCAGTCCATGAGGACCTCGCGGGTGTCGAAGCCCGCGACGACCCGCGCGGTCGCCGTGTCGTGCTCGTACTCCTCCGGAGCGAGTTCGCGGAGGAACTGCTCGGGTTCGCCGTAGGGGAGCCGGCCCTCGTGCTCCTGCCAGAGCTCGGCGTACCTCGCCGCAAGTGCCCGGTGGGTGCCGCGGAGCTCGTCGGGTGTGAAGAGCGAGTCCCGTGCGATGAAGTACCGGGCGTGCCGGACCGAATCCGGGGCGCCTGGTCGATCCGCCAGCGTGCTCCCGGGGAGGCGGGTGACGAAGTCGACGGTGTGCTCGAGCAGGAGGAGCGCGGTGGCGCGGTCTGCGTAGTGGAAGCCGAGGCCGAGCCGGGCCGGTGTGCCGTTGCTCGTCCCTTCGAGCAGACCGCGTCGGTCGATCAGCGTGACGTCGTGGCCGGCGTGGGCGAGGGCGAGAGCGGTGGCGCAGCCGGCGGCTCCGGCGCCGAGCACAGCGATGGGAAGGCGATGGGTCATGCCTCACATATCGAGGCGGACCGGTGGATCGGGTCGCGGGGGGAGGGGCCGATCAGGCAATCCGGGGCAAACGGTCACCGGACTCCCGGTGATGCCCGGTTCGTCCGTCCGGCCGGTACCGAGAACGCCGCATCCCACGCGGCCTACCGGCGCAGGGACTCCACGGCCCTGTCGATGCGCCGCTGCCGGGTCTCCGGGGCCTTCGCCTGCACGACCGGGTCGACGATCGCGCGCTGCCGCGAGTTCGACAGCGTGTCGAACGCTGCCCGCATCCCCGCCTCGTGCAGCGCCGTCGCCAGGTCGTCCGGCACGTCGACGCTCCGCGGCTGGGCGTCCACCTCGATCGTGACCTCGACCGAGTCCCCGGCCGCGATGCCCGCCGCCGAACGGTGCTCCGCCGAGAGCGGGACGAGGAACTGCTCGTTCATGACGCCGACGGTGGAGCGGTAGGTGTAGCCGCCGTTGATGGTGACGATCACCGCGGGGCGCTTCCCGGAGCCGAGCGCGTCGATCACGGACTGCGGGACGGGCAGTCCGGTGGCCGTCTTCCTCGCTTGCAGGACCGTCGTCGTGAACCGCATCCGTGCCTCCAGGCCGTGAACCGAAGCGCAGCGCGACGCGCGCTGACACGCGAAACCTACAGGCGCACCCGCTGTTCCGCCACCGTTCACCACCGCAGCACGGGTCGGAAACCGGCCAGGGCCACGATCATCCAGAACCCGGACCCCGGGACCGCCCCGAAGCACCCGAAAGGCACACCCCGTGCAGCACAAGCGCACCCTGGCCGGCATCGCCCTCGCCGCCGCCGCGATCGTCACCCTCGCCGGATGCTCGGCGACCAGCTCCGCCAGCACGTCGGGCAGCTCCGACGCCGACTGGAAGACCGCGACCAGCGCCGAGTCGGCGGGCGGCCTGGACGCCCTCGTCAAGGCAGCGAAGGCGGAGGGACAGCTCAACGTCATCGCACTGCCGCCGTCGTGGGCGAACTACGGCAAGATCATCGACGGCTTCACGAAGAAGTACGGCATCACGATCAACTCCGCGAACCCGAACGGCTCGAGCGCCGACGAGGTCGCCGCGGTGAAGTCCCAGAAGGGCCAGTCGACCGCCCCGGACGTGCTCGACCTCGGCAACGCGGTCCTGCAGCAGAACCTCGACCTCCTCACCGACTACAAGGTCGCGAACTGGGACGACATCCCGGCGAACCTCAAGGACGGGAAGGGCGCCTGGACGCGCGACTACACCGGCCTCATGTCGATCGGCTACGACTCGTCGAAGATCACGGACGCGCCGAAGGACCTGAACGACCTGCTCGGCTCCGAGTACAAGGGCAAGGTCTCGATCTCGGGCGACCCCACCCAGGCGAACCAGGCCGCGTCCGCGGTGTACCTCGCCGCACTCGAGAACGGCGGCTCGGCGGACGACATCACCGCCGGGGTGACCTACTTCGGCAAGCTCAAGCAGGCCGGCAACTTCCAGAACGTGCTGCCGACGCAGGCGACCGTCGCCTCGGGTGAGACCCCGGTGGTCATCCAGTGGTCGTACAACAACCTCGCGTGGGGCCCGGCCGCCGGTGCCTCCGGCAACAAGAACTGGAAGACGGTCGTCCCGGAGGGCCAGGCCCTCGGCTCGTACTACTCCCAGGCGATCAGCAAGGACGCACCGCACCCCGCGGCCGCTCGCCTCTGGCAGGAGTACATCGCCAGCCCCGACGTGCAGAACCTGTACCTCCAGGCCGGTGCCTTCCCCTCCACGCTCGCCGCGCTCGAGAAGTCGGGCAAGGTCGACCAGGACGCCCTCGACGCAGCCGGTGGCGCGCCGAAGGACTACGTGGAGCTGACGGACGAGCAGGCCACCGCGGCGGCCAAGGTGCTGTCGGCGAAGTGGGCCTCGACGATGGGGTCCTGAGCGGCATGACCAGCGCATCGGCACCGGGTGGGAGCGCGTTCGCGCCGGGCGCGACCCCCGCTCCCGCCACGGCCGGGGCCGCCGCCACCAGCGTCGCGCCGGCCCCCGCCGATGTCACCGCCCGCCGCGTCGCCGGACCCCCTGTCCGGCGCCGCGGCGGCATCGCGTGGCTCGGCCTCACCCCCTTCGCGGCGTACGTCGTGCTCTTCCTCGCCGTCCCCGCCGCGATCGCCGTCGGCAGCGGGTTCTTCGACGCCGCCGGACACGTCACCTTCGCGAACCTCGCCGCGTTCGCGGACCCGTCCGTGCTGCGGGCCTTCGGCGGCTCCTTCGCGCTGTCCGCCGTCTCCGCCGTGATCGGCGCGGTCATCGGGGCGATCGTCTGCTGGGCGCTCGCCGCACTCCGCCCCGACGGGCTCGTGCGGTCGATGATCGACTCGGCCGCGAGCGTCCTCGCCCAGTTCGGCGGCGTCATGCTCGCCTTCGCGTTCATCGCGACGATCGGTGCTCAGGGGGTCGTCACCACGTGGCTGGTGTCGGCGTTCCACGTCGACCTCAACGCGAACGGCGCGTTCCTCTACACGGTGCCCGGACTCGTCGTCCCCTACGTGTACTTCCAGGTGCCCCTGATGGTGCTGACGTTCATGCCGGCGCTCGAGGGCGTCAAGGCGCAGTGGGGCGAGGCGGCCGCCACGCTCGGCGCCTCCCGCGTCACGTACTGGCGCCGCATCGGCCTGCCCGTGCTCGCGCCGGCGTTCTGGGGATCGCTGCTCTTGCTGTTCGCGAACGGCTTCTCGTCGTTCGCGACCGCCGCGGCGCTCATCTCGCAGGGCGGCATCGTGCCGCTCACGATCCGCACGCAGCTCACCAGCGAGACGATCATCGGGCTGCAGAACGTGGCCGGGGTGCTCGCCTTCGGCATGGTCGTCGTGATGGCGGTCGTGATGGGGGCGTACTCGCTCCTGCAGCGTCGAGCAGCGAGGTGGCAACGATGAGCGCGGCCACGTCCGGCACGTCGCGTCGCTCGGGTCGGTCCCGTCCGTCGCGTCGGTCCCGTCCGTCGGGTCGGCCTGGAGGCGCGACTCGCGTGCCCCGCTTCGGCGCGGCCCCGTCACGGGTCACCGCCGCGATCGTGCTGATCGTGATCGGCCTCGTGTTCGCCGTCCCGCTCGTCGCCCTCGCGCAGTTCACCTTCCGCCAGGGGACGGACGGCGGCCTGACGTTCGCGCACTACTCCGCGATCACGGACCCGATCAACGCCTCGACCTACCAGCCGGTGTTCGACGGCCTCGGCGCCTCGCTCCTCATCGCGGTGATCACGGTGGCGATCGTGCTGCTCGTGCTCCTGCCGGCGCAGATCGTCACCGCGCTCCGCTACCCGCGCCTGCGCCGAGTCCTCGAGTTCGTCTGCATCGTGCCGATCACCGTGCCGGTCGTGGTGCTCGTCGTCGGGTTCATCCCCGTGTACCAGGTCGTCGCCCAGGTGTTCGGCTCGGGAGCGTGGACGCTGTCCTTCGCGATCGGCGTCGTCGCGCTGCCCTTCGCGTTCCGCCCGATCGCAGCGGCCATCACCGCGACGGACCTGACCGTCCTGTCCGAGGCCGCACGGTCGCTCGGTGCCTCGTGGTGGGCGGTGACGTGGCGGGTGCTCCTGCCGAACCTCCGCCGCGGCATCACGGCCGCGTGCTTCCTCACCATCACGGTCGTCCTCGGCGAGTACACCCTCGCCTCGTTCCTGTCCCGCACGACGTTCCAGACCGCGCTCGTGCTCGTGCAGCAGACCGACCCGTACGTCGCCGCGATCTTCTCGCTCGGCGCCCTGGTGTTCGGGTTCCTGCTGCTCGTCGTCATCGGCCGGATCGGGACCCGTCGGTCCGGCACCGGTGCCCGTCAGCGGCGCCGCCGGAAGGAGTCCGCATGACCGTCACCGCCCCTGCCGCACCGGCGTCGCTCGCCACAGCCGGCGCGACCGTCGAGCTCGAGGCCGTCGAGAAGCACTACGGCGCCCACCGAGCCCTCGCCGGCCTGTCGCTCCGCGTCGAACCCGGCGAGTTCGTGTCGTTGCTCGGTCCGTCCGGCTGCGGGAAGACCACGGCCCTCCGCGCGCTCGCGGGCCTCGAGGGCATCGACTCCGGATCGATCCGCATCGACGGCGCCGACGTCGCGAGCACCCCCGTCGACAAGCGGGACATCGGCATGGTGTTCCAGCAGTACTCGCTGTTCCCGCACATGACCGTCCGGCAGAACGTCGCGTTCGGCCTCGAGATGCGCCGCGTCCCGGCAGCGTCACGTCGCGAGCGGGTGATCGACGCGCTCGACATGGTGCACCTCGCCGAGTTCGCCGACCGGTACCCGCACCAGCTCTCGGGAGGCCAGCAGCAGCGCGTCGCCCTCGCCCGCGCCCTCGTCACCCGTCCCCGGGTGCTCCTGCTCGACGAACCGCTCTCCGCGCTCGACGCCAAGGTGCGCGTCTCCCTGCGCGACGAGATCCGCCGCATCCAGAGCGACCTCGGCATCACCACCGTGTTCGTCACCCACGACCAGGAGGAGGCGCTCGCCGTCTCCGACCGCATCGCGGTGATGAACGCCGGCGACATCGAGCAGATCGGCACCCCCGAGGAGCTCTACCGTTCCCCGTCCTCGGCGTTCACCGCGGACTTCGTCGGCCAGTCGAACCGGCTCCGAGGCGACCTGCGCGGCGGCGACGTGTTCGTGTACGGGTTCCGCGTGCCGGCCATCGACGCCGGAGCGCAGGACGGCCCGGTGCTCGCGTACGTGCGCCCCGAGGACGTCGCCTTCGCGGCCGAGGGTGTCACCGGCACGGTCGTCGCCTCGAGCTTCCTCGGCTCGATCCGGCGCACCACCGTCCGGCTCGACGACGACACCGTCGTGACCGTCCAGCACGAGGTCGGCGACCGCCGCGCGGCCGGCGACGCGGTCGCGGTGCGCCTGCTCGGCGCACCGGTGGCGGTCGCGCCCCTCGCGTAGCGGCCGGGCGGGTGCCCGCCTCCCTCGGTCCCCTCTGCGAAAGCGACGGTCTCCGGCCCAGCCGAGCGGTCCCTCCCGCCAACGCGACACATTCCCGCCCGCGTCCGGCAGGAACCTGTCGCTTTCGCGAGAAGGCGCCGGACTGGAGGCGCGGTGCGGCCTGGCACCGTGCCTCCAGTCCGTCCGTCCCGCGAGAGCGACAGGGTGCCGCCGGTCCGTGCGGTCCGTCCCGCGAGAGCGACAGGGTGCCGCTCGCGTGCGCCGGGTGTCTGTCGCTTTCGCGGACGGGCGGCGGGCGTCAGCGCTGGAAGCGCGCCGCGGGCTCGTCGGAGAGAGCAGCCTCGATGCGGGCGAGCATGTTCGCGGGCATCTCGGGGAGGGCGTCGAGCGGAGCCCAGAACGCCTCGGTGTTCTCGCCGTCGGCCGGGAACGGTTCCCCGGACACGTACCGGCACACGAACACGAGGTCGAGGTACTGCGCCCGGTCGCCGTTCGGGTACGTCATCTCCGGCAGGACCTGCACCCACGCCAGGCGTTCGGCGACGGCGACGACGTCCGCCTCCTCGAGGACCTCGCGCTCGGCGGCGACCGCGGGCTCCTCGCCGGGGTCGACGATGCCGGTCACCGGGGTGAACACGTGGTTGTCGGCCCGGCGCACGACGAGCAGCTCGCGCCCCGCACCCTCGCCGCGGGTGACGACGGCCGTGACCCCGGTCAGCCAGAGCGGGTCCGTCCCGATCTTCGAGCGGAGCGACAGGACGAAGTCAGGCGTGGGCATGCCGCCACGCTACCGACAAGCCGCCCTGTCACAGACTGGTCATGACCAGTAGGCTGGCCCCGTGGAGATCATCATCCTGTCCACGCCGGCTGAGGTCGGTCGCGTCGCCGCGGCCAAGATCGCCTCCGTCGTCGCGAAGAAGCCGTCCGCCGTCATCGGTGTCGCCACCGGGTCCAGCCCGCAGGGCATCTACGCCGACCTGAAGCGTCGCGTCGACGCCGGGGAGATCTCGTTCGCCGAGGCCCGCGCGTTCGCCCTCGACGAGTACGTCGGGATCCCGCTCGAACACCCCGAGTCGTACGCGAGCGTCATCGCGCGCGACGTCACCGCGCCGCTCGGGTTCGACCCGTCGCGGGTGCGGGTGCCGGACGGTCGTGCGTCCGACCTGGAGTTCGCCGCCAAGGAGTACGACGCCGCGATCCGTGCCGCCGGCGGCGTGGACGTGCAGATCCTCGGCATCGGCGCCAACGGCCACATCGGGTTCAACGAGCCGACGTCCTCGTTCGCGTCCCGCACGCGCATCAAGACCCTCGCGCCGTCCACGCGGGAGGCGAACGCCCGGTTCTTCGACTCCCTCGAGCAGGTGCCGACGCACTGCATGACACAGGGCCTCGGCACGATCCTCGACGCCCGTGAGCTCGTGCTCGTGGCGCAGGGGTCGACGAAGGCCGACGCCGTCGCGGCCGCGGTCGAAGGGCCGCTGAGCTCCTTCGTCCCCGGCTCCGCACTGCAGCTGCACCAGCACGCGACCGTCGTCGTCGACGAGGAAGCCGCGGCAGGCCTGCAGCTCGCCGACTACTACCGGTACACGTACGCGAACAAGCCGGAGTGGCAGCGGTTCGAGTGACGCCCGGGTTCAGCCGTCCGCGCACCGCTCGTACGCCGTGCGCAGGCGGCTGAGTCCCTCGTCGAGGGTCTCCGCCGAGCACCCGAAGTTGAGCCGCGCGAAGCCGACGCCCTGGCGTCCGAAGTCCGGCCCGCTGCCGAGCGCGACCTTCGCCTCGTCGACGAGCAGCGTCGCGGGGTCATCGCCCCACGGCAGCGCCCGCAGGTCGAGCCACGCCAGGTACGAGGCCTGCGGCTGCCGGTACCCCACGCCGGGCAGCACGTCGCCGAGCCGTTCCGCCAGGGTGCGTCGGTTCGCCGCGAGCTCGGTCAGCAGCGACGCGAGCCACGGTCCGCCCTCGCTGAACGCGGCGACGCTCGCCGTGTAGCCGAGGATGCCGGTGCGCTCGACGACCTCACGGGGCATCCCGTCGAACCACTGCCGCGCGCGGTCCGACGCGCCGATCATCAGCGCGCACTTGGTGCCCGCGAGGTTCCACGCCTTGCTCGCGCTCGTCAGCGCCACCCCCAGCCCGGCTGCCTCGGGACAGGAGTCGAGGAACGGGGTGAACGTCGCGTCCGCGTGCACGAGCGGGGCGTGGATCTCGTCCGACACGACCACGGCGTCCCACTCCGCGGCCAGCCGGGCCAAGGCGGCGAGCTCGTCACGGGCGTGCACCAGCCCGAGCGGGTTGTGCGGGTTGCAGAGGAGCACGGTGCGGGCGCCGTCCGCGAACGCCCGAGCGAGCCCTTCGAGGTCCATCCGCCACCCGGCCGTCGTGTCGAACGGGTCCGGCTCGCCCGAGGGTGCGAGCAGCGGCACCTCGGTGACGGAGCCGCCGGCCTCGGCCACGTACTCCCAGAACGGCGGGTACACGGGCGGCATGATGACGACCTGGTCACCCGGCTCGATCACCCGGCGGAGGATCTCCACCGCGGCCACCGAGACGTCCGTGGTGGTCCGGACGAGGTCGGGGTCGACGTGCCACGACCACCGGCTCTCGGCGAAGTCGGCGAACGCCTCGGGCAGAGCCCGCCCGTGTCCGACGTACCCGGTGTCGCCGTTGGTGACCGCGGCGACGAGGGCGTCCCGCACGGGTTCGGCGAGCATGCTGTCCATCTCGGCGACGAACATCGGCAGTACTTCGGGAGGGTAGGTCGTGTACTTCTCGCTGGTGCGGGTGCGGTGTGCATCGAAGAGGGAGACCATGACGCTCATGGGGCCATCCTGGCAGCGACGACCGACGGTCGCCGAGGGGCTGCTCGGATCGGGCGTCCGTGGTCAGCGCCCGAGTTCGGGGCGCCCGCCCAGGCGAGCCACGGTGCTGGCCGCCGCCCGCGCTGCCGCCTGGCCGGCCTCCTCCGGGCCCGCGCCGTGCGTGAGCGCTGCGACGAGTCCGGCGAGGAAGGCGTCTCCCCCGCCCGTCGGGTCGACGACGGGCGAGTCGCCGTAGGGGAGGAACACCCTGCCGGTCCGCCAGTCGACGAGGTCCCCCTGTCCGGGGACCGTCACCGCCGCGAGCGAGGGGCCACGTTCGAGCAGGGACCGCGTCACCCGGGCAGCGTCCGCCCGTTCCCGGATCGTGGTGCCGGTCCACATCGCCGCTTCCGTGGCATCCGCACGGACGACGTCCGCGAGGGCGAGGAGTTCGTCGCCGTCGTCCTCCGTCGCGCCGTCGAGCACGATGCGAGCGCCGGCTTCGGCGGCGAGGTGCGCGGCCGTGAGCACGGCATCCGTCGGCTGCTGCAGTTGCAGCGACACCACGGCCGCCTCGTCGAACAGGGACGCCGTCCGCTCGACGTCCTCCGGGCGGAGGAGAGCGTCCGAGGGGACGTCCTCCAGGAGGCGACGACCGTCGTCGTCCGTCACGTCGATCAGGAGCGCCGTCTCACCACGCCGGACCACACCGGCCACGTCCAGGCCCTCCGTGTCGGCTTCGTGCAGCACGTCGTCCCCCGCATGGTCGGTGCCGACGACGCCGACGAGTGCCACGGCGAGGCCCAGTTGGTGGAGTCCGAGCGCGTGGTTCGCCCCCTTGCCGCCGAGCCGTTCGATGCGACGAGCGACCGTCGTGGCGCGTCCGGGAGCCGGCAGGCGCTCCACCCGCACCACGAGATCTCGCGCGACCTGGCCGACCACGACCGCCCCAGCCTTCACGGTGCTCCTCCTCGTGGTCCGACCCGCCGATCTCGGCCTCGACCGCGACGAGTTCATCGCACGCCACACAACGCGCACCGCACGTCCACGCGCTCCCAGACTGAGCGAGGCTACGGCGCGCAGCGCGTCAGCGCAGCGCTCGCCCGGCGCCCCACACCCGCTGCACCTCGAGCGCCGGGGACAGCGCCACGAGGTCCGCGGCGAACCCCGGCGCGAGCCGCCCCAGACGATCGCCGAACCCCAGGGCAGCCGCGGGCACGCTCGTCAGCGCCGCCACGGCCTCGGGCAGCGACCGGCCGGTGAGCGCGACCGCGTTCCGCAACGCCGCGTCCTGCGTCAGCGTCGACCCCGCGATCGTGTCCGTCCCGGCGACGTGGGCGATCCCGCCCGCGACGGTGACCGCGAGCGACCCCAGCGTGTACGACCCGTCGGCCGAACCCGCAGCGCCCATCGCGTCCGTGACGAGCGCGACCCGGCCCGGAGCGGCGCGGAA
This sequence comes from Curtobacterium pusillum, assembly GCF_013359865.1. Lineage (GTDB taxonomy): Bacteria > Actinomycetota > Actinomycetes > Actinomycetales > Microbacteriaceae > Curtobacterium > Curtobacterium pusillum. Next base: position 50,615 of record NZ_JABMCE010000076.1, read on the forward strand.
GAGCGTGTCCGCGACGACGGGGTGCACGTGGACGCCGTCGAGGATGAGTTCGAGGGTCACGCGGTCGTCCGCCACGGCAGCCGAGATCGGGCCCGGCGCGCGGTGGTGGATCCCCGGCATGGCGTTGAAGGCGTGGGTGAGGAGGGTCGCGCCGGCGTCGAACGCGGCTCGGGCCTGGTCGTACGTGCAAACGGTGTGGCCGACGCCGACCGTGACGCCGGCCGCGACGAACCGTCGGATCGCGTCGAGGGCACCGGGAAGCTCGGGTGCGATGGTGATCTGTCGGAGCACGCCGGACCCGGCGGCCAGCAGCGCGTCGACGTCCGCTGCGGTCGGCGAGCGAAGGAACGACTCGTTGTGGGCGCCCTTGTTGTGCGGGGAGAGGAACGGCCCTTCCAGGTGGGCGCCGAGCACGAGCGGGTCGTCGTCCATCGCGGCGCGGACCCGTGCGAGCGAAGCGGCGAGGGAGGAGACCGCGTTCGCGACGAGGGACAGCACCGAGCGGGTCGTCCCGTGCGAGCGGTGCATCGCGAGGGCGTCGGCGAAGGAGTCGTCCTCGTACGCTGCACCGGCACCGCCGTGCCCGTGCAGGTCGACGAACCCCGGCGTCAGGACGGCGTCGCCGAGGTCGACGACCTCGTCCGCCGCCGGAGCCTCGGGGCCGGAGCCGACCGCGTGGATCGTGTCGCCGACGACGAGGACCCAGCCGTCCGCCCTGGAGCCGTCCGCGTCGACGACGCGGGTCGCCCGGACCAGCGTGCGCCGCGCCTCCAGGCCGCCGCTCACCGTGCCTCCCGACGGAACTGGACCACACCGGACAGCGCCGCGACCAGGATGAAGACCAGCCCCACCACCGGGTGCCCGATCGAGACCCAGCACGCGCCGGCCGCGACCACGAGCGCGACCTCGACGATCGTCTTCCCCACCACGTCGGTCTCGATCGGTGACGCCTCGGACCGGAACAGGTACCAGACCAGCGCCGCGAACACCGGCGCACCGATCATGAACAGGATGCCGGGCATGGGGAACGGCCACGCGAGGTAGCCCCAGAACGCCAGCGAGAGCAGTCCGAACGTGCACACCACGATGCGGAGCACACGCCAGCCGTCGAACTCCCGGCGGGGCTTGCCGATCGCCGACGGATCGGGGACCTCTCCCCAGTCGACGGGGGACTGCGGTGCTGACATACGTGGACCTACTTGAAGATGATCGTGCGGGCGCCGTCGAGGAGGACCCGGTCCTCCGCGATCCAGCGCACCGCCTGGGTGAGGGTGCGGGACTCCTCGTCCTGGCCGATCGACACGAGTTCCGCGGGGTCCTTCGTGTGGTCGACCCGCACCACGTTCTGCTCGATGATCGGCCCCTCGTCGAGGTCGCTCGTCACGAAGTGCGCCGTCGCACCGATGAGCTTCACCCCGCGCGCGTGGGCCTGCCGGTACGGGTTCGCACCCTTGAAGCCCGGGAGGAACGAGTGGTGGATGTTCACCGCACGGCCCTCGAGTGCCGCGCACAGCTCCGGCGAGAGGATCTGCATGTACCGGGCGAGGACGACGAGTTCGATGTCGTGCTCCTCGACGGCCTGCAGGATCCGGCGCTCCATCTCGGCCTTGGAGTCCGCGTCCGTGACCGGGCGGTGCTCGAACGGCACCGAGTAGAACGACGCCAGCTCGGACAGCTCCGCGTGGTTCGACAGCACGAGCGGGACCTCGATCGGCAGCTGCCCGCCGCGCTGCCGGTAGAGCAGGTCGTTGAGGCAGTGCCCGGCCTTCGACACGAGGACCAACGTGCGGAGCGGACGGCCGACGACGTCGAGCTGGACGCGGGCGGCGTAGCGCTCGGCGACCGGGGCGAGGGCCGCCTCGAAGGCGGCGCGGTCGACCGGGGCCAGGACCTGCAGGCGCATGAAGAACGTGTTCGTGTCGACGCTCGAGAACTGCTGCGACTCGGTGATGTTGCCGTTGGCCGCCACGACTGCTCCGGAGACGGCGTGCACGATCCCGGGCTGGTCGTCGCAGACCAGGGTGAGGGTCCAGTGCGTGGGGATCGGGGCGGTCGGGTCGGTCACCGGATCAGGGTACCGGGCCGCGGCGGCCGGGAGGCGCGGTGCAGCCCCGTCGGACGGGCGACGGGCGACAGGGCCGCGGGTGTGGGCGCGGGGCGCGGGCGTGGGGTGCGTCAGCGGGGGAGCGGGCGGGCCAGCGCGCGGTCGGCGATCGTCAGGACGCTCAGCAGCGCCGCGACCCCGACGATCACCCACGCCAGCACGTGCAGGTCCGGCGTGGTCGGGGCCTGGCCGAACACGCCGCCGATGAGCGACGAGGCACCGATCGCGCCGATGTAGACGCTCGTCCGCGAGAGCCCTGCCGCTGTACCGATGTACTCCGACGGCACGACCCGGTACAGCGCCGCCTGGTTCGACACGGAGGCCAGGGCCTGCGGGACGCCGAACAGCGCCGGCGCGAGCACGAGCAGGTACACGGGCGACCCGGCGTGCAGCAGCAGGAGGAGCAGACCGCCGACGATCGGCACCACCGCCGCGACCACCAGCGGCCCCCGGACGGCGGACTTCCGGGCGATGAGGAACGACGCCACCCCGGCGACGACCGCCGCGGGGAGCTGCATGTACCCGGCGACGTCGCTCGAGTAGCCGGCGACGTCCTGCACCCACTGCGAGAATCCGTACGTCATCGTGTACGCCAGCAGGTAGGTGAGGAACAGCCGCACGTACGTGCGCGAGAGGGCACCGTTCCGGGCGAGCATCCGCACGTCGACGAACGGCCGCACCGCGCGGCGTTCCCACAGCACGAGCGCCACGAGCAGGACGATGGCGACGCCGAGCAGCCACCAGAGCCCGGCCGGCAGGTCGAGCAGGAACACGAGCAGCGCCGACACGAACCCGGTCATGAGCAGCATGCCGAACGGGTCGAGCGCGGTGAGCACCGGCAGATCCTCGTCGTTGCGCGGGCGGAGCCGGTCGGACGGCAGCCACAGCGCGGACACGACGATGCCGAAGGCGGCGAGCGGGACGTTCACGAGGAAGATCGCGTGCCACCCGAAGGCTGCGATGAGCGCCCCGCCGAGGGGCGGACCGGCAGCGGCGGACACGAGCGACGTGATGGACAGTGCTCCGAGCACGAGCGGCGGCGTCGGCTTCCCGATCCGTGCGGAGTGCTGCCGCAGTGTGGTGAGCGCCGCCGGGTACGCCGACGACGTCCCGATCCCGATGAGGACCCGGGCGAACACCGCGCCACCGAAACCCGTGAGGACCTCGGGCACGACGCCGGCGACCCCGACGATGACGAGCCCGGTGAGGAACACCTTCTTGGGGCCGAACCGGTCCGAGAGCTTCCCCATCGTCGGCTGCGCGATGGCGCTCGCGAGGTAGAGCGCCGCGACGAGCCAGATCGCCTGCGCGGCACCGATCCCGAGGTCGCGGGAGATCGGGGCGAGGGCGACGGACACCATCGTGGTGTTGATCGGGTTGAGCAGCGGCCCGACGAGGACGGGGACGAGCAACTTCGGCCCGAAGCCGCTGCCCTTCGGGTCGGTCGCCGGGGCGATGGGTGTGGAGGCGGTTGCGCTGGACGTGGGGTGCTGCCTTTGCGACGTGGTCGCGTCGTGGGGGCCGGGAGGCGCGGCTCGCGTCACGGACGCGCGTCGCCCCTCCTGGTGGTCACGGTTCGACGAGGGTTCTGAGGATGGCGAGGGAGCGCGCGACGGTCGCGCGGTCGTCGGGTTCGAGGGCGGCGAGGCGCTCGGCGAGCAGCCGGGTCCGGACACGGTGCGACTCGTCGCGTGCGGCACGGCCGGCGTCCGTGGCGTGGACGATCGTGCGGCGGCCGTCCTCCGGGTCGGGCTCGCGGTCGGCGAGACCGAGGTCGACGAGGGCCTGGACCGTCGCGCCCATCGACTGCGGTCGGACGCCCTCGGCCCGCGCGAGGTCGGCCGTGGTGGTGGCGCCGTCGCGGATGAGACGACCGAGGGCGGCCGACTGCGAGGCGGTGACCTCGTCGACCTTCCCGACCAGCGTGGTCCGGCGGATCCTGCCGTAGAGCGTCAGCAGGTCGCCGGCGAGGTCGGACGACTCGGACGATTCCATACCGGAACGGTACTCCTTCGGAAGCCGGACTTGCAAGGCATCCTGTCGATCTCGACGAGGCGAGGGCCGAGGCGGAGGTGCGCCGCGCCTCCAGGCCCGGACGGGCGAGAACGTGGTCAGTGCGCGCTCGTGAGCGTCTCGACCAGGTGCTCCTGCACGTACCCGAGCCAGTCGTAGACGTCCCGCAGGCCGACACCGGTGTCGGCGCCGTACGACTGCGCCTCGGTCGCGGCGTCCACGATGCCCAGCCGGACCGCGATCGTCAGCCGCAGGTCGGTCAGGCAGCGGAGCCACGCCTGTTCGTCCTCCGACGTGAACGCCCCGTCACGTGCGCCCGTCAGCCAGGCGTGCACGGTGGATGCGTTGGTCGTCTTCTGCGCCACGAGGTCCGACTCGGTCCACCGCCGGAACTCCGCGCTCGCGTCGGGGTCGTCCCGGTAGGCGTCCGGGAACATCCGCGCGGCGACCGGGTCGGACGCCAGGTCCCCGTCGAGCACCTGCTGCAGCTGTTCGGTCAACGAGGTGAGCACGCCGCGCTCGCCGGAGGACATGCCGAGGTGCACGCCGTCGGCCCGGCGGACGAACGGGATCACGGAGCAGGAGCCTTGTCCACGGAGGCCTGCAGCCCGTAGCCGTGCATGGCCTCGACGTGGGCCTCCATCGTCTCGCGCGGACCCGTCGCCACGATCGCCCGGCCCTCGTCGTTGACCTGGCGCATGAGCCGCTCGGCCTTCGCCCGCGGGAACCCGAAGTACTGCTGGAAGACGTAGGTCACGTAGGACATGAGGTTCACCGGGTCGTCCCACACGACGGCGACCCAGGGTGCGTCGGGGCGCACGGTCGTGCGCTCGTCCACGTCAGGCGACAGCAGGGTCATGCATCCAGGGTGACACGAACCGGCTCGCTCGGTACGATCGTCAGGTCGCGACTGGCGTTGGATGGGTCACCATCGGGGAGCGACACCTGACACGGTGCGCTGCCGTACGCCTGGGCCGCGCCCCACCGTCCACCTCGTCGTGCACGCGCGCGACGGACAGACAACGAGGAGTCCCGTGTCCATCACCGATCTGCCCCCCGCAGTGCCCGCTTCTTCCGGGACGCAGACGTCCTTCAACGCCCCGCTGAGCGAGGTCGACCCCGAGATCGCGCGCGTCCTCGAGCAGGAGCTCGGCCGTCAGCGCGATTACCTCGAGATGATCGCGTCGGAGAACTTCGTCCCGCGCGCCGTCCTCGAGTCGCAGGGCTCCGTGCTCACGAACAAGTACGCCGAGGGCTACCCGGGCAAGCGCTACTACGGCGGATGCGAGTACGTCGACGTCGCCGAGCAGCTCGCCATCGACCGGGCGAAGGCCCTGTTCGGTGCCGAGTACGCGAACGTCCAGCCGCACTCGGGCGCCACCGCGAACGCCGCCGTCCTGCACGCCATCGCGTCCGCCGGCGACACGATCCTCGGCCTCGAGCTCGCCCACGGCGGCCACCTCACCCACGGCATGAAGCTCAACTTCTCCGGCCGCATCTACAACGCGGTGTCGTACGGCGTTGACCCGGAGACGTTCGAGGTCGACTACGACGACATCCGCGCGAAGGCGATCGAGCACCAGCCGAAGGTCCTCATCGCGGGCTGGTCCGCGTACCCCCGCCAGCTCGACTTCGCGAAGTTCCGTGAGATCGCCGACGAGGTCGGCGCGAAGCTCTGGGTCGACATGGCGCACTTCGCCGGTCTCGTCGCCGCGGGCCTGCACCCGTCGCCCGTCCCGCACGCGCACGTGGTCTCCTCGACCGTGCACAAGACGCTCGCCGGCCCCCGTTCCGGCCTGATCCTGTCGAACGACGAGTCGCTCTTCAAGAAGCTCAACTCCGCCGTGTTCCCGGGCCAGCAGGGCGGCCCGCTCATGCACGTGATCGCCGCGAAGGCGACCGCGTTCCTGCTCGCCGGCACCCCGGAGTTCAAGGACCGCCAGGAGCGCACCATCCGCGGTGCACAGGCCCTCGCAGCGCGCCTCACGCAGCCCGACGCGAAGGCCGCCGGCATCGACGTCCTCACCGGCGGGACCGACGTGCACCTGGTGCTCGTCGACCTGCGCGAGTCCGAGGTCGACGGCAAGCAGGCGGAGGATCTCCTGCACGAGGTCGGCATCACCGTGAACCGCAACGCCGTGCCGTTCGACCCGCGTCCGCCGATGGTCACCTCGGGTGTCCGCATCGGCACGTCCGCGCTGGCCACCCGTGGGTTCGGGGACGCCGAGTTCACCGAGGTCGCCGACATCATCGCGCTGACGCTCATGCCGAACCCGGACGCCGCGTCGCTCTCGGCCCGGGTCAAGGCCCTGACCGACGCGTTCCCGCTGTACGCGTGAGCGACGCGCTTCCCCGCGCGCTCTGGGCCGGGGAGGGCTCGGCCGTCCGCATCGACGGCACCGCCCTCGCCGCCCGGACGCTCGACGAGCTCCGCGGCCGGATCGACCGCCTGCACGAGCACGGCATCCGCCCCGGCCTCGGCACGATCCTCGTCGGTTCGAACCCGGGGTCGCTGTCCTACGTCGCCGGCAAGCACCGCGACTCGGCTTCGATCGGGCTGGACTCGCACCGGATCGACCTGCCGGTCACCGCGTCAGCGGCGGACATCCGTGCAGCGATCCTGCAGATGAACGACGACCCCGCGGTCACCGCGTTCATCGTGCAGCTCCCGCTGCCGGACGGCATCGACCCGACGCCCATGCTCGAGCTGATGGACCCGGCGAAGGACGCCGACGGACTGCACCCGACGAACCTGGGGGAGCTCGTGCTCGCCGTCCCGGGCGGTGCCGGCACGATCGACGCGCCGCTGCCGTGCACCCCGCGCGGCATCGTCGCGATGCTCGAGGCGTACGAGATCCCGATCCGGGGTGCGCACGTCACGATCATCGGGCAGGGGTTGACGGTCGGGCGTCCGCTCGGCCTGCTGCTCACCCGGCTCGAGGCCACCGCCACCCTGACGCACTCGTTGACGGCCGACGTCGCCGCGGAGTGCCGTCGTGCCGACATCATCGTCGCGGCGGCCGGGGTCGCCGGACTCGTCAAGCCGGACTGGGTACAGCCCGGTGCCGCTGTCATCGACGTGGGCATCACGCGCGTGGTGAACGAGGAGACCGGCAAGGCGAAGCTGCACGGTGACGTCGACCCCGCCGTGGCCTCGGTCGCGGGGTTCCTGTCGCCGACGCCCGGCGGTGTCGGTCCGATGACCCGCGCGATGCTCATGAAGAACGTGGTCGAGGCCGCGGAGCGACACGTGCACTAGACGTGCATCGTCGTCTCGAACCACGAAACCGACGTCGAACCAGCCGAAAGGTCCGGTTCGACGTCGGTTTCGTGGTTCCGTCCACGGATGGCCGCACAGGGGCGACGGTGTCCACGACCCGCTGACGACGGGTCAGTCGCGGCGGGCGCCCTGCGCGGCGTGCACGGTGAAGACGTTCGGTTCGCGGTACCCGGCCGCGGCGAAGGCGGTCGTGACGGCCGCGGCGATCGCCTCACGCGCCTCCCGGTCGACCAGCGCGATGGCAGCACCGCCGAAGCCGCCGCCGGTCATCCGCGCGCCGACCGCGCCGTGCTCCATCGCCGTCGCGACCGCGAGGTCGAGCTCCGGCACGGAGATCTCGAAGTCGTCGCGCATCGACTCGTGCGACGCGACGAGCAGCGACCCGATCGCGCGCGGGCCCTGCTCGCGGAGCGTCCGGACCGTGTCGAGGACCCGCTGGTCCTCGGTGACGATGTGCCGGACGCGACGGAAGGTCTCGTCGTCGAGCAGGTCCTGCGCGCGCGGCAGGTCGTCGACGGCGACGTCGCGAAGAGCCTCGACCCCGAGCGCCTTCGCGCCCTTCTCGCACGAGGCTCGACGAGCCGCGTAGCCACCGGTGGCGTGGGCGTGCTCGACGCGTGTGTCCATCACGAGCACCTCGAGCCCGTTCGCCTCGAGGGCGAGGTCCACGACGGCGGTGTCGAGCGTGCGACAGTCGAGGAAGACGACGGCGTCCTGCTCGCCGAGCAGCGACGCGGACTGGTCCATGATCCCGGTCGGAGCGCCGACGGCGTGGTTCTCGGAGTACTGCCCCACGCGGGCGAGGGACTTGCGGTCGAGCCCGAGCTCCCACAGGTCGTTGAACGCGAGGGCGACACCGCACTCGATCGCGGCACTCGAGGACAGGCCCGCGCCGACCGGCACGTCCGATTCGATGAACACGTCGAACCCCGTCTTGTCGGCGAGGTCGGCCCCCTGCTCACGGAGGGACCAGGCGATGCCGAAGACGTACGACGACCAGCCGTCCATCGCGTCCGGCGTGAGCTCGTCGAGCGAGAGCGACACCGGACCACCCGCTTCGTCGAACGCCGAGGCGACGCGGATGACACGGTCCGTGCGCGGTGCGATGGACGCCGTCGTGCGACGGTCGATCGCGAAGGGGAGCACGTAGCCGTCGTTGTAGTCGGTGTGCTCGCCGATCAGGTTGACCCGGCCGGGCGCGGAGTACCGCACCGCGGGCTCGTACCCGTAGACCTGCTGGAACGTCATGCGCGTTCGATCCCTCCTCGGATGAACTCGGCCGCCTTCTCGGGCACGAGGTCCCCGATCCAGGCGCCCATGGCGGCTTCGCTGCCGGCCAGGAACTTCAGCTTGTCCGCCGCACGACGTGGCGACGTGAGCTGCAGCATGAGCCGCACCGTGTCACGACCGGTGTGCACCGGCGCCTGGTGCCAGGCGGCGATGTACGGCGTCGGGTCGTCGTAGAGCTTGTCGATGCCGCGGGTGAGCCGCAGGTGCATGTGCGCGAGCTCGTCCTTCTCGGCGTCGGTCAGACCGGCGAAGTCGGGCACGTGGCGGTGCGGCAGCATGTGGATCTCGATCGGCCAACGCGCGGCGAACGGCACGAAGGCGGTGAAGTGCTCGCCTGCGAGGACGACCCGTTCGGAAGCCCGCTCGTTCGCGAGGTGCTGCTCGAACAGGTCCGGCCCGAAACGTTCGATGCTCGCCAGCAGCCGTTGGGTACGGGGCGTGACGTAGGGGTAGGCGTAGATCTGCCCGTGCGGGTGGTGGAGCGTGACGCCGATCGCCTCGCCCCGGTTCTCGAACGGGAACACCTGCTGGACGCCGGGCATCGCGGAGAGCGCGGCGGTGCGGTCAGCCCAGGCCTCGACCACCGTACGGGCGCGCGATTCGGAGATCGACGCGAAGGAACCGGCGGTCTCGGGGGAGAAGCAGACGACCTCGCAGCGGCCGACACTGCGGAACTGGCGGCCGAGGCCGACCTCGGACAGCGAGTCGAGCGACGGCGGGGCATCGTCGGCCTCGAGCAGCGGACCGAACGAGGGCGACCGGTTCTCGAACACCGCGACGTCGTACCGGCTCGGGACCTCGGACGGGTTCTCGGGCGTCTGCGGCGCGAGCGGGTCCTGGTCCGCCGGGGGCAGGAACACCCGGTTCTGCCGGCTTGCGGCGATGGAGACCCACTCGCCGGTGAGGACGTCCTGACGCATGCGCGCCGTCTCGGGTCGCGGGTCCAGGATGCGCTGGTCGATGCTGCGCTCGTCGGGCAGCGTCGAGTCGGCGTCGTCGAAGTAGAACAGGTCGCGTCCGTCCGCGAGCTTCGTCGCGCGCTTGGTGATCACCGCACCACCCTAACCCCCATACGAAGGATTGCGAAAGCGTCTGTAAGCAAGCGAAACTGTTCGCATGACGGACGACGACCTCTCCTTCCTCGCCGGCGCGCTCCCCGCGCCGCTGCGTCAGGACCGCATCGTCTCCATCGTCGAGGGCGCGCCCGGCATGGTGCGCACGGCCGCCCTGGCAGCCGCGCTCGGCACCAGTGAGGTGACCGTCCGGCAGGACCTCGCCTCCCTCGGCCTGGAGGCGCGGATCCGGCGGGTACACGGCGGTGCCGTCCGCCTCGGGGCCGGTTCCGGCGAGCGTCCGTTCGAGGAGACCGCCGTGGAGCACCAGGTCGCGAAGGCGGCCATCGGACGTGCGGCCGCGGCGCTGGTGCGCTCCGGCCAGTGCGTGGTGCTCGACGTCGGCACGACCCCCGCCGCCGTCGCCTCGGCGCTCGTCGCCCGGGAGGACCTCGTCGACGTCACCGTCGTCACGAACTCGTTGACGACGGCTCTCGCGCTCGAGGCGGCGGTGCCGCGGTTCACCGTCATCGTCACGGGCGGAACGCTCCGCCCGCTGCAGCACTCGCTCGTAGCACCGTTCAACGGTGCCGTCCTGCCGATGATCGCCGCCGACCTGGTCTTCCTCGGCGGTACCGGGCTCGACGTCGCGCACGGCCTCACGAACGTGAACCTGCCCGAGACCGAGGCGAAGCGCATGCTCGCGGCGGCGGCCCGGCGTACCGTCGTGGTGGCGGACGGGTCGAAGTTCGGCCGGGCGCACATCGGGGTCGTCCGTGCGCTCGAGGAGATCGACGTCGTCGTGACCGCCGAGACCACGGCGGACGCGGTCGCCCCGATCCGGGCGGCCGGCGTCGAGGTGGTCGTGGCGGACGGCAGCGACGGCAGCAGCGGGGACGACCCGGCACGGAACGGAAGGAACGAGACCGCATGACCGCAGCACCCACCGGGGGTCAGTACCACCTCCGCCACGCCGGACCCGACGGGGCCGTCGAAGCGATCGTCACCGAGGTCGCCGCCGGCATCCGGGAGCTCCGGGTCGCCGGGTTCGACATCACCGAGCCGTTCCCGGTGACGTCGCAGCCGCCGGGAGCGAACGGCATCGTGCTCGCGCCGTGGCCGAACCGCGTCGCCGGAGGCGTCTGGGAACTCGACGGCGAACGGCAGCAGCTCGACATCTCGGAGCCGAAGTACGGCAACGCCTCGCACGGGCTGCTGCGGTTCACGCCGTACCGCGTCGTGTCCCAGTCGTCGACGTCCGTGCTGCAGGAAGCGACGATCCACCCGCAGCACGGCTGGCCGTTCACGCTCGAGACCCGCGTGCACCACGAGCTCGTCGACGACGGCATCCGCGTCACGCACGAGGTCGTGAACCGGTCCGGGGTCCGCGCACCCTTCGCGATCGGTGCGCACCCCTACCTCCGCGCCGGGGACACCCCGGCCGAGGACCTCGTCGTCACGCTCGACGCCGCGAGCGCCTTCACGGTCGATGAGCAGAAGATCCCGAACGGCACGGTGAGCGTCGACGGGACGCCGTACGACCTCCGCGCCGGGGTCCGGGCCGGGGACGCCGACCTCGACACCGCGTACCGGGACGTCACGCCCGACGCGGACGGCATCCGGCGCACGACGATGCACGGGCCCGAGGGGGACGGCGTCGAGCTCTGGCAGGACGAGTCCTTCCCCTACGTGCAGGTGTTCACCTCCCGCGAGTTCCCCCGTGGCGACGGCACCGGGCTGGCCGTGGCGGTCGAGCCCATGACGGCGCCGGCGAACGCCCTCAACTCCGGTGAGGGGCTGCGGTGGCTCGAGCCCGACGAGTCGTGGACGGGCGCGTGGGGCATCCGCCGCGTCTGGTCCTGACGTCCCGCGACGCCGCACGCGACGAACGCCGCCCTCGGGCGGCGTTCGGTGTCCGGCGCGTGGGACGTCCGGCGAGGCGGGCGTGTCAGGCGCGGCGCATGCGCAGTGCTTCGACCGCGAGGGACTCGGTGGCGTAGCGGCCGACCTCCTGTGCCCAGGCCGGGTCGTCGCCACGGAGGGCGATGAAGTCCTTGCGCTGACGGCACACGTACCCGAGCACGGTCGTGGCGGTCGCGACCTCGATGAAGTCCTTGCGGATGTGGCGGGTCGTGACCTGCGCGTTGCGGCGGAGCGTGTCGAGCAGGAGCTCGTTGCTCATCGTCGTGTTGGTCGCTGCTGCGAGCTCGACGATGCGGCGCGCGTCACCGGTGGTGCTGGTCGGCGTGGCTTCGATGGGCTCGATCACGGTGTACCCCGTTCGTTCTGCGATGGTGCGGTCCTGCGGGATCCGTCGATCGGATCCGGGAACGACACTATCGGCGGCCGGCCAACAAACTGCTGAACGCGGACTGAACTGTGGGCCGGATTCGCCAAGAGCTGCCTGAGGAAGGGTTGTACCCCGGTGGTCGGCTCAGAGGCACTGTTCGCCGTCGGGCGGCGTGGCGAGTTCCTCGAGTGCGTCGTCGATCCGCCCGGCGAGGTACAGGTACCCGGCGTCGTTGAGGTGCTGCCCGTCGGGGGCGGCGTAGCTCGCGCTGTTCGCCCGCGTGAACCACTGTCCCGCGAGCGCGTCGATGAACGGGACGCCGACGGCCCGGGCCCCCGCGGCGACGGCTGACGAGATCCCCGTCGTCGTCTCGGCGCGGGGTCGGGGTGCCGACGGACCGATCGCGACGACGACCGCGTCGGGCCACTGGCGCTGCACCGTGCGCAGCGTCCGCTCGACGCGGCGCTCGAGGGTGTCGGCGCTGACGAGCCAGTCGTTCTGGCTTCCCTGCACGATCACGAGATCAGGGTCGAGCGAGGCGGTCTGTTCGATCCGGGAGAGGTAGTTCCACCGTGTCGAGTTCGTCGCCCCGGTGTTGACGTACCCGGTGCCTGGGACGCCGTCGATCGTGGCGTCCCAGCCGCGCTCCGTGGCGAGGTCCTGAGCCCATCCGTGCGCGCCGTCGTACGAACCACGGCCCGTCGTGTACGAGTCGCCGACGATGAGGACGTCCGAGCCGCGGGAGATCGCGGCGCTCGCCCGGGTCGCCGAGACGTCGTCGGCCTCGGGCACCGCCTGGCACGCGTCGGACACCGCGGGCAGCAGTACGAGGCACCCGGCGACGCCGACGGCCATCGCGCCGAGCGCGACGGCCGGGAGTGCGCGTCGGGATCGGCGTCGTCGTCTGACGGGCAGCGAACGAGGACCGTCCGGCCATCCGCCGTCGGTTCGTCGGGCCACGGCCGGGATTCTACGCGGCCCGGTCAGGGCGTCCGGTGATCGCGAGCCGAGTGTCCCTGATCGAGCGGGAGGACGTGGGCCGGCTGGGGGACGGCGTCCGGGAGGATGTGGGCCCCGTGGGGCTCGAACCCACGACCCTCGGATGAAAAGCCGGTGTTCAGGAGGATGTGGGCCCCGTGGGGCTCGAACCCACGACCCTCGGATTAAAAGTCCGGTGCTCTACCAACTGAGCTAGAGGCCCTCACCCGCAAGGCTAGCGGGTGAGGGCCTCCAGTTCGGAACCGTGCGTCGTGAGGTCAGCTGCGCCGACCTGTGAGCGCCCGCAGGAGCCAGGCGATCACCGCGATGACGAGCAGCACGATCCCGACCCACAGCAGGAACTTCAGGCTGGCGGCGAAGCCACCGACGAACAGCAGGATGACCGCGATCACGGCCAGGATGATGAGCAGGGCGTTCATGGAGTGTCCTCTTCTTCACGTCCGGGAGGGGTGCCTCCCTGCCGGAGCACGGTACGCCGAACCTGCCCGTTGCGTTCTCGGCGAACGGGGACGGTGATGTCACCGGCCGCGCCTACACTGCCCGGGTGCCTCGCGATCACCACCGTCCCGTCCACTTCACCGACCAGGAGTTCGCCGCGATCCAGGGCGGCGAGGACCCTGCCGTGGTGAACCGCGTCGCCCACGAGACCGCGAACGCGCTGCTCCACCGCGTGCGGCAGGACCCGGACCCGGCGGTCGTCGAGCGGCTCGTCACCTACACGGACGTGCACGGCATCGATGCGATCGCCGAGCTGTGGGCTCGCGTGGGGGCGCACACGCTCCCGGGCGCCCTGTGGCGGATCTACCTCGTGCGCACCGTGATCCGGCAGAACCCGGCTGAGATCGCGTACCTGTTCGAGCGCGGTACGGAGCGGATCGGCACGATCGACCAGGCGGTGGCGGGCGCGGAGCAGCCGACGGGCCCGGCGGAGATCCTGACGCTCGCGGACCGCATCCTGCAGGGCCTGTACACGGGCGACCTCGCGGTCGCGCTCGACCGCGGGGCGGCGTTCTGCCGGCTGACGGCGGCGGGGGCGACGACGGTGGCGGACGACGCGGACCTCACGGCGGGGGAGCGCGCGTCGGAGCTGACGACGCGGGCGCTCCGCCTGACGGAACTGGCGGCCGACCTGACCGAGGCGGCGGCGCTCTGGCGTCGCGACAGCCTGGACTGAGCGAGCGGCGGGACGGATCCGCACCGCGCCTCCCGGTCGACGCGACGAACGCACCTGAGAAGCGCGACGAACGCACTTGCGAAGGGGGAGAGGGACCGGGCCGCAGAAGCGCCTCTCGGCGCGAGGCCGCTCGAAGCGGCGAATTTTGGAGCCCGGGGCTTGCTGCGGCCCGGCGACGTCGATTCTACGAGACGTCGGCTGTGCGCACGACACTGTTCACTCTCGGTGGACACCGACGCTCCCGGGCGTGTGCCGCGACCACGGGTGAGAACTGCTCCAATCCGACGGACCAAGGGTGCCGAATCACCACCGTGGCGGGCGGCATCGTCCGCCACGAAAGCGAGGGTCCCGCGCGACCCGGTCCGCTCCCTGGCGGTCAATTCCCTGCGGGTCACGCGGGACCCTCGTCCTGCTCCGACACGCGCAACCCGAACGCGGGTGTCGGAGCACCCGCAACCGAGAGGAGGGAAACCTGGAATGCTTGCCCTCGTGGAACGCGACACCGAGAGCTGGAGCTCAGCCGAGCCGGCTCAGGCGTCCCCCGACGACCTCCTCTCCCGGGTGGCGACCGGCGACCAGGCGGCCTTCTCCGACCTGTACGACGTCCTGTCGGGCCGGGTGCTGGGCCTCGTGACGCGCCTCCTCCGGGATCGTGCGCAGTCGGAAGAGGTCACGCAGGAGGTCTTCCTCGAGGTCTGGCAGCAGGCCACCCGTTTCGACCGGAAGCGCGGGACCGCGGCCAGCTGGATCCTCACCATGGCTCACCGCCGGGCGGTCGACCGGGTCCGGGCATCGCAGTCCTCGCACGACCGCGACACGAAGGTCGGCATCCGCGACTTCGAGGCCGGGTTCGACCAGGTCTCCGAGTCCGTCGAGATCCGGATCGAGCACGAACGCGTCAGCCGGGCGTTGGGGAAGCTCACCGAGTTCCAGCGTCAGGCCGTGCAACTCGCCTACTACGGCGGCTACTCGCACCGCGAGATGGCCGACCACCTCGGTGTCCCGATCGGCACCGTCAAGACCCGTCTCCGTGATGGGATGATCAGACTCCGCGATGAGATGGGGGTGACGTCATGACCGAGCGCCACGACGACCCTGCCATGCTCACCGGGTCGCACGCCCTCGACGCGCTGTCCGACGATGAGCGCGCGCTGCTCGAGACGACCCTCTCCACCTCGCCGGAACTGCAGGCCGAGACGGACTCGCTGCGCGAGACCGCGCTGCAGCTCGCCTACGCCGTCGCCCCGATCGAACCGCCCGCGTCGCTCAAGGCGTCGCTGATGGCGCAGATCGCGTCGACTCCGCAGGCTGCTCCGCTGGACTCGGCCACCGACGTTCCCGCTGCGTCCGACGTCGTCGCCGATGACGTCCAGGAGGCGCGACCCGCCCCCGTCACGGAGCTCGCCCAGGCGGGCGGCCCGGCAGCGTCCGAGGCCCGGCGCCGGTGGTTCCAACGTCCCGCGGCCGTCCTGTCCGCCGCAGCCGCGGTCGCCGTGGTGTTCCTCGGCGTCGGACTCGGCGTGGGCACGGCCTTCGCCCCCTCGAACGAGCCCGGCCCGGGCACGACGCAGGCGAGCAGCGGACTCGACCGCATCTACGCCGCGTCGGACTTCCAGCGCAGCACCGCGAAGGTCACCGGCGGTGGGACGGCCACGGTCGTCTGGTCGAACGAGCTCGGCAAGTCCGCGGTCATCCTCGACGGGGTCGCTGCGGCTCCGAAGGGCAAGACCTACGAGCTCTGGTACATCGGTTCGGAGGGCACCGGCGGCAAAGTCAACGCGGCCGGCCTGATGGACGACGTCTCGTCCGGGGTGCACTCGGCGGTGCTCACGGGCACGATGACGCACGGCGCGACGATCGGCATGACGATGGAGCCGGCCGGTGGTTCGGAGCAGCCGACCACCACCCCGATCATGGCGGTCCCCACCACCTGACGGGTCCGTGTCACGGAAGGCGCCCCCACGCAGTCGTTGCGCGGGCATCTTTCGACATTCCACACGTCGATCGACGAGCGCGGTGTCGGACGGTGCACGTGCATCGTCTGCCCGTGCATGTTCCGGCACTGCACGAGTCGATCGACCGGTGTGGTGTCGGAACATGCACACGGACGTGGGTGCAGGACCGCCCCGCGGCCGACGCACACACGGAGGCCCGGTGCCGTCCGTGGCGGACGTGCACCGGGCCTCCTGGCCGTCCGTCAGGAGACGGGGCGGATGCCGATCACCCGAAGCGGCCGGAGACGTAGTCCTCGGTGGCCTGCACGGACGGGTTCGAGAAGATCGTCGCGGTGTCGTCGAACTCGATGAGCTTGCCCGGAGCGCCGGTCCCCGCGATGTTGAAGAACGCCGTCTTGTCGCTCACGCGCGAGGCCTGCTGCATGTTGTGGGTCACGATGACGATCGTGAACTCCTTCTTGAGCTCCTCGATGAGGTCCTCGATCGCGAGGGTCGAGATCGGGTCGAGCGCCGAGCAGGGCTCGTCCATGAGGAGGACGTCCGGCTGGACGGCGATCGCACGCGCGATGCAGAGACGCTGCTGCTGACCGCCGGAGAGTCCCATGCCGGGCTTGTCGAGACGGTCCTTGACCTCGTTCCAGAGGTTGGCGCCCTGCAGGGAACGCTCGACGATGTCGTCCGACTCCGAGCGGGAGAGCCGCCTGTTGTTGAGCTTCACGCCGGCGAGGACGTTGTCCTTGATGGACATCGTCGGGAACGGGTTCGGACGCTGGAACACCATGCCGACCTGGCGCCGGACGAGCACCGGGTCGACGCCGGCGCCGTACAGGTCGTCCCCGTCGATCTTGACGGAGCCCTCGACGTAGGCGCCGGGGATGACCTCGTGCATGCGGTTGAGCGTGCGGAGGAACGTGGACTTGCCGCAGCCGGACGGGCCGATGAACGCGGTGACGGTGCGGGGCTCGATCGTCATGTCGACGCCCTCGACCGCCTTGAACTTCGAGTAGTAGACGTTGAGGCCGTCGACCTCGATGCGCTTGGACACTGTGTTCCTTCGGGGTGGGTGGATCCGCGCGTCAGCGCGAGAGCTTGGGGGCGAACAGGCGGGTGATGAAGCGGGCGAGCAGGTTCAGCAGCATCACGATGAGGATGAGGAGCAGCGCGGCGGTCCAGGCCCGGTCGACGAACGGGACGGGGTTGGCGCCCTGCTGCGAGTACTGCGTGTACGCGAACACCGGCAGCGTCATCATCGGGTTCTTGAACAGGTCGTAGTTCATGCTCGCAGTGAACCCGGCCGTGACCAGCAGCGGTGCGGTCTCGCCGATGACACGGGCGATCGAGAGCATCACGCCCGTGGTGATGCCGGCGAGCGACGTCGGGAGCACGACCTTGAGGATCGTGAGGTACTTCGGGACGCCGAGCGCGTACGACGCCTCGCGGAGCTCCATCGGCACGATCTTCAGGACCTCTTCGGTGGAGCGCACGACGATCGGGATCATCAGCACGCTCAGCGCCACGGAGCCGACCAGGCCGAATCGGGCGCCCGGGCCGAGGAACAGCGCGAACAGCGAGTAGGCGAAGAGACCGGCGACGATCGAGGGGATGCCCGTCATGACGTCGACGAAGAACGTGATGCCCTTCGCCAGCGCACCCTTGCCGTACTCGACGAGGTAGATCGACGTGAGCAGGCCGATCGGCACCGAGATGAGCGCCGCGAACAGCGTGATCTCGAGCGTGCCGATGAGGGCGTGGACGGCTCCGCCGCCCTCGGAGATGACGCCGCGCATCGAGTACGAGAAGAACTCGACGTCGAAGCGGGCGAGACCGTCCACGACGACCGTCCAGAGCAGCGACACGAGCGGCAGCACCGCGATGACGAACGCCGTGATGACGAGCGAGGTGATGAGCCGGTCGACCGCCTTGCGCCCGCCCTCGACGATCCGGGAGACGACCACGATGAGGACGTCGAACAGGACCGTGCCGAGGAAGAGCGCCGCGACGACGTTGAAGTCCTTCACGGCGCCGCCGGCGTTGAGCAGTGCGAAGACGAGGATCAGCGCGACCCAGGAGCCGACGAGGAGCAGCCACGGCACGGACTTGTGGAGCTTGCCGTTGGCGTAGGCGTTGCCGGCGACGCCGGAGTGACGGAGGGCGAGGGACATCGGGTCGTACCTCTCAGCTCACTCGCTTGCGGACGATGTACCGCGCGAGCATGTTGATGACCAGGGTGATGACGAAGAGGATCAGACCCGACGCGATGAGCGCGTTCAGGGCCGTGCCGGACGCCTCGGCGAACTGCAGGGCGATGTTCGCGGCGATCGTCGAGGGGTTCAGCGAGGTGAGCATCTGGAAGGTGACGTTCGTCGAGACCGACAGCACCAGTGCGATCGCCATGGTCTCGCCGAGGGCACGGCCGAGGCCGAGCATGATCGCGGACACGATCCCGGACTTCGCGAACGGCAGGACCGAGAGACGGATCATCTCCCAGCGGGTCGCACCGAGCGCCAGGGCCGCTTCCTCGTTGAGGCGCGGGGCCTGCAGGAAGATCTCGCGCATGACCGCGGTCATGATCGGGATCGCCATGACGGCGAGCACGATCGAGGCGGTGAGGATCGTGCGGCCGGTGCCGGACACCTGGCCGGAGAAGAGCGGGAACCAACCGAGGTACTCGTTGAGGAAGGCGTAGAACGGCTTCACGAACGGCGCGAGCACCACGATGCCCCAGAGCCCGTACACGACGGAGGGCACTGCGGCCAGCAGGTCGATGACGTAACCGAGCACCGGCGAGATGCGCCGCGGCGCGTAGTGCGAGATGAAGAGCGCGATGCCGAGCGAGAGCGGCACGGAGATCACGAGCGCGATGAGCGCGGACCAGACGGTGCCGAAGACGAGGGGACCGACGTAGTCCCAGAAGTTCGCGGCCTGGTTCGGCAGCTCGCCGACCTTGGCGCTGAACGCCGGGATGCTCTGCCAGACCAGGAAGGCCGCGACGAGCACGAGCACGAACAGGATCAGGCCGCCGGCGATCACGGAGGCGGCGGAGAAGACCCGGTCGCCGATGCGCACGACGGGCTTCGGCTTCGGGGAGACGGTGGCCCCTGGCTGGGCCGGTGCGGTCGTCATGGGACTCCTGTCGGAGGAACGCCGGGGGAGGCGACGGGTCGGGGGTGCTGGATGGCGGACGGGGAAGTGCCCGGACGCCGGTCGAGTGGGTGGGACCGGCGTCCGGGCGCTCAGGGATCCTTACTTGATGGAGGCGACGGCCTTGGCGGCCTTCTCCGAGAGCTCCGTCGAGAGGGCGGCCGACTTGGCCTCCTTCGCGGCGGCGTCCTGCGCGTCCTTCGAGACGACGTAGTCGAGGTAGCCCTTCACGAGCTCACCCTTGTCCGAGTCCTTGTACTCCTGGCACGCGATCGCGTAGGAGACGAGGACCAGCGGCCACGCACCCTTGGCGGTGTCCTTGCGGTCGATGTCGATCGCGAGGTCGTTGTCCTCGCGGCCCGACACGACGTCGGAGTCGGCGACGACCTTGGCGGCACCGTCGGCGGAGATCTCGGTCGCCGTGTCGCCGACCATCAGCTTCGCCTTGTCGAGGTCACCGGCGCCGGAGTCGTCGATGTAGGTGATGGCGTTCGAGGCGCTGGCCATGGCCGAGGCCACGCCCGAGGTGCCCTTGGCGCTGTCGCCGACCTGGTACGGGAAGGTCTGGCTCGGCTCCTCGGTCCAGACGTCACCGGCGTTCGCCGACACGTACTCGGAGAAGTTCTGCGTGGTGCCCGAGTCGTCCGAGCGGTGCACGACCGTGATGTTCGCGTCCGGCAGGTCGACGCCGTCGTTCAGCGCCGCGATCTGCGAGTCGTTCCACTTGGTGATCTTGCCGGAGAAGATGCCCGCGATGGTCTTGGCGTCGAGCGTCAGCTTCTTGACGCCGTCGACCTTGTAGGCGATCGCGATCGGGGAGATGTAGACCGGGATGTCGATGGCCTTGGAGTCCGCGGCGCAGTTGGCGAAGGAGCCGGAGAGCTCCTCGTCCGAGAGCGCGGCGTCGGAGCCGGCGAAGTCCGCGGCACCGGAGATGAAGTTCTTGCGGCCGGCGCCCGAACCGTCGGGCGAGTAGTTGACCGTGACGCCGGAGGCGACGTTCTGGATGCCCGCGGCCCAGGTGGCCTCGGCGGTCTGCTGAGCGGACGAACCCGAGCCGGTGAGCGTGCCCGACAGCTTCGAGTAGTCGGTGCCCGAGCTGGCGGTGGAGGAAGCGGTGTCGCCAGCCTCGTTCGACGCGCAGGAGGAGAGCACGACGGCGCCGGCGATCGCGATAGCCGCGACCGTACCGATTCGCTTGATGTTCACAGGGGTCCCTTCGGGAATGTCAGTGCAGGTGGGACCGCTGCTGGTCCCGTGGGCCGGTGCTGACCCGGGAGCGACTGTAGGGACGTGAGGTGACGGGGATCACGCCCGCCGGTGAACGGAAGGTGAACGAGGGGTTGTGCCGGACGAGCCGCCGTGCGCGCGGTCCGGGACGGGTGCAGGATCGGGAGCGTCGTGCGTGGCGCAGACCCATGCAGATGCATGCGTCGGTGGGCCTGGAGGCGCGGGTCGCCGCCGCGATCCGGCTGCGGCGGTCGTCGCGGTGCGGCTCGGCGCCGGGGGCGGCCCGGCCCTACGCCGGGATCGTGTTGCGGTGCGTCTCCACGGCGACGAGCTTGCCGTCGGCGATGTGCATGACCGCGAAGTCACCGACCGAGAGCATGGCCGCGCGACGGAGGTCGAACCGGCCGCTGTCGTCGGCGGTCGCGGTGGCGATGCGGGCGATGATGTCCGGCAGGACGGGTCCGTGGGAGCAGAGGACGGTCGACTTCGCCTTCTCGAGGCGCTTCTGCACGACGCCCTTGACGTTCGCAGCGCCCCGGTCGTGGGCGTCCTGGCTGATGTCCGGCGTGCTCGACACCCCGAGACGGGTTCGGTCGGACAGGGGCTCGACGGTCGCGAGGCACCGGGCGGCGGTGCTGCTGACGATCTTCTTCGGGCCGAAGGCGGCGACGGGCGCGGCCACGGCCTTGGCCTGGGAACGGCCGACGGGCAGGAGCGGACGGGTGGCGTCCGGGCCGTCCCAGTCGGAGCCGGGGACGGTCTTCGCGTGACGGAGTGCGATGAGGGCGAACGTGCGGTGCTCCCCGGCCGCGACGCGCTCGGCGAAGCGGTCGAGGATCGCGACGTCGCGGTCGTACGTCAGCCGGTGCCGGGCGTCGTCGAGCGTGACCCACTCGACCGAGGCGACCTCGTCGTTCGGGCGGAACCTGCCGGCGCGCTCGAACTCCTTCGAGGAGACCCGGGCGGACCAGTAGTGCACGATCTTGTCGCGACCGCTCGGCAGCACGTACTCGGCCGTGCCCAGGGGAGCGCCGAGGTGGACGCGGTACCCGGTCTCCTCGTGGATCTCGCGCACGGCGGTCGTCGGGACGCTCTCGCCCGGATCGACCTTGCCCTTGGGGAACGAGACGTCCTTGTGGTGGTCGCGGTGGATGAGCAGCACGAGCGGGACGCCGTCCTGTTCCCGCCAGACGACGGCACCCGCAGCGACGACCGGCCCTGAGGACCCGCCGCTCACCGAGTGGAGCGCTTCCGCGCCGAGATCTTCCGCATGAGGACATTCTGCACGTCGTCGAGCGGTCGTCCGTCGCCGTCGGTCGAGTGGCGCGTCCATTCGCCGTCCGACTCGAGGTGCCACGAGCTCGTCGTGTCGGCCATCGCGAGGTCGAACATCTCCTCGATCTCGTTCACGTGCGCCGGGTCGGAGAGGCGGACCAAGGCCTCGACGCGGCGGTCCAGGTTGCGGTGCATCATGTCCGCCGAGCCGATGAACACGGCCGGATCGCCGTCGTTGTGGAACGCGAACGCCCGGGAGTGCTCGAGGTACCGGCCCACGACGCTGCGCACCCGGATCGTGTCGCTGACGCCTTCCATCCCCGGCTTGAGCGAGCAGATGCCGCGCACCCACACGTCGATCGGCACGCCGGCCTGGCTGGCCAGGTACAGCGCGTCGATGATCTGCTCGTCCACCATCGAGTTGACCTTGATGCGGATGCCCGAGGGCTTGCCGGCGCGGGCGTTGTCGGCCTCGGCCTGGATCCGCTTCACGAGCCCCTTGCGGAGGTGCAGCGGCGCGACGAGCAGCCGCTTGAACTTCTTCTCGATGGCGTAGCCCGACAGCTCGTTGAACAGGCGCGTGAGGTCCTTGCCCACGGTGTCGTCCGACGTGAACAGACCCATGTCCTCGTAGATGCGCGAGGTCTTCGGGTTGTAGTTGCCCGTGCCGATGTGGCTGTAGTGCTTGAGGGTCCCGCCCTCCTGCCGGATGACGAGCACCAGCTTCGAGTGCGTCTTCAGACCGACGAGACCGTAGACGACGTGCACGCCGGCCTTCTCGAGCTTCCGGGCCCACGTGATGTTGTTCTGCTCGTCGAAGCGCGCCTTGATCTCCACGAGGGCGAGCACCTGCTTGCCCGCGGCCGCGGCGTCGATGAGCGCCTCGACGATGGGACTGTCCCCGGAGGTGCGGTACAGCGTCTGCTTGATCGCGAGCACGTTCGGGTCGGCCGCCGCCTGCTCGAGGAACGCCTGCACGCTCGTCGCGAAGGACTCGTACGGGTGGTGCACGAGGACGTCCTTCGACGCGATGGCGCGGAAGAGGTCCGGCTTCGTGTTCGGCTCGCCCGGCTGGAACTGCACCGGGGTGGTCGGCACGTGCTTCGGGTAGTGCAGGTCGGGCCGGGAGATCTTCGCGATCTCGAACAGCCCCCCGAGGTCGAGGGGCGACGGCAGGCGGAAGACCTCCTGCTCGGTGATGTCGAGCTCGCGCACGAGCAGGTCGAGGGTCACCGGGTCCATGTCCTCGGTGATCTCGAGGCGGATGGGCGGTCCGAACCGGCGGCGGAGCAGCTCGCGCTCGAGTGCCTGGATGAGGTTCTCGGCCTCGTCCTCCTCGATCTCGACGTCCTCGTTGCGGGTGACCCGGAACACGTGGTGCTCGAGCACCTCCATCCCCGGGAAGAGGTCGTCGAGGTGGTTCGCGATGAGGTCCTCGAGCGGGATGAACCGCAGGCGCCCGGAGTTGTCGTCCGGGAGCTTGATGAACCGCGAGAAGTTCTGCGGCACCTTGAGTCGAGCGAACTCCTGCCGCTGCGACTTCGGGTTCCGCACGCGCACCGCGAGGTTGAGCGACAGCCCTGAGATGTACGGGAACGGGTGGGCCGGGTCCACCGCGAGCGGCATGAGCACCGGGAAGATCTGCTCGGTGAAGTACTCGCGCATCCGCAGCCGGTCGGCCTCGGCCAGGTCGGACCAGTGCTCGATGTGGATGCCGGCGTCGTCGAGGTCGGGCTTGAGTGAATCGATGAAGGCCTGCGCGTGCCGGTCCTGCAGCTCGTGCGCCATCGCGGCGATGTCCCGCAGCACGTCGCTCGGGGCGCGGCCGACGTTCGTCGGGACGGCGATGCCGGTGTCGATGCGGCGCTTCAGTCCGGCGACCCGGACCATGAAGAACTCGTCGAGGTTGGACGCGAAGATCGCCAGGAAGTTGGCGCGCTCGAGGAGCGGCTGGGTGCGGTCCTCGCCGAGCTCCAGCACGCGCTGGTTGAACCGGAGCCAGCTGAGCTCACGGTCGAAGTAGCGGTCCGTGGGCAGCGACTCGTGCTCGATCTCGACGACCTCGTCGAAGTCGTCGAGGTCCGGTGCGACGGAGTCGCCGTCGAGCTGCGGTTCGGTGTCCATGTCCACATCCTGCCACCCGGTCCCTGCGGCCGGAGGACCCGACCTGGACCCTGTGGGAACGCGCGGTGAACGACGGGGGTGTGCAGTGCGGGTCAGGCGGCGGCGTACTGCACGTCGATCGCGTGCTGCACGAAGCCGGACCGGCGGTACAGCGCCAGCGCGGGCTCGTTGTCGCCCTCGACGTAGAGCGCCGCCGCCTCGAGACCACGACCGGTCAGCCGTGCCGTCCCCGCGCGCATGAGCACCCCGCCGAGGCCCTGTCCCTGCAGGTCCGGCCGGACGGCCACGGCGTAGAACTCGCCGATCCCGCCCTCGACCTTGAGCCAGCACGATCCCGCGAGCGAGCCCGAGGGGTCGCGGAGCAGGAGCAGGTCCTCGGCGGAGAACCAGCCGTCGGCCTCGCGGGCGCGGAGGTCGTCGAGCGTCATCCGGCCCTGCTCGGGGTGGTGGGCGAAGGCGGCGGCGTTGAGCGCGAGCCAGTCGGCCTCGTCCGCGGGGTCCTCGGCGCGGAACGCGATGACGGAGTACCCGTCCGGCACGGACACGTCCGGAGCGACCGCCGGGATCGGCGCACGGAGCTGCAGCAGGGTCCGCACCGGCGTCCAGCCGAACCGGGTCGCGAGTGCCCGCGCCGCCGGGTGGTCGCCGTGCGCCCACGCGCGCCGCGGCGCGGACCCGGCCGCGGGTGCGGCCCCGCCGCCGAGGGCGAGCGCCTGCGTGACGAGGGCCGTCCCGAGGCCGCGGCCCCGTTCCTCCAGGCC
>NZ_JABMCE010000007.1 GCF_013359865.1 Curtobacterium pusillum
GCGTCCCGGACCGGGTTGATGGCGTACGGGCACGCCTCGGGCAAGGAGCTGCCCGAGCTGTTCGACTCGATCCGGCACCACCAGGAGCTCGGCTACAAGTCGATCCGGGTGCAGACCGGTGTGCCGGGGCTGAAGTCGATCTACGGCATCGCGTCGAACGCGACGCTCGAGGGCAACGAGGGTGTCCGGTACGACCACGAGCCGGCGCAGCGCGGCGCGCACCCGTCGCAGGAGGACTGGGACACGCGGTCGTACCTGCGGCACGTGCCGACGGTGTTCGAGGCGGTGCGGAACGAGTTCGGTCCGGAGTTGCCGCTGCTGCACGACGGGCATCACCGGATGACGCCGTTGCAGGCGGCGAAGCTCGGCAAGTCGCTGGAGCCGTACGACCTGTTCTGGTTGGAGGACTGCACGCCGGCGGAGAACCAGGAGGCGTTGCAGCTGGTCCGGCAGCACACGACGACGCCGTTGGCGATCGGTGAGGTGTTCAACACGATCTGGGACTTCAAGGACATCATCCGGGACCAGCTGATCGATTACGTCCGCGGTGCGGTGACGCACATGGGTGGGATCTCGCCGTTGAAGAAGACGATGGAGTACGCGGCGATGTACCAGGTCAAGTCGGGGTTCCACGGGCCGACGGACATCTCGCCGGTGGGGCTCGCGGCGCAGATGCACCTCGGGCTCGCGATCCACAACTTCGGGATCCAGGAGTACATGCAGCACGGGGATCGCACGAACCAGGTGTTCCGGCAGTCGTTCACGTTCACGGACGGGTAC
>NZ_JABMCE010000077.1 GCF_013359865.1 Curtobacterium pusillum
GAACACCGGTGTCTTGCATCTGGGCCGCAGGCCGCCCTGGCAGGGTGGGACGCATGTCCGCAGCCACCGAGACCCCCCGGAAGCGCCGTCGCTGGCCCAGCGTGCTGATCGTCGTCGTGCTCGTCCTCGCCGCGCTCGTGGTCATCGCCGAGTTCGTCCTGCGCGGGGTCGTCGACCGCATCATCGCCCAGCAGGTCGAGCAGTCGCTGCCGGCCGGCGCGACGGGCAAGGTCCAGGCGCACGCGAAGGGCGTCGTCATCCCGCAGCTCATCGGCGGACAGCTCGACGAGGTCGAGATCTCGTCGCGGAAGCTCACGATCGACGGCATCCCGCTCGCGGCCGACGTCACCGCGCGGGACGTGCCGATCGACGGCAAGGGGGACGTCCACGACGTCGACGGCCACGTCACGCTCGCCGCGGGTTCGGTGAAGGAGCTGTCGAAGTACAGCCCGCTGTTCGACCGCCTCAGCCTGGTCGACGGCGGTGTCGAGCTCTCCGGCAAGACCGCGGTGCTCGGCTACGACATCACCTACGCGGCGAAGGGCGACGTCGTCGCGCAGGACGACGGCAAGGGCATCACGATCACGCCGAAGACCGTGCGCATCACGAACTCGGCGCTCGGTCTCAAGGTGGACTCGATCCGGGGGGTCACGAACGTGCCCGTCGAGGTGTGCACGGCGAAGTTCCTGCCGTCGTCGCTCCGGGTGCGCTCGCTCGACATCACGTCCGCCGACGCGTCGGTGCGGGTCACGGCCGACTCGCTGCCGCTCAACGAGCAGGGCCTGCAGACGGTCGGGAAGTGCTCCTGAGCGCAGGCTCGCGTCACACGGCCCGGGAGGCGCGGCTCGGCTCGGTAGGATCGGGTCCCGTGAGCGAGAACCCCCTTGCCCCGCAGCGACTGCGGTTCCCGACGGATGCCTCCGCGCTGACCGCACGCATCTGGCCCGCCTCCGCGACGCGGACCGACGACGGTGAACTCGCCGTGGGCGGCCTGACGGCATCGGACCTGGCCGCACGGTTCGGCACGCCGCTGTACGTGGTCGACGAGCGCGACGTGCAGTCCCGCGCCGTCCGGGTGCGGAACGCGTTCACCGAGGCGTTCGAGCGCATCGGCACCCGGGCGCACGTCTACTACGCCGGCAAGGCGTTCCTGACGACGCAGGTCGCGGCGTGGATGGCCGAGGCGGACCTCCGCGTGGACGTCTGCACCGGCGGCGAGCTCGCGGTGGCGCTGGCCGGGGGAGTCGACCCGGCACTCCTCGGCTTCCACGGCAACGACAAGTCCGACGCCGAGATCGCCCGCGCGGTCGAGGTCGGGGTCGGCACGATCGTCCTCGACAGCCACGAGGAGATCCAGCGCGTGTCCCGAGCCGCGGCCGACGCCGGTGTCGTG
Organism: Curtobacterium pusillum; assembly: GCF_013359865.1. Taxonomy (GTDB): domain Bacteria; phylum Actinomycetota; class Actinomycetes; order Actinomycetales; family Microbacteriaceae; genus Curtobacterium; species Curtobacterium pusillum. The sequence continues at coordinate 1,394 of NZ_JABMCE010000077.1, forward strand.
CAGCGCGTCCGCATCCGGATCAACAGCGGTGTGCACGCCTCCACGCACGAGTACCTCGCCACCGCGCGTGAGGACCAGAAGTTCGGCATCCCGCTGAGCGAGGCGGTCACGGCCGCCGAGTCCGTGCGCGCGGAGCCCTCGCTCGCGTTCGTCGGACTGCACTCGCACATCGGCTCGCAGATCTTCGACGAGTCCGGTTTCCGTGAGGCCGCGCGGCGTCTGATGGACGTGCACGCCACGCTCGTCGCGTCCGGGCCCGTCCCGGAGCTCAACCTCGGTGGGGGCTGGGGCATCGACTACACCGAGGCCGACTCGGCGTTCGCGCCCGAGGACGTCGCCGACGCGCTCGCGACCATCGTCGCCGAGGCCTGCGCAGAACGGGACATCCCGGTGCCCGAGATCGCGGTCGAGCCGGGGCGGTACATCGTCGGGCCGGCCGGCATCACCCTCTACCGCGTCGGGACCATCAAGCCCGTGACGCTCGAGGCCTCGGCCTCCGAGTCCGCGACCCGCACCTACGTGTCCGTCGACGGCGGCATGAGCGACAACGCCCGTCCCGCCCTGTACGGCGCCGACTACACGGCCCGGCTCGCCCGGACGTCCGACGCGCCCGCGGTCCTCAGCCGGGTCGTCGGCAAGCACTGCGAGAGCGGCGACATCGTCGTGAACGACGAGTACCTGCCCGGCGACGTGCGGCGCGGCGACCTGCTCGCCGTCGCCGCCACGGGTGCCTACTGCTGGAGCCTCGCGAGCAACTACAACCACGTCGGACGCCCGCCCGTCGTGGCCGTCGCCGACGGCGCAGCCCGTATCCTCGTGCGTGGCGAGTCGATCGACGACCTCCTCGCCCGCGACACCGGGGTCGTCCCCGAGCCCAGCGCCGGCCGCTGACCCCCGAAGAAACAGGAATGCCCACCAGATGATCGAATACCGCAACGTCCGCGTCGCGCTGCTCGGAGCCGGCTCGGTCGGTTCCCAGGTCGCGCGGCTGCTCCTCGAACACGGCGACGAGCTGGCCTCGCGCGCCGGCGCCGGGCTCGAGCTGGTGGGGATCGCCGTCCGCGACGTCGACGCCCCCCGCGACGTCGACCTGCCGAAGGAGCTCTTCACGACGGACGCGGAGTCGCTCATCCTCGGCGCGGACATCGTCGTCGAGCTCATCGGCGGCATCGAGCCGGCGCGGACGCTCGTCCTCCAGGCGCTGCAGTCCGGCGCGGACGTCGTCACGGGCAACAAGGCCCTGCTCGCGACCCACGGCCCGGAACTCTTCGCGGTGGCCGAGCAGGTCGGCGCACAGCTCTACTACGAGGCCGCCGTCGCCGGTGCGATCCCGATCATCCGCCCGCTGCACGACTCCCTCGCCGGTGACCGCATCGTGCGCATCATGGGCATCGTCAACGGCACCACGAACTTCATCCTCGACCTGATGGACCGGCAGGGATCGACGTTCGAGGACGCCCTCGCCACGGCGACCGAGCTCGGCTACGCCGAAGCGGACCCGACCGCCGACGTCGAGGGCTACGACGCCGCGCAGAAGGCCGCGATCCTGGCCTCCCTGGCGTTCCACACCTCGGTCCCGCTCGCCGCCGTGCACCGCGAGGGCATCACCTCGGTGACGATCGAGCAGGTCCGGGCCGCGCGCAAGGCCGGGTACGTGGTGAAGATCCTCGCGACGGCCGAGCGCCTGACCGACGCCGACGGCACCGAGGGCGTCAGCGCCCGCGTCTACCCGGCGCTCGTGCCCGAGTCGCACCCGCTCGCGAGCGTCCACGGTGCGAAGAACGCCGTGTTCGTCGAGGCCGAGGCCGCCGGCGACCTCATGTTCTACGGCGCCGGAGCCGGTGGTGTCGAGACCGCGTCCGCCGTCCTCGGCGACCTCGTGTCGGCAGCCCGCCGCCACGTGATCGGCGGTCCGGGCGTCGCGGAGTCCACGCGGGCCGACCTGCCCGTGTTCCCGATCGGCACCGTCCGCACCCGGTACCAGATCACGCTGCACGTCACGGACGCCCCCGGGGTGCTGTCCACCGTCGCCGGCGTCCTGGCGAAGCACGGCGTCAGCGTCGAGACCGTCGAGCAGACCGTCGCCACCGACGCCGACGGCACCGCGACCCTGGTGATCGGCACACACCTGGCGCGCGAGTTCGACCTCGCGAGCACCGTGGTGGCGCTCCGCAACGAGGACGTCGTCGCGGAGATCACCAGCGTGCTGCGCGTCGTCGGCGCCTGACACGACAACTCACGAGAACACCGAACAAGGAGAGCCTCATGGCCCACCAGTGGCAGGGAGTCCTGCGCGAGTACGCCGACCGTCTCGACGTCACCGAAGCGACGCCCGTCGTCACGCTCGGTGAGGGCGGGACCCCGCTCATCCCGGCGCGCCGCCTGTCCGAGCGCACCGGCGCCGAGGTCTACGTCAAGTTCGAGGGCATGAACCCGACCGGTTCGTTCAAGGACCGCGGCATGACGATGGCGATCTCGAAGGCCGTCGAGCACGGCGCGAAGGCCGTCATCTGCGCCTCCACCGGGAACACGAGTGCGTCCGCCGCGGCGTACGCCACGCACGCCGGCATCACCGCCGCGGTGCTCGTGCCCGAGGGCAAGATCGCGATGGGCAAGCTCAGCCAGGCGGTCGCCCACGATGCCCAGCTGCTGCAGGTGCAGGGCAACTTCGACGACTGCCTCGACATCGCGCGGGACCTCGCCGCGAACTACCCGGTGCACCTGGTGAACTCCGTGAACAACGACCGCATCGAGGGGCAGAAGACCGCCGCGTTCGAGGTCGTGGACGTCCTCGGCGACGCGCCGGACTTCCACTTCCTGCCGGTCGGCAACGCCGGCAACTACACGGCGTACTCCCGCGGTTACCGTGAGGACGTCGCTTCCGGACGCTCGACGAAGCTCCCGCGCATGTTCGGCTTCCAGGCGGCTGGTTCCGCCCCGATCGTCCGCGGCGAGGTCGTCACCAACCCGGACACCATCGCGTCGGCGATCCGCATCGGCAACCCGGCTTCGTGGCAGTTCGCCCTCGAGGCCCGTGACGAGACGGACGGCTACTTCGGCGCGATCACGGACGAGGCGATCCTCGCCGCGCACCGCATCCTCTCCGCCGAGGTCGGCGTGTTCGTCGAGCCCGCCTCGGCGATCGGTGTCGCCGGCTTGCTCGAGCGCGCCGACGCCGGTGTCGTCCCGAAGGGCGCGAAGGTCGTCATCACCGTGACCGGACACGGCCTCAAGGACCCGCAGTGGGCCCTCCGCACGCAGGACGGCGGCGAGGTCGCCCCGACGAGCGTCCCGGTCGACACGAAGTCGGTCGCCGAGGTGCTCGGACTGGTCGGCGCGGCGTGAGCGAGGGCCGCTCGTCCGGACCGGGGGAGGGCATGACCGCCCAGATCGCTGTACCGGCCGGACGGGCGGTCCGCGTTCGGGTGCCGGCGACGTCGGCGAACCTCGGACCGGGTTTTGACTCGCTCGGGCTCGCGCTGTCCCTCTACGACGAGGTGGTGGTCCGGGTCCGACCGGAGCCCGGCGCCACCGTCACGGTGACGGGGGTCGGCGCGGGTGAGGTCGCCACGGACGACGACAACCTCGTCGTCCGTGCCGTGCGGCGCGCGCTCGAACACGCCGGGGTGATGCAGCCCGGACTCGAGCTGCACGCCGTCAACGCGATCCCGCACGGCCGCGGGATGGGGTCCTCGGCGGCGGCGATCGTCGCCGGGCTCATGGCGGCCCGCGGGCTGCTCGAGGGGATCGTCGACCTCGACGCCTCGACACTCCTGACCCTGGCGACGGAGATGGAGGGGCACCCGGACAACGTGGCGCCGGCGCTCTTCGGGGGTCTGACGATCGCGTGGATGACCGCCGAGGGGCCGGCGTACAAGCGTCTCCTCGTGCACCGCGGTGTCTCGCCGGTGGTCTTCGTGCCGGCCTCGACCCTGTCCACGAAGCTCGCGCGGTCCCTGCAGCCCGCGAGCGTCCCGCACGAGGACGCCGCGTTCAACGTCTCGCGCTCGGCCCTCCTCGTCGCGGCGCTCATCCAGAGCCCGGAGCTGCTCCTCGCGGCGACCGAGGACCGGCTGCACCAGGCCTACCGTGCCAGCGCCATGCCGGAGACCGACGCCCTCATCGGCCTGCTGCGGCAGCACGGTCTGGCGGCCGTCGTCTCCGGGGCCGGTCCGAGCCTCCTGGTCCTCGGCAGCGACCCGGCCCAGCGCCTCACCGCGGCCGACCTCGTGTCGCGACACGGTGAATCCGACTGGCGGGCGCTCATGCTGGCCGTCGACCTGGGTGGTGCTACAGTGGTGCCGCACTCGGCGCTCCAAGCCGAACCCGCGTAGGCGGCAGGAACGTTCCTCGCCACGCAGGGTCCGGTGCGCGGGGGCAATCTCTTTCTGATCACCGAATCCCGGTCCGTCGTCTGAACGGCGGTCGATGCATACCCGTGCATCCGGGACGGTGGAAACTCTCCGCGTTCTGCGGTTCGAAAGGAAACACCGACCTTGACGAACGTCAACGACTCCACTCCCGTGGAGATCCCCACCGACCTGCGCGCCCTCCGGCTCCCGGAACTCCAGCGCATCGCCTCCTCCCTCGGCATCACGGGGCTCTCGAAGCTCCGCAAGGGCGACCTCATCGCCTCGATCGAGGACAAGCGCCCCGTGACCGACGAGGCCCCGGCCGAGACACCGGCCGCACCCGCCGAGGCCGCCCCGGCGGAGCAGCCGACGCTGCCCGAGCCGATCGAGGCTCCTGTCGCGCCCGCCGATTCCCCGGCGACCGAGACCCCCGCCGCCGAGGCCCAGGCCGACGTGCCTGCGTCGTCGCGTGCCCGCCGCTCGCGCCGCGCATCGTCCGGCGGCCCCGTGAGCGCCGCGCCGACCTCGGCCGCCGAGCACACCAACCACGGGCACACCGGCACCGAGGACCTCCTCGCCGGCCTCGACCAGGTCCGCGCCGAGAAGGACGCGCAGGAGGCCGCCCAGGCCGGTGGCCAGCGCCGCGGACGCGGCCAGCGCGACCAGCAGAACGCCGAGCAGACCTCGCAGGGTCAGGACCAGACCGCACAGCCGGCCCAGGAGGCGCAGGGCGAGTCCGCCCCGGCCGACCAGCACGAGCAGTCCAACGGTGGCAACGCGGAAGCCGGCGACCAGAACGACCAGCAGGGCGAGGGCGGTTCGCGTCGTGGCCGTCGCAGCCGTGGCCGCGGTCGTGGCCGTGGGCAGAACGCCGAGAACGGCGAGCAGGGCGGCGACCAGACCGGTCAGCCGGCGCAGCAGAACGCCGGCCAGCAGAACGGCGGCCGCGACAACGCGCAGAAGAACGGCCAGCAGGGCGAGCAGAAGAACACCCCGCAGGACGACAAGAACGACAAGCAGCAGAACGGTCAGAAGCAGCAGCAGAACGGCCAGAAGCAGCAGAACCAGCAGCAGAGCGGCCCGCAGCACGCCGACGAGACCGAGGGCGGCCGCAGCCGTCGTCAGCGCGATCGCAAGCGCGGCCGCGGCGGCCAGAACGACGAGTTCGAGCCGGAGATCACCGAGGACGACGTCCTCATCCCGATCGCGGGCATCCTCGACGTCCTCGACAACTACGCCTTCGTGCGCACGACCGGCTACCTCCCGGGCCCGAACGACGTCTACGTCTCCCTCGGCCAGGTGAAGAAGTACCACCTGCGCAAGGGCGACGCGGTCGTCGGCGCGATCAAGCAGCCGCGCGACAACGAGCAGCAGAGCCGCCAGAAGTACAACGCGCTCGTGAAGGTCGACTCGGTGAACGGGCAGACCGCCGACGAGGCCGCCGCGCGCGTCGACTTCCAGGACCTCACGCCGCTGTACCCGAACGAGCGCCTTCGTCTCGAGACCGAGCCGGGCAAGCTCAGCACGCGGATCATCGACCTCGTGTCACCGATCGGCAAGGGCCAGCGCGGTCTCATCGTCTCCCCGCCGAAGGCCGGCAAGACCGTCGTGCTCCAGGCCATCGCGAACGCGATCGCCAAGAACAACCCCGAGGCGCACCTCATGGTCGTGCTCGTCGACGAGCGGCCCGAAGAGGTCACCGACATGCAGCGCACGGTGAAGGGCGAGGTCATCGCCTCGACCTTCGACCGTCCCGCCGAGGACCACACGACCGTCGCCGAGCTGGCCATCGAGCGTGCGAAGCGCCTCGTCGAGCTCGGCCACGACGTGGTCCTGCTCCTCGACTCGATCACCCGCCTGGGCCGCGCCTACAACCTGTCGACGCCGGCCTCCGGTCGCGTGCTGTCCGGTGGCGTGGACTCGTCGGCGCTGTACCCGCCGAAGCGCTTCTTCGGCGCGGCGCGCAACATCGAGGACGGCGGCTCGCTGACGATCCTCGCGACGGCGCTCGTCGAGACCGGGTCGAAGATGGACGAGGTGATCTTCGAGGAGTTCAAGGGCACCGGCAACATGGAGCTCCGCCTCAACCGCCACCTGGCGGACAAGCGGATCTTCCCGGCGGTCGACGTCAACGCCTCCGGCACCCGTCGCGAGGAGCAGCTGCTCTCCGCCGACGAGGTCAAGATCACCTGGCGCCTCCGTCGGGCCCTCGCGGGCCTCGACCCGCAGCAGGCGCTCGAGATCGTCCTGCGGAACCTCAAGGAGACGCAGTCGAACGTCGAGTTCCTGGTCCAGGTGCAGAAGTCGGTCCCCACGACCGGCGGCCACCACAACGGCCACCAGGAGTAACGCGTGTTCGAGTCGGTGGCAGGGCTGCTGGCGGAACACGAGGACCTGACGCAGCAGTTGTCGGACCCCGCGCTCCACGCCGATGCGGCCCGGGCGAAGAAGGTGAACCGGCGGTACGCCGAGCTCAACCAGATCAAGTCCGCGTACGAGTCCTGGCAGGCGGCGGGGGACGACCTCGCCGCCGCCCAGGAACTCGCGCGTGAGGACGAGGCGTTCGCGGACGAGGTCCCGGCGCTCGAGGAGCAGCTGACGGAGCGCCAGGAGCGTCTCCGCCGGCTGCTCATCCCGCGCGACCCCGACGACGGGCGCGACGTGATCATGGAGATCAAGGGCGGCGAGGGCGGCGAGGAGTCGGCGCTCTTCGCGGCGGACCTCCTGCGCATGTACTCGCACTACGCCGAGTCCAAGGGCTGGAAGGTCGAGCTGCTCGAGCGCACCGAGTCCGACCTCGGCGGCTACAAGGACGTCCAGGTCGCGATCAAGTCGAACGCGACCGACCCGTCCCAGGGCGTCTGGGCGCACCTGAAGTACGAGGGCGGTGTGCACCGCGTGCAGCGCGTGCCGGCGACCGAGTCGCAGGGGCGCATCCACACCTCGACGACCGGTGTCCTCGTCTTCCCCGAGGTCGACGAGCCCGAAGAGGTCCAGATCAACCAGAACGACCTCAAGATCGACGTGTACCGGTCGTCCGGTCCCGGTGGCCAGTCGGTCAACACGACGGACTCGGCAGTGCGCATCACGCACCTCCCGACGGGCATCACGGTCGCGATGCAGAACGAGAAGTCGCAGCTGCAGAACCGTGAGGCCGGCATGCGCGTCCTCCGTGCCCGCATCCTCGCGCGGCAGCAGGAGGAGCTCGACGCGATCGCCTCGGACGCGCGAAAGTCGCAGATCCGCGGGATGGACCGTTCCGAGCGCATCCGCACGTACAACTTCCCGGAGAACCGCATCGCGGACCACCGCACCGGGTACAAGGCGTACGACCTCGACCGCGTCATGAACGGTGCGCTCGAGCCCGTCATCCAGTCCGCCATCAGCGCGGATGAAGAGGCACGGCTGGCCGCCATCGGCGACCAGGACGCGTGAGCCTGGAGGCGCGGCTCCTGTCCGTCAGTGATCCCACGTTCGGCGCGGATCGCCTCCTGCGCGAGGCGACCGCGGCGCTCGGCGCCGCCGGCGTCCCGACGCCGCAGGTCGACGCCGAACTCCTGCTCGCCTGGGCGACCGACACGTCGCGCGGCGCGGTGCAGGCCCGGGCGCTCACCGGCGGTGCGATCGAGCCGTCGCACGTCGAGCGCTTCCGGCACGCCGTCGCCCGTCGGACCACCCGCGAGCCGCTGCAGCACATCACGGGGGAGGCGTACTTCCGTGCCCTGACCCTGGCGGTCGGACCCGGCGTCTTCGTCCCGCGGCCGGAGACCGAGGGCGTCGTGCAGTTCGGCATCGACGCACTCCGGGCCACCGCGGTGCCGGCGCCGATCGCCGTCGACCTGGGGTCCGGCAGCGGTGCGATCGCGATCGCCATGGACACCGAGGTGCCGAACGCCGTCGTGTACGCGGTCGAGCGATCTCCCGAGGCGCTCCCGTGGACCCGGCGGAACGTCGAGGCCCACGGCGGCACGGTGCGGCTCGTCGAGGGCGACCTGGCGAACGCCCTGCCCGAACTCGACGGCACCGTGTCGGTCGTCGTGTCGAACCCGCCGTACGTGCCGGACGACGCGGTGCCGATCGACCCCGAGGTCCGCGACCACGACCCCGCGGTGGCGCTCTACGGCGGACCGGACGGCCTCGACGCCGTGCGTGCCCTGGCCGAGACCGCGTGGCGGCTGCTCGTTCCCGGGGGAGTCCTCGTGATCGAGCACGCCGAGCCGCAGGGCGCGGGCGTGCGCGAGGTCCTGGCGCGCCGGGGGTTCCGCACCCCGGAGACGCACGTCGACCTGACGGGCCGCGACCGCACGACCACCGCGACCCGCTGACCGGAGGCGACCCGCGCCTCCAGTCCGTCCCCGCGTCGAGGGGAGGTGGTCTCGGATCAGGCGATCTGGGCGGCCTCGCGTTGGGAGGCGACGAAGGCGCTGACCTCCGCGCGCAGGTCGGTGTGCTCCTCGACCAGCACCGCGTGGATGCCGACGCTCCGGGCGCCCTCGACGTTGATCGGCATGTCGTCGGCGAAGAACGTGCGCGCCGCGGGCACGCCGTGGTGCTCCAGCGCCCGGGTGAAGACCTCGGGCTCGGGCTTGCGGGCCCCGAAGTTGCTCGTCGTGTCGAGGTGCTCGCCGAACAGCGGCGGCAGCGACGGCGCCCAGTGGTGGATCCACCGACCGGCCAGCGGCCCGTTGTTCGTGAGGAGCCCGACCCGGCCGTGCTCGGCCGCAAGGCGGACGGCCTCGATCCGCTCCGGCAGCTCCGTCATCGCGGCTCCGCGGATCCGGACCCACTCGGACTCGGGCACCTCGCACTCCATCGCGGCAGCGAAGGCCGCCAGGTACTCGTCCCCGTCGGCGAAGTGCCCCGCCTCGGCACGCATCTCGTGCCCGCAGTCCCACCAGCGCCGGCGGAGCTCCTGGAACCCGTGTCCGGTGAACTCCGCGAGGGCGGCCATCCGGACCTGCCAGTCGTACCGGACGAGGACCTCGTCCATGTCGAAGAGGAACAGGAGTCGGGGCGCGGGCGTCTCGTTCACGATGCCACCCATTGTGTCGCACTATCATCGTCGAGTCATGGCATCCCGATACGACTGCACCGACTCCGACGGGCTCCTGACCGGGATGCGGCTCGCACGTGCCGCGCTCGGGCGCGGAGAGCTCGTCGTCGTCCCCACCGACACCGTCTACGGCGTGGCCGCGGACGCCTTCAGCGCGACCGCCGTCCAGCGCCTCCTCGACGCGAAGGGCCGCACCCGGCAGTCGCCGCCGCCGGTCCTCATCCCCGGCCCGCCGACCCTCGACGCGCTCGCGAGCGACATCCCGCAGCAGGTGCGGGACCTCGTCGACGAGTTCTGGCCAGGGGGTCTCACCGTGATCCTCCGCGCCCAGCCGTCGCTCGACTGGGACCTCGGCGAGACGCGCGGCACGGTCGCGCTCCGGATGCCGGACTCGCGCATCGCGCTCGAGCTCCTGCAGGAGGTCGGGCCGCTCGCGGTGTCCTCCGCGAACTCCACGGGCGACCCGGCGGCGATGGACGCCGACCAGGCCGAGGCGATGCTCGGCGACAGCGTCGCGGTGTACCTCGACGGCGGCCCGCTCGACGCGCACGAGGGGTACGAGGCGTCCACCGGGTCGACGATCGTGGACGCCACGGGGCTCTCGGACGGCGGGAAGCTCCGCATCGTCCGTCACGGTGTGATCTCCGACGACGAGATCACCAGGGTCGTCGGAGCCGACCTCGTCGGATGAAGTACTACCTGCTCGCGGGGGCCATCGCGGCGGTCGTGAGCTTCTGCGTCAGCTGGATCGTGTGGAAGCTGGGGCTGAAGTACAAGTGGTACCCGAAGGTCCGTGAGCGGGACGTGCACCGCACGCCGACCCCTCGGCTCGGCGGGATCGCGATGTACATCGGGGTCATCGTGTCCCTGCTCGCGGCGTGGTTCCTGTTCCCGTCCATCGCGGGGACCGACTACTTCCGCCTGGTGTTCTCCGAACCGGGACGCGTGCTCGCGGTGCTCGGGGGAGCGACCATCATCGTGGTGCTCGGCGTCGCGGACGACATCTGGGACCTCGACTGGATGACGAAGCTCGCCGGGCAGATCATCGCCGCCGGCATCCTGGCGTGGCAGGGCGTGGCGATCGTGTCGTTGCCGATCGGCAACACCCTCGGCGTCGGTTCGTCCTACATGAGTCTGATCTTCACCGTGCTGGCGGTGGTGCTCGTCATGAACGCGGTGAACTTCATCGACGGACTGGACGGTCTCGTGGCGGGCGTGGCGATCATCGCCGGCGGCGTGTTCTTCCTCTACACGTTCTTCATCAACCGCGTGGTCGTGCAGACCGAGTTCTTCTTCAACCTGCCGTCGCTGCTCACCGCGGTGCTCGTCGGCGCGTGCTTCGGGTTCCTCATCCTCAACTGGCACCCGGCGAAGCTCTTCATGGGCGATGCCGGTGCGCTGCTCGTGGGCTTCCTCATGGCGACGAGCGCGGTGTCCGTGACGGGGAACATCGACCCCGCCGCGGTGCAGACACGCCAGGCACTGCTGCCGGCGTTCATCCCGATCCTGCTGCCGTTCGCGATCCTCATCGTGCCGATCCTCGACTTCGGACTCGCGGTCACCCGACGGCTGAGCGCGGGGAAGTCGCCGTTCTCGGCCGACCGGAAGCACCTGCACCACCGCCTGCTCGACATGGGGCACTCGCACTTCCACGCGGTGCTCATCTTCTACGCGTGGACGGCCACCGTGGCCGTCGGCTGCCTGCTCTTCCTCTTCGTGGACTGGTACTGGGTCGTCGTCTTCGTCGCCGTCGGCTTCACGGTGTGCGCCGTCGCCACGTTCGCCCCGCTCGGCCGCAAGCGCGCCGAGTTCGCCGCGCAGGCCGCCACCCGGTCCACCACCGTGGTGGACGCCAGCCTCGACCCGCTCGACCGGGCCGCCAACGACCGCTCGATCCCAGGAGACATCACGTGACCGCACCGAACGCGCTCGACCACGTCCGGCCGGTGTTCCGCCGCATCCTCGTGTGGGCGGCCGTCCTCGCCGTCGCCCTGGCCGTCGTCGGGGGGATCGTCGGGCTCCTCGTCTCCGGCACGCCGGGGCTCGTCGGCGGGCTCCTCGGTGCCGTGCTGAGCGTCGTGTTCCTCGGACTGACCGCGCTCTCGGTGCTCGTCGCCCTGCGGGTGTCGAAGGGGCAGATGATCTCGGGAGCCTTCTTCGGGATCGTCATGGGCACGTGGATCCTCAAGTTCATCCTGTTCCTGGTCGTGCTCCTGCTGCTCCGCGACCGCGCCTGGGTGGACTTCCCGGTGCTCGCGATCGTCATCATCGTCGGCGTCGTCGGGTCGCTCGTCATCGACGTCGTGGCCGTGGCGAAGGCGCGCATCCCGATCGGGGTCGCACTGCCCGGGGACTCCGACGGCGGTGCGGCGGATCGCTCGACGGATCCTGAGAGCGGTCACCCCCGCAACTGAGAGCCCGGGAAGCCTCCCGCACCTGATAGGCTTCTCGGAGTCCGCGTCCGGAGCACTGCTCGGAGCGGGCGAGCCTCCACAACGTCCACCATCGCGTGCCTTGCGTGCGCGCGCCGACACAGGAGACAGCGCTGCTATCCCACGCTCTTCCCCTGTCCCTCACCGCTGCGGGTAACCCCGTCGCGGCGGGGAGCAGCCAGGCCGCCGAGTTCCATGGTCCGTCGATCAACGAGTTCTTCCCGGACGCGATCTTCTTCGCGGGGACGCCCTTCGAGATCGACCGACTCGTCATCATCCGGTTCATCGCCGTCGCGGTCCTGCTGCTGATCGGCATCATCGGGACCCGTTCGCTCAAGCTCGTGCCCGGCCGTGGCCAGGCGCTCGTCGAGTACGCGTTCGACGTCGTCCGCCGGAACACCTTCGACAACCTGGGTGAGAAGGACGGCAAGCGGTTCCTCCCGCTCCTCGCCACGATCTTCTTCTCCGTGCTGTTCCTGAACCTCACCGGTCTCATCCCGGGGTTCAACCTGCAGGGCACCAGCCGCATCGCGTACCCGATGATCCTCGCGATCGTCGCCTACGTCGCCTTCATCTACGCGGGTCTGCGCAAGCACCCCGGCACCTTCCTCCGGAACTCGCTGTTCCCGCCCGGAGTGCCGTGGTACCTCTACATCATCGTGACGCCGATCGAGCTCGTCTCGACCTTCGTGCTCCGTCCGGTGACGCTGACGCTGCGACTCCTGATGAACATGGTCGTCGGCCACCTGCTGCTCGTCCTGTTCTTCGCCGCCACGCAGTTCTTCTTCTTCGAGAGCGGGAACCTCTTCGCTCTCTTCGGAGTCGGGACGCTCGCGTTCGGCATCGCGTTCAGCTTCTTCGAGATCCTGGTCGCGCTGCTGCAGGCGTACGTCTTCATGCTGCTGACCGCTGTGTACATCCAGCTCGCGCTGGCTGACGAGCACTGACCAACGACCTGTACCGACCCCCTGTACGGCACGACATCCGTCGGGCCGCATCCTGAAAGGAAAACACGTGGACGCAACGACCGTTCTCGCGGAGATCAACGGCAACATCGCGACGGTGGGCTACGGCCTCGCAGCGATCGGTCCGGCCATCGGCGTGGGCATCGTCGTCGGCAAGACGATCGAGTCCGTCGCTCGCCAGCCGGAGCTCCAGGGCCGCCTGACGACCCTCATGTACATCGGTATCGCCTTCACCGAGGCCCTCGCCTTCATCGGTATCGCGACGTACTTCATCTTCACCAAGTAAGGCCTCTCGATGCAGAACGCACTCATCATCGCGGCCGAGGAGACGCACAATCCCCTCGTACCGCCGCTGTACGACATCGTGTGGTCCGCGGTGGCGTTCGTCGTCATCCTGCTGGTCTTCTGGCGGGTCATCATCCCGCGGATCACGAAGATGCTCGACGAGCGCACCGAGGCCATCGAGGGTGGCATCAAGAAGGCGGAGGCCGCTCAGGAGCAGGCCGCTGCCGCGCTCGACGAGTACAACAAGCAGCTCGCCGAGGCCCGTGCCGAGGCGTCGCGGATCCGTGAGCAGGCCCGTTCCGACGCGAACGCGATCGGCAACGAGCTCCGCGAGCAGGCGCAGGCCGATGCAGCACGCATCACCGCCAACGCGCAGGCGCAGATCGAGGCCGAGCGTCAGAGCGCGCTCCAGTCGCTCCGGTCCGAGGTGGGCACGCTCGCCCTCGACCTCGCTTCCGGCGTGATCGGGGAGTCGCTCAAGGACGACGCCAAGTCGACCGCGGTCGTGGACCGCTTCCTCGCCGACCTCGAGGCCTCGAAGACCGGGGAGCGCTGAGCATGCGCAGTGCCACCAGAGAAGCACTGGCGTCGACGAGGGCGGTGCTCGCCGATCTCGGCGGCACGGCCGACCTCGCCGCCGGTGCCGAGATCCTCGCCGCAGGGCGTGCGATCGCCGGTGCGCCGCAGCTGCTCGGTCTGCTGTCCGACCCGACGGCCGACCCGGCCGGCAAGAAGGTGGTCGTCGACCGCGTCTTCGCCGGCCAGTCGACCGCGACTCGCGCGGTCCTGACCGCCGTGGCCGGCTCGCGCTGGTCGTCGCACGACGACCTGCTCGTCGGCATCGAGGACGCGGGCATCCGCGCCATCGCGGCCACGGCGCCGTCGGACACGTCGATCGAGTCCGAACTGTTCTCCTTCGAGTCCGCCGTCCGTTCGGACGCCGACCTCGAACTGGCGCTGGGCACCAAGCTCGGCAGCCCGGCGGAGAAGAGCTCGCTCGTCGAGCGTCTGCTCGGCGGGAAGGCCTCGGCGCAGACGATCGCGATCCTGTCGCACCTCGTGCAGCAGCCCCGGGGCCGCCGCATCGGCGAACTCGTCCGTGATGCCTCGCGCATCGTGGCCGACCAGGCAGGCAAGCTCGTCGCGACGGTGATCACCGCGACCCCGCTCTCGGACGGTCAGGCGGCTCGCGTCGCCCGTGGCCTCTCCGAGCGGTACGGCAAGGACATCAGCATCAACCACGTCGTCGACCCCTCGGTCGTCGGCGGGGTCCGGGTGCAGATCGGCGGCGACGTCATCGACGGCACCGTCTCCACGCGTCTCTCGGAACTCAGGCTCCAGCTCGCCGGCTGAGCGTACGGTCGAAGTCGCCCCTCCCAAGTCCACAACGGGAACTGCCGAGTCAGGCAGCGTCACCCTCTCGGAGCCGAACGGCCCCGGAAACCAACAAGGAAAATCCCATGGCAGACATCACCATCAGCCCCGATGAGATCCGTGATGCCCTGAAGGACTTCGTCTCGAACTACGAGCCGACGAAGGCCTCCACGGCCGAGGTCGGGCACGTCATCGACGCCGGCGACGGCATCGCGCACGTCGAGGGCCTCCCCGGCGTCATGGCGAACGAGCTCATCCGCTTCGAGGACGGCACGCTCGGCCTCGCGCAGAACCTGGACGAGGACGAGATCGGCGCCATCGTGCTCGGCGAGTTCGCCGGTGTCGAAGAGGGCCAGGAAGTCACCCGCACGGGCGAGGTCCTCTCGGTCCCCGTCGGCGACGGCTTCCTCGGTCGCGTCGTCGACCCGCTCGGCGCACCGATCGACGGGCTCGGCGAGATCCCGGCCGAGGGGCGTCGCGCCCTCGAGCTCCAGGCGCCCGGCGTCATGGCCCGCAAGTCGGTCCACGAGCCGCTCCAGACCGGCATCAAGGCCATCGACGCGATGATCCCCGTCGGCCGCGGTCAGCGTCAGCTGATCATCGGCGACCGCCAGACCGGCAAGACGGCGATCGCGATCGACACGATCATCAACCAGAAGGCCAACTGGGAGTCGGGCGACGAGGACAAGCAGGTCCGCTGCATCTACGTCGCCATCGGTCAGAAGGGCTCCACGATCGCCTCGGTCAAGGGTGCGCTCGAGGACGCCGGTGCGATGGAGTACACCACCATCGTCGCCGCCCCGGCCTCCGACCCGGCCGGCTTCAAGTACCTCGCGCCGTACACCGGATCGGCCATCGGCCAGCACTGGATGTACGCCGGCAAGCACGTCCTCGTCATCTTCGACGACCTGTCGAAGCAGGCCGAGGCCTACCGTGCCGTGTCCCTCCTCCTCCGTCGTCCGCCGGGCCGTGAAGCCTACCCGGGTGACGTCTTCTACCTGCACTCCCGTCTGCTGGAGCGTTGCGCGAAGCTGTCCGACGAGCTCGGCGCCGGTTCGATGACGGGTCTCCCGATCATCGAGACCAAGGCGAACGACGTCTCGGCGTACATCCCGACCAACGTGATCTCGATCACCGACGGCCAGATCTTCCTGCAGTCGGACCTGTTCAACGCGAACCAGCGTCCGGCCGTCGACGTCGGCATCTCGGTGTCCCGGGTCGGTGGTGACGCACAGGTCAAGTCGATCAAGAAGGTCTCCGGCACGCTCAAGCTCGAGCTCGCGCAGTACCGCTCGCTCGAGGCGTTCGCGATGTTCGCGTCCGACCTCGACCAGGCGTCGCGTCGTCAGCTCGAGCGCGGTGCCCGGCTGACCGAGCTCCTCAAGCAGCCGCAGTACTCGCCGTACCCGGTCGAGGAGCAGGTCGTCTCGATCTGGGCCGGCACCAACGGCAAGCTCGACGAGGTCCCCGTGGGCGACGTGCTCCGTTTCGAGTCGGAGCTGCTCGACCACCTGCGCCGCAACTCGGACGTGCTGACCACCCTGCGCGAGACGAACCAGCTCAGCGACGACACCGTCGCCGAGATGAGCAAGCAGATCGACGAGTTCTCGAAGAGCTTCCAGACGAGCGAGGGCAAGACGCTCGGGTCCGAGCAGTTCGAGGCCGCGCAGGCCGAGGACGTCGACCAGGAGCAGATCGTCAAGGGTCGTCGCTAAATGGCAGCACAGGTCCGGGTCTACCGGCAGCGAATCCGCTCCGCGAAGACCACGAAGAAGGTCACCCGCGCGATGGAGCTGATCTCGGCGTCGCGGATCCAGAAGGCGCAGGCCCGTATGGCTGCGTCGGGTCCGTACTCGCGGGCCGTGACGCGTGCGGTGTCGGCCGTGGCGACGTTCTCGAACGTCGACCACGTGCTGACCACTGAGCCGGAGTCGTCGACGCGTGCCGCCGTCGTGCTCTTCACGTCGGACCGCGGTCTGAACGGCGCGTTCAGCACGAACGTCCTCAAGCAGGGCGAGGAGCTCGCCTCCCTGCTCCGCAGCGAGGGCAAGGACGTGGTGTTCTACCTGGTCGGGCGCAAGTCCGTCGGGTACTTCGCCTTCCGTGAGCGTTCGTCGGAGCAGCAGTGGGTCGGCAACACCGACCAGCCGGAGTT
Source organism: Curtobacterium pusillum (assembly GCF_013359865.1). Lineage (GTDB taxonomy): Bacteria > Actinomycetota > Actinomycetes > Actinomycetales > Microbacteriaceae > Curtobacterium > Curtobacterium pusillum. Next base: position 18,010 of record NZ_JABMCE010000077.1, read on the forward strand.
CTCGACGGCGAAGGAGATCGGCGACGCGGTCGTGTCGAAGTTCCTCCAGGACACGGCCGAAGGCGGCGTGGACGAGATCCACATCGTGTTCAACCGCTTCCTCAGCCTCGCCACGCAGGAGCCGCAGGTCGTCCGGCTGCTCCCGCTCGAGGTCGTCGAGGGTGTCGAGGCCCCGTCGAACGACGAGCCGCTCCCGCTGTACGAGTTCGAGCCGGACGCCGACGCGGTGCTCGACGCGCTGCTCCCGGTCTACATCGAGAGCCGCATCTTCAACGCCATGCTCCAGTCGGCTGCTTCCGAGCACGCCGCCCGGCAGAAGGCGATGAAGGCGGCGAGCGACAACGCCGACTCGCTCATCCGCGACTTCACGCGTCTCGCGAACAACGCTCGACAGGCCGAGATCACCCAGCAGATCTCCGAGATCGTCGGCGGCGCCGACGCCCTCTCGTCGAAGAAGAAGTAGTCTGCGTCGTTCGCGGACAGTTACCCACCCTCAGGAAGGCACCAGCCATGACCGACACCGCAACCACCGCGGTCGAGACGTCGTCGGCGCCCGGTGTCGGCCGGATCGCCCGTGTCACGGGCCCCGTCGTCGACATCGAGTTCCCGCACGACGCCATCCCCGAGATGTACAACCTCCTGTACACGACCATCACCATCGGTGACTCGTCGCAGGAGATCGGCCTCGAGGTCGCGCAGCACCTCGGCGACGACCTCGTCCGCGCCATCTCCCTGAAGCCGACCGACGGTCTGGTCCGTGGCCAGGAGGTCCGTGACTCGGGCGCTCCGATCTCGGTGCCCGTCGGCGACGTCACCAAGGGCAAGGTCTTCGACGTGCTGGGCAACGTGCTCAACACCGACGAGAAGCTCGAGATCACCGAGCGCTGGCCGATCCACCGGAAGGCCCCGGCCTTCGACCAGCTCGAGTCGAAGACCTCGATGTTCGAGACCGGCATCAAGTCGATCGACCTCCTCACCCCGTACGTGCAGGGTGGCAAGATCGGCCTCTTCGGTGGTGCGGGCGTCGGCAAGACGGTCCTCATCCAGGAGATGATCCAGCGCGTCGCACAGGACCACGGTGGTGTGTCGGTGTTCGCCGGTGTCGGCGAGCGCACCCGTGAGGGCAACGACCTCATCGGCGAGATGGAAGAGGCGGGCGTCTTCGACAAGACCGCCCTCGTGTTCGGCCAGATGGACGAGCCGCCGGGAACGCGTCTCCGCGTGGCCCTGTCGGCGCTGACGATGGCGGAGTACTTCCGCGACGTCCAGAAGCAGGACGTGCTCCTCTTCATCGACAACATCTTCCGCTTCACGCAGGCCGGCTCCGAGGTCTCCACGCTGCTCGGTCGCATGCCGTCCGCGGTGGGCTACCAGCCGAACCTCGCTGACGAGATGGGTGTGCTCCAGGAGCGCATCACCTCGACGCGCGGTCACTCGATCACCTCGCTGCAGGCGATCTACGTCCCGGCCGACGACTACACCGACCCGGCGCCGGCGACGACGTTCGCGCACCTCGACGCCACGACGGAGCTCTCGCGCGAGATCGCGTCGCAGGGTCTCTACCCGGCGATCGACCCGCTGACGTCGACCTCGCGGATCATGGACCCCCGTTACCTGGGTGCCGATCACTACGAGACGGCCACGCGCGTCAAGCAGATCCTCCAGAAGAACAAGGAGCTGCAGGAGATCATCGCCATCCTCGGTGTCGACGAGCTCTCCGAAGAGGACAAGATCACGGTCGAGCGCGCTCGTCGTATCCAGCAGTTCCTCTCGCAGAACACCTACATGGCGAAGAAGTTCACGGGTGTCGAGGGCTCCACGGTGCCGCTCAAGGACACCATCGAGTCCTTCCGCGCCATCGCCGACGGCGAGTTCGACCACGTTGCCGTGCAGGCCTTCTTCAACGTCGGTGGCATCAATGACGTCGAAGAGAAGTGGGCGCAGATCCAGAAGGAGAACCGCTGACATGGCGGCACTCACCGTGAGTGTCGTCTCGGCCGACCGCGAGGTCTGGTCGGGCGACGCCACCATGGTCGTCGCACGCACGACGGAGGGCCAGATCGGTATCCTCGCGGGACACGAGCCGCTGCTCGCGACCCTCGCGCAGGGTCAGGTCCGCATCACCCGGGCCGACGGCTCGACGGTGGCGGCGGACGCCGAGGACGGCTTCCTGTCGGTCGAGCACGACACGGTCACGATCGTGGCGCGGCAGGCCGCGCTGGCGTCCTGACCGGACTGACCGTCCTCCTCCCGCCTTCGGAGACGAAGCGGGAGGGCGGGGACACGGACTGCACGCTCGATCTGCGTGCGCTGTCGTTCCCGGAACTGTCCGACGAGCGGGCCGCGGTGATCACCGCGGCCCGCTCCGTCAGTTCCGAGGAGTCCTCTGCCCGGACGGCGTTGAAGCTCGGGCCGAAGTCGATCGAGGAGCGGTTCCGCAACCTCGCGCTCGAGACCTCGGGCACGATGCCGGCGATCGACCGGTACACGGGCGTGCTGTACGACCCGCTCGGCTCGCTCACCGCGGACGAGACGTCCCGCGCGTGGTGGTTCGACCACGTCGTCATCCAGTCCGCGATGTTCGGTCCGATCGGCGGCGGCGACCCCGTGCCCGCCTACCGGCTCTCGCACGATTCGCGGCTCGGGTCGATCCGGCTCGCGTCCCACTGGCCGGGCCCGTCGTCCAGGCTGCTCGCGGCGCACACCGCGGGCGGCCTCGTCCTCGACCTGCGCTCCGAGGGGTACCGGCAGCTCGGCCCCGTGTCCGGCGCTGTCGCGCCGCGCGTCGTGAGCGTCGACGGTTCCGGACGCCGCAGAGCGCTCAACCACTGGAACAAGACCGCGAAGGGTCGCCTCGTGGGGCTGCTCGCGCGGACGGGTGCCGACGTGTCCTCCCTGCCCGAGCTCGTCGCCTGGGCAGCGGCGCACGGGGTGGTGTTCGAGGAGCACGACGGCTCGTGGGACCTCGTCGCCGAGAGTCTCGAACCCGCCACGGTCTGACCTGCGCCCCGTCTCGGTCCTCCACAGGACGGGCGGGGCCCGCGCGTTCCACAGATGGCCGTTCCGTTCCGGCCTGGAGGCGCGGTGTGCGTTTCGATGTCGTGCATGATCCCCGTCACGACACGCAGTCATCCCTCCGCCGCAGTGCGCTACCCCCGCGAGATCGCCGCCGCCGTCACCCTCCCGGCGGCCTGCGCCGCCCTCGTCGCGCCCGGCCGCGGGCGGCTCCCGCGCGCGGCGTCGATCGCGGTCCTCACCGCGTGCGGCGCTCTCGCGCCGCGCTTCGCGCTGGTCGCGTTCCTCACCGCGGCCGACCACCGGGATCCACGGACGGTCACCGCGTTCGATCCCTTCCGCGACCCGACGCCGCCGGCGCTCTGCGGGTTCGGCCCGGAGCCGGATCGTGGTCGGCTCCGGACCGCGGGGGACCGCTGCGCCGATGCATGGCGGTCGTGGCGCGCCGAGGACCTCTCCGCCGACACGGCTGCCGGTGCTGCGGGTGCCCTCGCGCTGGCGTCGTGGTGTTCGTGGGCGCTCGGGTCGGCAGCACGCGCACAGACCCGGGCGCAGTACGCGCTGGACACCCGCGCGGACGATCCGCTGGCCGCCCTCGTGCTCCGGTCCGTCCGCGCGGGCAGTGGCCCGGCGTGGGAGCGGCGATGACGACCGGGGGACAGGATCGTCTACGGTGGTCTCGACCACGCTTGGAGGGCTCGAGTGCGCGACGACGACATCGACGACACCGTCATCCGTCGACCCGGTGCTCCGCCGTCCGGCGACCCGGCGGAGGACGCCCTCGGGGACACCGTGATCCGGCCTGTCCCGCAGGTGCCCGGCGAAGACGGTGCATCGGCGGTCGACGACACCGTGATCCGCCGGGAAGCCGCGCCGCGCCCGGCGGACGACCCGATCGACGACACGGTCGTCCGTGCGCGGAGGGGACCGGTCGAGCCGAGCGGGCCGCCCGCCGGAGCCGCGCCGCGCCTCCCGTCGGTCCCGCCGGCGCCGACGACCAGGGTGCCCTCGATCCGTGTCGGGGACCGCGTGCTGCGTCTCGACCGTCCCGTCATCGTGGGACGGCGCCCCTCACTGCCGCGGATCCTGCGTGGTCCGACTCCGGAACTCGTGACCGTGCCGTCGCGCAGCGGGCAGGTGTCCTCGTCGCACGTCCTGGTCCACGCCGAGGGCGAGGTCGCGGTGATCGACGACCTCCGTTCCACCAACGGGACGGTCGTGCGGCCGGCGGGTGCGGCACCGTTCCGCATGCCGGCCGGTGCGTCGAACGTCGTGCTGACGGGTACGGTTGTCGAGATCGGTGACGGCAACGTGATCGAGGTCCTCTCGCCGCACCTGCGGGTCGCACCGCCGTCGGGGGGCCTCCCACCCCTTCCCACGCGGCCGTCCGATCCAGCAACCGGCACGCCCCGAACCCCCAGAGAGCGATCCTGAAACGTGACCGAACTCGGCCGAGCAGCGACTGCGCACGCCATCGACGTCCCCGGTGCCGACGGCGCCTCCCTGACGCTCTCGTGGGGAGCCGCGACCGACGTCGGTCGGCGGCGTGACCACAACGAGGACAGCTACATCGTCGGGGCGCCGTTCTTCGTCGTCGCGGACGGCATGGGCGGACACCTCGCGGGGGACCGGGCGAGCGACGCCGTGGTTCGTCGGCTCGAGCAGGTGACCGAGAGCCCCTTCACCACGCGACAGGCCATCCAGCGGGCGCTCCTGCTCGCCACGGCCGACATCGAGCGTGCGGCGGGTGGCAACGCGATCGGAGCCGGGACGACGGTCACCGGGGTCGCGCTCGTCGCGTCACTCGGCCAGCCCGCAGCCCTCGTGTTCAACGTCGGCGACTCCCGGACCTACCGGATCGAGGGCGGCGTGCTCCGCCGCGTCACGGTCGACCACTCGGTCGTCCAGGAGATGGTCGACGCCGGCCTGCTCCGTTCCGAGGACGCCGAGCGGCACCCGGACAGCAACGTGATCACACGGGCCGTCGGCTTCGGGGAACCGCCGGAGCCGGACTGGTGGACGCTGCCGCTCCGTGCGGGGGACCGGTACATCGTCTGCTCCGACGGCCTGACGAAGGAACTCGGCGATGCGGGCATCGCCCGGATCGCCGCTCGGGTGCCCTCCGCGCAGGACCTCGCCGAGCGCCTCGTCGGCGATGCGGTGGTCGCCGGCGGGCGGGACAACGTGACGGTGGTCGTGCTCCAGGTGGACGACGCACCGGACGACGGGGACGTGGAGGACACGCTCCCGCGCCACTGACTGCCCCCCGAACTGGGGGACCATGGTCCTTCCGCACGCAGCGGTGTGCGGAATGTCGGTCGCACACGGTTCGTAGAATGACATGGCCGTGACGAGAGAGCTGGCCGCTCGGCCGGGGAGGAGAGGACGATGGCGCGACGCCTGCCGTCCACCCCGCCCGTGATCGCGGGCTTCAGTCCCGTGCACGTCCTCGGTTCCGGCGGCTTCGCCGACGTCTTCCTCTACGAGCAGGACATGCCGCGGCGTCAGGTCGCCGTCAAGGTGCTCCTCGACGAGGTCGTCGACGACCGCGTCCGTCAGATGTTCCAGGCCGAGGCGAACCTCATGGCGCGCCTCAGCACGCACCCCTCGATCCTCACGGTCTTCCAGGCGAGCGTCGCATCGGACGGCCGACCGTACCTCGTCATGGAGCTCTGCTCGTCATCGCTGAGCGAGCGCTACCGCCGTGAGCCGATCCCGGTGTCCGAGGTCCTCGCGATCGGCATCCGCATCGGCTCGGCGCTCGAGACGGCACACCGCGAAGGCGTGCTCCACCGCGACATCAAGCCCTCGAACATCCTGCTCACGGCGTACGGCAACCCGGTCCTGTCCGACTTCGGCATCGCGGCGACCATCGGCGAGGCCGACCCGGACGAGCCGATCGGCATGTCGATCCCGTGGTCCGCACCCGAGGTCCTCATCGACGAGTCGCGCGGCACCATCCAGTCCGAGGTGTACTCGCTCGCCGCGACCGTGTTCTCGCTCCTCGCCGGTCGCAGCCCGTTCGAGGTGCGCGGCGGCAAGAACGGCGCCGCCGACCTGATGGGGCGTATCGACAAGGGCGGTGTGAAGCCGACCGGTCGCACCGACGTCCCGCCGTCGCTCGAGCGCCTGCTCGCGGCGGCGATGTCGCGCAAGGTCGCGGGGCGCCCCTCGACGGTGATGGAACTCGTCCGGGGCTTCCAACAGGTCGAGGCCGAGCTCGGCATCCCGCAGACACCGGCCGACGTCGCGGTCGAGGCGTGGGCGGTCGCGACCCCGACCCCCGACGGCGACCGCACCATGATCCGCGAGCTCCAGCCACCGACCCGCGTCGGCGCGCGGCGACGCACGCGCAAGGCGGTGCAGGGCGGTTCGACGGCGGCAGCGTCGCAGAGCGGCGGCACCGTCCATCGCACCGGATCGGTCACCCGCGCCCGACGTCGCACGCGATCGACGCTGGTCTGGGCGACATCGCTGGCGGTCGTGGTCGTCGCAGCACTCGCGATCGCCACCGTCATCGTCGTCGGACGTCTGGGCACCGGTGCGATCCCGGTGGTGACCGACGTCCACGCCCGGTCCTCCACGGGCTCCGTGACCTTCACCTGGGCCGACCCGGGGCTGCGCACCGGCGACACCTACGTCATCTCGTCGAACGGCGCCTCGAGCCAGCAGACCGGCACGAGCTTCGTCGTGTCCGGGAAGAAGGGCGACGAGGAGTGCATCGCCGTGGCGGTCAACCGTGACGGGAAGACCGGCGCCGCGAGTGCCCAGAAGTGCGCCACGATCGGGAGCGCCGGGTGATCCGGGCGTTCCTCGCCAAGCACCGGTCCGCGGCCGTGACGGTCGGTGCGTCGATCGTCGTCGGGGCCGTCGTCGCCACCACTGCCGTCGCCTCGACGGGGTACCACACGCAGCGCGTCGACCTCGGGGACGGCACCGTCTGGGTCCCGTCGGCCGAGTACGGCGCGGTCGGTCGGGCCAACACCGGCGTCCTCCAGCTCAACACCGCCGTGGAGACCGCGAGCGACAGTCTCTCCGTCCTGCAGCGCGGGTCGACGGTCTACAGCGTGGACGAGACGAAGGGCACCGTCGCCAAGGTCGACGTCGCCGACGCCACCGTCGCCGACCCTGTCACGCTGCCCGCGGGCTCGCCGCAGGTGTTCTTCGCCGGCGCCACGGCCGTGATCGGCAACGGCGACACCGGGGAGCTCTGGGCGACGCCCGCGAAGGACCTCGGCGAGTTCGACGCCTCGACGAAGGCCGACCTCACGCTCGGAGCAGACGCCGTGTTCGACGCCTCGGACCACCACGTCGCGGTGTACTCGCCGAAGACCGGCACCGCCGCGCTCGTCGACGTCGGAAGCACGCTGTCGGTCGCGAAGCGATGGACGGTGAAGATGGACCGCGCCGACGACTTCCAGGTCGCGTCCTTCGGCGACCACCTCGCGGTGCTCGACCGGACGTCGGGGACGATCTCGGTCGACGGCGACACGGTCGACCTCGGTGCCCGTGTCGGCACCGCGCCCTCGCTGCAGCGATCCACCGACGATGCATCCGAAGCGGTCGTGGCCGGGACGGCGGGGCTCGTGCGCGTGTCGGCGTCCGGCAGCGTCGACACCACCGCCCTCCAGGTGTCCGGACGCGCCGCTCGACCGACCGTCGTCGGCTCGTGCACCTACGCGGCGTGGGCCGGCGGCCAGGCGCTCGACACGTGCAAGGGGAACGGTCTGCAGCGCCTCGCGAGCACCGGCGGGACCGGCGACCTGCAGATCCTGCACAACGGGGAGACGGTGGTCGCGAACGACCCGCAGAGCGGCCGGTCCTGGGCGATCGACCGCAGCGGCCAGCTCATCGACAACTGGGCCGACCTCATCAAGAAGGACGAGGACCAGCAGCAGGAGCAGGTGTCCGACGACGACCCCGAGATCGACAAGGACCAGAAGCCGCCGGTGGCGGTCGATGACGATCTGGGCGCCCGTCCGGGACGCACCACGAGCCTCCCGGTCCTGCTCAACGACTACGACCCGAACGGCGACCCGATCGTCGTGAGCGAGGTCGGCAGCATCGGCGACGCGGTCGGCGACGTCGCGATCGTCGGCGACGGCCAGCGTCTGCAGATCACGCTCTCCGCCCGCGCGACCGGCACCGTCTCGTTCCCGTACACGATCACCGACGGGAACGGCGGCTCGGACGCAGCGACGGTCACGGTGACCGTCCGACCCGATTCGGAGAACGACCCACCGCGCCAGGTCCGCAAGACGTCGGCCGACGCCGTGCAGAACGGGCACGTCGTCACGAACGTGCTCGGCGACTGGGTCGACCCCGACGGCGACCCCGTGTACCTCGAGTCGGCGACCGCGTCGGACGCCGACCGCGTCTCCACGACGCCGGACGGTCTCCTCGACTACCGCAACGCGAGCGGCCGCACCGGCGACCGTGCCGTCCAGCTGGTGGTGAGCGACGGGCGGGCCGACGGCCGCGGATCCGTGACGGTGCACGTGGCCAAGCAGGGCAGCGTGCCGCTGTACGCCGACCCGTTCCCGGTCCGCGGCTACGCCGGCAAGACGTTCACCGTCGACCCGCTCGACCACGTCCGAGGCGGGAACGGCACGGTCACGCTGACGAGCGTGTCGTCGGCCAGCGGACTGACCGTCACGCCCAGCTACGACTCCGGCACCTTCCGGGTGCAGGGCGCGAGCGCCGGCGACCACCAGCTCGAGTACACGGTCACCGACGGCACGAAGACCTCCAGCGGCATCGTCCGCATCACCATCCTGGCCCCACCGGACGCGTCGACCGCGCCCATCACCACGCCGAAGACGGTGTTCGTCAACACGCTGTCGACGAAGGACACCGACGTCACCGCGACTGACATCGACCCCGCGGGCGGCGTCCTGCTCGTGACGGCGCTCGACGGACCCGAGCGCGGGTCCGGCGTCCAGGCGAGCATCCTCGACCAGCACACCGTGCGTGTCACGCTCACGGCACCGCTCGACGGGCCGGTGTCCTTCGGGTACACCGAGACCAACGGTCTCGCATCCGCGACGGGCACGATCACGGTGGTCGAGATCCCGAAGCCCGACCGGATCCAGCCGCCCGTCGCCCAGCCGGACGCCGCGACCGTGCGGGTCGGCGACGTCGCGAACATCGACGTGCTCGCCAACGACACCCAGCCCGAGGGCGAACCGCTGACCCTGCAGCCGGACCTCGTGCAGAACGTCCCCGGCGACGGCGGACTGCTGTTCGTGTCCGGTGACCACCTGCGGTACCTGGCGCCGACCACCCCCGGCAACTACACCGCCGTCTACCGCGTCGCCGGTCCGGACGGGCAGTACGCCGACGCGACCGTGTCGATCTCGGTGCGCGAGCAGGACGCGGCCACGAACAACCCCCCGGTCCCGCAGACCGTCACCGCGCGTGTGGTCGCAGGGCAGTCGGTCCGGGTGTCGATCCCGCTCAACGGCATCGACCCCGACGGCGACTCGGTGCAGCTCGTGGGGGTGGCGTCGAACCCGGACAAGGGATCCGTCGCCGACGTCGCCTCGGACGCGCTGACGTACGAGGCCGGCGACTACTCGGCCGGGACCGACGAGTTCACGTACACGGTCGTCGACGCGCTCGGCGCCCGAGCGACGGGGACCGTGCGCGTCGGCATCGCGCCCCGCGCGGAACAGGCGTCGAACCCGGTCGCCGAAGCCGACCACGTCACGATCCGTCCCGGCGGCTCGGTCACCGTCCGCGTCCTGCAGAACGACTCCGACCCCGAGGGCGGGCAGCTGACCGTCACGAAGGCCGAGCCGACCGCGAAGGACGTGTCGGCGAAGGTCCTCCGGAAGCAGCAGATCCGCGTGACACCGCCGAAGTCGGCGAAGAGCGGCGACTACGCGGTCCTGTACACGGTCGCGAACGAGAACGGCGGCGCCAGCACGGCGTTCCTCACCGTCACGGTCGACCCGGACGCACAGCCCCTGCGGCCCGAGGTCGACGACACGACGCTCGACCTGCAGGACATCCTGCACCGGCAGAGCGTCACGGTCGACGTCCTCGACAACGTGTTCTTCGCCGAGGGCACGACCGCCGACCTGAAGGTGGGCGTCGTCGACGGGTACGGGGACACCGCTCGCACGACCGACGACCAGCGGATCGTCGTCCGCCTGACCGACGACTCGCAGGTCATCCCGTTCTCGGTCGCCCGCGTCGACCACCCGGACATCGTCGCCTACGGCTTCATCCACGTCCCGGGGTTCGACGACGCGCTGCCGCAGATCAACCGGACCGCGGGGGCGATCACCGTCAAGAGCGAGGCGACCGTCCGGATCCCGCTGTCGAAGTACGTGATCACCGCGAACGGGCAGACCGCGAAGATCACCGACGACGGCACGGTCAAGGCGACGCACGCGAACGGGCAGGACCTGGTGGTCGACTCGTCCACGCTGCAGTTCACCTCGTCGAAGCTGTACTACGGCAACGCCTCCATCTCGTTCGAGGTCACCGACGGCTCGAACGCGAACGGAGGGAAGGGGCGAGTCGCCACGCTCGTCCTGCCGATCAAGGTGACGCCGCGGTCGAACCAACCGCCGGCCTTCACCGGGTCCGCGGTCGACATGCAGCCGGGGGAGTCGCGCTCGATCGACCTCACGAAGCTCACCGACTACCCGTACCCGAAGGACCTCCCCGAACTGCGGTACTCGGTCGTCAGCAAGCCGAGCGACGGCACCACCGCGACGATCTCGGGCCGGACGCTGACGATCAAGGTCGCGGACACCGCGAAGAAGAACACCACCGCGGCGATCGGCATCGGCGTCGCCGACGACGCGAACGCCGGACGCTCCGGTGTCGTCAACGTGGACGTCGTCGCATCGACCCGGCCGCTCGTGCAGCCCGGCGCGGACAAGTCCGTCACGAAGCGTGGCCAGACCACCACGATCGACGTGCTCGCCAACGACCAGCCGACGAACCCGTTCCCGGAGCAGCGGCTGCGGGTCGTGAACATCCGCGGCCTGTCCGGTGGGCTGCCGGGGGGCGTGACGGTCACCCCGAGCGCGGACAAGTCGCGCCTGCAGGTCAGCGTCTCCGACAACGCCAAGCCGGCCGACACCCACCTCCAGTACCAGGTGGCCGACGCGACCGACGACCCCGACCGGTACGTCTGGGGCGACGTGACGATCTCGGTGCAGGACGTCCCGGACGCACCCGGCGCTCCGACGCGCACGGGCTCGTACGAGGGCGGCCAGGCGACGCTCACCTGGTCGACCCCGCAGGCGAACAACTCGCCGATCACCGGGTACCGGCTGCAGGGCACCAACGGGGTGTCGAAGGACTGCGGCACGGCGACCGTCTGCACGATCACCGGTCTCGATCCGAAGGGGTCGTACCAGTTCTCCGTCGTCGCGACCAACGCCGTCGGGGACTCCGACGCCTCGCCGAAGTCGGCGTCGATCAGCGCGGACTTCGTGCCCGCACCGCCGACCGGCATCACCGTCACGCCGAGCACGAGCACGCCGAACCAGCTCGACGTGGACTGGAACGCGGTCGCCGCCCCGAACAACGGCACCGCGGTGAACAACTACGTCGTGACGATCGAGGGCCCCGGGCTGTCCTCGACCCGGAGCACGGGCACGGCGACCAGCACGTCCTTCACCGGGGCCCAGAGTGGGGCGCAGTACAAGGTGACGGTCTCCGCCCGCAACGGCGCGGACCGCAACGGCACGGTCGTGCAGTGGAACTCGGCGTCCGCCACCGGCACGGCGGTCGGGACGCCCGGGAAGGTGCAGAACCTCACGGCAACCGTCGGTGACCGCTCGAACCACGGAAGATCGACCGTCACGCTCACCTGGGCGGGTGCTGAACCAGCCGGCGGATCCGGGCCGTCCTACTCGGCGTACCGAGTCAGCGGCCAGATCGACTGCAAGTCGCCGTCGGGTACGTACCTCGGTTCCCAATCCGGCGTGACCGACTCGGTCGGGTACGGCAAGCCGCTGTACGCGGTGGTGTCCAGCAACGGCACGTTCTGCAACGTCGAGTACGCGTCGACGCAGACGTACGAGACGCCATCCGGCACCGTCGACGCTCGGAGCGACCTCGAGAGCACCGACGGCGACCATTGGCAGGTTCGTGTCAGCGACCCCACCGGCGCCTCCGGTGACGGTCTCCACTACGAGATCGACTCCGGGAACGGATTCGAGATACTGAACGGGTCGTGGCAGGGCGTGCCGGGCGACGGGTACAACAGCCAGACCGACATCGTCGTGCGCGCGTGCGGTGGACCGGATGTCGGGACGTACTGCCAGGACTCCGGTCAGTGGAAGCACATCACTGCCGCAGCCATCTCGACGGAGGTGTCACTGAACGGAGCCACCCCGACCGCGCTGAACCTCACGGCTCCGCCCGGGGCCCTGGCCGTGACCTACGACGTCGAGTGGTACGCGTCGGGCTCGGTCGTCGGCGATTCAGGCGTCGGTCGTGTCGGATCGCAGACCGACTGGAAGCCGGGCGTAGCGCTCAACACTCCGACGGGCGGCTACTGGGTGCGGATCCGAGCGAAGGTCGATGCACCGAACGCCGACGCCGGCTCGCAGACCGGGACGTGGACGGACCCCGTCCAGCTCGACCCTGCTCCGTCCCCGACGGATTCGACACCTCAGTCCGGTACCTGAGATCCGGCTCGCCCAGCCTCTACGCTGCCCGTAACGCCATCCCCGAGAACGAGGAACGACACCGCATGAGCATGACCCCGGAGCAGGCCACCTGGTTCGCCGACGTCGCAGGCCGCATCGTGACCAACGTCGAGCAGGTGCTCCTCGGGAAGACGTTCGTGATCCGCCTCGCGGTCACGGCGATGCTCAGCGAGGGCCACCTGCTGCTCGAGGACGTCCCGGGCACCGGCAAGACGAGCCTCGCGCGCGCGATGGCGCAGAGCGTGCAGGGGTCGACGAACCGCATCCAGTTCACGCCGGACCTGCTGCCCGGCGACATCACCGGCATCAGCGTGTACGACCAAAAGACGCAGGAGTTCGACTTCCACCGCGGGCCGATCTTCTCGAACATCGTGCTCGCCGACGAGATCAACCGTGCGAGCCCGAAGACCCAGTCGGCGCTGCTCGAGGCGATGGAGGAGTCGGCGGTCACGGTCGACGGCGTGAACCACCGCCTGGCCGCCCCGTTCATGGTCATCGCGACGCAGAACCCCGTCGAGCAGGCGGGGACCTACCGGCTGCCCGAGGCCCAGCTCGACCGCTTCCTGATGAAGGCGTCGATCGGGTACCCGGACCACGCGGCGACGGTCAAGATCCTCGAGACGTCCGCGGCTCCGTCGAGTTCGGTGCCGCTCGCGAGCGTGGTGCCGGCCGCGACGATCACCGAGATGGCGACGCTCGCGCGCTCGGTGCACGTCGATCCGGTCATCGCCGACTACGTCGCTCGGCTCGTCGACGCGACGCGCTCGGCGAGCGAGGTTCGCCTCGGTGTCAGCGTCCGCGGAGCGATGGGCCTGATGCGTGCGTCGCGGGTCTTCGCCGCCCTGAGCGGACGCCACTACGTCACACCGGACGACGTCAAGGCCCTCGCGGTGCCGATCCTCGCGCACCGGCTGGTCCTCGACGCCGAGGCCGAGTTCGACGGCGTCAGCGCCACGAGCGTGATCGCGCAGCTGCTGGTCGAGACCCCGCCGCCGGCGGACCGGGCCGCGTCGTGACCGACCGCCGGCCCGTCTCGACGCGATCGCGCCGCCCGTCCTCGACGCGGTCGCGTCGCGGGACGACGGCGTACGAGCGCACCGGGACGGTCGCCGGCCTCACGAACGTCCGCACTCGTCTCGTCGGCGATCGGGACGGTGTGGCGGCGGACGCGGTCGTCGGTCTCGCGCGGGCCTGGGCGACGGCCTGGAGGCTCGTCAAACGCGGGTGGGCAGAGGTCTCGTCCGTGGTCACCGGCCTGGGATGGACGGTGGCGGTCCTCACGTTGGTCGCGTTCGTCCTCGGGTACCGCTTCGGTCTGCGTGAGGTCGTCGTGGTCGGTTTCGCGGGAGCGCTCCTGGTGGTCGTCGCCGCGATCGCCCTCATCGGACGCTCGCGGCTCGTGATCCGGATGCGACTGCCACAGCACCGGGTGGCGGTCGGGGACGCAGCGGGCGTGGTGGTGACGGCGGAGAACCCGGTGCGCCTCCCGTCGGTCCCGACGACGGTGGAGGTCCCGGTCGGTGCCGGTCTGGTCGACGTGGCCATCCCGTCGATCGGCCCGCGCGGGACGTTCGAACGGGAGGTGCCGGTTCCGACGGTGCGCCGCGGCGTGCTCGACGTCGGGCCGGTGACCGGAGTCCGGGCGGACCCCGTCGGTCTGGTGCGTCGGGAGATCGTGTGGACGGCGCGGGAGCAGGTCATCGTGCACCCGCGGACCATCGCGATCCCGTCGACGAGCACCGGTCTCGTGCGGGACCTCGAGGGGCAGGCCACGACCGACCTGTCGCCCTCGGACATCGCGTTCCACGCCATCCGGGAGTACATGCCAGGTGATGACCCGCGCACCATCCACTGGAAGTCGACCGCGAAGTCCGGCGCGCTGATGGTCCGGCAGTTCGAGGACACCCGCAGGTCGCACCTGGTGGTCGCGCTGGGGATCTCGCGTGCGGAGTTCGCCGACGACGAGGAGTTCGAGCTCGCGGTCAGCGCGGCTGCGTCGCTCGGCGCCCGAGCGATCCGGGATGGTCGGGAGGTCACCGTCGTGGTGTCCGAGCGGACGCCGGAGTTCGCCAAGCGTGCGGTGTACGCCGTGCACCCGCTGCCCACCGTCACCCCCACGCGACTGCTCGACGACTTCGCCTCCGTCGGCCTGGCGGACGCCTGCCTGCCGATCGCCGAGGTCGCGCGCATCGTCGGCACCGACACCGCCGGGATCTCGGTGGCGTTCCTCGTCGTGGGGTCGACCGTCGAGTTGCCCGCGCTGCGCCTGGCGGCGACGCGGTTCCCCGTCGGGGTCGAGGTGGTGGCCGTCATCTGCGAGCCGGAGGCACAGCCCCGGTTCCTCCGTGTCGCAGGGCTGACGGTGATGACGATCGGCTACCTCGACGACCTGCGTCACGCCCTGCACCGATCGGCGGCGGCATGAGCGTGGCAGCGAGCCCGGACACCCGGGCCCGGAAGACGGTCCGGCGTGACGCCCGTCGGCTCTCGCCGTTCCGGCTCGCCGGCGGCACGCTCGCGGTCTGGCTGCTCCTGGCCGTCGCGAGCGTGGCGTGGTGGCCGGTCTACCGGGACGACTCGATGCTCGTCGCGGCGGTGACCGCGGTGGTGTTCGGCACACTGGTGGCGCTCGTCGGCACGGTGCTCCGTCTGCCCACGGCGGTCGTAGCGATCGCCACGGTCGCGGCGTTCGTCCTCACCGGGGTGCCCGCCGCGGTGCCGGGCGAGGCCAACGGGCTGGTGCCGACGGGGCAGGGGCTGATCGATCTCTTCGCGGGCGTCGCCCTCGGCTGGAAACGCCTGGTGACCATCAGCCTGCCGGTGGGCTCGTACGAGTCGCTGCTCGTGCCGTACTTCGTGACGCTCCTCGTCGCCACGGTGACGGCCGTGAGCGTGGCGACCCGTTCCTCCAGACAGGAGCTGGCCAGCATCCCGGCGCTCGTGGTCTTCGCGGCCGGCGTCGTGATGGGGCCGAGCCGGCTGGACACCTCGATCCTGACGGCCGTCGCGCTCACCGGCATCGCGCTGGTGTGGGCGCTGACCGTGCGGCACGCGCGGCGCGCGGTCGCCGTGGCGACGACGATCGGGACCCGCGTAGCGGTGGCGCGGTCGGTCCTCCGTCCGGCGCTCGTCGGCACCGGGACGATCGTCGCCGCGGCCGTGGTCGCCACCGGGCTCGGACTCGTCGCCCCGCCGTCGGTCGGCCGGACGGTCGCGCGGACGGACGTCGTCAAGCCGTTCGACCCGCGTGACTACGTCAGTCCGCTCAGCGGGTTCCGTGCGTACGAGGAGCAGACCGAGTCGGCGGCGACCCAGCTGCGCGTGACGGGCTTGCCGGCGGACGGCTTCGTCCGGATCGCCACGCTCGACACCTACGACGGCGTCGTCTACCGCGTCGGCGGTGCGGACGGTTCGACGTCCTCGGGGACGTTCGAACGGGTGCCGACCTCGGTCGACGTCCGCGGAGTCCACGGGACCACCGTGCGCGTCGGGGTCACCGTCGACGGGTACAGCGGCGTGTGGCTGCCCACGGTCGGCGACCTCGAACAGATCGACTTCACCGGCTCGGACGCCGAGCAGGAGCGCGGCGCGTTCTTCTACAACGGCTCGACCGGCACCGGCGCTGTGGTGGGCGGCGTCGGCGAAGGCACCCGGTACGACCTGACGGCGGTCGTGCCCGACCAACCGACGGACGAGCAGTTGGCGTCGGCGCGTCCGGGCAACGCGTCGGTGCCGACGCCGCGGTCCGTGCCCGATGCGGTGCGGGACTCGGTGGAGACGTACACGGCGGACGCCGAGACGGACGGCGCGAAGCTGGTCGCGATGGTGCAGGCGCTCAAGCGCAACGGCTACGTGAGTCACGGTGTCGGGGACGATCGCGCGAGCCGGTCCGGCCACGGGGCCGACCGGATCCAGGAGCTCCTGACCTCGCCGCTCATGATCGGCGACCAGGAGCAGTACGCCGCGGCCGCAGCGCTGATGGCGGACCAGCTCGGCTTCCCGGCGCGTGTCGTCATGGGGTTCACCGCCGGCGGCGACGCCGGCGGGAGCACGGGATCGGGATCGACCTCCGGCGGAACGACGACGTTCCGCGGCTCCGACGTGACCGCCCGGGTCGAGGTCGACACCGCGCAGTGGGGCTGGGTCATGCTCGACCCGAACCCCGCCGTCCGCGACATCCCCGACGAGCAGCAGCAGACGCCGCAACCGGTGACCCGACCGGAGACCGTCGTGCCGCCGCCACCGGCCGAGCAGCAGGACCAGTCGCAGCAGGCTCCGCCGCAGAGCGACCGGAACACGCCGCCCGTGCAACCGCTCTGGCTGCGGATCCTGCTGGCCGCGTTGCCGTGGGTGCTCGCCACGCTCGGATTCGTCGCGCTGGTGCTGCTGCCGTTCGGCGTCATCGTGCTGCTCAAGCGGGTCAGACGTCGGCGACGGCGCCGTGCCCCGACCCCGCGGGCGCGCATCGTCGGGGCGTGGGACGAGTACCGGGACGCCCTCGTCGATCGTGGGCACGACGTGGCACGTTCGGCCACCCGTCGGGAGGCGGTCGTGGGCGCTCCGGGAGAGGGAGGCACGGGGCTCGCCGCACTCGCTGACCGCTCGGTCTTCGGTCCGAACAATGCCGACGTGACGGCCGCGGACCGGATGTGGTCGGCGGCGGACGACGCCATGACGAGCCTCCGGACCGGTCGAACGCGCAGGGAGCGGATCCGCGCAGCAGTGTCGCTCCGGTCGTTGCGCCTCGGCGACGCCTCGCGGTCGGCACGTGCCTCGGTCGCCTCGGCAGTCGGCTCACGTGGCCGGCGTTCCGCGGGCGACCAGGGTCCGGCTCGGCCGCGTGACTACGATGGCCTGCAGGCCGGCGAGCGTCGTGGACGGCCGAGTGAGGACAGGCGGAACCCGTGATCAGATGCGAACACTGCGGATCGATGCTCCCCGACGGGGCGATCTTCTGCGGTGAGTGCGGGCGTGCCGTGACCGCTGCGGCGAGTCGACGCCCCGTCGCGCCCACTCCCGTCGAGCAGGCCCCGCCGCCGCCCCTGCAACAGCCCGACCTCCACGGACGTCGGCAGGACCCGGCTGCCGAGGCATGGCTGCCCGAGGCGACCCTCGACCCCGCGACGCGCGCGTGGCTGACGGGCGCGGACCGCCACGGTGAGCAGCCGCCGGCGCCCGTTCCCGTGGAGCGTCCGCAGGACCACCCTCCGCGGAGTGCGCCGACCCACGTGCACGGAGCCGGGTCCGGCCTCACCGACTGGTCGGCGCAACGGGCTCCGGTCGGCGCGGATGCACCCTCCGCACCGGAGCAACCAGTGCGGCCTGGGCAGCCGGAACAGCCGGCGCGGCCAGGGCAGCCGGAGCAGCCAGGGCATCCCGGTGCGCCTGCGCGTCCGGTGGCCCCGGAGCAGCCGTCCGCGCCACAGCCGGCCGAGCCGCCGCTCGACCCGAACGCGTACCCGTCGACCCCCGGGGACGGCGAGGACCCGGAGGTCACCCGGCTTGCCGAGCGCCCCGCATCCTCCTCAACGCCGGACCCCGTCGCGCACGAGTCCGTCGCGCCCGTGTGGAACCCGCCGGCGGAACAGGCACCCCCGCCGGCACCCGCCGGACCGTCGTGGTGGGTCGGCCGCTCGAACGCATCGAGCACGGCCGCGAACTCGGGCGCGGCCGCGAACTCGGGCGCGGCCGCGAACACGAGCGCGGACACCGACTCGACCGCATCCGACCCGGAGGCCCGCGCGAGCAACGCCGAGGCCGCCGACGCCGCGTCGTCCGGTGCCCCCGCCGTCTCACCGCCCCAGCCCGGCGACACGGCGGTCGTGGAGCCCCTCGTCGACCGCCGTCCGCCGCGCCCGGCGCCCCTCGTGACGCCTGGCTCGCAGGCGACGACCTGCCACGTGTGCGGCCACCGCCTCGAGCCGGACGACATCTTCTGCGCCGAGTGCGGTGCGGTGCGTCCCGCCGTGACCGCGGCCTTCACCGGGCAGATCGTGCCGCTGCCGATGGACCGACCGGACTGGGCAGCCGACGACACAGCGGCCGACGATGCTCCCGCCGACGACGCTCCTGCCGACGGCACTCCTGCCGACGGCGCCCGTGCCCACGAGTCCGAGGGCCCGAATGGCGAGCCGGCCGTGTCCGACGAGCCCGGAACCGCGACGGACGGTGACGACCCAGGCGTCGGAGCCTCGGCCACCGACGAGGGCTCGAACCCGAACCGGAACCCGCTTCCCTCCTGGGTGAACGAGGGCGGCGAGGAAGCGGTCGACGACGACACCCCGCGGGCGCCCCTTCGCGCGCGCGGCGCCCATGCTGCGACCGAGACCGAGACCGAGACCGAGACCGAGCGGGAATCGGGCGGTACGCCGTTCGTGCCGCCGGTCCCGGGTTCCGCCACGCTGCCGTCGTCCGCACCGTCCGCACCGTCCGCACCGTCCGCACCGTCCGCGCAGGACACGGCCGCCATCGGAGTGCCCTTCGCGGCCCCGTTGCCGCCCCTTCCGGGAGCGACCGGTCCCGCCCTGCCCCTCCCGACGGCCGACGGCGGTCCGACGAGTGCCGACAGCGACCTCGACGACGACGTCGACGAGACCCGCATCGTCTCGAAGACCCCGACCCGCGCGCCGTTCGTGCTGCACTTCAGCACCGGGGAGCGGTTCGGCGTGCACGGCACGGGACTCGTCGGCCGACTCCCGAGGCCGCAGCCGGGGGAGCGGTTCGACGACCTGGTGACGGTGCACGACCCGGGCAAGTCCGTGTCGAAGACCCACCTCGAACTCGGCCGCGACGGGGACGACCTGTGGGTGTCCGACCGGTTCTCCGGCAACGGCACGGTCGTGCGGCACATCGACGGGTCGATCCGGCGATGCGAGCCTGGGCGCCGTTACCGTGTCGAGCGGGGTGCGCGCGTGGACATCGGGGAGCAGTTCTTCCTCGTGCAGTGACCGACCGGCACCGTCCTCCACAGGGCGGTGCCCGACCGGCACCGTCCTCCACAGGGCGGTGCCCGGGGCGAACAGTCCACGACTGCAGGCCGGGAGCGTCGACGCCTCGGCGTTCTGTGGTCCGCTGGGTGCATGAGCCCGTTCCTCGCCCGCTGCCTCCTGGTCGTGGCGGCGATCGTGCTCCTGTCGGCCGGGGTCGTCGGACCGGTGGCGGGTGCTTCCCGTGCCGTGCTCATCGGCGCCGCGGCCTGGTGCGCGGTCCTGGACCTGCTGCTCGTACGCGCGACACGGAGAGCCGAGACGGACACCGACGTCGACGTGGTCGTGCTCGGCCCGGGGGCCAGCACCGAACCAGCGTCGGGCCAGGCGTCGCGTTCCCCCTGGGGACAGGGGACGGATGCGGCTCCCGGGCCGCGCGACGACCACGACCCGACCGGTCCGCCGTCCACCGTCGTCCTCGGCACCGGACGGGACGGATCAGCGATCGGCCTCGGCCTCGGCCACGGAGCACCCGCGCACGTCGTCGTCGTCGGAGCAGGTGTCCTGGCGGTGGCCGTGTTCCGCGCCGTCGCCGCGCAGGTCCGTGCCGGGGCAGTGGGGTCCGGAGACGGGATCCGGGTCGGGAGCGCTCCGGACCTCCGCTCGGTGGTGGCGTCCGGCTCCGAGCACTGTCCACCGCTCCCCGACGGGACGGCCGCGCTCGTCGCGGACCCGGGTGACGGGAACGTCCCGACCACGGTCGTGCTCGTGCCCGGACTCGGGCAGATGCCGCGGCGATGGGACGTCGCCGTGGTGGTCACCCGCTACGGGTGCTCCGTCCGCCGACCGAACGAACCGCAGGGCACTCCGGTGTCGCCGGCGCTCCCGCAGCTCGGGGAGCGCGCATGACCTCAGTGCAGGCCGGCACCCGCGCGCAGCGAACCCACCGGGACGCCACCGCCCAGGACCTTCTCGCCCGTCGCCGTCATCACGTCCGCGACGCCCGCGGCGTCGACGATGCCGTTCCGCTCGAGCAGCGTCAGTGCCGCGAGGGTCCCGGCGCGCTGCGCACCGTCGAGGGTCTTCACCGCGACGGCCGCCCCGCCGGGGAGTCCCATCACCATGACGCCCTCGGCGCCGAGCTTGGCGAGCAGGCGGAGCCGTTCGATCGTGACGGTGTTGGCGCGCCCGATGCCGTCGATCGCCCACGGGTGGTCCAGCACGGCGTCGGTGAGCGCCGCGGTGTCGGGCTCTGCCCGTGCGACGACGCCGGCGAAGCCCCGCGCGAGACCGGCGAGGGTGAGCGGGAACACGGGAGCACCGCAGCCGTCGGTGCCGACGACGTCGACCGTCTCGTGCGTGAACTCCTCGACCGTCGCGCGGACCCGCTCCTGGAGCGGATGCGTGATCTCGAGGTACGTGTCCTCGTCCCACCCGTTGACCCGGCAGGCGGCGAGCATGCCGGCGTGCTTGCCGGAGCAGTTCATCGCCAGTCGTCGGGGTTCGGTCATCGTGCGTGCGGTCGCGCGGTCGAAGGGCAGGTCGGGCGGGCAGCCGAGGTCCGACTCGACGTGGTCGAACGACTCGAGCATGTGCAGCGCGATGGCCTGGTGCGCGGCGGTACCGGCGTGGCTGGCAGTGGTGAGGACGAGTTCCTCGTCGGAGAACACCGCTCCGGCCCTGCGGACCGCGAGCGCCTGGAACGGCTTCATGGTCGAGCGGGGGTAGATGCTCGCCTGCACGTCGCCGACCGAGTCGATGACGGTCCCGTCGGCGGCGACCACCACGCCGGCGCCGACGTGCCGGCTCTCGTCGAACCCGTTGCGGTCGAGGACCGCCAGTTCGACCGACCCGTCGGCGGTGAGAGGATGGCGATCAGTGCGGACGTCGGAGCTCACCGTCATGCCGCAATCGTACCGAGCCGGAGGAGCCTCACCGTGACCGACCACTCCTACGAGGTATCCGTCCGCTGGACCGGGAACCACGGCACCGGGACGAGCGGCTACCGCGAGTACGGCCGCGATCACGACGTCCTCGCCCCGGGCAAGGCTGACATCGCGGGCTCGGCCGATCCGACGTTCCGCGGCGACCGCGACCGGTGGAACCCCGAGGAACTCGTCGTCGCCGCGCTCGCGCAGTGCCACATGCTCAGCTACCTCCACGTCGCGGTGACGCAGGGCTTCACCGTGGTCGACTACGAGGACCGCGCGACCGCGAGCCTGAACCTCAACCGGGACGGCTCCGGCGAGCTCACCGAGGCGACGCTGCACCCGGTGGTGACGATCCTCGAGGCGGATCGTGTCGCGGATGCCGAGGCCGCGCACGCGATGGCGAACAGCCTCTGCTTCATCGCCCGGTCGGTGGCGTTTCCTGTGCACCACGTCCCGCGCACCAAGGTCCGTACGGCACACTAGGTCCTCGTGAAGCGTCTGCGTCTCCTCCCGATCGCCCTCGTCCCCGCCGTCGTGCTGGGACTCGCCGCGTGCTCCGGATCCGGGTCGAGCGACTCGTCGGCCACCCCGAGCGCGTCGTCGAGCGCGACCGCGGCGGCGATCACGTCCTGTCCCGATCCGGGCTCGGCCTCGAAGGCGATCACGGTCACCGGGTCGTTCGGCGGCACGACGGCACCGACGGTGAAGTTCTCCGGCGGCATCACGGTGAAGAAGCCGCAGGCCAGCACGGTCGTGCAGGGCAAGGGCACGGCGCTGAAGGACGGCGACTACGCGCAGGTCTCGTACAGCGTGTACCAGGCGTCGAACGCGAAGAAGCTCGGCACGGTCGGTTTCGACCAGGGCAACCCGCAGGTCCTCTCGGTCGGCGGCTCCGGCTTCGGAGCACTGCTGGCCTGCGCGAACGTGGGCGACCGCATCGCAGCGGTCGGCCAGTCGTCGGCGCTCGGCTTCAACACCGGCGGCGAGATCGTCGTCGTCGCGGACGTCGTCGCGCAGACCCCGACGAAGTCGACCGGCACGCCGCAGACGCAGGACCCGAAGCTCCCGACGGTCAAGGACAAGGCCGACGGCGAGCCGGAGATCACGATCCCGAAGGGTGTCGCGGCTCCGAAGAAGACCACGCCCGAGGTCATCAAGCAGGGCAACGGCGCGACGATCGCCGACGGCGACACCGCTCTCGTGCAGTACAAGGGCGTCGTCTACGACACCGGCAAGGAGTTCGACTCCTCGTGGTCGAAGGGCGCGCCGACGACCTTCACGGTCTCCGAGGGCTCGCTCATCAAGGGGTTCGTGACGGGGCTCGTCGGCCAGAAGATCGGCTCGCAGGTCCTCATCGTCGTCACGCCGGAGGACGGCTACGGCGCGAACCCGCAGGAGGGCTCGGGCATCCCGAAGAACGCCACGCTCGTCTTCGTGGTCGACATCCTCGCGAAGGGCTGACCGGTGCCGGCCAGGCGCCGCATCGTCGTCCTCGGCAGTACGGGTTCGATCGGCACCCAGGCCCTCGACGTCGTCGCCCGCAACCCGGACCGTTTCGAGGTCGTCGGTCTCACCGCCGGCAGCAACCGCGACCTCGTCGCCGAACAGGCCGAGCGCTTCGGCGTCCGGGACACCGCGTTCGGCGCCGAGGACTCGGAGCGCCTCGTCCGCAGCGTCGAGGCCGACGTGGTCCTGAACGGCATCACCGGCTCGGTGGGACTCGGCCCGACCCTGGCCGCACTGGAGTCCGGCGCGACGCTGGCCCTCGCCAACAAGGAGAGCCTCATCGTGGGCGGCCCGCTCGTGCAGGCCGCCGCGGCACCCGGGCAGATCGTGCCCGTCGACAGCGAGCACTCCGCGATCGCGCAGGCCCTCCGCTCCGGGACCGCCGAGGAGGTCCACCGCCTCGTGCTCACGGCGAGCGGCGGTCCGTTCCGCGGGCGCTCCCGTGCGGAACTCGCGGACGTCACGCCGGCGCAGGCCCTGGCGCACCCGACGTGGGACATGGGCCTGGTCGTCACGACGAACTCCGCCACGCTCGTGAACAAGGGTCTCGAGGTCATCGAGGCGCACCTGCTCTTCGGCGTCCCGTACGACCGCATCGACGTCACCGTTCACGCACAGTCGATCGTCCACTCGATGGTCGAGTTCGTCGACGGCTCGACGATCGCGCAGGCGTCGCCGCCGGACATGCGGCTGCCGATCGCGCTCGGCCTCGCGTGGCCCGAGCGCGTCCCGGGCGTCGGTGTCCCGCTCGACTGGACGACCGCGAGCACCTGGACGTTCGAGCCGCTCGACACCGAGGCCTTCGGGGCGGTGGCCCTCGCGAAGCGCGTGGGTGAGCTCGGCGGGACCTTCCCGGCGGTGTTCAACGCCGCGAACGAGCAGGCCGTCGCCGCCTTCCACGCGGGGGCGATCGGTTTCCTCGACATCGTCGACACGGTCGAGCGCGTCGTCGACGCGCACACCGCGGGGGAGTCGTCCCTCGACGGCGTGCTGGCGGCGGAGCGGTGGGCCCGCACCGCGGCGGACCGCGCGCTGACCCGCTGACGCGCGCCGCGCCTCCAGGCAGACCGTCCAGGAGGCGCGGCGTGTCTCCCAGACAGCGCTCGGCTCCGTCATGGGAAGCGTCCCGTACCCTTTCCCGGTGACCGTCGAATCCGTCCTGCTCTTCGTCCTCGGCGTGGTCGTCTTCATCATCGGCCTGCTGGTCTCGATCGGACTCCACGAGCTCGGGCACCTGTCCTTCGCGAAGCTGTTCAACGTCAAGGTGACGCAGTACTCGCTGGGCTTCGGCAAGGCGATGTGGTCCTTCACGCGCGGTGACACCGAGTACGGCATCCGCCCGATCCTGCTCGGTGGCTACATCTCGATGGTCGGCATGCTCAAGCCGCGTGCGTCGGGCCGGCCGAACGCGATCACGAACACCGGCATGTACGGCGCGTTCGTGCAGGACGCCCGCCAGGCGAGTGCCGAGCAGATCGCGGACTCGGGCGGCGACGACTCCCGCGCGTTCTACCGTCTGACGCCGTGGAAGCGCATCATCGTGATGGTCGCGGGCCCGGCGATGAACCTGGTCATCGGCGTCGTCCTGTTCGGGGTGCTGCTCGTCGGCTTCGGCGCGCCGACCACCACCTTCACGTCCAGCGTCGACTGCGTCCTCCCGACGAGTCAGGCGACCACGTGCACGAGCAGCGACGCGGTCTCGCCGGCGAAGCAGGCCGGCATCCGCGCCGGGGACGTCGTCCTCTCGGTGAACGGGAAGCAGGACCCGACGATCACCGAGGTGTCGGAGGTCTTCCAGGAGTCCGCGGGTGCGGACGTCACCGTCGTGGTGTCCCGTGACGGCACGGAGAAGACGCTGCACGTCACACCGACCACGGCCACGCGGGACGTGTACACGAGCGACGGCACGGTCGCGAAGAACGACGACGGCACGACGAAGACGCAGCAGGTCGGCGTCGTGGGCGTCAGCATCGGGCAGTCGCTCGTCCGGCAGTCGCCCGCGGCGGTGCTCCCGGCGACGGGCGCGCAGATCTCGGCCTCGGCGCACCTCATCATCGACCTGCCGCAGCGCCTCGTCGCGGTGTGGAACGCGGCGTTCGGCACGCAGGAGCGGTCGCAGGACAGCCCGGTGTCGGTCGTCGGCGTCGGCCGCGCGATCGGCGAGGTGTCGTCGATGAGCGGCGTGCCCGTGATCGACAAGGCGTACACGATCCTCGGTCTGCTGGCGTCGCTCAACATCGGCCTGTTCGTGCTCAACATGGTGCCGCTCCTGCCGCTCGACGGCGGACACATCGCGGGCGCGATCTGGGAGTCGGTGAAGCGCCGCTCGTTCGCGCTCGTCGGCAAGTCGGACCCGGGGCCGATCGACCTCGCGAAGACGATGCCGTTGACGATGGTCGTGGTGGTGCTGCTCGCGGGGATGAGCGCGCTCCTCATCTACGCAGACATCGTCCGTCCCGTGAACCTCTTCGGGTAGCGACGGCGCCGGGGCGGCCCACTACGCTCTGTCCATGAGCACAGCTCCGGAAGTCCGCGCCGTCGAGCGGCAGGGCCTCGACGTCATCGCCGAGTCCGATCGGAAGGGTCGCCCGAGTGGGTTGTTCTGGCCCTGGTTCGCCGCCAACATCTCGGTGCTCGGCCTGAGCTACGGGTCGTTCGTCCTCGGGTTCGGCATCTCGTTCTGGCAGGCCACGATCGTCTCGGTGATCGGCGTCGCGTTCTCGTTCCTGCTCTGCGGGATCGTCGCGACCGCGGGCAAACGGGGGTCCGCGCCGACGATGGTGCTGAGCCGGGCGGCGTTCGGTGTGCGGGGCAACCGCCTGCCGTCGTTCCTCAGCTGGATCCTCACGGTCGGGTGGGAGACCTCGCTCGCGGCCCTCGCCGTCCTGGCGACGTCGACGGTGTTCCGCGAGGTCGGCTGGGACGACGGGGTCGTGACGAAGCTCGTCGCGCTCGTCGTGGTCGCCGCCCTCGTCATCGGTGCCGGCGTCGCCGGCTTCGACGTGATCATGCGCCTGCAGACCTGGATCACGGTCGTCACGGGCGTGCTCACCGTCGTCTACGTCATGCTCGCCGTGCCGTCGATCGACCTCGGTGCGGTCGCGGCGCTCCCGTCGGGGAGTGCGCAGAACGTCGTCGGTGCCCTCGTGCTGGTCATGACGGGGTTCGGGCTCGGCTGGGTGAACGCGGCCGCCGACTACTCCCGGTACCTGCCGCGGTCGTCCTCGACCGGTGGTGTGGTGTGGTGGACGACGTTCGGCGGCGCGCTCGCGCCGGCGATCCTCGTCGTGGTGGGCATCCTGCTCGCCGGGTCGTCGAAGGACCTCAGTGATGCGATCGGCGCGGACCCGATCGGAGCGCTCACCACGGTCCTGCCGGTGTGGTTCCTCATCCCGTTCGCCCTGGTCGCGGTGCTCGGTCTCGTCGGCGGCGCGGTGCTCGACATCTACTCGTCGGGTCTGGCGCTGCTGAGCGCCGGCATCCGGATCCCTCGGCCCGTCGCGGCCGGCGTGGACGGCGTCGTCATGATCGCCGGCGCCGTCTACGTGGTCTTCTTCGCGAAGGACTTCATCTCGCCGTTCCAGGCGTTCCTCGTCACGCTCGGCGTCCCGATCGCGGCGTGGTGCGGTGTCTTCGTCGCCGACGTCCTGCTGCGTCGCCGCGCGTACGCCGAGGACGAGCTCGACGACCGTCGCGGGCGGTACGGGGACGTCCGCTGGGGTGCGATCGCGCTCGTGGTGGTCGGCACCGGGCTGGGGTGGGGACTCGTGACGAACACGTACGGCGTGCCGTCCTGGCTGGGTTGGCAGGGCTACCTGCTCGAGCCGTTCGGCCTCGGCGGACGTGACGGGGCCTGGGCGTACGCGAACCTCGGGGTCCTCGTCGCGCTCGTCGTCGGCTTCCTCGGCACGCTGGTGTCCTCCCGCGCGGCTGTCCGCCGGCAGGAGCTGGCGTGAGTGCCCTGGACGGCGTCCCCGACGACGCCTGGCTCGTCGTCATCGACGTGCAGGAGGTCTTCACGGGGGACAGCCCGTGGGCGGCTCCGCGGTTCGACCACGCCGTCGCGGGCATCGAGCGGCTGCTCCCGCGGTTCACCGGACGGACCGTGTTCACCCGCTTCGTGGCGCCGGAGCGCCCGGAGGGCAGCTGGACGCAGTACTACCGGGACTGGCCCTTCGCCCTCGTGCCGGGCGCCGACCCCCTCTGGGACCTGACCGAACCGTTCCGGACCGCCGCAGCGGACCGAGGCGACCCCGTCGTCACCGAGTCGACCTTCGGCAAGTGGGGGACCAGCCTCCAGGCCATCACCGGCGACCACCCACACCTGGTCCTGGCCGGCGTCTCGACGGACTGCTGCGTGCTGTCGACCGCGCTCGCGGCGGCGGACGCCGGCGCCACCGTGACGGTCGTGGCGGACGCGTGCGCGGGCGCGAGCGATGACGACCACGAGCGTGCCCTCGCGGCGATGCGGCTCTACGCGCCGCTCGTCACCGTGGTCTGATCGGGAACGGTCGACCACTGCGCGTAGAGTGCACCTCGTGCCTGCAGTGAACCTCGGTCTGCCGAAAGTCCCCGAAACCCTCGCGCCGCGCCGCAAGTCCCGGCAGATCCGAGTGGGCAAGGTCCTCGTGGGCGGCGACGCACCGGTGTCCGTCCAGTCGATGACCACGACGCCGACGACGAACATCAACGCCACCCTCCAGCAGATCGCCGAGCTCACCGCCTCAGGGTGCGACATCGTCCGCGTGGCCGTCCCCAGCCAGGACGACGCCGACGCGCTGCCGATCATCGCGAAGAAGTCGCAGATCCCGGTCATCGCCGACATCCACTTCCAGCCGAAGTACGTCTTCCAGGCCATCGACGCCGGGTGCGCCGCGGTCCGGGTGAACCCGGGCAACATCCGGAAGTTCGACGACCAGGTCGGCGCGATCGCCCGTGCCGCGAAGGACGCCGGCGTCTCGCTCCGCATCGGCGTGAACGCGGGGTCGCTCGAGCCGAGCCTGCTGCAGAAGTACGGCAAGGCCACTCCCGAGGCGCTCGTCGAGTCCGCGGTGTGGGAAGCGAGCCTCTTCGAGGAGCACGACTTCCACGACTTCAAGATCTCGGTCAAGCACAACGACCCGATCGTCATGGTGAAGGCCTACCGTCAGCTCGCCGAGGCGGGGGACTGGCCGCTGCACCTCGGGGTCACCGAGGCCGGGCCGGAGTTCCAGGGCACGATCAAGAGCGCCACGGCGTTCGGCATCCTGCTCGCCGAGGGCATCGGCGACACCATCCGTGTGTCGCTCTCCGCCCCGCCCGCGCAGGAGGTCAAGGTCGGCCTGCAGATCCTGCAGTCGCTGAACCTCCGCGAGCGCAAGCTCGAGATCGTCTCCTGCCCGAGCTGCGGCCGCGCGCAGGTCGACGTCTACCAGCTCGCGAACGACGTGACGAAGGGGCTCGAGGGCATGACCGTCCCGCTCCGCGTCGCCGTCATGGGCTGCGTCGTGAACGGCCCCGGCGAGGCGCGCGAGGCCGACCTCGGTGTCGCGTCCGGCAACGGTAAGGGCCAGATCTTCGTCAAGGGCAAGGTCATCAAGACCGTGCCCGAGGCCGAGATCGTCGAGACCCTCATCACCGAGGCGAACCGCATCGCCGACGAGATGGGCCCCGCTGCCGCGACCGGCAAGCCCGAGGTCGTCACCACCGCTTAGTCGACTGTCGTCGCCGATTAGCCGACTAACACTAGGCTTGCCCCGTGGTCACACGGCTTTCGCATCTGTTCCTCCGTACGCTCCGCGACGACCCCTCCGACGCCGAGGTGACGAGCCACAAGCTGCTCGTCCGCGCCGGGTACGTCCGCCGCCAGTCCCCGGGGATCTTCGCGTGGCTGCCGCTCGGCCTCCGCGTCCGCGCGAAGATCGAGGACATCATCCGCGAGGAGATGGTGGCCGCCGGCGCGCAGGAGGTCCTCCTGCCGGCGCTGCTCCCGCGTGAGCCGTACGAGGCGACGAACCGGTGGACCGAGTACGGCGACGGCATGTTCCGCCTGCAGGACCGCAAGGGGGCCGACTACCTGCTCGCACCCACGCACGAGGAGATGTTCGCGCTCCTCGTGAAGGACCTGTACTCGTCGTACAAGGACCTCCCCGTGACGCTGTTCCAGATCCAGGACAAGTACCGCGACGAGGCCCGTCCCCGCGCCGGACTCCTGCGCGGGCGCGAGTTCACTATGAAGGACGCGTACTCGTTCGACCTCACCGACGAGGGCCTCGAGCGCAGCTACCAGGTCATGCGCGACGCGTACGAGAAGATCTTCGCCCGGCTCGGCCTCGAGTACGTGATCGTCAAGGCGGACGCGGGGGCCATGGGCGGCTCGAAGTCCGAGGAGTTCCTGCACCCGATCGGGGTCGGCGAGGACACCTTCGTCCGCAGCGCCGGCGGGTACGCGGCGAACGTCGAGGCCTACGTCACGCCGGTGCCCGAGGCGCTGCCGATCGAGGGTCGGCCCGAGCCCGTGCTCCTGCCGGCGTCGGACACCCCGACCATCGACACGCTCGTCGCGCACGCGAACGAGGTCGCCCCGCGCGACGGCGCCCCGTGGACCGCGGCCGACACGTTGAAGAACGTCGTGCTCGCGCTGACGCACCTCGACGGCACGCGCGAGGTCGTCGTCGTGGGGCTCCCCGGCGACCGTGACGTCGACATGAAGCGCGCCGAGGTGGCCTTCGCGCCGGCCGAGGTCGAGGCGGCCGGGGACGACGACTTCAAGAAGCACCGGGGTCTGGTCAAGGGCTACATCGGCCCGCAGGTCCTCGGTGCCGAGTCCGCCACCGGCATCCGCTACTTCGTCGACCCCCGCGTGGTCGACGGCACCGCCTGGATCACCGGCGCGAACGAGCGTGGCGTGCACGTCTCGGGGCTCGTCATGGGCCGCGACTTCACCGCCGACGGCGTCGCCGAGGTGTCCGACGTCCGTGCGGGCGACCCCGCCCCAGACGGCTCCGGGCCGCTCGAGACCGCCCGCGGCATGGAGATCGGCCACGTCTTCCAGCTCGGCCGCAAGTACGCCGAGGCGCTCGGACTCAAGGTGCAGGACGACAACGGCAAGCTCGCCACCGTCACGATGGGGTCGTACGGCATCGGCGTGACCCGCATCCTCGCGATCCTGGCCGAGGCGCACAACGACGAGAAGGGCCTGGTCTGGCCGAAGAACGTCGCGCCCTTCGACGTGCACGTCGTCGCCACCGGCAAGGACGAGGTCGCCTACGACCTGGCGACCTCGATCGTCGCGCAGCTCGAGGGCGAGCGCTTCGACGTCGTCTACGACGACCGGCCGAAGGTCTCGCCGGGTGTGAAGCTCCGCGACGCGGAGCTGCTCGGCATGCCGATCGTGGTCGTCGCCGGTCGTGGCGCCGCCGACGGCGTCGTCGAGCTGTGGGACCGCGCGAGCGGCGAGCGTCGCGACGTGCCGGCAGCGGAGCTGCTGGACGCGGTCCGCGCGATCTAGCCGCCGGCCCTCCGACCCGCCGGCCCGCCGGTCCGCAAAACGCCACCTGGGCGGTTTCTCGCAGCGCAGTACCGCTGCGAGAAACCGCCCTCGTTGCGTCTTGCGGGTGGGGTAGTCTGGACGCCGACTTCTGCGCGGTTCCAATGCGCCGGAGCGACTCATCTGAATACGGAGGCCCTCGGTGAAGATCGATCTCGCAGTCCTGCGACTCATGGAGCGTGAGCGGGAGATCCCGTTCGACGAACTCGTCCAGATCATCGAACAGGCCATCCTGACCGCGTACCAGAAGCACCGCGCGGAGAACGAGGAGCCCGTCGACGCCCAGACGCGCGTCGAGCTCGACCGCAAGTCGGGCGAGGTCTCCGTCTACGTGCCGGAGCGCGACGACGAGGGCACCGTCATCGGCGAGGCCGTCGACCAGCCGAACGACTTCGGCCGCATCGCCGCCTTCGCCGCGAAGCAGGTCATCAACCAGCGTCTTCGCGACATCGGCGACGACAAGATCCTCGGCGAGTTCCGTGGCAAGGAGGGCGACATCGTCGCGGGCGTGGTCCAGCAGGGCCCGAACCCGAAGATGGTGCACGTCGACCTCGGCACGGTCGAGGCGATCCTCCCGCCGGAGGAGCAGGTGCCGGGCGAGGAGTACAAGCACGGTTCGCGCATCCGCGTGTACGTGACGAGCGTCGGCCGCGGTGCGAAGGGGCCGCAGATCACGGTGTCGCGCACGCACCCGGGTCTGGTCCGGAAGCTGTTCGCGCTCGAGGTGCCGGAGATCGCGTCGGGTGTCGTCGAGATCACGTCGCTCGCGCGCGAGGCCGGTCACCGCACGAAGATCGCGGTGAAGGCCAACGAGCCCGGCGTGAACGCCAAGGGTGCGTGCATCGGCGAGCTCGGTGCCCGCGTGCGCGCGGTGACGACGGAGCTCGGCGCCGAGAAGATCGACATCGTCGACTACTCGTCCGACCTGGCGTCCTTCGTGGCCAGCGCGCTGTCGCCGGCGAAGGTGACGAGCGCGTTCGTGCTCGACGCCTCGACGAAGGCCGTCCGCGCCCTCGTTCCCGACTACCAGCTGTCGCTCGCGATCGGCAAGGAGGGGCAGAACGCCCGCCTCGCCGCGAAGCTCACCGGTGCCCGGATCGACATCCAGCCGGACTCCATCCTGGACGGCGAAGACTGACGACGTCGGCTGCGCGTCCGGACGCGACGGGCCCGGTTTCGCTCCGGGCGTCGGCCGTCCGGGCGCGCCGGATCGCGGTCGTCGGAGGGGAGGAGTAAGGTGGTTCCCGTCAGAACATGCATCGGCAGTCGCCGTCGTGCACCCCGGTCCTCCCTCCTCCGTGTCGTCGCCCTGAGCGACGGCCGTGTCGTGGCGGACCCGAAGGCAGTCATGCCGGGGCGGGGAGCGTGGCTCACCCCGACCGTCGAAGCACATGATCAGGCCGTCAAGCGCCGGGCCTTCCGCCGGGCGCTCCGACTCGATCATGAACCGGACACGTCCGCGGTGCGTGACTACCTCGTAGCACTCCAGCGCAGCGAAGAGAGCTCCGAGCAGGCGCGCCACCAGGACACGACAGAACAGGCTGAACGGCTTATGGACAACTGATGAGCGGCTCGAAATGAGACCCGTCATCCATTGAGTCCTGCCCCTTCACGGGGTGGGACCCGTGAAGGAGAACAGTGGCAAAACCACGCGTACACGAGATCGCATCCGAACTCGGTGTCGACAGCAAGACCGCAATGGAGAAGCTCAAGGAACTCGGCGAGTTCGTCAAGGGCCCGAGCTCCAGTGTCGAACCCCCCGTCGCACGCAAGCTCCGCGCTGCGCTGCAGGCCGACGGCGCCTCGGCGTCGAAGCCCGCTGCGGCACCCGCTCCCGCGGCCGGTTCGGCAGCGCCGAAGCCCGGTCGTGCGGCTGCCGGCAGCGCAGCACCGAAGCCGGGTGGCGCCAAGCCCGGTCCCGTCCGCCCCGCGCCCACCCCGGCGCCGGAACAGGCTCCCGCAGAGACCCCCGCCGACTCGTCCGCACCCGTCCCGGGTGCCCCGAAGTCGGTCGCGCAGCGCCAGGCCGAGGCCGAGGCAGCGCGGAAGGCCGCAGCGGCCGAGAAGGCAGCGGCCGCGAAGGCCGCCGCCGACAACGGTGACGCCGGTCAGGCAGCGCCGAAGGGCGACGCCGTCAAGCCCGGCGGTGCCCCGAAGCCGGGCGCAGCAGCCGGCCCGAAGCCTGGTGGCCCGAAGCCGGGCGCCCGTCCCGGCAACAACCCGTACGCGTCGAGCCAGGGCATGGGCTCGCGCCCGCCGCGTCCGGGCAACAACCCGTACTCGTCCAACCAGGGCATGGGTCAGCGTCCCGCCGGCGGTGCCGGTGGCGGCAACGGCATCCCGCGTCCGGCCCCGCCGCGTCCGGGTGTTCCCCGTCCGGGTGCCCCGCGTCCCGGTGGCCCCGGGCAGGGCAACCGTGCTCCCGGCTTCGGGCAGCGCCCGGGCCAGGGTGGCGGTCGTGGCGGCCCCGGTGGTCGTCCGGGCGGCGCCGGTGGTGCCGGTGGCGGCTTCCCGCGTCCGGCCTTCAGCGGCCCGCGTCCCGCCGGTGGCGGTGGCCGCGGTCGTGGCCCCGGTGGCGGTACCGCGGGTGCGTTCGGTCGCGGTGGCGGCAAGAGCCGTGCCCGCAAGTCGAAGCGGACGAAGCGCGCCGAGTACGAGATGCGGCAGGCGCCGTCGCTCGGCGGTGTGCAGGTCCCTCGTGGCGACGGCAACACGGTCGTGCGTCTGCGGCGCGGTGCGAGCATCTCGGACTTCGCGGACAAGATCGACGCGAGCCCCGGCAACCTGGTGACGGTGCTGTTCCACCTCGGTGAGATGGCGACCGCGACGGAGTCGCTGGACGAGGCCACGTTCGAGGTCCTCGGCGAGGAGCTGGGCTACAAGATCCAGATCGTCTCGCCCGAGGACGAGGACAAGGAGCTCCTCGAGGGCTTCGACATCGACCTCGAAGCCGAGCTGGACGACGAGGACGACTCGGTGCTGCAGCAGCGGCCCCCGGTGGTCACCGTCATGGGTCACGTCGACCACGGCAAGACGCGCCTGCTCGACGCCATCCGCAACTCGAAGGTCGTGGAGGGCGAGGCCGGCGGCATCACCCAGCACATCGGTGCGTACCAGATCGTCACCGAGCACGAGGGCGTCGAGCGTCCGATCACCTTCATCGACACCCCGGGTCACGAGGCCTTCACGGCCATGCGTGCCCGTGGTGCCCAGGTGACGGACATCGCGATCCTCGTGGTCGCGGCGGACGACGGCATCATGCCCCAGACGATCGAGGCGCTGAACCACGCGCAGTCGGCCGGTGTGCCGATCGTGGTCGCGGTGAACAAGATCGACAAGGAGGGCGCGAACCCGGCGAAGGTCCGGCAGCAGCTCACCGAGTACAACCTGGTGGCCGAGGAGTACGGCGGCGACGTCATGTTCGTCGACGTGTCCGCGCGTCAGAACATCGGTATCCAGGACCTCCTGGACGCCGTGCTGCTCACGGCGGACGCCGGTCTCGACCTGCGCGCGAACCCCGACAAGGACGCCCGCGGTGTGGCGATCGAAGCACGGCTCGACAAGGGCCGCGGTGCGGTCGCGACGGTGCTCATCCAGTCCGGCACCCTGCACGTCGGCGACGCCATCGTGGCGGGTACGGCCTACGGTCGCGTCCGTGCGATGACCGACGAGAACGGCGAAGCGGTCAAGGCCGCGACGCCGAGCCGCCCGGTCCAGGTGCAGGGTCTGTCGTCGGTGCCCCGCGCCGGTGACACGTTCCTCGTCACCGAAGAGGACCGCACGGCACGTCAGATCGCCGAGAAGCGTGAAGCCGCCGAGCGCAACGCCCAGCTGGCCAAGGCCCGCAAGCGCATCTCGCTCGAGGACTTCACCCGCGCACTCGAAGAGGGCAAGGTCGAGTCGCTCAACCTCATCATCAAGGGTGACGTCTCCGGTGCTGTCGAAGCACTCGAGCAGTCGCTCCTGGACATCGAGGTCGACGACAGCGTCCAGCTCCGCATCCTGCACCGCGGTGTCGGTGCGATCACGGAGTCGGACATCGACCTCGCCACGATCGACAACGCCATCGTCATCGGCTTCAACGTCCGTCCGGACGTCAAGGCCCGTGAGCGTGCGGCGCGCGAAGGCATCGACGTGCGCTTCTACTCGGTCATCTACAACGCACTCGAGGACATCGAGCAGTCCCTCAAGGGCATGCTCAAGCCCGAGTACGAAGAGGTCCAGTCGGGTGTCGCCGAGATCCGCGAGGTGTTCCGTTCCTCGAAGTTCGGCAACATCGCGGGTGTCATCGTCCGTTCCGGCACGATCACGCGCAACGCCAAGGCGCGCGTCATCCGCGAAGGCGTGGTGCTCGCCGATGGTCTCGCCATCGAGTCGCTGCGTCGCTTCAAGGACGACGTCACCGAGGTCCGCACGGACTTCGAAGCCGGTATCGGTCTGGGCAAGTACAACGACATCCAGATCGGCGACGAGATCGAGACCACCGAGCTCGTCGAGAAGCCGCGCGACTGATCGCGTGACTACCCTGGGCCCCGGCCTCTCCTGGTGAGAGGCCGGGGCCCGACCCCTTTCCATGAATGACCCCGGCGGGATCCGTCCCGCCACTGCCTCAGGAGGCACCCATGGCCGATCCGCAGCGCGCACGCAAGATGGCGGACCGCATCAAGGAAGTCGTCGCACGCCGGCTCGACAAGGGTCTCCGAGACCCGCGGCTCGGGTTCGTGACCATCACTGACGTCCGCGTGACCGGTGACCTGCAGCACGCGTCGGTCTTCTACACCGTGTACGGCACCGACGAGGAGCGCGCCGACTCCGCCGCGGCGCTGAAGGCCGCGACGGGCATGCTCCGCACCGAGGTCGGCAAGAACATCACGGCGCGGCTGACCCCGTCGCTCGAGTTCATCGCGGACGCGCTGCCGGACACCTCAGCGCACCTGGAAGACCTCCTCGCGCAGGCCAGGATGCGGGACGAGCAGGTCCGGGCCGCGTCCGCTGGGGCTGCGTACGCCGGCGATGCCGACCCGTACAAGCACGACGAGGACGAAGACGAGGACGAGGACGCCGCCCGCGCCTAGGGCTGGTCTCACGGCTCTGGTGGGACCGCCCGACGACGCCTGATCACCCGGATGCGCGAACGACGAGCCGCATGTCGAGTTCGCTCACGGTGGGGGACTGCCCTGCGATCATCTGCAGGGCGGTGTGCGCAGCGAGCTCTCCCTGCCGTTGGAGCGGCTGGGCGATCGTGGTCAGGGCGGGAACCGCACTCGCGGCGATCGGGTGGTCGTCGAACCCGATGATCGCGACGTCGGAGGGGACGGCTCGTCCCTGCGCGTTGAGGACGGCGATGGCCCCGACCGCGATGCGGTCCGAACCCGCGAGGATCGCGTCGACCTCAGGGAAGAGTTCGAGGAGCGTCTGTGTCGCTCTGATGCCCGCTGAGGTGTCCCAGCCGGTGAAGAGGACCCGTTCCGAGGGCAATCGGGGGCCGAGGACGTCGCGGAAGCCCTGCAGACGATCGGTCGTCGCCGGGTTGTCGAGCGGGCCGAGGACCGCGGCGATCCGATCGCGTCCCGACTCGGCCAGGTGTGTCGCAGCGAGACGGGCTCCGGCGACGTCGTCGGCGTAGATGCTCGAGAACCGAGGATCGGGAGCCGCTCCGTTCTCGACCTGCCCGCACAGGACCACCGGGAGACCGGTGCCCGCCAGTGCATCCAGGAGCTCGGGATCCCGGTAGGGCGTCAGGTGGATGACGGCGTCGACGGCCTTCCGGTCGAAGCTCCGCAGCGCGAGCGCGCGTTCGGCCTCGGTCGAGGCCTGGAAGATCACGGGAAGCGTGCCGCTGCCGGACAGCCCCTCCGTGACGCCGCGGAGGATGCGCGCGTAGGTCGGGTCCTCGAACAGTTCGTCGAGGGGTTCCGTGATGAGCACGCCGACCGTTTCGGCCCTTCCGATGGCGAGTGCCCGGCCCCGGGCGTTCACGACGAACCCGGTCCGTCGGATGGCGTCCTGCACGAGGTCCTTCGTCTGCGGTGTCACGAGCGGCGAGTCGTTGATGACCCGCGAGACCGTTGCACGCGAGACGCCGGCCTCGCGGGCGACGTCCGCAACGGTCGCGACGCCGGGGGCGCGGGTTCTGGGGCGCTGCACGGTTGCCTCCTCGGAACGTCCTTCAGCGGGCCCTCCAGTATCGCGGAGGCCCCGCGAGGGGTCGGAGCGGCTCGCTGCGAAGGCGGGTTCCGAAGTCGGACACGAGCCGGTCGCACCGTTGACACTCGCAATTGTAACCGGTTACATTGACGGCGTGCTCCACTCTGGCAAGGACGCCGCACGCGCCGTCGTCCCCTTCTCCGACACGCCCCACGACTGGGAGAACCCGGCGGTCACCGGCAGGAACCGGCTCCCCGCACGGGCGTACTTCTTCCACTACGACACCCCTGACGACGCCCGATCCCGAGACCGGACGCGATCCCGCGGGTTCATCGCACTCAGCGGTGACTGGCGCTTCCGCCTCTTCGACCACCCGGGCCGGGTGCCGACGTCGTTCGCGACCGACGCGAACGACGACTGGGACATCGTGTCCGTGCCGCACCTGTGGCAGTTGGACGGGTACGGCCGGCTCCAGTACACCGACGAGGGGTACCCGTTCCCGGTCGACCCGCCGCTGGTGCCGTCGAACGATCCGACCGGGGTCTACCAGCGCGTCGTCCACCTCGGGGACTCCCCGTCCGGCGACCGTCGCATCCTCCGGTTCGACGGTGTCGAGAGCTACGCGGAGATCTACTGGAACGGCGCCTACGTGGGAACGACGAAGGGGTCTCGGCTCGCCGCCGAGTTCGACGTCACCGACCACGCCCGCCCGGGCGACAACCTGCTCGCCGTGAAGGTGCTCCAGTTCTCGGACGGGACCTACATCGAGGACCAGGACATGTGGTGGGCCTCGGGCATCTTCCGCGACTGCTACCTGACGTCACGACCCGCCGCTCATCTGGACGACTTCTTCGTCCGCACGCACCGCCACGACGACGACAGCGCTTCCGTGACGCTCTCCGCTCACGCGCACGGCGCGCGCTCGATCGTGTGGCAGATCCGTGACGGCGACACGCTGGTGGCCGAAGCGGACGTGATCGACGGGGAGGACGTCACCGTCACGATCCGCGACGCCCACTTCTGGAATCCGGAGGAGCCCGTCCTGTACGACATGACGATCATCGTGCAGGGCGACGACGGTGCCGTCGGGTACGTGCCGCACCGTCTCGGACTGGCGGAACTCACCATCGAAGGCGGCCTCATGCGCCTCAACGGCGCGTACTTCACGATGCACGGCGTCAACCGCCACGACCACGACGACCGACGCGGTCGCGCGGTCGACATCGCGCGGATGGAGCGGGACCTGCACCTGATGAAGCAGCACAACATCAACGCGGTCCGCACCGCGCACTACCCGAACGACCCCAGGTTCTACGAGCTCTGCGACGAGATCGGTCTCCTCGTGCTCGCCGAGACGGATCTCGAGAGTCACGGCTTCGCCAACATCGGCCAGATCGAGCGGCTGACCGACGATCCGGACTGGCAGACCGCGTACGTCGACCGGATCGAACGCCACGTCCTCGCGCAGCGCAACCACGTCTCCATCGTCATGTGGTCGCTCGGGAACGAGTCCGGCTTCGGGCGCAACATCGGCGCGATGTACGAGCGCTGCAAGGAACTCGATCCGACCCGTCCGGTCCACTACGAGGAGGACCGGAACGCCGAGGTCGTCGACGTCGTCTCCACGATGTACTCGCGCGTGCAGCAGATGAACGACTTCGGGGAGCACCCGCACCCGAAGCCCCGGATCATCTGCGAGTACGGGCACGCGATGGGCAACGGGCCCGGTGGCCTGTCCGATTACCAGCAGGTGTTCGACAGGTGGCCGCACATCCAGGGGCACTTCGTGTGGGAGTGGGCCGACCACGGCCTGCGTGCCGAGACCGCCGAGGGCGAGCGGTACTACACGTACGGGGGAGACCACGGCGACTACCCGAACAACGGGAACTTCTGCATCGACGGGCTCGTGTTCCCGTGGCAGGAGCCGAGTCCCGGTCTGCTGGAGTACAAGCAGGTGATCTGCCCCGTGCTGGTCGCCCACGTCGACGACACCATCGTCGTGACGAACCGCCGGTGGTTCACCGACCTTTCCGATGTGGTCCTCACCGTGGAGACCCTCTCTGACGGGAGGCCGACGTCCTCGACGACGCTGCGGCCCGGTGCGCTCGCACCGGGAGACACCTGGCGGACGCCGTTCCTGCCGCTCTCCGTGGCGGGACGGGAGACTCGCCTGGTCATGCGGGCGTACTCGACGACCGCCAGGAGCTGGTCCGAGCCGATGCGCGAGCTCGGACGTTGGGACTTCCCGGTCCACGGTTCGGCCTGGGCGAGCAGCCCGACGGCAGGCACCTCGCCCGCCACCGCGAGCACGGTCGGCACCGATCTCGAAGTGACCACGAGCCGCGGGGACGCGCTCCGCTTCGACCTGCTGACCGGAGAGCTCGAGAGGTGGACCCTCGACGGTGCGCCCGTCGTCGTCGGGCCCCCGCGGATCGGGTTCTGGAAGCCGCTCATCGACAACCACCACCAGGAGAACGAGGCCCTGTGGGAGCCGCGGCTCCTGGCGCACATGCAGACGAGCACCCGGAGCGTGTCCTGGGGTGAGGACGACGGCGTCGTCACGATGTCGTCGTCCGGGACGATCGCACCGCCGTCGCTCGCGTACGGGATGCGCGTCGAGATGCACTGGAACATCCACGGAGACGGCACGGTGGACCTCCGGGTGGCCGGTGAGCCGTACGGCGACTACCGCGACCTCGTTCCCCGGATCGGGCTGTCGTTCGACGTCCCGAACGACGCTCGGAACATCGAGTGGTACGGGCGCGGTCCGGGCGAGAACTACCCGGACTCGAAGACCGCGAACACCGTGGGCCGATGGCGGAGCGACGTCTCGGCGATGTTCACCCGCTACGTCGTGCCACAGGACTGCGGCAACCACGAGGACGTCCGTTGGCTCAGCGCGACGACCGACGCCGGAGCCGGTGTGTCGGTGTCCGCACGGGACTCCGCCGGACTCTTCTCGTTCTCGGCATGGCCCTACAGCGCCGCAGCGATCGACGCAGCACAGCACCAGACCGACCTCACCGAGGCGGACCGCATCACCATCAACGTGGACCACGCAGTGCTCGGGCTCGGCTCGAACTCATGGGGAAGCGAGGTCCTCGACAGGTACCGGGTCCGCTTCCAGGAGTTCGACTTCGCCGTCCGGTTCGCTGCCGTCACGAGTGCAGACACCCGAGGTGACCGATGAAGACCTTCACGACGCTGCACGCGTTCCGAGAAGCACTCGGACGGGAAACCCGATGGGCCCGCACGGTGTCCGCGCTCGAGACGCGGGACATCCAACCGGACGTCATGTACTCCGTGGGGGACTCCCTGACCTTCATGAGTGCACGGACCGGCTCGCTGACGACAGGGGATCTCGTCGCACACCGTCGGTACCACGCGGTCGTCCACCCGGTGGACGGCGACGCCGTGGTGGAGATCGCGCCGTGCGCCTCGCTCCGTCCCCTGTCGGCGTACGACGACCTGACCGACCGGCAGACGTTCGCCGGCTCCGGAGCCGCCGAGCACGTGCCGAGGGGCTCGGTGATGATCCTCGAGACGCACGAAGCGATGCGCGTCCTGCCGTCGCCGGACGTGACGGTCGTCCTGGCCCACGTCACGGTGGAGGGAGTGACCTTCCACAACAAGTGACGACCGCTCCGCCGCACCGCATCGACCGCTCCGCCACACCGCAACAACCGCGTCTCCAAAGGAATCATTCAATGACGAATCGCCGCTCCATCGGGGCTGTCATCCTCTTCACGATGGTCATCGCCGCCGTGTTCAACTTCCGCAACGTGATCAACAACTACGTCGCGATCGGCACGCTCGCGGCGCCGATCTTCTTCATCGCCACCATCGTCTACTTCATCCCGTTCACGCTGGTGATCGCCGAGTTCGTGAGCCTCAACAAGAACTCCGAGTCCGGGGTCTACCAGTGGGTGAAATCGTCGCTCGGCGGCCGATGGGCCTTCTTCACCGCGTTCTGTTACTGGTTCGTCAACCTGTTCTACTTCATCTCGCTGCTCCCGATCGTGCTGGTCTACGCGGGGTACATGATCCTCGGGCGGGAAGTGGCCATGAAGCCGTGGATGATCGCGGTGCTGTCCATCGTCATCTTCTTCGTCGCCACCTACGTGTCCACGAAGGGCGCCCGGTGGATCGGCTCGGTGACGTCACTCGGCTCCACGCTCATGGTCGTCATGGCGCTCGTGTTCATCGTCGCCGCGATCGCCGCCCTGTTCGGCGGCATCGCGCCGGCCAACGACGTTTCGGTCCGGGGGATGGCACTCGATCCGCACTCCGGAGTCGGTGTGTGGGCACTCCTCGGGACCATCGCCTGGATCATCCAGGGCGTCGGCGGCGCGGAGTCGATCGGCGTCTACCTGAACGACCTGAAGGGCGGCGTCCGCGCGTTCGTCCGCACGATCGTCATCTCGGGCATCGCGATCGGACTGCTGTACTCGGTCGGCACGTGGCTCATGGCGGTGTTCGTGGACAAGAAGAACGTGTCCTACGGCAACGGCATCTTCGTCACGATGCAGCACGCCGCAGCGTTCTTCGGCCTGCCCACCGACATCGTGACGCGGGTCGTGGGTCTGATCATGCTCGTCGCGACGCTCGGCGGCTTGCTGATCTGGACGTCGGCTCCGGTCAAGATCTTCTTCTCCGAGATCCCCGAGGGGATCTTCGGGAAGAAGGTGGTCGCACTGAACGACGCCGGCGTGCCCGTCCGCGGCGCATGGATCCAGTTCATCGTGGTGGTCCCCCTGCTCGTCATCCCGACCCTGGGAGCGGGCAGCTCCATCGACGACCTGCTCAAGGTCGTGATCAACATGACGGCGGCGACCGCTCTGCTCCCGCCGGCGCTCATCCTCGTCGCGTACCTGGTGCTGCGCATCAAGTTCGACCACGTCGTCCGCGACTTCCGGTTCGGAGGGCGGAACTTCGGCCGCGGCGTCGCCGTGTTCCTCGTGGCACTCTTCGCCGTCGTGTTCGTCGCGGCCACCTTCCCCGAGGGTCAGGCGCTCTGGCTCACGCTCGTGTACAACGTGGGCGGCGTGGTGATCTTCCTGGGCGCAGCCCTGCTCTGGTACGAGCGCTACATCCGTCGCCTCCGCGCGGTCTCGGTGGAAGCCGCCGAAGCGGAGGTCAAGCCGACAGCGGGCGTCCACCGCGACGGCGAGGGCGACGGTCGCTCGGCCGTGCGGAACCCCGGCGACATCGTGCACGACGACGATGAGGAACGCGACGCGGCCGGATCGCGAGTCTGACCCGCACACACCGAGTCGTGCTGCGCAGACGTGCGCTACCCGTCGGGCAACCGGTAGCCGCTCGCGTCGTCCCCGACGGCCAGCCCGTCACGCAGGAGCGACGCGAGCGCCCGGTCCAGCTGCTCGGCGTCCGGCCACACCGGTTCGATCTCGGACCGGGTGACCGGGACGTCGCTCGCACGGAGCTCCGCCATGACGAGGCCGCGCACCTGCCGGTCGCTCCCGGCGAACTTCGACTGCTTCGGCGCCCGCGGTCCGTCGTGCTCCGGGTAGCCCGCGGCGCGCCAAGCGCAGCGGTCGGCGATCGGGCAGGCGTCGCACGCGGGGGAGCGGGCGACGCAGACGAGCGCACCGAGCTCCATCACGGCGGCGTTCGTCGCGGCCGCGTCGTCGCGGTCGGCCGGGAGCACGGACTCCATGAGCGGGAGGTCCTGCTTCGCCTTCGCCGGGCCCGGCTCGCCCTGCCCGAGCAGCGCCCGGGCGAGCACCCGTCGCACGTTCACGTCCACGACGGGGTGCCGGTCCCCGTACGCGAAGACCGCGACGGCGCGCGCCGTGTAGTCGCCGATGCCGGGCAACGCGAGAAGCGCGTCGACGTTCCGCGGCACCACGTTGTCGTGCTGCTCGGCGATCGCCGAGGCGGCCGCGTGGAGTGCGAGTGCGCGTCTGGGGTAGCCGAGCCGGTCCCAGGCGCGCACCGCGTCCGCCGGGGGTGAGGCCGCGAGGTCCGCAGGCGTCGGCCAGCGGGTGAGCCATGCCTCCAGGCGGGGGACGACGCGCGCGACCTGGGTCTGCTGCAGCATGATCTCGCTGACCAGGGTGCCCCAGGCCGGGAAGCCGGGTCGGCGCCACGGGAGGTCGCGCGCCTCCTGGCGGAACCAGGCGATGAGCGGGGTGGCGATGTCCGGTCGGTCCGGGTTGTCCACATTCGGTCTGGAGGCCCGGCTCGCGTTCACCACGACAGCCTACGGTGGCCACATGGCACGTTGGGCACCCCAGGAGACCGACACGATGGCCGCGATCGCGGCCGAGGTGATCGCACAGGTCGGCACGAACCGGACCGTCGTCGGGGTCGACGGACAGGACGGCACCGACCTCGAGCGCGTCGCCGCCGGGCTCGTCGCCGGCTTCCAGCAGCACGGAGTGTCGGCGATGGCCGCGGCGGCGCCGTCGAGCGACGTCGACATCCTCCGCGCGGACCTCGTCACGCCGTTCCGGACCACGGGTGCCGGCGCGGGGGTCCTCGTCGTGCACGGGCACGGCACACTCGCTCCGGGCGCACGGGGCCTGTGGCGCTGGTCGCTGTGGGTCGAGCAGGAGTCCGGGCGGCTCGAACGCCGGGCGGACGTCAAGGTCGCCGCCTCCGCGGTCCTCGACGTGACCGATCCGGAGCACCCGCGGCGGGAGTGGAACGACGCCTGCTGAGCCGCGCGAGCGCTGGTAATCTCCTCGGGTGCTCGAATCCGCGCCCGACGGCATCCTCCTCGTCGACAAGCCGCAGGGGATCTCCAGCCACCGGGTCGTCTCGATCGCCCGACGCCGGCTTGGTCTGAAGAAGGTCGGCCACGCCGGCACCCTCGACCCGATGGCGACCGGTCTGCTGCTCGTCGGCGCCGGTCCGTCCACCCGGCTGCTCACGCACCTGGTCGGCCTCGGGAAGACGTACACCGCGACCATCAGGCTCGGTGTCTCGACCGACTCGGACGACGCGGACGGCATGCCGACGGCAGCGCTGGGCACCGCCTCCGCCGACGTCTCGGACGCGGCGGTCGAGGTGGCGGTGGCCGCGCAGCGCGGCGAGATCTCGCAGGTCCCCTCCACGGTCAGCGCCATCAAGGTCGACGGTCGCCGTGCGTACGATCTCGCCCGGAGAGGTGAGGAAGTCGTCCTGAAGTCCCGCACCGTGACGGTGTCCCGGTTCGACGTCACCAGCCGGAACGAGCGGGTCGTCTCCGTGAACGGTGCCGAGGTGACCGTGGTCGACCTCGACGTGGTCGTCACCTGCTCGTGCGGCACCTACGTCCGCGCGCTGGCTCGTGACGTCGGGGCCGCACTCGGCACCGGCGCGCACCTCACCGCCCTCC
The DNA here is from genome assembly GCF_013359865.1 of Curtobacterium pusillum. Taxonomy (GTDB): domain Bacteria; phylum Actinomycetota; class Actinomycetes; order Actinomycetales; family Microbacteriaceae; genus Curtobacterium; species Curtobacterium pusillum. Next base: position 62,082 of record NZ_JABMCE010000077.1, read on the forward strand.
GCCGCACCGAGGTCGGGCCCTTCGACGTCGAGGACGCCATCGACCTCGAGGACGAGTCCGTCGACGTCCGCGCCGCGCTCGCACGGCCGGTCGACGTCGCGCGCACGCTGTTCCCGGCCGTGCCGCTCGACGCCGCGGCCGCAAAGGACCTCGCCGACGGCAAGCGCGTCGCCGCCGACCACCCGGACACGGACGGGCCGGTCGCCGCCGTCGCCACCGAGGGGGATCGGCTCGTCGGGCTCGTCTCGGTCCGGCGCGGGCTGCTCCGCGTCATCACCAACTTCCCGACGGCGAACGCCCTGCCGTCGACGACCGGGGGAGCGAACGCGTGATCGAGTGGTTCATGTGGGTGCAGCTCGTCGTCGCCGTCGTCGCCGGCCTGTTCGCCGTGGTCGTCGGCTTCATCGGCTGGAAGCCCAACGACTACACCGTCGGCTCGCTCGTCCTCGTCGAGCTGCTGCTCCTCGCACAGGGCGTCATCTCGCTCGTGCTCCCCGCCGTCGGCAGCCCGCCCGAGGGCAACGCGCTGGAGTTCGGCGTCTACGCGGTGTCGGTGCTGCTCGTGCCGCCCGCGACCATCGTGTGGGCGCTCATCGACCGGACGAAGTGGAGCACCGTCGTCCTCGGCGCCGGTGCCTTCACCGTCGCCGTGATGCTCTACCGGATGTACCAGATCTGGTTCGCGCTGAACTGACCCGCTGCGTCATCCGTCGGCGCCGCCGTCGGTAGAATCGGTGCAATGGCGACCAGATCCTCACTCGCGACCGGCATCGGCCGCGTCCTCATCGCCGTCTACGGCATCCTTGCGCTCGCGGCGACCGGTCGCAGCGTCGTGCAGATCATCGAGAAGTTCTCGTTCGCGCCGTTCGCGTACACGCTCAGCGCCGTCGCCGCCGTCGTCTACATCGTCGCGATGATCGCCCTCATCGCACCCGGTCGGTTCTGGTACCGGGTGGCCTGCGTGACGATCGGGTTCGAGATGACCGGCGTGCTCGTCATCGGCACGTTGTCGCTGTTCGATCGACAGCTGTTCCCCGACGACACGATCTGGTCGTACTACGGGATGGGCTACGCGTTCGCGCCGTTGGTGCTGCCGGTCGCCGGCCTGTGGTGGCTCCGGAAGCACCACCGCACCGCCGTCACGACCGAGCCGACGCCGTCCGCCGTCGCTGCGGGCGAGTAGGGACCCGACGTGCAGTACTACGACGACCTCGCCGACGTGGCACAGGGCTTCGGACCGAGCGCGGTCACGATCGGGAAGTTCGACGGCGTGCACGTCGGGCACCGAGCCGTGATCGCGCACCTCGAACGCGCCGCGCAGGAGCAGGGCCTCGTGTCGACGGTCGTCACGTTCGACCGGCACCCGCTCAGCGTCATCGAGCCGGACCGGGTCCCGCCGGCGCTCACGAGCATCGCCCAGCGGCGGGAACTGCTCGACGACGTCGGGGTCGACGCGACCCTGCTGCTGCGGTTCGACCACGACCTCCAGTCGAAGGCGCCCGAGGCGTTCGTGTCCGAGATCCTCGTCAGCACCCTGCACGCCCGACTCGTGTTCGTCGGCAGCGACTTCCGCTTCGGGGCGAAGGGCGCCGGCGACGTCGCCCTCCTGCGCGAACTGGGGGAGCAGCACGGCTTCACGGTCGAACTCATCGACGACGTCGACCTGGTGGACGACGTCCGGCCCGACGGGGAGCGTCGGGTGTCCTCGACGTGGATCCGCGAACTCCTCGGGGACGGCCGTGTGGCCGAGGCCGCACGACTCCTCGGGCGCGAACACGCCGTGCGCAGCGTCGTGGTGCACGGCAACGAGCGCGGCCGGGCCATGGGGTACCCGACCGCGAACCTCGACCCCGCGTGCGAGGGGTTCGTCCCCGCGGACGGTGTCTACGCCGCCCGGGTCCTGCACGACGGGACGGTGTACCCGGCGGCGGTGTCCGTCGGCAACAACCCGACGTTCGAGGGTGTGCCCGCCAAGCAGATCGAGGCGCACCTCCTCGACGTCGACATCGACCTCTACGGCGAGACCATCTCCGTGCTGTTCGTCTCCTACGTCCGGGGGATGGTGAAGTTCGGCTCGATGGACGAACTCGCTGCCCAGATGCGCCAGGACGACCGCGACATCCGGACCGTGCTCGGCCTGCCCGCGGTGGTGTGAGCGCAGCCGCCGTCGAACGACGACCGGACGGACGAAGCCCCCGTGACCGAACGGTCACGGGGGCTTCGGACGCGGTGCCGCTGGTCAGCCGCCCAGGGCGTCGAGCCAGATCTTGCGAGCGTCGAGCGCTTCCTGCGCCTCCTTGATCTTGCGGGCGTTCCCCGAGGCCTGGGCCTCGGCGAGCTCGGCCTCGAGCTTGCCGATGGCATCCTCGAGCTGGTTGGCGAGGCCGGTCTGACGGGCCTTGCGCTCGGGGTCGGACGCCTTCCAGTGCTCGTCCTCGAGGCTGCGCACGTGGTCCTCCACCGCGCGCAGACGGTCCTCGATGCGACGGACGTCGCCGCGGGGCACCTTGCCGATCTCGTCCCAGCGGCGCTGGATGCCCGTCAGGGTCCGGCGAGCCACGGTCCGGTCGGTCTCCTTGAGGAGCGGCTCGGCCTCGGTCAGCAGAGCCTGCTTCGCGACGAGGTTCTCGGAGTACTCCTCGTTCTCGGCAGCGGCCTCGGCGTGGCGCTGCTCGAACAGGACGTCACCGGCGGCCTTGAACCGCGCCCAGAGCGCGTCGTCGTGGCGCTTGCCGGCACGACCCGCCTGCTTCCAGTCGTCGAGCAGCTCGCGGTACGTGGGGATGGCGTCCGAGCCGCGGGGCGCGAGCGCCTCGGCCTGCTGGACGAGCTCCTGCTTGCGGTTGCGTGCTTCGCGGTGCTGGGCGTCCAGCTCGGAGTAGAACGCACGACGGTGCTGGTCGACGGTCGAACGGGCTGCACGGAAGCGCTTCCAGAGCTCGTTGGCCTCGTTCTTGGGGATCCGGGGACCGTCGTGCTGGTGCTGCTGCCAGCGCGCGAACACGTCGTCGAGCTGCGCGGTCACCTGCTTCCACTGCGCCCGCGCGGGGTCGACGGCGGCCAGCGCCTCGGCTTCCTCGACCAGCGCGGTGCGGTGCGCGAGCGCGTCCGCGAGTGCCTGCTGCGCCTGCTCCGCCTGCTCCTTGGTCAGCGAGCCGAGCTGCTCGGACAGGGCGCCGACACGGGTCTCCAGCGCCTTGAGGTCACCGACGACGCGGGCCTCGGCCACCTGGGCCCGCAGGTGTTCCACCGTCCGGGCGACGTCGTTCGCCGACGCGCCGCGCTGGACGCGCTGCTCGGCGATCTTCACCTGTCCCTCGAGGTCGGCGTACTTCCGCGCGAAGTAGGCGAGGGCTTCGTCGGGCGTCGCGTCCGGGTACTCACCGACGGCTTTCTCGGTGTCCTCGTACCGGACGTACACCGTCCCGTTCTCGTCGACCCGCCCCCAGGTCGTTGCTTCGTCAGGTCCCACAGGTCTCGCCTCGATCGTGGTCGTGCATCACCGACGTCGCCGTCGGCACGGTCAGGTCGTCAGCCTATTGCACGGACGGCCTCCGCGACCCGCCGGACGGCGCGCCTGTGGACTACTTCTCCTGCTTGATCGTCGCGCCGGTGATCTTCGTCGTCACCTTCGGCTCGCCGGTGCCGTCGCTACCCGCTGACGAGATGCCCTTCGACGTGATCTTCGACTCGAGTTCGTCGAGGCCGCTCGTGACCTTCCCGACGACGGTGTACCCGCCGGTCGAGCCGTCGAGCGTGGTGTCGCCGTAGACGATGAAGAACTGCGTGGTCTGCGAGTACGCGGAGGTGCCGCGCGCGATCGCGATCGTGCCCGTCTCGTACTTGCCGTCGCTCGGCACGTTCTCGAGCGGGCCGTACTGGAACCCGGCGTCACCCGTGCCGTCGCCGTTCGCGGAGCCGCACTGCAGGAACTCGAACCCGTCGCTGTCGGCGAGCCGGTGGCAGGTGGTGCCGTTGTAGAACTGCTCCTGGATGAGCTTGATCTCGACGCTCGCCGCCTGCGGCGCCTTCTTCCCGTCGAGCTCGATGCCGAGCTTCACGTCCTTGTTGAGGGTCAGCGAGCCGGTCCAGGTGGAGTCCTTCGCGATCGACTTGCTGGGCACGTCCCCGGTGTTCGAGGCGGTGGCGCTGGCCGACGGGGTCGGAGTGGCGGTCGCGCTGGCACTCGCGCTGGCACTCGCGTCGGCTTTCTTCCCGGAGTCCTGCGAGCCGGCGAACGCGAGCTGCGACCCGGTCGCGAGCGCGGCGACGAGGACGAGCACCCCGGCCCCGACGAGGTTGTCCCGCAGGCGACGGCGACGCTGCCGGTCGTGGAGGCCCTGCCGCGCCTGGTAGAGACGGAGGCGCTCCCGCGCCTCGCGGTTGTCACGCGCCTGGTTCTTCGGTGCCACGGTGCTGGTCGTACCTCTCGTCGAGTGTGCGACGAGCGTACTAGAGACACCACGGTCGACGGTCGGGAGGCACGGCCCTGTCAGTGGGGCGGCCTACGATTGGAGCCATGGCAGCGGACCGTTCGGGCATGCGTGCGCCCACCACGGGCGGTCACGCCGGGCTCGCGCAGGGCTCCGTCCCGCTCGCGGTCCGGATGCGCCCCACCAGCCTCGACGAGGTCGCCGGCCAGCAGCACCTGCTGGGCCGCGGCAGCCCGCTCGTGCAGCTCGCGACCGGCACGCGGGAGAACCCGGGTGGCGTCTCCGTGATCCTCTGGGGTCCCCCCGGCACCGGCAAGACGACCCTGGCGCAGGCGATCGCCCGGCAGTCCGGGCGCGAGTTCGTCGAACTCTCGGCCGTGACCGCCGGCGTGAAGGACGTGCGCGAGGTCATGGAGAAGGCCCTCACGCACCGCGACCTCTACGGCTCCACGACGGTGCTGTTCCTCGACGAGATCCACCGCTTCAGCAAGGCGCAGCAGGACGCACTCCTGCCGGGGGTCGAGAACGGCTGGGTCATCCTCATCGCGGCGACCACCGAGAACCCGTCCTTCTCGGTCATCTCGCCGCTGCTGTCCCGGTCCCTCCTGCTCACCCTCAAGCCGCTCACCGACGAAGACCTCGGCATGCTCGTCGACCGCGCGGTGGAGGACCCGCGCGGCCTCGGCGGCTCCGTCGTCCTCGGGGACGAAGCACGGAGCGCGATCGTGCGGCTCTCCTCCGGCGACGCCCGACGCGCACTCACCGCGCTCGAGGCAGCCGCGTCGTCCGCGATCGCCGCGCAGGACGACACGGACGACGACGCCGCGCTCGACGGCGTGCCCGCGGTCCCGATCGTCGACGCGGACACCGTCGCGGCAGCGGTGGACCGCGCACTCCTGCGGTACGACCGGCAGGGCGACGAGCACTACGACGTCATCAGCGCGTTCATCAAGTCGGTGCGGGGGAGTGACGTCGACGCGGCACTCCACTACCTGGCACGCATGATCGAAGCCGGCGAGGACCCGCGGTTCATCGCCCGTCGGATCATCATCTCCGCGTCGGAGGACATCGGCATGGCCGACCCGCAGGCGCTCCCGATCGCCGTCGCCGCGGCGCAGGCCGTCCAGCTCATCGGCATGCCCGAGGGCCGGATCCCGCTCGCCGAAGCCGTGGTGTACCTGGCGACCGCCCCGAAGTCGAATGCCGCCTACAACGGTGTGAACGCCGCGATCGCCGACGTCAAGGCCGGTCGCCTCGGGGTCGTCCCGATGCACCTCCGCGACGCGCACTACCCCGGCGCGAAGCGGCTCGGGCACGGCAAGGGGTACGTCTACTCGCACGACGCCGAGCACGGGGTCGCCGAGCAGCAGTACCTCCCGGACGCGCTCGAGGGCACCGAGTACTACACGCCCACCACGAACGGGTACGAGCGCGAGGTCGGCCCGCGACTCGAACGGCTCCGGAAGATCACGCGCGGCGAGTAGGGACGTGCTTCACCCCGGGTCCGGATGCTGCTATCGTTGACGGGCCTACGTCCTGGTCCTCGCGTGCGGCTGCGTCGAGGACAGAGTGCCACAGCAGTGGTACGGGGACAGAGGTTCGGACTGTAGCCGTCCGATCCCACAGGCTCATCCCTCTGGATCCCGTCGTCGGGACCACGAGCACTCGCGTGCCCGCCCCCGACGAGTCATTCAGTTCAGACAGAGAAAAGGACCCTGTGTCTACCAAGTCACGCACCCGCAGCAAGACCCGCCTGTCGCGCGCGCTCGGCATCCCGCTGACGCCGAAGGCGGCCCGCTACCTCGAGAAGCGCCCCTACGGCCCCGGTGAGCACGGCCGCACCCGCCGTCGTGCGGACAGCGACTACGCCGTCCGCCTCCGTGAGAAGCAGCGTCTGCGCGCCCAGTACGGCATCCGCGAGAAGCAGCTCCGCATCGTCTTCGAAGAGGCCCGCAAGACGAAGGGCCTGACCGGTGAGAACCTGGTCGAGCTCCTCGAGCAGCGTCTCGACGCCCTCGTGCTCCGTGCCGGCTTCGCCCGCACGACCGCGCAGGCCCGTCAGCTGATCGTGCACCGTCACATCCTCGTCGACGGCAAGCTCGTCGACCGTCCGTCCTTCCGCGTGAAGGAGGGCCAGCTCATCCACGTGAAGCAGCGCTCCGAGTCCCTCGAGCCGTTCCAGGTCGCCGCCGCCGGTGGGCACCAGGAAGTCCTGCCGAAGGTCCCGGGCTACCTCGAGGTCGAGATCGACAAGCTCCAGGCCCGCCTGGTCCGTCGTCCGAAGCGCGCCGAGGTCCCCGTGACCTGTGAAGTGCAGCTCGTCGTCGAGTACTACGCAGCTCGCTGATCCACTGATCGCACCCGAACGGCGGGTCGTCCTCTCCACAGGGCGGCCCGCCGTTCGGTGTTCCCCGCCGATGCCGCCGGTAGGATCGTCTGGGCACGCACCGCTCGCGTGCATCGCAAGGGAGAGGCACCGTGAAGCAGCTGTTCTTCGTCGCCGTCGGCGTCGTCATCGGGTTCGCCGTCGCGCACAAGGTCGCGAACACCCCCGGTGGTGCGCGGTTCTTCGCCGACGTGAACGCCCGCACGAAGGCCTTCGCCGGTGCCGTCGCCGACGGTTACCGCTCCCGCGAGGCCGAGCTCCGCACCGACGTCTGACGTCGTCGTCGACACCGACCGTGCCGACGCAACCATCAGCCGAACCTGAATCAGGAAGCACCATGCAGACCGCAGAGATCCGCCGCCGTTGGCTCCAGTTCTTCGGTGACCGCGGCCACACCGTCGTCCCGTCCGCCTCGCTCGTCTCGGACGACCCCTCGCTCCTGTTCACGGTCGCCGGCATGGTGCCGTTCATCCCGTACCTGACCGGGCTCATCCCCGCGCCGTACCCCCGCGCGACGAGCGTGCAGAAGTGCATCCGGACGAACGACATCGAAGAGGTCGGCAAGACCCCTCGGCACGGCACGTTCTTCCAGATGAACGGCAACTTCTCGTTCGGCGACTACTTCAAGGAGCAGGCGATCCAGTACGCCTGGGACTTCCTGACGACGCCGGAGTCCGACGGCGGCCTCGGCTTCGCAGCCGACGACCTCTGGGTCACCGTGTACGAGGACGACGACGAGGCGATCGCGTTCTGGAAGCAGCACTCGTCCCTGCCCGAGGAACGCATCCAGCGGCTCGGGAAGGACACCAACTACTGGTCGACCGGCCAGCCGGGGCCGGCGGGTCCCTGCTCGGAGATCTTCTTCGACCGCGGTCCCGAGTACGGCATCGACGGCGGACCCGCGACGGACGACGACCGCTACGTCGAGATCTGGAACCTCGTGTTCATGCAGTACCAGATCGCCGACGTGCGCTCGAAGTACGACTTCGAGATCACCGGGGAGCTGCCGAACAAGAACATCGACACCGGCATGGGGCTCGAGCGCGTCGCCTTCATCAAGCAGGGCGTCGACAACATGTACGAGATCGACCAGGTGCGTCCGGTCCTCGACAAGGCGGCCGAGATCTCCGGCCGTCGGTACGGGGCCGTGCACGAGGACGACGTCCGCATGCGCGTGATCGCGGACCACGTCCGGTCGGCCCTCATGCTCATCGCCGACGGCGTCACCCCGTCGAACGAGGGGCGCGGGTACATCCTCCGTCGTCTGCTCCGACGCACGGTGCGGGCGATGCGGCTCCTCGGTGTCGAGGGAGCGACGTTCCCGCAGCTCTTCCCGCAGTCGCGCGACGCCATGCGCGACGCCTACCCCGAAGTCGCCTCCGACTACGACCGCATCTCGCGCATCGCGTACGCGGAAGAGGAGACCTTCCTCCGCACGCTCGCGCAGGGCACGACCATCCTCGACGTCGCGGTGGAGCGCGCGAAGCAGGACGGCGTTCCCTCGATCGGCGGCGACACGGCGTTCCTCCTGCACGACACCTTCGGGTTCCCGATCGACCTCACGATGGAGATGGCGGAAGAGGCCGGCGTCCAGGTCGACCGCTCCGCCTTCGAGACCCTCATGTCCGAACAGCGTGCGCGGGCGAAGGCGGACGCGAAGAGCAAGAAGACGGCACTGGCCGACCTCAGCGTCTACAGCGCGTTCCGCGCGAAGGGCGAGACCGTCTTCCTCGGCTACGACGCGCTCGAGGCCGAGACGAACGTCCTCGGCATCATCGTGGACGGCGTCAGCGTCGACCGTGCGGTCACGGGCGACATCGCGGAGGTCATCCTCGGCGAGACCTCGCTGTATGCGGAGTCCGGCGGCCAGGACGCCGACCAGGGCTCGATCGTGGGCAACGGCTTCGACCTCGAGGTGCTCGACGTGCAGCGCCCCGTCGCGGGCCTGTGGAGCCACACCGTCCAGGTCCGCTCGGGCGAGGTCGGGGTCGGCGCGCCGGCAACGACCGTCGTGGACGCCGAGTACCGCCGCGGGGCGACCCAGGCGCACTCGGCGACGCACCTCGTGAACGCCGCGCTGCGGGACATCCTCGGGCCGGAAGCGCTCCAGGCCGGCTCGTACAACAAGTCCGGCTACATGCGCCTCGACTTCTCCTGGTCGCAGCCGGTGTCGACCGAGACGCGCTCCGAGATCGAGGAGGTCGTCAACACCGCGATCCGCTCCGACCTCGAGGTCTCGACCCGGGTGCTCCCGCTCGACGAGGCGAAGTCCCTCGGTGCGCAGGCGCTCTTCGGCGAGAAGTACGGCTCCGAGGTCCGCATGGTCGACATCGGCGGCCCGTGGTCCCGCGAGCTCTGCGGTGGCACGCACGTCGCGTCCAGCGCGCAGGTCGGTCTCGTCAACCTCGTGGGGGAGTCGAGCGTCGGCTCGACGAACCGTCGCGTCGAGGCGCTCGTCGGGCTCGAGGGCTTCCGGGACCTCGCCGTCGAGCGGACCATCGTGTCGCAGCTGTCGAGCGCGCTCAAGGCTCCTCGCGAGGACCTGCCGACCCGCGTGCAGTCCCTCATGGAGGACCTGCGGACCGCACAGAAGCGGATCGCCGAGTTCGAGTCCGCGAACCTGCAGCAGCGCGTCCCGTCGATCGCCCGCCAGGCGACGACCGTCGGTACGACGACCGTGGTGGCCGAATCCGTTCCGGGCCTGCAGTCCGGGGACGACCTCCGCGCCCTCGCGACCGGTGTCCGCGGCCAGCTCGGCGACGGCGCGGCCGTCGTGGTGCTCGGCGCCGTGATCAACGACAAGCCCGTCGTCATCGTCGCGACGAACGACGCGGCGCGCGCCGCCGGCGTCCAGGCGGGACCGCTCGCGAAGGAAGCGGCCGGGGTGCTCGGCGGTGGTGGCGGCGGCAAGCCGGACCTCGCGCAGGGTGGTGGCACCGACGCGTCGGCGCTGCCGGCTGCGCTCCGTGCGGTGACCGACCGGCTCGCGGCCTGATCGTGGCCGTCCGATCCGGGCGACGGCTCGGCATCGACGTCGGTCGAGCCCGGATCGGGGTCGCCGTGTGCGACCGCGACGGACTCCTCGCGACGCCGGTCGAGACCGTCGCCCGCGACGACGACTCCGACGTCCGGCGGATCCTCGAGGTCGCGGACGAGTACGACGTGCTGGAGATCGTCGTCGGGCTGCCCCTGTCGATGTCCGGCGGGGACACCCCGTCGACGGCTGACGCCCGCGCGTTCGCGGTCCGGCTCGCCGAGCACCGGCCGGTGCGGCTCGTCGACGAACGACTCTCGACGGTCACCGCGCAACGCGGGCTGCACCAGGCGGGGAAGAACACGAAGAAGTCCCGCGCCGTGATCGACCAAGCGGCCGCTGTTATCATTCTGCAACACGCGCTCGACCACGAGCGTGCGTCCGGCGCCCCACCGGGGGCCACGCTCCCCTGACAGTGCACGTACCAAGCTGTGCTCGCCTGATCGCGGCTGCCACACCGTCGCCCAGCACCGTAGCCCAGGCGGAGTTCCCGACCGAGAGACCGAGGACCGTTGGCAGACGACCTGGACTGGAACGCGATCATCGCGCCCGGCAACGACGCCGAGCGGCGGAAGACGACTTCCGACCGCGCGGCCACCCCCGATGAACGCGGCGGAGCGGTCGACGCGTCCGGCACCCAGCACGTCGCCGGACGCCCGATGTCCCGGCGCGAGGCGCGCGAGGCGGAAGCTGCACGTGCCCGCGAGGCGTCCGCGAAGGACTCCGTGGCCGCGGGCGACACGTCCGTCGCGTCGACACGGGACGAGCTGCACCCCGAGGTGCACGCCCTGCTGACGGGCGAGGTGCGCGTCGACGACGACGCGCGTGCCGGAGCGCTCGGCGCGGCGCGCCCCGCGGCGCCCGACGAGAGCCGTCTCGACCAGGGCGACCACCGCTCTGGAGGCGCGGGAGACGACGGCCGCGGCGGTCGCGGCGGACGCGGGGGAGCCTCCAGGGCGCCCCGCGAACCGCGGGAACCGCGCGGGAAGCGGCGTCGCGGCCCGCTGATCGCGGGCATCGTCATCGTCGCCGTGGTGCTCGGGGGCGGCGTGTCGGCCTACGCGTTCGCCGCTCCGAAGGTGCAGCAGCTCGTCTCGGCGATCAGCGGCTCGAAGGAGCCCGACGACTACACGGGCGGTGGCACGAGCAAGGTGACCATCACCATCAAGCAGGGCGACATCGGCGAGGACGTCGCGAAGACCCTGCAGCGCAGTGGTGTGGTCAAGGACTCGAAGGTGTTCTACAAGCTCCTGCTCGCCTCACCGGACGTCCAGTTCCAGCCGGGTTCGTACTCGCTCAAGAAGAAGATGAGTTCGAAGTCCGCCCTCGCAGCGCTGCAGGACAAGGACAACCGCGTGCAGGCGTCCATCGTGATCCCGGAGGGCACCGCGCTCAAGGACATCGAGGCCGGCATGGTCTCGAAGGCCGGGCTGTCCGAGTCCGAGGTGTCGGCGGCGGCGAAGGACCTGTCCGCCTACGGACTGCCCTCGAACGTCACGACGCTCGAGGGGTGGCTGTTCCCGGCGACGTACCCGATCAACCCGGGCTGGACGGCGACGCAGTACTTCAAGTCGATGGTCGACACGATGAAGGAGCACCTCGCCGCCGCCGGTGTCGCCGAGGCCGACCAGGAGCACGTGATCGTCTTCGCGTCGCTCGTGCAGAAGGAAGCCGGACTCGCGGCCGACTACCCGAAGGTCGCGCGGGTCTTCCAGAACCGTCTCGACAAGGGCATGAAGCTGCAGTCCGACGCCACCGTGGCCTACGGGACGGGGAACACCCACACGGTGACGACGACGGACGCCGAGCGTGCCGACGCCTCGAACAGGTACAACACCTACGTGCACGACGGACTCCCGCCGGCACCGATCTCGAACCCCGGCGACGTGGCGATCCAAGCCGTCACGCACGAGGCCTCGGGCAACTGGCTGTACTTCGTGACCGTGAACCTCGAGACCGGCGAGACGGTGTTCTCGGACACGTACGACCAGCACCTCGCCGCCGTGAAGCAGTTCCAGGCCTGGCTCCGCGCACACCCCGACTACCAGTAGACGACCGGCGTCGCACGGGTCCGTCGCTGTGGGAAGATGGGCACCATGCTTCGTTGGTTGACTGCTGGTGAGTCCCACGGACCCGAACTGATCGCGATGCTCGAGGGTCTGCCCGCGGGTGTCCCGGTGTCGTTCGAGTCCATCCGTACCGATCTCGCGCGTCGCAAGCTCGGCTACGGCCGCGGCTCCCGCATGAAGTTCGAGCAGGACGAGCTGCACGTCTCCGGTGGTGTCCGCCACGGGTACTCCCTCGGCAGCCCGATCGCGATCCGGATCGGCAACACCGAGTGGCCGAAGTGGGTCGAGGTCATGAACCCCGAACCCGTCGAGCAGACCGAGATCTCCCGCGGTCGCAGCGCGCCCCTCACCCGGCCGCGTCCGGGCCACGCCGACCTGGTCGGCATGCAGAAGTACGGCTTCGACGAGGCCCGTCCGATCCTCGAGCGTGCATCGGCCCGTGAGACCGCGGCCCGCGTGGCCCTCGGAGCCGTCGCGAAGTCGTTCCTCGCCGAACTCGGCATCCGTTCGGTGGCGCACACGCTGCAGGTCGGCACGGTCCGCGTTCCCGACGGCACCGCGCTGCCCCTGCCCGACGACGTCGACCGCCTCGACGACGACCAGCTGCGCTGCTTCGACACAGAGACGTCCGCGCGCATGGTGACCGAGGTCGAAGCCGCGAAGAAGGACGGCGACACCCTCGGCGGCGTCGTCGAGGTCCTGTTCTACGGCGTCCCGCCCGGACTCGGTTCGCACGTGCAGTGGGACCGCCGTCTCGACGCCCGCCTCGCCGCCGCGATCATGGGCATCCAGGCGATCAAGGGCGTCGAGGTCGGCGACGGCTTCGCGACCGCCGCACGCCGCGGGTCCGAGGCGCACGACGAGCTCTTCCGCGAGGCCGGCGAGATCGTCCGCACGACCGACCGCGCCGGCGGCACCGAGGGCGGCATGTCCACCGGCACCGTGCTGCGCGTCCGCGCCGGCATGAAGCCGATCGCGACGGTCCCGCACGCGCTGCACACCATCGACGTCGCCACCGGTGAAGAAGCGTCGGCGCACCACCAGCGCTCCGACGTCTGCGCCGTCCCGGCCGCGGGCGTTGTGGCCGAGGCCATGGTCGCGCTCGTCCTCGCGGACGCGGTGCTCGAGAAGTTCGGCGGCGACAACGTCGTCGAGACGAAGCGGAACCTCGACGCGTACCTGGCGTCGATCCCGGAGACGCTGCGCTCCCGTCGCACCGAGGCCGCCGAGCACTCCACCGCCTGGTGAGCACCCGCGCACCGGGCGTGAGCACCGAGCCGGTGGAGCAGCACGCGCCGGTGGTGATCATCGGGCCGATGGGGGCCGGGAAGTCGAGCGTCGGCAAACGCGTCGCGAAGGCCCTCGGCGTGCCGTTCACGGACACCGACCGGGCCATCGTGCGCGAGCACGGGCCGATCCCGGGCATCTTCGCGGACCGCGGCGAGCCGGAGTTCCGCGAGCTCGAGGCCGCGGCCGTCCGGACCGCGATGGCGACCGGCGGCGTGATCGCCGTCGGCGGCGGTGCCGTCACGCACGCGTCCACGAGAGAGGCCATGGCCGGGGCGAGCATCGTCCTGCTCACCGTCTCGCCCGAGGCCGTCGCGGACCGGATCGCCGGCAGCGACCGACCGCTGCTCGCGAACGGCGGCATCGACGCGTGGCAGACCATCATGGACGAGCGCGCGGCGACCTACGCCGAGCTCGCGCACGCCGTGTTCGACACCTCCCGCCGGCCGATGTCGCACGTCGTGGACGACGTCGTGGCGTGGCTGCGAGCGGGCGGGGACACCAGCACCGAGAACGAGGGAACAGCGTGACCGAGTCGACCGAGTCCGTCCTGCCGGAGGGCACCACCGAGATCCGCGTCGGCGGGGACGACGGCTACGTCGTGGCCGTCGGGAACGGGCTGCTCGGGTCGGTCCCGGCGCTGCTCGGACCCCGCGTCGCCAAGGTCCTCATCGTGCACGCCCCGACGCTCGGCGCGCGGGCGAACGACCTGCGCGACCTCCTCGTCGACTCCGGACTCGAGGCGCTGATCGCCGAGGTCCCCGACGCCGAGGGCGCCAAGCGCGTCGAGGTCGCCGCGTTCTGCTGGCAGATCATGGGCCAGTCGGACTTCACCCGCACCGATGCCGTCATCGGCCTCGGCGGGGGTGCGGTCACCGACCTCGCCGGGTTCGTCGCCGCGACGTGGTTGCGAGGCGTGCCGTACGTGGCGATCCCCACGAGCGTCCTCGGCATGGTCGACGCGAGCGTCGGCGGCAAGACCGGCATCAACACGAACGAGGGCAAGAACCTCGTCGGGGCCTTCTATGCCCCGCGCGCGGTCGTCGCGGACCTCGACCTCGTCCGCACGCTGCCGCGCAACGAGATCCTCACCGGGTTCGCGGAGATCGTGAAGGCCGGGTTCATCGCCGTGCCGGAGATCCTCGACATCGTCGAGGCAGACGTCGACCGCGTCACGGACCCCTCCACCCCGGAGTTCCGCCGCGTCGTGGAGCTCGCGATCGAGCTGAAGGCCCAGGTCGTGTCCGACGACTTCACCGAGCAGGGTCGCCGCGAGATCCTCAACTACGGGCACACGCTCGGACACGCGATCGAGCACGCCGAGCGGTACCAGTGGCGGCACGGAGCGGCCGTCTCGGTGGGCATGGTGTTCGCGGCCGAGCTGGCGCGCCTCACCGGGCACCTCGACGACGCCACGGTCGACCGTCACCGGGCGATCCTGGAGTCCCTCGAACTGCCGACGACGTACGGCATCGGCCGCTGGGAAGGGCTCCTCGCCACGATGCGCCGCGACAAGAAGGCCCGTGCCGGCATGCTGCGGTTCATCATCCTCGACGGCGTCGGCAAGCCGGTGACGCTCGAGGGGCCTGAGGACCACCTGCTGTTCACCGCGTACCAGGAGGTCGGGGTCTAGCGGAGCACCCGGCGGGTCCGGCGCCACCACCACTTGACGCGCATCGACAGGGTGACGATGCCGGTGCGCTGGGACTCGTACCACTCTGCGAGGGTCGCGCCCTCCAGCCAGGCGTCGAGGACCGCGTCGTCTTCGTCGGTCCCGTCGATGTTGAACTGCGGTGCGTCCGGCAGCGGTCGGAAGATCGGCATCAGTCGGCCTCCGGCTCTCGATCGCAGACGGGTTCGTACTGGTGTCGCCGCAGTGCGCGTCGTGCGAGGGTCTGGTCTGGTTTCGGGGCCCACCGTACGGTCGTGAGGCGTTCGAGCACAGTTCTGGAAATGTCGTACTCCGATTGGGTCTCGGTGCGGCGGATCGCCCAGGTGAGCCGCCGCCAGGCGTGGTCGCGGTCTGCCGCACGACGCGACTGGAACGCGCCGAACCAGCTCACGACTGCGGCCACGATCGCCGCGCCCGCGGCGATGACTGCTCCGACGAGTGCTGTCTCCATGACGCCAGTCTGACGGGGTGGACCCCGGTCGGGCGCGCCGGCGAGCCGATCTGTGGAGGGCGAGCCGTGCCTCCAGGCTGTGGAGGACCGACACCGCGCGCCCGCAGGGCAGGGGAGCAGACTGGTACCGTGCCCAACCCGCCCCGCTTGAGCGACCTGTCCACGCCGAAGGACGCCGACGCCGGGACCCTCCGGTCCCGCGGCCGCCGCTTCACCGAACTGCTCTCGATCGCGCGCCGGCACGGCCTCGTCCCGTTCCGCCGCCTGGACTTCTCGAACGACCCCGCGACCTCGGACCTGCGCCGCACCCAGGCCGAGCACCTGCGCCGCGCCCTCGAGGAGGCCGGCGGCGGCTTCGTGAAGATGGGCCAGCTGCTCTCCACGCGGGACGACCTCCTGCCCGAGGAGTGGACGGAGGGACTCGCGCACCTGCAGCGCAGCGTCACCCCGGCCCCCGCGGACGAGGTCGCCGCGCTGCTCGAACGAGAGCTCGGCGCCCCGGTGGACGAGGTCTTCGCGGCGTTCGACCCGGTGCCGGTCGCGGCCGCCTCGATCGCGCAGGTCCACCGCGCGCGGTTGGCCGACGGCACGAGCGTCGCCGTGAAGGTGCAACGTCCGGGGATCGACTCTGCCGTGCGGCGGGACGTCGACATCGCGCTCCGGGTCGTCCGGTTCATGGCGCGCTGGTCGGTCGAAGCACGGCAGGTGGGTGTGCAGGACGTCGCGCAGCAGTACGCGGACGACCTGATCCGGCAGGTGGACTTCGCCTCCGAGCTGCGGAACCTCACGGCGCTGCGTGCGGCGCAGGCCCGGAGCGCCCGGCCGGACGAGGTTCGCTTCCCCGAGCCCTACCCGGACCACTCCGGACGTCGTGTGCTCGTGATGGAGTTCCTCGAAGGGGACACCCTGAGCGCCATCCGCCTCGCACGGGCCGACCGTGACCTGGACGAGCCGATGCGGGCGATCCTCCGTGCGTTCCTCCGGCAGGTGGTGTTCGACGGGGTCTACCACGCGGACCTGCACCCCGGGAACGTCCTCGTGCTGCCGGACGGCCGGCCGGCGCTCATCGACTTCGGGTCGGTCGGGCGCCTCGACCCGGGGTTGCGCGACATCGTGCAGGACCTCCTCGCCGCCTACCTGCAGGACGACACCTCGCGCATCGCCGACGCGGTGCTGCGGATGGCGCCGGTGCGGGACCCGCAGGACGAACCGGACTTCCGTCGCGACATCGCCCGGTTCGTGGCGGACGAGCTCGGCCCGGGCGCGCGGATCGGTGTGGACACGGTGGACGACGCCGTCGAGGTCTTCGGACGGTACCGGTTGAAGGCGCCGCCGGACTTCGTCGCAGCCGCTCGTGCGCTCGCGATCTTCGAGGGGACGCTCCGCACGCTGGCGCCGTCGTTCGACCTGCTCGAGGAGTCCCGTGGCCTGGCGCGGGAGCAGATCCGCGATCAGCTGCGGCCGGGGAAGCTCCGGGACGTGGCGGTGCGCGAGCTGTTCGGCGCGGTGTCGGCGGCGAGACGGCTCCCGAGACGGGTGGACCGCATCGGTGAAGCGCTCGAGACCGGCAAGCTGTCGGTGAACATCCGGCTGTTCTCGGACCGCCGGGACCGGCAGACGCTGAACGGGGTCATCCGTCGCGTGCTCCTGGTGGTGCTCGGTGCCGGCTCGGGCACCCTGTCGATCGTGTACCTGGCGTCGCCCGCGCGACCGTCCGCGGTCATCTCCACCGGGGTCGCGGGCGCGGTGCTCGGGGGAGCGGCCGTGGTGCTGCTCGGCTGGGCGGCGATCGACGCGTTCCGGACGCGGAAGCACGAGTGAGGGCGGGGGCGGCCGACGCCGGGCCCGCGTGGAAGCGTCCGCTACACTCGTCCGGGACCCAGCGCGGTCCGCAGACCTTCACAACACGATCGAACGGGACATCGAAGACTCATGGCCAGTACCACTGACATCAAGAACGGCGCCGTTCTCATCATCGACGGGCAGCTCTGGTCGGTCGTCGAGTTCCAGCACGTCAAGCCGGGCAAGGGTGGCGCGTTCGTCCGCACCAAGCTCAAGAACGTCGTGTCGGGCAAGGTCGTCGACCGCACCTTCAACGCGGGCGCGAAGATCGACACCGCGACGGTCGACCGCCGCGACTACCAGTACCTGTACCAGGACGGCGAGTCGTACGTGTTCATGGACACGGACACCTACGACCAGATCCCCGTCTCGGAGACCGTCGTCGGCGACGCGAAGAACTACCTGCTCGAGTCCGCGATGGTCACCATCGCCATGAACGAGGGCAACCCGCTCTACGTCGAGCTCCCGACCTCGATCGTCACCGAGGTGGAGACCGAGCCGGGCCTGCAGGGCGACCGCTCGTCGGGCGGCACCAAGGACGCGACCATCATCGCCACGGGCCACCGCATCCAGGTCCCGCTGTACCTCGAGAGCGGCACCACGGTGAAGATCGACACGCGTGACGGCAGCTTCCTCGGCCGCGTCAACTCCTAGGCGCTGACCGTATGAGTGCTCGTTCGAAGGCCCGCAAGCGCGCCCTCGACATGCTGTACGTGGCCGAGGTCCGCGATCTGCCCATCGCGGACGTCCTCGCCACGGAGACCGTCCGTCACCTCGACCAGCCGGAGCGCGCCTCCAGCTGGGACTACGCGCGGCAGATCGTCACCGGCGTCGACGACGACCGTGCGGTGCTCGACGAGATCATCGTCGAGCACGCGCAGGGCTGGTCGATCGCCCGCATGCCGGTGCTCGACCGCTGCATCCTGCGCATGGGTGTCTGGGAGCTGCGCTTCAACGCCGAGGTCCCGGACGCCGTCGCCATCGCGGAGGCCGTCGAACTCGCCCAGTCGCTCTCGACGGAGGAGTCCGCGGGCTTCGTGAACGGCGTGCTCGGTGCCGTCGCCGGTGGCCGCGGCGCGGCTGGTCGGAAGGCCGACGACGGCGACGCCGCACCGTCCGGTCGGACGGTCGCAGGGGACCAGGAGTCCCGGTAGGGTTGACCACGTCAGCATCCTTTAATGCCGTCCGGTGAGGCGGGGAAGGAGGTCGGCGTGGGTACCAGAACGGTCCTGCAGCACCCCGACATCACGCGTGCTCTGACACGCATCGCGCACGAGATCCTCGAGGCCAACCACGGCGCCTCGGACCTCGTGCTCCTGGGCATCCCGACGCGGGGCGCCGTCCTGGCCGAGCGGCTCGACCGCATCCTGGCCGACATCGAACCCGAGTGGGAGCCCGCCGCCGACCGTGCGGGGACGGACCCCGCGGGCGCGTCCAGCCGCGTCGGCACGCTCGACGTCACGATGCACCGTGACGATCTGGGCCACGGCATCGGCCGTGCGCCGCACCGCACGACGATCCCGACGAGCGGCATCGACGGCAAGGTCGTCGTGCTCGTCGACGACGTGCTGTACTCCGGCCGCACGGTCCGGGCGGCGCTGGACGCACTGCAGGGGATCGGTCGTCCGCGGGCGGTCCGGCTGGCGGTCCTCGTCGACCGGGGGCACCGTGAACTGCCGATCCGGGCGGACCACGTCGGCAAGAACCTCCCGACGGCCTCCGACGAGCGCGTGACGCTGCGCCTGACCGAGACCGACGGCGCCGACGAAGTCGTGATCGAGCAGAGCGAGACGCACCGCGAGGTCCGGCCCGAGACGGGCGGTGCAGCGTGAAGCACCTCCTCTCCACCGCCGACCTGTCCCGCGCCGAGGCGATCCACATCCTCGACGTCGCCGAGGAGATGGCGGAGGTCAACCAGCGCGAGGTCCGCAAGCTCCCCGCCCTCCGCGGGAAGACCGTCGTGAACCTCTTCTTCGAGGACTCGACCCGCACGCGCATCTCGTTCGAGGCCGCCGCGAAGCGCCTCTCGGCCGACGTCCTCAACTTCGCGGCGAAGGGCTCGAGCGTCTCCAAGGGCGAGTCCCTCAAGGACACCGTGCAGACCCTCGGCGCGATGGGCATCGACGGCATCGTCATACGCCACAGCGCGTCCGGCGCCCCGCGGGTCCTCGCAGACGCCGACTGGATCGACGTGCCCGTCGTGAACGCCGGTGACGGCACGCACGAGCACCCGACCCAGGCCCTGCTCGACGCGTTCACGATGCGGCGGCGCCTGCACGGGGCCGGCAGCCGCGGCCAGGGCCTCGACGGCGTCCGCGTGCTCATCGTCGGCGACGTGCTGCACAGCCGCGTCGCGCGGAGCAACGCCTGGCTCCTCCGCACGCTCGGCGCGAGCGTCACCTTCGCCGCACCGCCCACCCTGCTGCCGGTGTCGAGCACGCCGTTCGGTGCCGCCGTCCACCACGACCTCGACGTCGCGCTGGCCGAGGACCCGGACGTCGTGATGACCCTCCGCATCCAGCAGGAGCGGATGAACGACGCGTTCTTCCCGAACCCGCGCGAGTACACGCGGCACTGGGGCCTGACGGCGAGCCGCTTCGGCCGTCTGTCGGAGCGCACACTGGTCATGCACCCCGGTCCCATGAACCGCGGACTCGAGATCGCCGGTGTCGCCGCCGACGACCCGCGTTCGACGGTCGTCGAGCAGGTCGAGAACGGCGTCTCCGTCCGCATGGCCGTCCTCTACCTGGCACTGACCGGAGCGAGCACGGCGCAGCACAGCAGCACCGAACCGAAGGAGTCCGTAGCATGACCGCCCACCTCATCCGCGGCGCACAGCTGGTCGACGGCTCGCTTGCCGACATCCGCCTGGAGGCGCGGCGCGTCACCGCGGTCGGGTCCGGTCTCGACGCGGCCGGGGCCACGGTCGTGGACGCCGACGGTCTGCTCGCCCTGCCCGGTCTCGTGGACCTCCACACCCACCTGCGCGAGCCCGGCTTCGAGGAGTCGGAGACGGTGCTCACCGGCTCGCGGGCCGCGGCCGCCGGCGGCTTCACCGCCGTGAACGCGATGGCGAACTCCTCGCCGGTCGCCGACACCGCCGGCGTGGTCGAGCAGGTCCAGGCGCTCGGGGACGACGCCGGGTACGTCACGGTCCGCCCGATCGGCGCGGTCTCGCAGGGAATGCAGGGCACCCACCTGTCGGAGATCGGGGCGATGGCGACCTCCCGCGCGAAGGTCCGGGTCTTCTCGGACGACGGTTCGTGCGTGTCCGACCCGCTCCTCATGCGCCGGGCGCTCGAGTACATCAAGGGCTTCGGCGGGGTGCTCGCGCAGCACGCCCAGGAGCCCCGCCTCACGATCGGCGCGCAGATGAACGAGGGCCGACTGTCGTCGGAGCTCGGACTCGCGGGCTGGCCGGCCGTCGCGGAAGAGGCGATCATCGCCCGGGACGTCCTCCTCGCCGACCACGTCGGGGCACGTCTGCACGTCTGCCACGTGTCGACCGCCGGCAGCGTGGAGGTCATCCGCTGGGCGAAGTCCCGCGGCATCGACGTCACGGCCGAGGTCACCCCGCACCACCTCATCCTCACCGAGGACCTCATCGCCGGCCTCGACGGCGCCGCGGGGTACGACGCGCGCTACAAGGTCAACCCGCCGCTGCGTTCCCGCGAGGACGTCGAGGCGCTCCGCGCCGCCCTCGCCGACGGCACGATCGACATCGTCGCGACCGACCACGCTCCGCACACCGCCGAGGCGAAGTGCTGCGAGTGGCCGGCGGCCGCGAACGGCATGGTCGGGCTCGAGTCGGCGCTCAGCGTCGTGCACGCTGCCGTGGTCGAGAGCGGTCAGCTCGACTGGGCCGACGTCGCGCGCGTGCTGTCCGAGGCGCCGGCGCGGATCGGGCAGGTCGAGGGCCACGGGCAGCGGATCGCCGAGGGCGCCCCGGCGGAGATCACGCTGTACGACCCGTCGGCCAGCCGCGAGTTCGCGGTCACCGACCTCGCCGGGCAGTCGCAGAACTCGCCGTACCTCGGCATGCGGCTCCCCGGACGGGTCGTGGCGACCTTCCACCACGGCTCCCCGACGGTGCTCGACGGCGCGCTCGTGGACGCCGAGACGGTCGCGGCGCACGCTCGGACCGGCCGGATCGGTGCGACGGCATGAGCGGTGAGGCGCTGCGCTGGCTCGAAGGGGCGATCATCCTCGCCCTCGTCGTCCTGCTGTTCGTCGCGATGGCACGCACCTGGCGGACGCGGGCCAGGAAGCAGGCGGACGCCGTGCCTCCAGTCAGTGTCCCGGCCGACCTGTCACCGGCGGCCGGGTCCTGGGACGGGTTCACCGTCGCGACGACCCGGGCCGACCAGCCGCTCGAGCGGATCACCGCCGGCGGCCTCGGGTTTCGCAGCCGCGGCGGGGTGACCGTCCACGACTCCGGCGTGGTGCTCCACCACGCCGGTGCCCCCGATCGCTGGATCGCAGCCGAGGCCGTGCGCGGCGCCGACCGCGCCACGTGGGCCATCGACCGGGTGGTCGAGCCCGGGGGACTGGTCCGTCTGCGATGGACGGCGACCGGCGCCGCAGGTGCGACGGACCTCGACACCTACTTCCGGTTCCCGGAGGGCGATGCAGCAGCACTCGTCGCCCTGCAGGGACTGTCGACGAAGCACAACCACCCGCACACCGCGGGCGAAGGGACGAACTGATGACACGCGAACGGGCCGTACTGGTCCTCGAGGACGGCACCCGGTACGACGGCTGGGCCTACGGGGCCCGCGGGCGCACGCTCGGCGAGGTGGTCTTCGCGACCGGCATGACCGGGTACCAGGAGACGCTCACCGACCCCTCCTACGCCGGGCAGATCGTGGTGCAGACCGCGCCGCACATCGGCAACACGGGTGTGAACGACGAGGACCCCGAGTCCCGCCGCATCTGGGTCGCCGGGTACGTCGTGCGGGACCCCAGCCGCATCGTGTCGAACCACCGCGCGAACGCGTCGCTCGACGAGCACCTCGTGCGCGACGGCATCGTGGGCATCTCCGGGATCGACACCCGTGCGCTCACCCGCCGGATCCGCGACGCCGGCGCCATGAAGGGCGGCGTGTTCAGCGGGGCGGACGCAGCGCTGTCCGAGTCGGAGCAGTTGGACGCCGTCCGGTCGCAGGCAACGATGGCCGGTGCCAGCTTCTCCGCGATCGTGTCGACCCCCGAGACCTACGTGGTGCCCGCGGTCGGCGAACAGATCGGCCGGCTGGCCGTCCTCGACCTCGGTGTCAAGGCGTCCACCACGCGCTACCTCTCCGAGCGCGGGTTCGAGGTGCACGTCGTGCCGCAGGACATCTCCGCAGCCGAACTCGAAGCGCTCGCACCGGACGCGCTCTTCTACTCGAACGGCCCCGGGGACCCGGCGGCGAGCGACGCCCAGGTCGAGCTGCTGCAGGACAGCCTGAAGACGGGGCGCCCGTTCTTCGGCATCTGCTTCGGCAACCAGCTGCTCGGCCGCGCCCTCGGCTTCGGCACCTACAAGCTGCCGTTCGGCCACCGCGGCATCAACCAGCCGGTGCTCGACACCACCACCGGCAAGGTCGAGATCACGAGCCAGAACCACGGCTTCGCGGTCGACGCTCCCCTGGGCGAGGTCCTCGAGTCGCCGGCCGGGTTCGGCCGGGTCGAGGTCTCGCACTACTCCCTGAACGACAAGGTCGTCGAGGGCCTGCGCGCGCTCGACGTGCCCGCGTTCAGCGTGCAGTACCACCCCGAGGCGGCGGCCGGTCCGCACGACTCCATGTACCTCTTCGACCGGTTCGCGGACCTGGTGCGCGCGCGTCGTGACGGGAAGCCGCTCGACGCGGCCACCGCCGACGCCACGACCCCCGCAGCAGACATCACCAAGGAAGCGAACTGATGCCCAAGCGCGCAGACATCAACTCCGTCCTCGTCATCGGCTCCGGCCCGATCGTCATCGGGCAGGCGGCCGAGTTCGACTACTCCGGCACCCAGGCGTGCCGCGTCCTCCGTTCCGAGGGCGTCCGTGTGATCCTCGTGAACCCGAACCCGGCGACGATCATGACCGACCCGGACTTCGCCGACGCGACCTACATCGAACCGATCACGGACGCCTCCCTCGAGGAGATCATCAAGATCGAGCGGCCGGACGCGGTCCTGCCGACCCTGGGCGGCCAGACGGCGCTCAACGCGGCGATCTCGCTCGACAAGGCCGGGATCCTCGCCAAGCACGGCGTCGAGCTCATCGGCGCGAAGGTCGACGCCATCCAGCGCGGTGAGGACCGGCAGCTGTTCAAGGAGCTCGTCCTCGAGTCCGGCGCCGACGTGGCCCGCAGCCACATCGCCCACACCCTGGAAGAGGCGAAGGAGTACGCGCAGGACCTCGGGTACCCGCTCGTCGTCCGTCCGTCCTTCACCATGGGCGGCCTCGGTTCCGGCTTCGCCTACAACGAGGAAGAACTCGTCCGCTTCGTCGGCGACGGGCTGCAGTCCAGCCCCACGACGGAGGTCCTGCTCGAGGAGTCGATCCTCGGGTGGAAGGAGTACGAGCTCGAGCTCATGCGGGACAACTACGACAACACCGTCGTGATCTGCTCCATCGAGAACGTCGACCCGGTGGGCGTCCACACGGGTGACTCGATCACCGTGGCGCCCGCGCTGACGCTGACCGACCGCGAGTACCAGAACATGCGGAACATCGGGATCGACATCATCCGTCGGGTGGGCGTCGACACCGGTGGCTGCAACATCCAGTTCGCCGTCGACCCGTCCAACGGCCGCTTGATCGTCATCGAGATGAACCCCCGCGTGTCCCGGTCGTCGGCGCTGGCCTCGAAGGCGACCGGCTTCCCGATCGCGAAGATCGCCGCGAAGCTCGCGATCGGGTACCGCCTCGACGAGATCGAGAACGACATCACCCGGGTCACGCCGGCGAGCTTCGAGCCGACGCTCGACTACGTCGTCGTGAAGACCCCGCGGTTCGCGTTCGAGAAGTTCCCGGCCGCCGACGCCACGCTCACCACGACGATGAAGAGCGTCGGCGAGGCGATGGCGATCGGCCGCAACTACGCCACGGCGCTGCAGAAGTCGCTCCGGTCGCTCGAGAAGCGCGGCTCGTCGTTCCACTGGGACACCCCGGCGGCCGAGCTCGACAAGGACGTGCTGCTGTCGAAGGCGCAGGTGCCGACCGACGGCCGCATCGTCACGGTCCAGCAGGCCCTCGTCGCGGGTGCCACCGCGGACGAGGTGTTCGAGGCCACGAAGATCGACCCGTGGTTCATCGACCAGATCGTGCTCATCAACGAGGTGGCGGACGAGGTCAGGAACGCCGAGACCCTCGACGCCGACACGCTGCGCTGGGCGAAGGAGCACGGCTTCTCGGACGCCCAGATCGCCTCCCTGCGCGGGATCAGCGAGCAGGACGCGCGCGACCAGCGCCACGAGCAGGGCATCCGGCCCGTGTTCAAGACCGTCGACACCTGCGCGGGCGAGTTCCCGGCGCTCACGCCGTACCACTACTCGTCGTACGACGCCGAGACCGAGGTCGCCCCGAGCGACCGCAAGAAGGTCGTCATCCTCGGCTCGGGTCCGAACCGCATCGGTCAGGGTGTCGAGTTCGACTACTCCTGCGTGCACGCGTCCTTCGCGCTGAGCGACGCCGGGTTCGAGACGATCATGATCAACTGCAACCCGGAGACGGTGTCCACCGACTACGACACGTCGGACCGCCTGTACTTCGAACCGCTGACCACCGAGGACGTCCTCGAGGTCATCGAGGCCGAGGCGGCGTCCGGCGAACTCGTCGGCGTCGTCGTGCAGCTCGGCGGCCAGACCGCCCTCGGGCTCGCGAAGCCGCTCGAGGCCGCCGGCATCCCGATCCTCGGGACGAGCCCGTCCGCGATCGACTCCGCCGAGGAGCGCGGCCAGTTCTCCGCGATCCTCGACGCCGCCGGCCTGCTCGCGCCGCGGAACGGCACCGCGCACGACCTCGCCAGCGCGACCGCGGTGGCCGAGGAGATCGGCTACCCCGTCCTCGTCCGTCCGTCCTTCGTGCTCGGCGGTCGCGGGATGGAGATCGTCTACGACTCCACCGCGATGGCCGACTACTTCGACCGGATGGCCGACCAGGCGATCATCGGCCCGGAGCTCCCGCTGCTCGTCGACCGGTTCCTCGACGACGCCGTGGAGATCGACGTCGACGCGCTCTTCGACGGCGAGCGGCTGTACATCGGCGGCATCATGGAGCACCTGGAAGAGGCCGGCATCCACTCCGGCGACTCCGCCTGCACCCTGCCGCCGGTCGGCCTCGGCCGCGCCGAGATCCAGGGCGTCGTCGACGCGACCGAGAAGATCGCGCGCGGTATCGGCGTCCAGGGCCTGCTCAACGTGCAGTTCGCGATCGGCGCCGGCGTGCTCTACGTGCTGGAGGCCAACCCGCGCGCCAGCCGCACGGTCCCGTTCGTCTCGAAGGCGCTCGGCATCCCGCTCGCGAAGGCCGCGTCCCGCATCATGACCGGCACCTCGATCGACGCGCTCGTCGCCGAGGGACTGCTGCCGGAGCGTGACGGTTCCTCGGTGCCCCCGCAGGCACCGGTCGCCGTCAAGGAGGCCGTGCTGCCCTTCCGCCGCTTCCGCACGCACGACGGTCAGGTCGTCGACTCGGTGCTGAGCCCCGAGATGCGCTCCACCGGCGAGGTCATGGGGATCGACCGCGACTTCCCCCGGGCGTTCCTCAAGTCGCAGGAGGCGGCGTACGGCGGCCTGCCGACGACGGGCACGGTCTTCGTGAGCGTCGCCGACACCGACAAGCGCCAGGTCGTCCTGCCGATCCACCGCCTGCAGCAGCTCGGCTTCACGATCAGCGCGACCGAGGGCACCGCCGAGGTGCTCCGCCGCAACGGCATCGAGGTCACGCTGGTCGGCAAGTACAGCGAAGGCGGCGAGAGCGTCGTCGACCTGCTCGCTCGCGGTGAGGTCGACATCGTGGTGAACACCCCGTCGGGCGCCGCGGGGCGTGCCGACGGGTACGAGATCCGGGCGGCGACGGTGGCGGCGGACAAGCCGATCTTCACGACGATCGCGGAACTCGGGGCGGCCGTCGCCGCGATCGAGACGATGGGTTCGCCGCTCAGCGTGCGCAGCCTGCAGGACTACGCGCTCGAGCGCGCGACCTGGTGACGGACGGTCGCGTGGAGACGATCCAGTCGGGAGGCGCGGAGCCGTTCGGTGTCCGGCTCGCGTCCGCCATCCGGTCGCGTTCCGCACTCTGCGTCGGCATCGACCCCCACGCCGCCACCCTGGCGGCGTGGGGGCTCGGCCGCGACGAGGCGGGACTGACGGCGTTCGGCGCGACGCTCGTCGACGCGGCCGCAGGCCGCGCCGCGATCGTGAAGCCGCAGATCGCGTTCTTCGAGGCGGCGGGGGTGGCGGGCTACCGCGCGCTCGACGCGACGATCCGTCGGGCACGCGATGCGGGCCTCCTGGTCGTCGCCGACGTCAAGCGCGGCGACATCGGGTCGACGGGGGACGACTACGCGCTCGCGTGGCTGGACCGTGACGGGCCGTTCGCGGCCGACGCGATGACGGTCTCGCCGTACCTCGGGTACGGTTCGCTGGCGGGCACGCTCGACGTGGCACGCCGGAACGGGGCGGGTGTGTTCGTGCTCGCGGCGACGAGCAACCCCGAGGCCCGCGTGCTGCAGACCGCGGTCCTGGCCGAGGGTCCGCGGGCAGGGCGGTCCGTCGCTGCCGGTATCGTCTTGGACGTGGCAGACGACAACCGGACCGGCGGCGACCAGCCGCTCGGCGACGTCGGGCTCGTGCTCGGCGCGACCCTCGACCTCGCCGACTTCGGCATCGACGCGGACACGATCGGCACGTCGCCGGTCCTCGCCCCGGGCTTCGGCGCCCAGGGCGCCCGCATCGAGGACCTCCGCGCGCTGTACGGCGCGCGCGCCGAGCAGGTCCTCGTCAGTGAGTCCCGTGGGCTGCTCACCGACGGCCCCGACGGTGTCGCGGCACTCGTCGCCGACCGTGCCGACCGCATCCACGCCGCGCTGGGGGCGGCCGCATGACGTCCGACCGGAACGAACTCCCCGCGCACCGCAACCCGCCCGAGGTCGACCGCGTCGCCGCCGCGCAGGCCGCCGTCGCCGCACGGCGGGCCCGCGCCGCGGTGA
>NZ_JABMCE010000078.1 GCF_013359865.1 Curtobacterium pusillum
CCCGTCCGTCACCTGGTCACGTGGTCACGCCTCGGCTGCGCGGATCTCCTCGATGCGGTCGTCCTGGCCACCCACCTGCTCGAGCTCGTGGGCGAGCTCTTCGAGCTCCGCACCGCCGGCCATCAGGCCGGTCAGCTCGGGCAGGGTGATGTCGGTCTTCTCGAAGTACCCGATGCTCTTGCCGCGCCGGAGCAGCAGGAAGCGGTCGCCGACGGGGTAGGCGTGGTGCGGGTTGTGCGTGATGAAGATGACGCCGAGTCCCCGGTCGCGTGCCCGGAGGATGTACTTCAGGACGACGCCGGACTGCTTGACGCCGAGTGCGGCGGTCGGCTCGTCGAGGATGAGCGCCTTCGCGCCGAAGTACACGGCCCGGGCGATCGCGACGCACTGCTTCTCGCCGCCGGAGAGCGTGCCGATCGGCTGGTCGACGTCCCGCAGGTCGATGCCCATGTCGAGCAGTTCCTGCTTCGTGATCCGCTTCATCTCCTTGACGTTGAGCGCCCCGAGCGGCCCGCGCAGTTCGGAGCCGAGGAAGAAGTTCCGCCAGATGGGCATGAGCGGGACGACCGCCAGGTCCTGGTAGACAGCGGCGATCCCGGAGTCGAGCGCTTCGCGCGGTGACGAGAGCGTCCGCTCCTCGCCCTGGATCGAGAACGTCCCGGCGCTGTGCTGGTGCAGCCCGGCGATGATCTTGATCAGGGTGGACTTCCCGGCGCCGTTGTCGCCGAGCACGCACGTCACCCGTCCGGCGTCGACGTCCATCGACACGTCGGACAGTGCGATGACGTTGCCGTAGTGCTTCCCGACGTCCCGGAGGGCGATGAGGTGCGGCGCGCCGGCGGCGATGTCGGGGGTGTCCGTGACCGGGACCTCGACGACCTGGGTGGTCGGGTGTGCGGTGTTCGTGGTGTTCGACATCACTTCTGCTCCGCTCGCTTCTTGACGATGAGGTTGATGATCGTGGCGAGCAGGAGCATCAGGCCGAGGAAGAACTTGAACCAGTCCGGGTTCCACTGCGCGTAGACGATGCCCTTGTTCGCCATGCCGAAGATCAGCGCGCCGATCGCGCCGCCGACCGCCGACCCGTAGCCACCGGTCAGCAGGCAGCCGCCGATCACCGCGGCGATGATGTAGAGGAACTCGTTGCCGACGCCCTCGCCGGACTGCACGACGTTGAAGGCGAACAGGTTGTGCATGCCGCCGATCCAGGCGCAGAACCCGACGCCCATGAACAGGCCGATCTTCGTCTTCGTGACGGGGACGCCGACCGCACGGGCCGCGTTCTCGTCGCCGCCGACGGCGAAGATCCAGTTACCCACGCGGGTGCGGAGGAGCACGTACGACGCGATCGCGACGAGGGCGATCCAGATGAACACCGTGATCTTGACCGTCACACCGAAGATCGGCACGTCGGCGGCGAACAGCTGCTGAGCGAAGGCGAAGCCGTCGAGCTGCGAGATGTCGGGGGTCGACACCGCCCCGGAGACGAGTCGGGTGATCGCGAGGTTCAGGCCGGTCAGCATGAGGAACGTCGCCAGCGTGACGATGAAGCTCGGGAGCTTGGTCCGGACGAGGATCCAGCCGTTGACGAACCCGACGCCGAGCGACAGCACGAGGGCGAGCAGCACCCCGACCCAGACGTTCGTCGAGAAGTACCAGGCGAACAGCGTCGCGGTGAGGGAGGAGGAGATGACGCCCACACCGGCGGAGAGGTCGAACTCCCCGCCGATCATGAGGAGCGAGACGCCCACGGCCATGATGCCGATGGTCGACGAGCCGTAGAGGACGGTCGAGATCGAGTCGGGCTGGACGAAGACGGGGGCGATGATCGCGAAGAAGGCGAACATCGCGATGGCGCCGACGACGGCTCCGACCTCGGGGCGGCCGAGGAGCTTGCGGACGGGACTGCGGCGGGCGAGGCGCTCGTCGCCTGCGGGGATGGCGGTGGCGGTGGTCATGGGAGGTTCCCTTCGTCGGGACCGGGGGTGGGAGGGGTCGGGGCCGGTCCGCCGCGCGACGCGGCGGACCGGCGAAGGGCGTGCTACCGCAGCCCGTCCTCGGCGTACTTCAAGACCTTGTCGATGTTCGACTTGTCGACGATGGCCGGCCCGGTCAGCGTCGGCTTGCCACCGCCGAGGACGAAGCCGCCCTGCTTGTACAGGACGATGGAGTCGATGGACTCGTAGCCCTGCATGAACGGCTGCTGGTCGACCGTGAACACGACGTCGCCGCTCTTGATGCTCTTCGCGAGGTCGGCGTTGAGGTCGAACGAGGCCACCTTGACCTTGCTGCCCGCTGCCTTGACCGCCTTGAGGATGACCGCGGTGTACGGGGCGCCGAGACCGACGATCGAGTCGGCAGCGGAGTCCGCCTGGAGCTTCGCGGTGACCGTCGACTGCACGGCGCTGTTGTCGGTGCCGTTCACGTACAGGGTCTGGGTGTCGGGCAGGATCTTCTTGATGCCGCCGCACCGTGCTTCGAGTGCGACGTTGCCCTGCTCCTGGATCACGCAGATCGGCTTGCTCAGGCCCTGCGCCTTGAGCTCGTTGCCGACGGCCTCGCCGGCGACGGACTCGTCCTGTCCGAAGTGGGCGAGGATGCCCAGGGCCGCGTAGTCGTCGCTGCCGGAGTTGAACGAGACGACCGGGATCCCGGCCTTCTCCGCGCCCTGGACCGCGCTCTTGAGCGCGTCCGGCTTGGCGAGGGACACCGCGATGCCGTCGACCTTCTGGTCGGTGTACTGCTGCACGAGCTGTGCCTGCTTGGTGCCGTCGGGGTCGGAGGCGTAGAGGAGCTTCACGCCGTCCTTCTTCGCGGCGTCCTCGGCGCCCTTGCGGACGATGTCCCAGAACGTGTCGCCGGGAGCGGCGTGGGTGACCAGGGCGATGGTGAGTCCGGAGTTCTTGCTCGTCCCGCCCGAGGAACCGTCGTCGTTCGACGCGACGCGACCCCCCTGCGACGAGCATCCGGAGAGGACGAGGGCGCTCGCCGCGATTGCCGCGGTGATGCCCATGACTACAGAAAATCGCTTCACGGAAGACTCCTTTGTCCAGTGGTTCCGCTCGGGTGCGAGGTTGTGGCACAGGGTGGGTCGATGAGAGCGAGGCCTTGCAACGCTGCGATTCTCACTCAACGGCTCATCTGTCCGGTGCACGGTATAACGGGGACCACGGCTTCCACAAGCATTGTTCCGCGGCGGAAGCTTTTCGCGGATCCTGTTACGATGTGAACAGTTCGTCCGTTGCATGAGAATGGTCGAGGGCGAACGGGCTCGTACGAGCTTCCATGACGAAGGAGTCTTCATGCCCGGTCCAGAACAGCGCGGAAGCGCCACCCTCCCGCCCCTCACCGCGGGGCCTCACCGCAAGCGGATCGGGTACATCTCGGTCGTCGCCTGCCTCGGGGGACTGCTCTTCGGCTACGACACCGGTGTGAGCAACGGTGCCGAGCTGTCGATCCAGACGGAGCTGCACCTCGACGACCTCGGTCTCGGCGTCGTCATCTCGTCGCTCGTGTTCGCGGCGGCGTTCGGCGGGCTGATCGGCGGCCCAGTGTCCGACCGCATCGGACGGCGGACGACGATCATCGGGATGGCCGCCTTCTTCTTCTGCGGCACGCTCCTCGCCGTGTTCTCCCCGAACTTCGAGGTGCTCCTCGCCGGTCGCGTCGCGGTCGGACTCGCGGTCGGAGCGGCGTCCATCGTCGTGCCGGTGTACCTCGCCGAGCTCGCTCCGCTGGAGATCCGCGGCATGATCACCGGCCGCAACGAGCTCGCGATCGTCAGCGGCCAGCTCGCGGCGTTCGTCATCAACGCGATCATCGGCATCGTGCTGGGCGGTGACGGCGGCGTCTGGCGCGTGATGTTCTTCGTCTGCTGCATCCCGGCCGCGGGCCTCTTCTTCGGGATGCTCCGGATGCCGGAGTCCCCGCGCTGGCTGGTGGAGCACGGTCACGACGACCGGGCGTTCGAGATCCTCAAGACCGTGCGGAACGAGGAGCGTGCCCGCGCCGAGCTCGCCGACATCGAGCGGATCGCGTCGGAGGAGTCCGCGCAGTCCGGCCAGAGCGGCCTGCGCGCGCTGTTCTCGAGCAAGTGGCTGATCCGCATCGTGCTCATCGGGTGCGGTGTCGCGATCGCGCAGCAGGTGACGGGGATCAACTCGATCATGTACTACGGCCAGCGCATCCTCATCGACGCCGGCTTCGGTTCGAGTGCGGCGCTCGTCGCCAACATCGCTCCGGGCATCCTGGCGGTCATCGGCGGTCTGATCGCGCTCCGGAACATGGACCGCGTCGACCGACGCAAGACCTTCATGCTCGGACTGTCGCTGACCACGTCGTGCCACATCCTCATCGGGTTCGCGTCGTTCCTCATCCCGGACGGCAACCCGATCCGTCCCTACGTGCTCCTCTTCCTGATCTGCGCGTTCGTGCTCTCGATGCAGTCGTGCCTCAACATCGCGGTCTGGGTGTGGCTCGCCGAGATCTTCCCGCTCAACATGCGTGGGCTCGGGACGGGCATCGCCGCGTTCGCCGGCTGGCTGATGAACGCCGTGCTCGCGCTCTACGTGCCCTCGCTCATCGAGAGCGTCGGGATCACCGGCACCTTCTTCCTCTTCGCGCTCATCGGGGTGATCGCCCTCGTGTTCATCGCGACCCAGGTCCCCGAGACGCGCGGGTGGTCGCTGGAGAAGCTCGAGGAAGAGGTCACGACCGGAGCGATCTACATCGACACCATCAAGGGCAAGTCGAAGCGCGCCGACCGCGACCGCGCTTGAGGCAGGGCCTGCGTCCGTCGGCGCACGGCCGGTTCGGTAAGGTCGCGCACGGAGGTGGCGATGTCGGGAGATGACCAGCGTCGAGCAACGATGCGTGACGTCGCCGACCGTGCCGACGTGTCGAAGTCGCTCGTGTCGCTGGCCTACCGGTCCCCGGCGTCGGTCAGCCCGCACCGCCTCGAGCGGATCCTGGCGGCGGCGGCGGAGCTCGGGTACCGTCCGAACCGGGTCGCCCGGTCGCTGAACGGAGCGCGCGAGGACTTCGTCGGCATCCTCGTCGCGGACACCCGCAACCCCGTGCTCACGGACGTGGTCGAGTCGGCCCGTGCGACCCTGGCGGACGCCGGTCGGCTCGGCCTGGTGACGAGTGCCGTGCTCCCGAGCCCGTCGTCCGGATCGGCCCTCGACGTCGAGGTCGTCGCCATGCTCGGCGACCTGCAGCCGTCCGGGCTCCTGGTCGTCGGTTCCGTCCCCGACATGGACCGGGTGGTCGAGATGACCGCCTCCGCGCGCCTCGTCATCGCGAGCGGCCGGCCCGGCTCGCGCGGCGGCCTCGCCACCGTGCGCGGGGACGACGAGGTCGGCATGCGCCTCGTGGTGGACCACCTGACGGCCCTCGGGCACCGGCGGATCGGCCACGTCGGCGGTGAGGGCGGCCCCGTCGCCGCCGGTCGGGCGTCGGCGTTCGCCGGCGCCATGCGGGAGCACGGCCTCGACGCCGGGGCGATCGCGCCCAGCGACTTCACGGAGCGCGCGGGTCATCGCGCGGCATCGGCCCTCCTCGACTCCGCGGACCCGCCCACGGCGATCGCCGCGGTGAACGACCTCGCGGCGATCGGCGTGCTGGCCGCCGTGGCGGAGCGCGGGCTGTCCGGCACGGTGGCGGTCACCGGTTACGACAACACCTACCTGGCGGCCCTCGGGCCGATCGACCTGACCTCGGTCGACCCGCACAACGACGTGATTGGTCGTCGGGCGGCCGAGCTCCTCCTCGCGCCGGGCCACGTGCCCGCGTCCGACGACGGTGTCCTCGTCGCGCCGTCCCTCGCCGTGCGGGGAAGCTCGACGACCGTGGTCTGACGGTCGCCGCCGCGCCGCGTTGACAACCGGTGCTCCACGGTCGTACGTTGTACCGGTCCAAGATTTTGGACCGGTGCAAAACCGTCATCGCCTCGCGCAAAGGAGCATCCGTGGCAGAGACCAAGGCGCCCACCTCCGTCGGAGTGGGCCTGATCAGCGTCGGTTGGATGGGGCGGCTGCACTCGCGGTCGTACCGACTCCTCCCGCTGCTGTACCCCGAGCTCGGCATCGAGCCCCGTCTGGTCGTCGCGGCCGACGTCGCCGCCGCCGGTCGCGACTACGCCAAGGACGTGCTCGGGTACGAGTCGGTGGTCTCGGACTACCGCGACGTGCTGAACGACCCCGCGGTCGACGTGGTGAGCATCTGCGCCCCGAACTCCCTGCAC
Source organism: Curtobacterium pusillum (assembly GCF_013359865.1). Lineage (GTDB taxonomy): Bacteria > Actinomycetota > Actinomycetes > Actinomycetales > Microbacteriaceae > Curtobacterium > Curtobacterium pusillum. Next base: position 6,245 of record NZ_JABMCE010000078.1, read on the forward strand.
GCCGAGATCGGGATCGCCGCCGCGCAGGCCGGCAAGCCCTTCTGGATCGAGAAGCCGGTGGGCCGCGGCGTCGAGGAGACCGAAGCGGTGGCCGCCGCCGCCGACGCCGCCGGGGTCGCGACCACGATCGGCTTCAACTACCGTCACGTCCCCGCCGTCCAGCACGCCCGCCAGCTCGTCCTGGACGGAGCACTGGGTCGCATCACCAACGTCCGCGGCCGGTTCTTCGGCGGGTTCTCCTCGAACCCGGAGGACCCGCTCACCTGGCGGTTCGTCCGTGCGACCTCCGGCAGCGGGGTGCTCGGTGACCTCATGGGACACCTCGTCGACCTGATGCACTACGTCCTCGGGCCGATCGGCTCGATCTCGGCCGCCACCGGCACGTACCTCACCGAGCGCCCCGGCCTGCCGGGGACGCCGGACGCCGGCAAGCTGCTCCCCGTCGAGAACGAGGACTACGCCACGATGCTGGTCCGGTTCGACGACAGCGCGTACGGCGCCGGCGCCCTCGGCAACCTCGAGGCCTCACGCATCGCCGTGGGCCCGCGGTCGGAGTACACGTTCGAGATCTTCGGCACCGAGGGTTCCGTCAAGTGGGACTTCGAGCGGCTCAACGAACTCGAGGTCGCACTGACCCGCACCGGTCCGCACGTCGGGTACACCCGTGCCTTCGCGGACGGGTACTTCCCCGACTACTCCCGCTTCCAGCCGAGCTCGGGCACGAGCATGGGCTACGACGACCTCAAGGTCATCGAGGCGGCGAAGTTCCTCACCGCCGCGACCGGTGGCGAGGCCACGGGCTCGAACATCCACGACGCCGTCGCATCCGCCCGGGTGCTCAGCGCCGCCGAGCAGTCCGCCGAGTCCGGCGAGTGGGTCACCCTGCCCGTCGAGCCCGGCGCCACGGCGAACACCCGCACCACCGAGGGAGCGAACGCATGAGCCTCAAGATCGCCACCGCACCGATCTCCTGGGGTGTCAGCGAGGTCGAGGGCTGGGGGTACCAGCTCCCGCCGGAACGGGTCCTCGCGGAGATGCGCGAGCTCGGCTTCGACGCCACCGAGCTCGGCGCGCAAGGCTTCCTGCCGCCGGCGCCCGAGGACAAGGCCACCCGGCTCGCCGAGTTCGGCATGACCGCCATCGGGAGCTTCGTCCCGGTCATCGCGCACCAGCCGGGCACCGACCCGCTGCCCCGCATCGAGCAGGAGCTCCGCGACTACGCGGCGTCCGGCGCCACCGTCCTGGTCGTCTGCGCCGACAGCGAGCAGACCGGCTACGACGCCCAGCGTGAGCCGCTCACCGACGAGCAGTGGTCGACGCTGTTCGCCAACCTCGACCGCATCACCGAGGCCGCCGCCGCGGTCGGTGTCACCGCGACCCTGCACCCGCACGTCGGCACGGTCGTCGAGACGAAGGACGACGTCGACGCCGTGCTCGCCGGTTCCACCATCCCCTTCTGCTTCGACACCGGGCACCTGTTCCTCGGCGGCACCGACCCGGTCGTCTTCGCCGCGGAGCACTCCGACCGCATCGCCTACATGCACCTGAAGGACGTGTCGCTCGAGGGGATGCACCGGGTCGCGCGTGGGGAGATCAGCTACTTCGATGCGATCAAGGCCGACCTGCTCTACCGCCCGGTCGGACAGGGGGACGTCGACATCCGTGCGATCCTGCAGAGCATGGTCGACGCGGACTTCGACGGGTGGATCGTCCTCGAACAGGACAAGGTCGTGCTCGAGGAACCGGAGCCCGGCGCCGGCCCGATCGAGGACGCACGGGCGAGCGTGCAGTACGTCCGCGCCCTCGTGGCGGAGCTCGAAGCAGCCGAGGCGACCCGATGAGGGTCGGCGTCGCCGGACTCGGCCGGATCGGCGCGATGCACGCGCGCAACCTCGCACGGACGCCGGGTGTCGACGAGGTCGTGCTCATCGGACGAGACGCCGGCCGGACGGCCGCGGTGCAGTCCCGACTCGAACAGCAGCGGACCGCGGACGGTGCAGCGTGGGCGAGCGTGTCGAGCACCATCGACCCACTGGCCGACGTCCTGCCCTCCGTCGACGGCATCCTCGTCGCCTCGGCCACCGACACCCACGCCGACCTCGCGCGCGTCGTCGCCGAGTCCAGGACACCGCTGCTCATCGAGAAGCCCCTCGCGCTCGGGGTCGACGAGCTCACCTCGCTGTCCCGCGACCTCGAAGCGACCGGCACGCCGATCATGGTCGCGTTCCACCGCCGGTACGACCCCGGGTACCAGCGGCTCCGCCGGCACGTCCTCGACGGCGACGTCGGCACGCTCCGGCTCGTGCAGGCGACCGAGAACGACCACTACGCGCTGCCGCTCGACTACATCCCGCAGTCGCACGGCATGTGGCTCGACCTCCTCGTGCACGACTTCGACATCATCCCGTGGGTCGTCGGCGACCCCGTCGTCGAGATCTCCATGATCGGGTCCGTCCTCGACGAGCCGGTCTACGGCGACCACGACGACACCGACACCGCGATGGTCACGCTCCGCTTCGCCTCGGGCGCGGTGGGCAGCATCGGTGCGCTCAGGCGAAGCGACGCCGGCCAGGACGTCCGGCTCGAGGTCACCGGGTCGAAGGGCGCGTACGGCGCCGGCTACGGACCGCGCACCCCGATCACCTCGACCGAGCCGGACGGCACCACGCCGGAGAACCCCTACGACACGTTCGGCGACCGGTTCGTCCCGGCGTTCGAGGAGGAGATCGCCCACTTCGTCCGGATGATCCGCGGCGAGTCGGAGTCGCTGACACCGCCCGCTGCCGGGCTCGTCGCGACCGCGCTCGCCGAGGCGGCCGCGGAGTCGTTCCACACCGGGCGTCCCGTCCGGCCCCGCACCACCGCGTAGTCCGCGCGGCACACCACCACCACAGGAGATTGCAATGACGCAACACATCCGGATCGGCCTCTTCGGCACCGGGCGCATCGGACAGGTGCACGCCATGAGCGTGGCCGCGATCGACGACGCCGAGCTCGCGTGGGTCTGCGACCCGTTCGTCGAGGGCGCGGAGCGGACGGCCGCCGAGTACGGCGGGAAGGTCAGCTCGGACCCGGCCGAGGTCTTCGCCTCGGGCGAGGTCGACGCCGTCATCGTGGCGGCACCGACGGCCACGCACGTCGACCTCATCGACGCGGCGATCGACGCCGGCGTGCCGGTGCTGTGCGAGAAGCCGATCGACCTCGACCTCGACCGGGTGGACCGGCTCCGGGCGAAGGCCGCCGCCGCGACGATCCCGATCGTGCTCGGCTTCAACCGGCGGTTCGACCGGCACTTCACCGAACTCCAGCGCCGGGTGGAGTCCGGGGAGATCGGGACGCTGGAGCAGATCCTCATCACCAGCCGCGACCCGGGCGAACCGCCGGCGGCGTACCTCGCTTCGTCGGGCGGCATCTTCCGCGACATGACCATCCACGACCTGGACATGGCACGGTTCTTCGTCCCGGACATCGTCGAGGTGACCGCACGCGGAGCCAACACGTTCAGCGCCACCGCGCGTGAGCTCGGCGACTTCGACTCCGCGGTCGTCACACTCCGCGGCGCGAACGACGAGTTGATCGCCATCACCAACTCGCGGCACGCATCGTACGGGTACGACCAGCGGTTCGAGGTCTTCGGGTCCGAGGGGCTGCTGCAGGTCGGCAACCAGACCGACACGCTGGTCCGCCGGTGGAGCGGGGACGCCGTCGAGTCGCTCGAGCCGTACCAGAACTTCTTCCTGCAGCGGTACGCCGAGGCGTACCGGCTCGAGGTCGTCGAGTTCCTCAAGGCGGTCCGCGGCGAGCCGTCGCGCAGCCCCGGCTTCGAGGACGGACGCGCCGCACTGGTGCTCGCGGACGCCGCCGACCGCTCGGCGCGAACGGGGGAGTCGGTCGCGGTGGACCTGTCGCGATGAGCGGGATCGGTCGCGACCTCGTCGCCACCTGCTGGACCACGGCCGGCTCGGCGCAGCCCGATGCCCCGTCGGAGCGCAGCCCCTTCTCGGCGCGCAACCGCGTGAGTGCGGCGGCTGACGCAGGGTTCGCGGGACTCGGCTTCGCGCTGGACGACCTCGAGGTCGTCCGCGACACCATCGGGTTCGAGGAGCTCCGGGCGCACGCCGACCGGGTCGGCATCCGGCACCTCGAGGTCGAGCTCGTGAAGGACTGGTGGCGCGACCCGGAGGACACGCCGTGGCGTGCGCGCTGGGACGTCATCCGGGACGTGGCACGCGTGTTCCGCAGCCCCATGGTGAAGATCGCACCGCCTCCCGCCCCGACGGTCACGTCGTTCGCACCCTTCGTGGACCCGTTCCGGCGGCTCGCGGACGAGGCGGCGGCGATCGGGACGCGCCTGGCACTCGAACCCCTGCCGTTCGCCGGCATCTCGTCCCTCCCGCAGGGCTCGGACCTCGTCCGCGCCGTCGACCATCCCCACGCCGGCCTGGCGGTGGACTTCTGGCACGTGTTCCGCGCCGGGACACCGCTCGACGAGCTCCGGCGCACCCTCGACCCGTCCACCGTCGTGGGCGTGGAGCTCAACGACGCCGACGCCGAGCCGGAGGCGGGCCGGACGCTCTTCGAGGACACCCGGGACAACCGCAGGTACCCGGGCGAGGGGGCGCAGGACGTGGTCGGGTTCATCAGGACCATGGCCGACCTCGGCTGGTCCGGCCCGTGGGGCGTCGAGATGCTCTCGATCGAGCACCGTGCGAAGACGCTCGAGGACGCCCTCGACGCCGCCCGCGACACGACCCTGCGGTGTCTGGCGCTCGCCGACGCCCAGCCGCAGCCCGCGCACCAGGGGTGAGTCGGGCCTCCAGTAAAATCGCATGGCGGACGATGCGTCCGACAAGCGAGAAAAGCGATATGCTCTTCCAGTCCGACGCAACGACGCAGAGAGGATCAAACATGGTCGACCCGCAGGTGCTCAAGCACGGCGCATGGGACGTCATCACCCCGGAGATCGCCGGATGGGAGTTCGTCACCTTCCAGGTGAAGACCTTCGGCGACGGCGAGACGGTCGAGTTCCCGGCCGACGGGAACGAGCGCGCGTTCGTCAACCTGCACGGCGACCTCGTGGTCACGGTCGGTTCCGACGAGTACCGCATCGGCGGCCGTGACACGGTCTTCGACGGACTCGGGCACACGCTCTACGTCCCGCGCGACACCGCGGTCTCGATCACGGGCACCCCCGGTGCAGAACTCGCGATCGCGACCGCCCCGGCGACGGAGCAGCACGAGGTCGTCCTCGTCACCCCGGACGACGTCGGTTCCGCGACCCGCGGCGCCGGCACCGCCACGCGTCAGGTCTCCACGCCGATGTCGCCGGACTTCCCCGCCGACCGGCTCCACATCGTCGAGGTGTGGACCCCCGGTGGGAACTGGTCGAGCTACCCGCCGCACAAGCACGAACACGACGTCGACGGCGAGGCGCAGCTCGAGGAGGTCTACTACTACCGCACGCGCGACCCCGAGAACGGGTGGGCGCTGCAGCGGGTGTACAGCCCGGAGCGCGACTTCGACCTCGACGTGCCCGTCCGTGACGGCGACATCTGCCTGATCCCGTGGGGGTACCACACCACCGTCGCCGCCCACGACCAGGACCTCTACTACCTCAACGTCCTCGCGGGCCCGGCGCCGAAGCGCACCCTGCAGGCGGCTGAGGACCCCGCGCTCGCCCCGGCGCGCGCCAAGTGGGAGACCCTCGACGCGGATCCGCGCGTGCCGTTCGTCCCCGTCCACCCCTGACCCCACCACGCAAGGAGTTCGCAATGACGCAACACCCGCAGCCGACCCGGCGTCTGACCGTCGGTCAGGCGATCGTCGAGTTCATGAAAGCGCAGTACGTCGAGCGCGACGGGGAGACGCAGCCGTTCTTCGGCGGCGCGTTCGGGATCTTCGGTCACGGCAACGTCGCCGGGCTCGGGCAGGCCCTGCTGCAGTACCAGGACGAGTTCCCGTACTACCAGGGCCGCAACGAGCAGGGCATGGTCCACATCGCCACCGGCTACGCGAAGATGAAGAACCGCCTCGGCGCCCTCGCCGTGTCGACGTCCATCGGGCCCGGCGCGACGAACATGGTGACCGGTGCCGGCACCGCGACCGTGAACCACATCCCGGTCCTCCTGTTCCCGTCGGACGCGTTCGCGACGCGCTCGACCGGGGCCGTGCTGCAGCAGCAGGAGCACCCGTACGCGATGGACGTCACGGCGAACGACTCGTTCCGCGCCGTGTCCCGGTACTTCGACCGCATCATCCGTCCCGAGCAGCTCGCGTCCGCCCTCCTCGAGGCGATGCGCGTGCTCACGAGCCCCGCCGACACCGGCGCGGTCACGATCGCGGTCCCGCAGGACGTGCAGGCCGAGGCGTACGACTTCCCGGAGGCGCTGTTCTCCGACCGGGTCTGGCACGTCGCGCGCAACCGCCCCGACCGTGCCGCCGTCCAGCGCGCCGCGGAGCTGATCCGGTCGGCGAAGAAGGCCGTGATCATCGCCGGCGGCGGCGTGGTCTACTCCGACGCCACCGACGAGCTCACGAAGTTCGCCGAGGCGACGGGCATCGGCGTCGGCGTCACGCAGGCCGGCAAGGCGAGCATCGCCTGGGACCACCCGGCGGCGCTCGGCGCGCTCGGCTCGTCCGGTTCGAAGTACGCGAACGGCATCGCGAACGAGGCGGACGTCGTCATCGGCATCGGCACGCGCTACACGGACTTCACGACCGCCTCGAACACGATGTTCAAGAACCCCGACGTGGCGTTCGTGAACATCAACGTCGCCGAGGTCGACGCCTTCAAGGAGTCCGGCATCCCGCTCGTCGGCGATGCGCGGGAGACGCTCGCCGAGCTCCGTGAAGCGCTCGAGGGGTTCACCCTCGACGCCGACGTCGTCGCCGAGTACGAGCGCGCCGCCTCCGACTGGCGCGCCGAGGTCGACCGCATCGTCGAGGTGCAGGAGGACAGCCCGACCCTCTCGCAGGCCGAGATGCTCGGGCTCCTCAACGCCTCGGCCGCCGCGGAGGACGTCGTCATCAACGCCGCCGGCTCGATGCCCGGCGACCTCCACCGTCTGTGGCGTCCGGGGAGCCCGAAGGGCTACGACATCGAGTACGGCAACTCGTGCATGGGCTACGAGGTCGCCGGCGGCGTCGGAGCGCAGCTCGCGGCACCGGACCGTCGCGTCCACGTGCTCGTCGGCGACGGGTCGTACCTGATGATGTCGCAGGAGATCATGACCGCCGTGCAGGAGCACCTGCGGATGACGATCGTGATCGTCGACAACTTCGGCTACGGGTCCATCGCGGCGCTGTCCGAGACGCTCGGCTCGCAGACCTTCGGAACGCGCTTCAACGAGCGGGGCGAAGCGCTCCGCCACGACGGCCGCCGTCTCGAGGTGGACTTCGTCGCGAACGCGGCGAGCTACGGCGCGGAGGTGTTCTCCGCCGACACCGCCGACACCTTCCGGAAGGCCCTCGACGATGCCCGCGCGTACGACGGCACCGCCGTGGTGTACGTCCGCGTGGACGCGCAGGGGCGCTTCGGCGGCTCGGGGGCGTGGTGGGACGTCCCCGTCGCCGAGGTGTCGACCCTCGAGTCGACGAAGGACGCACGGGCGACCTACGAACAGAACAAGGAGGAGCAGCGTCTCTACCTGACGCAGTCGGCTCCTCGCGTCCGGGAACTGGAGCACTCATGACCGACGTACAGGAGACGACCGACGCGACCGCCGTCGCACGCGAGGTCGCCGCAGGGGTCCCCACGGGGCTCCTGATCGGCGGCGGGCAGCGCACGGCTTCCGACGGCGGGACGTTCGACGTCCACAACCCGGTCGACGGCAGCGTGCTGGCCACCGTGGCGAACGGCACCCGGGACGACGCGCAGGCGGCCGTCGACGCGGCCGGCGATGCCGCTGCCGCGTGGGCGGCGACCCCGCCGCGGAAGCGTTCCGAGGTCCTCTCCCGCGCCTACCACCTGATGATCGAGCGCGCGGACTGGTTCGCGAAGCTCATCACGGCCGAGAACGGCAAGGTGTTCTCCGACGCCAGGGGCGAGGTCGTCTACGCTGCCGAGTTCCTCCGCTGGTACGCGGAAGAGGCGGTCCGGATCCCCGGGTCCCTGCAGACCGCGCCGGGCGGTGCGAACAAGATCCTGGTCGAGCACCGTCCGATCGGGATCGCGATCCTCGTCACGCCGTGGAACTTCCCCGCGGCGATGGCCACCCGGAAGATCGGTCCCGCCCTGGCGGCCGGCTGCACCATGGTGCTGAAGCCCGCGAGCGACACCCCGCTCACCGCGCTCGCGATCGGAGCCCTCTTCGAGGAGGCCGGGCTGCCGGCCGGCGTGCTCAACGTGCTGCCGAGCCGCTCGTCCGGCGCGGTGGTCGAGCAGATGGTGCGGGACCCGCGTTCGCGCAAGCTCTCGTTCACCGGCTCGACCGAGGTCGGCGTGAAGCTCATGCAGCTCGCGGCCGAGTCCGTCGTGAACACGTCCATGGAGCTCGGCGGCAACGCCCCGTTCGTGGTGTTCGACGACGCGGACCTCGACGAGGCGGTCGCCGGTGCCATGATCGCGAAGATGCGCAACGGCGGCGAGGCCTGCACGGCGGCGAACCGCTTCTACGTCCAGTCCGGGATCGCCGCGGAGTTCTCCGGGCGGCTCGCCGACGCGATGGGTGCGCTCCGGACCGGCGACGGCCTCGACCCCGAGGTGCAGCTCGGCCCGATGGTCAACGAGACGGCGCGCGACGACATCGCCCGGCTCGTCGAGGCCGCGAAGGAGGACGGCGCCACCGTGCTCACCGGCGGTACCGCACCGGACGGCGCCGGGTGGTTCTACCCGGCGACGGTCCTCGGTGACGTGCCGGAGCAGGCGCGCATCCTCCAGGAGGAGATCTTCGGTCCGGTCGCCCCGGTGGTCACCTTCGAGACCGAGGACGACGCCGTGCGCCTGGCGAACGGCACGCCGTTCGGGCTCGTCTCGTACGTCTACACGCGCGACATCGGTCGAGGGCTGCGGGTCAGCGAACGCATCGAGTCGGGCATGGTCGGGCTGAACCGCGGCCTGGTCTCCGACCCGGCTGCGCCGTTCGGCGGGATGAAGGAGTCCGGCATCGGCCGCGAGGGCGGCGCGGAGGGCCTGCTCGAGTACATGGAGTCGCAGTACATCGCGGTCGCCTGGTAGGCGACCCGGCAACGGACTGGAGGCGCGGTGCCGGCTGGCACTGCGCCTCCTGTCCGTCATGGGGTCAGGGCGACTGCACCTGGCTCGCCTGAGCCGCGTCCTGCTCGAGGACGGCGACCGCCGCGCGCGCGGCGGCGAGGAACTCCTCCTGACGTTCCTCGATCTCCACCGACCGTCCCGCGACCGACAGGCAGCCGAGCAGCTCGCCGTTCCCGTCGAGGATCGGGAGCGCGATCGCCCCGATCCCGATGGTCGCGTCGTCCAACGAGAGCGTGTAACCCCGCTCCCGGGTGCGTCGCACGTCCGCCCGGAGCGCGGCGGCGTCCGTCATCGTCCTGGCCGTCAACGGTCGGCGTCCCGTCTCGTCGGCCAGGTACCCGTCGAGGTCCCGGAGGTGCGCGAGCACGAGGCGACCGGCCCCGCCGGCGTACAGCGGGAGGGACCGGCCCGGGGAGAGGGTGAGCACGCCGATGCCCCGCCCGGGCGCCCAGTCGATGCACACGGCTTCGTCGCCGCGCGGCACGGTGAGGAACACGGTCTGTTCGGTCCGGGCGGCGAGCTCGTCGAGGACGCCCCGCGCCGACGACCACTCGGACATCGCGTCGCGAGCGGCGTCGGCGAGGTGGAGCCACTTCACGCTGAGGCGCGCGCGGTTGTCGGCGGTCGTGGTGGCCATGCCGACGGCCTTGAGCCCCTCGATGAACCGGTAGACGCTCGGCCGGGGGAGCCCGGTCGCCTCGGCGAGTTCGGCGGGCGAGAGGTCGCCGCGTTCGGCCAGCGCGTCGATGACGGCCTGCGAGTTGGCGAGAACGCGCATCGGCTTCCGGTCAGCCACGGTCCGCTCCTTCGTAGCCGAGGTCGGCGCTGATCGCCGCCGCGGTGTCCATGACCAGCGCCGCGAGCTCGGACTCGCGATCGATCAGCCGCTCGCGGAGCCCGCTGATCGAGACGGCCGCGACGAGTTCACCGCGGTGGTTGAACACCGGGCTGCCGAACGCCGCGATGCCGATGGTGACGTCCTCGTCGGAGCGCGCGTACCCGCGGTCCCGGATGCGGGCGACGTCCTCGCGGAGGACGTCCGCCGCGGGCGTCGGGTACGGCAGGTCGTCCGCGGCGAGGAGTTCGTCGATCACGGCGTGCTGCTCGCCCGAGGGGAGGAACGCGAGGAGGGCGAGCGGTGCGCCCCCGACGTGGAGCGGCAGGGAGTCGCCGACCTGCATCGCGACGGAGCGGACGTCGTGGCCCTCGATGCGTTCGACGCACACCGCGCGGGTGCCCCGTCGGTAGCAGAGCAACGCCGCGACGTCGGCGGTCGATCGCAGTTCGCGCATCCGCGGGAGCGCGAGTCCGCGGACGTCGAGCGAGTCCTCCAGCACTCCGCCGACCTGCATGCAGGCGAGGCCGAGCCGGTACGTGCCGCGCGACGGAGCCGGTTCGACCCACCCCATGGCGATGAGGCTCTGCAGGAGCCGGTAGGTGGAGCTGGTCGGCTCCCCGACGGCCTCGGCGATCGCGTTCACCGTCAGCACCTTCGCCGCAGCGAGCGCGTCGACGATCGCCCCGGCCTTGCTGAGGATCTCGATCCCGCCTTCCTCGGCGGCGATGTCTGCCATGCCGTCATCCTGCCATGTCGTCACAATCCTTTTGCTCTCACCCTGTAGACATTTCGTTCACGCGGTGATAGTTTTGCTCGCACCACCGCACAACGAAGGAGTCGTCGTGACACGCAAGGACGCGAGAGACGTCGAACATCTGCAGGCACTCGGGCGCGAAGGGCGCTGGCACGTCCTGGAGACCGTGGCGTCGAGCAAGGCCGGACACATCGGCGGACCGATGTCCGCGATGGACCTCATGGTCGCCCTGTACTTCCACCAGCTGCGGATCGATCCGGCGAACCCGCAGGACCCCGACCGCGACCGCTTCATCCTCTCGAAGGGTCACTCGGCCATCGGCCTGTACTCGGTGCTGGCGATGCGCGGCTACTTCCCGGTCGAGGAGCTCGCCACGTTCGACCACGGTGACTCCCGACTCCAGGGGCACCCGGACATGAAGATCACCCCGGGCGTCGACTCGTCCACCGGCTCGCTCGGTCAGGGACTGTCGGCCGGCTCCGGGATGGCCATCGCCGCCAAGCTGCAGAAGCGCGACTTCCACACCTGGGTCGTGCTCGGCGACGGCGAGATCGAGGAGGGCATGGTCTGGGAGACCGTGATCTGCGCCCCCCGGTACGGCCTCGACAACCTCACCGCGATCATCGACCTCAACGGCCTGCAGCAGTACGGCTGGACCGCCAGCGCGAGCGACCGGTACGACCGGAGCGAACCGATGGGGCACGTCAACCTCCCCGCGGTCTTCCGCGGGTTCGGCTGGGACGTGATCGAGATCAACGGGCACGACTACGACGAGATCCTCGACGCGTACGCCGCCGTCGACGAGCGTCGCGGCACCAGCGGCAAGCCGACGGCGATCATCGCCCACACGGTCAAGGGCAACGGTGTCTCCTTCACGAAGGGGACCTTCAAGTGGCACAACGGAGTCCCGACGGACGAGCAGCTCGCGACGGCACGGACGGAACTCCTCATCGACGAGAAGGCGGAGGCGCTCGCATGAAGGCACAGCGCGCGGTCTGGGGCGACACCCTGACGGAACTGGCACAGACCGACGACCGGATCGTCGTGGTCGACGGCGACCTCGCCACCTCGACCATGGCGGTCACGTTCGCGAACGCCCACCCGGAGCGGTTCGTGCAGGCGGGCATCGCCGAGCAGAACATGGTCGGGATCGCCTTCGGGATGTCGACGCTCGGGTACCGCCCGTGGCTGTCGTCGTTCGGGGTGTTCCTGACGAACCGAGCCCTCGACCAGGTCCGCATGCTCGTGTCGCAGACCAAGGCGCCGGTGCGCCTCGCCGCGGCGTACAGCGGGCTCCTCAACGGGGCGAGCGGCAAGACCCACCAGGACATCGAAGACCTCTCCGTCATGCGGGCGATGCCGAACATGACCGTCCTCGCTCCCGCGGACGAGACCGAGGCGGGTGCGATGATCCGCTGGGCCGCCGACCACGACGGGCCGGTGTACCTCCGTCTCGCGCGCGACGCCGTGGCGGACGTGTTCGACGACGACTACGAGTTCACCGTCGGGCAGCCGGTACTGCTCCGCGACGGGACCGACGTCACGGTCGTCTCCACCGGTGTCCAGACGTCCCGCACGGTCGAGGCGATCGACGAGGTCGAGAGCGCGGGCAGGAGCGCCCGCCACGTCCACCTCCCGACGATCAAGCCGCTCGACACCGAGGCGCTCTGGACGCTCCTGGCGGATGCGGACACGGTCGTCACCGTGGAGGAGCACTCCGTCGTCGGTGGCCTCGGGGACGTCGTCGCGAGCGTGCTCGCCGAGCGCGCCGCCGCGGCTCGCCTCGAGAAGGTCGGTCTGGCCGACGCCTGGGCGGAGTCCGGGCCGAACGACTTCCTGCTCGAGAAGTACGGCCTGTCCGTGGGCAGGGTCGCCGAGCGCATCCAGCGGGCCATCGGGGAGCGGGTCCCCGCATGAGCGTCATCGACTCGACCCGTTCGACCCGCTCGACCGGCTCCGGTTCGACCCCCTCGACCGGCTCGACCGGCTCGACCATCGAACCGGGACCGGGCATCGACGCCCTCCGACGGTGGGTGGCCGACGTCGCGTCCCTGACGCAGCCGGACGACATCGTCTGGGTCGACGGCAGCGAGGAGGAGAACCGCTCCCTGCTGACCGGCATGGTGCGCTCGGGCTCCATCGTGGCGCTCGACGACAGCCTCCGACCGGGCAGCTTCCTGGCACGCAGCGATCCCGCGGACGTCGCGCGCGTCGAGGACCGCACGTTCATCTGCTCGGCGACCGAAGCGGACGCCGGGCCGACCAACAACTGGCGCGACCCGGCCGAGATGCGCGAGGAGCTCACCGCACGCTTCGGCGGATCGATGCGCGGGCGGACGATGTACGTCGTCCCGTTCTCGATGGGCCCGGTCGGCGGGGCCATCTCGCAGGTCGGCGTGCAGGTCACCGACTCGCCCTACGTCGTCGTGTCGACCAGGATCATGACCCGGATGGGCGCCGAGGCCCTCGCCGAGATCGGTCCCGACACCGAGTGGGTGCCGGCGCTCCACACCGTGGGCATGCCGCTCGTCGCCGACGACGGCTCCGCCGTGGGGGACGTGCCCTGGCCGTCCAACGAGGTCAAGATCATCGCCCACTTCCCGGAGACCCGCGAGATCTGGTCGTACGGCTCCGGGTACGGTGGTAACGCCCTGCTGGCCAAGAAGTGCTTCGCGCTCCGCATCGCGTCGGTCATGGCACGGCAGGACGGTTGGCTCGCCGAGCACATGCTGCTCATCCGCCTGACCACGCCCGCCGGCAAGGTGCTGCACATCGCGGCGGCGTTCCCGTCCGCCTGCGGCAAGACGAACTTCGCCATGATGACCCCGAGCCTGCCAGGTTGGAAGGTCGAGACCATCGGCGACGACATCGCGTGGCTCCGACCCGGAGCCGACGGCCGCCTGTGGGCGATCAACCCCGAGGCCGGGTTCTTCGGCGTCGCGCCCGGAACCGGGCCCGACACGAACCCCGCCGCGATGGCCACGGTCCGGTCGAACACGATCTTCACCAACGTGGCGATGACCCTGGACGGCGACGTCTGGTGGGAGGGCGCGACCGAGGAGCCCCCGAAGCACCTCATCGACTGGCGCGGCCGCCCGTGGACCCCCGACAGCCCGGAGCCCGCGGCCCACCCCAACGCCCGGTTCACGGTCGCCGCCGCGCAGTGCCCGACGATCTCCGGTGACTGGGACAGCCACGACGGGGTCCCGATCGACGCGATCGTCTTCGGCGGACGCCGAGCCACGAACGTGCCGCTCGTCGCCGAGGCCGAGGACTGGGAGCACGGCGTGTTCTTCGGGTCCACGATCTCCAGCGAGCAGACCGCGGCCGCCGAGGGGCCGGTCGGGGAACTCCGCCTCGACCCGTTCGCGATGCTGCCGTTCTGCGGCTACAACATGGCGGACCACTGGCAGCACTGGCTCGAGATCGGTGACCAGCTGGGCTCGAAGGCGCCGAAGGTGTTCCGCGTCAACTGGTTCCGCAAGTCCTCCGACGGCGGGTACCTCTGGCCCGGCTTCGGCGAGAACATCCGCGTGCTCGAGTGGATCGCCGATCGGCTCGAGGACGACGCCGAGGTCGAGTGGAGCCCGGTCGGTGGCCTGCCGCGCGTCGGGGGCCTCGACGTCGCCGGCCTCGGCCTCGACGGCTTCGCCCTGGACGAGCTGTTCGAGGTGGACGCCGTGGCGTGGTCGGCCGAGGCCGAGCAGCTCCGGGCGCACTTCGACCGGTTCGGGGACCGCGTGCCGCAGCGGCTCCGGGACCGCCTCGACCAGCTCACCCGACGGCTGGACGCGGCATGACGGCCGACGCCGGGCTCTGGGACGACTGGAGCGCCCGCCTGGAGGTCGCCGAGGCCATGATCCCGATCATCGGACGACTGCACCGCCGGGACGGCGTCGTGACGGCCGTGTACGGACGACGGCTGGTGAACCGGTCGGCGATCGACATCGTGAAGGCCCACCGGTTCGCCCGCCACGTCGACGGCGCACCGCTGCCGCTCGACGAGTCCCTCAGGCTCCTCCGCGCGGTGGAGGCCGCGGGCGCCGGCCCGGCATCCCTCGACCTCGGCGCACTCGCGGCCCGGGCCCGCACCGCCCCGGGCGCGAGCATCGCGGACCTGCTCCCCGAGCTCCAGGGCGACGGCTCCCTCCCGGTGACCGACGTCGTGCTGTACGGGTTCGGACGGATCGGGCGACTCCTCGCCCGCATCCTGATCTCGCACCAGTCCCGATCGACCGGGCTGCGGCTCCGTGCGATCGTGGTCCGGGAAGCGACCGGCACCGACGACCTCGTCAAGCGAGCGAGCCTGCTCCGCCGAGACTCCGTGCACGGTCCGTTCGACGGCACCATCAGCGTCGACGAGGAGACCCAGAGCATCGTCGCGAACGGCACCCGGATCGCCGTGATCCGCGCCGCCGACCCCGCCGCGATCGACTACACCGCGTACGGCATCGACGACGCGATCCTCGTGGACAACACGGGTCGCTGGCGGACCGAGGACGAACTCCGGAAGCACCTGGAGGCGAAGGGCGTCGCCCGCGTGCTGCTGACCGCTCCGGGCAAGGGCGCGATCCCCAACGTGGTCCACGGCCTCAACACGGTCGAGGCCGAGCACGCCCCGATCGTCGCCGCCGCATCGTGCACGACCAACGCGGTCGCACCGGTCCTCGCTGCACTGGACGCCGAGTACGGGATCGTCCGCGGCCACGTCGAGACCGTCCACTCGTTCACGAACGACCAGAACCTCACGGACAACTTCCACAAGGCGGACCGCCGGGGCCGTGCCGCCCCGCTCAACATGGTGATCACCGAGACCGGCGCTGCCCGCGCGGTCGCGAAGGCCGTCCCGACGCTGGCCGGCAAGCTCACCGGGAGCGCGATCCGCGTGCCCACCGCCGACGTCTCACTCGCGATCCTCAACCTCCGGTTGAAGACGTCCGTCGGCCGGGAACGACTCAACACCTTCCTCCGCACCGTCTCCCTCGGGTCGTCGCTGCGCTCGCAGGTCGACTACGTCGAATCGCCCGAGTACGTGTCGAGCGACGTCCTCGGCTCCCGTTTCGCGGGCGTCGTCGACGGCCTCGCGACGCAGGCCGACGGCGAGGACGTCGTCGTCTACGTCTGGTACGACAACGAGTTCGGCTACTCCTACCAGGTGGTCCGCGTGCTCGAGACGATGAGCGGCGCGCACCCGGCGTCGATGCCGGCGCCGCGTCCGGCGAACCGGGAAGAACTCGCGATCAGTCTCTGATCGCGACGAGCGCGCCTGTCTGGTCAAGACTCCTGTGGTGGGGAGGGCGCGCTCCGAGGGAGAGACCGACGCCCCTGAACCGGTCTCTCCCTCATCATCCGGTCCGGCGAACAGGGGACCGACGCAATCCGGACTGTCAGGCGAACACGCATCTTCGCCCCCTATGGTCGCGACAAGCGCAGACGCGTGAACTCTCCCGTACCGGTTGAAGGACCGATCCGTAACGGAAGGTCGGTCCTCATGACCACCACTCCGCTCGCGCCGGGTTACACCCGCACTCGTCCCGGATCGGGGAGCCGCAACGGCACCTCGACCTACTCCGCGCTCCTGGCGCAGGTGAAGGAGAACGGCCTCCTGCGCCGCCGCACCGGGTTCTACTGGGCGCTGTTCGGCAGCCTCGCCGGCGGCCTCGCGCTCGCCTGGGTCGCGTTCGCGTTCCTCGGCGACTCCTGGTTCCAGCTCATCGTCGCCGGCGTCCTCGGTGTGATCTTCACGCAGTTCGCGTTCCTCTCGCACGAGGCCGCGCACCGCCAGGTCTTCGCCTCGCAGCGGTGGAACGACCACGCCGGCCGCTGGCTCGGCACGTTCCTCGTGGGCCTCAGCTACTCGTGGTGGATGAACAAGCACACCCGCCACCACGGCAACCCGAACACGGTCGGGAAGGACCCGGACATCGCGCCGGACACCATCCGCTTCCTGCCCGAGGACGCCGCCGCCGTGAAGGGCGGCCCGATGCAGCTGTTCATGCGTTTCCAGGGCTGGCTGTTCTTCCCGCTCCTCACCCTCGAGGGCGTCAACCTGCACTGGCTCGCCGTCCGCTCGGTGGTCACCGGCAACGGCACGAAGGCCGACGTGAAGCACCGCTGGCTCGAGGCGGCGCTGCTCGTCGCCCGTTTCGGCATCTACCTCACGATCGTCTTCTGGTTCCTGCCGTTCGGCATGGCGTGCGCGTTCCTCGGCGTGCAGCTCGCCGTGTTCGGCGTGATGATGGGTGCCTCGTTCGCCCCGAACCACAAGGGCATGCCGATGATCGCGCACGACGCGAAGGTCGACTTCTTCTCCCGCCAGGTCCGCACCTCCCGCAACATCCGCGGTGGCTGGTGGGTCTCGTTCCTCATGGGCGGCCTGAACTACCAGGTGGAGCACCACCTGTTCCCGTCGATGCCGCGTCCGGCACTCAAGCAGGCCCGCCTGCTCGTCCGTGACCACTGCGACACGCTCGACGTGCCGTACACGGAGACCACGCTGGTGCGCTCGTACGGCATCGTCGTCCGCTACCTCAACCGGGTCGGGCTCGCCGCCCGTGACCCGTTCGCCTGCCCGATGGTGGCGCAATTGCGCATCCACTGAGAGGGATGACACCCATGCCGACCGGCACCGTGAAGTGGTTCGACAACGACAAGGGCTTCGGCTTCATCACCCCGGACGACGGGTCCGACGACCTGTTCGCGCACTTCTCGAGCATCGTCGCGACGACGGGCTTGCGCTCCCTCGAGCACGCCGACCACGTGCAGTACGAGGTCGGCCCCGGCAAGAAGGGCCCGCAGGCGGACAAGATCTCGATCATCCGCTGACGCGGTCCCGGTCGCTGCCACCGGCGCGCCGCCCACGCGCCCGGACGACGAAGTGGAGGCACGGTGCCCGACCGCACCGTGCCTCCCGTCCGTGGGCAGCGGTCGGAACCGCCGCCTGCGCGCCGCAGCGCGCGGTCTACTTGATCCCGGTGGACGCGATGCCCTGCACGAACTGCCGCTGGAACGCCAGGAACACCACGAGCAGCGGCAGCACCGTGATCGTCGCGATCGCCATCACCGCACCCCACGGGGAGCTGAAGGCCGGGTTGTTCGTCAGCGTCGACAGGGCGACCGGCACGGTGAGGTTCTCGTTCCCCTGCAAGACGACGAGCGGCCAGAGGAAGTCGTTCCACCGCGTCATGAAGCCGAGGATCACCAGGACGCCGACGAGCGGACCGCACGACGGCAGGACGACCCGGAAGAAGGTCTGGAACTCGCCGGCTCCGTCCAAGCGGGCCGCTTCCATCAGAGCGTCGGGCACCCCGAGCATGAACTGCCGGGCGATGAAGATCCCGACGACGTCGAACACCGTCGGGAGGATGACCGCCCACGGGGAGTCGACCAGGCCGATCTTCGCGACGACGAGGAAGCTCGGCACGAGGGTGACCTGGATCGGGATCATGATCGTGACGAGGAACGCCGAGTACAGCAGCCCACGGCCGACGAACCGGAACTTCGCCAGGGCGTACCCGGCCATCAGCGAGACGACGACGCTCAACGCGGTGCCGACGGACGTGATGAGCGCCGAGTTGCCGAGCCACCGCCACACCGGCTGCGTGCTGAATACCTGCGCGTAGTTCTCGAACGTCGGGTTCGTCGGGAACAGGTAGAACGAGCCGCTCTGCGACTGGCCGCCGGGGGTGAGCGCCGACACGAGCATCCAGTAGAGCGGGAACACCATGAGGATCGCGAGCGCGGTGAGCCCGGCGACGAGGATCCAGCGGCCCGGCTTCGCGGGGCGCCGACGGACGGTCGGACGGGAGGCGCGGGTCGAGCCCGCAACGGACAGCGCCATCAGATGGACTCCTCTGCCTTCTTGTTGGCCCGCTGCCGCAGCAGGGTGAAGACGAGCAGGATCGCCACGAGCACCAGCCCGAGCGCCGCTGCGTACCCCATGCGCGCGTCGATGAACGCGGACCGGAACACGTACTGGATGAGCACCGTGGTGGAGAAGCCCGGGCCGCCGCCGGTCATCACGTAGATCACGTCGAAGGCCTGCAGCGAGAACACCACGTTGAGGATGAGCAGGATCGACGTCGTCGGTCGGAGGAGCGGCCAGGTGATCGTCCGGAACCGCGCCCAGCGGGATGCGCCGTCGATCGCCGCGGCCTCCTTGAGCTCCGCGGGGACGGACTGCAGCGCCCCGAGGTAGATCACCATGCAGAACCCGATCCGGGTCCAGACCACGACGATCACGAGCGTGGCCATCGCCCACCCGGGGGCGGTGAGCCACGGCACGCGGCCGAGTCCGAGCGCTTCGAGCAGGTTGTTCACGACGCCGTAGTCGCCGTTGAAGATCCACGACATGATGACGCCCACCACGACGCCGGCGGCGACCATCGGGACGAAGAACAGCGCGCGGAAGACCGATCGTCCGGGGAGTGGACGGTTCAGGGCGACGGCGAGGGCGAGTCCGATGGCCATCGAGGTGGGCACCGTCCCGAGCGTGAACACGAGCGTGTTCCGGAGTGCTGTCCCGATCAGCGGATCGGATCCCATGTCGACGAAGTTCTTCGCACCGACCCATGTGCCGTCCCCGAGCGAGGTGCTCGAGTCCTGGAAGCTCAGGACGATCGCGGTGACGATCGGGATGAGCGAGAACCCGAGGAACAGCAGCGCGGCCGGGCCGATGAACACGTAGGGGACGAACCTGCCGTGTCGTCGCCGTGCAGCGCCTCCGGCGGGCAGTCCGCCGGTCGGGGGAGCGGTCGACGCCGCCGTGGTCCGGACCGGAGCGGTCTCAGTTCGCAGTGACACTGCGCATCGCCTCCATCATCTGGTTCGAGGCTTCCTTCGGGCTCAGTTGTCCGAGCAGGCAGAGGTCGAGGTAGTCGGCGAACACGGCGTTGAGCGAGCTGAAGTACTGCCCGCTCTCCGCCTTCACCATGGACAGCGGGATCGTGGTGCCCTGGTCGATGAACCGCTGCATCGTGTCGGTGTTCGCCTTGTAGCCGATGTCGGCCGCGTCGAGGGACTGCCGAGCGGGCAACCAGTTGCCGTCGTGGCAGAACTGCCGCATCTTGCTCCTGCTCGTGATCATGGCGACGAGCTCCGCCGCGAGTTCCGGGTGCTTCGACGACTTGGTGACCGCCAGGGCGTTGCCGCCGAGGTCGCTCGCCTCCCCGACGTTCCGGATCATGGGCGCGGTGCCCCAGTTGTCGCGCATGTCGCTGTCGAGCTGCATGATCGACTCGGGGTTGTTGAGCATCATGCCGATCTGGCCGGTGAGGAACAGGTTCCGCGAGACGTCCCCGCCGCCGCTCTTCGAGATGTTGCCGGTCGTCGCGAGTCCCTCGGCGTACCACTTGCGGCCGAACGCGAGCGCCTCGACGGCCTCGTCGGAGTCCATGGACGGGGTGAGTCCGTCGTCACCGAGGAAGGAGCCGCCGTTCTGGTAGATCAACGGCAGCCAGCGGTACGCGGTGTCGGGGCTGGACCACCCGTAGCCGAACGCGTACTTCCCGGTGACCTGCTTGACCTCCTTCGCGACCTCGAGGAACTCGTCCCACGTCCACGCGTCCGCGAGGGTCGACGGCGGAGTCACGCCGACCTTCTCCATCACCTCGCGGTTGTAGTAGGTGATGAAGTTGTCGGTGTGCTGGAAGACGCCGTAGATGCCGTCCTCCCGGGCGCCGATCGCCCAGAACGGGGCGCTGTAGTCCTTCCGGTAGTCGGCCGGGATCGACCCGGAGATGTCGACGAGGCTGCCGTTGGCGGCGTACCGGCCGATCTGCTGCGGGGTGATCCGGATCACGTCCGGCGCCAGGTCGGCGGCGAGCCGCGTGATGAACCACTGGTGGAACTGGCCGGTCGTCACCTCGACGGCGACGCTCGTGCCCGGGTGCTTCGCCACGAACTCCTCGGCGATCGACTGGTAGCTCGTGATGTCGGTCGGGATGTTCCAGGTCGACAGCCGGATGTGCTTCGTGCCGCCGGAAGCGGCGGTGCCCTGTCCCGCGCACGCTGCGAGCGCGCCGGTGAGGGAGATGCCGGCGAGCGCGAGGAACCCGCGTCGGGCGAGCTGGGTGGGTGGTCTGGTCGGCATGGTCCTCTCCTTCGAGGTCGTGGTGCCGTCGGTTCGGACTGGAGGCGCGGCGCACGTCCGCGTATCGGCGCGCGTCCGGCGCCGGGTCCCGTGCTGGTGGGCCGACGCCGGACGCTGCCCGTCAGACCAGGGCGGGACGCGCCTCCAGGCCCGCGTCCTGCCCGGCGTCCACCGCGTCCGCCGGACGCAGGGATCCCGGGAGCAGCGCGGCGTGCGCGTGCAGCAGCTCGTCGGTCATCTCGGCGATGCGGTCGAGCGTGAGGTGCGCCGCGGTCAGCGGGTCGAGGGCGACGGCGTGGTGCACGTGCTCGACGTTCCCCGTGAGCGCAGCGCGGACGGCGAGCGTCTGCACGTTCGTGTTCGTGCGGTTGATCGCGGCGAGCTGCGGGGGGAGCTCACCGAACGACGTCGGCTGCACGCCGTTGCCGTCGACGAGGCACGCGACCTCGACGCAGGCGTCCGATGGGAGGTTCGAGATCACCCCGGTGGCGTTCGGCACGTTCCCGTACACGACCGCCGGGACGCCCGTGACGATGGCGTTGACGATGCTCGCGCCGTACTCGACGCTCGGGGTCAGGTCCGCCTTGAGCTTCTCGAGCTGGGCGTCGACGTCGCCCTGCTCGTCGTGGGCGAGGCAGATCTCGTAGTAGTCCCATCGCTCCGGGATGTACTCGAGCACGGTCTCCGGGTCCTTGCGGAAGTACGGCACGTACTCGCTGGCGTGGTGGCTCGACTCGGTCTCGAAGTACCCGAACGAGCGCATCAGCTGCGTGCGGACCTGTTCGTTGCCGCCCTCGTAGTTGCTCGCCGCCGCTGCCGCCTCGCTGTGGTCGCCGTCGTCGTCGTGCAGGTCGGCGGCCGCGACACCGCGCCGGTGCTTCGCCGCCATCACCTCGCGGAGCCGCGGGTAGAGGTCCTCGCCGCCGCGGCGCTTGAACTCGAGGATCCAGGCCTGGTGGTTGATGCCGGCGCAGACGTACTCGACCTCGTCGTACGGCACGCCGAGGGTGCGAGCCAGCATGCGCGTGGTGCCCTGCACGCTGTGGCAGAGCCCGACCGCCCGCAGCCCCTTCGCGTTGAGGAACGCGGTCGCCATGGCCATCGGGTTCGCGTAGTTGATGAACTGGGCGTCCGGGCAGAGCTCGAGGGCGTCGCGGGCGATGTCCTCGTAGGCGCGCACGGAGCGCAGGAATCGGAACACTCCGCCGGGGCCGACGGTGTCGCCGACGGCCTGGTCGATGCCGTACTTCCGCGGGATCTCGACGTCCCACTTGTACGACTCCACGCCGCCGACCTGGAAGGTGATGATGACGACGTCCGCGCCCGCCAGTGCGGCGCGACGGTCGGTGGTTTCGAGGACCTCGACGCCGAGACCGTGGTGTGCGACGAGCTCGCGCGCGGCGCTCGCGGTACGGGCGACCCTGCCCGCGTCGAGGTCCATGAGGTGCAGTGTCGCGTCCTGCAGCGCGGGGAAGCTGACGAGGTCGCCGATGAGCCGGAAGGGGAAGACGAAGCCGCCGGCGCCGATGATGGTGATCTTGGTCATGTCGTCACGCTAGGAAGCGACGGGGTGTCCGGTCCTCCGGCTTCCGACGCCGGGGTTCCAGGATCCTCGGATCGGCCCCGCACCGGCTGCGGGCGCTGTCGTAGGCTCGAGGCCGTGCTCGACGTGGAGACGGTGGAAGCGGCGTACTGGAGCCATCGCGGCCCGGCGCCGCTCATGCGGTCCTCCCACCGCCACGACGACCTCGAGATCAACCTGGTGCTCGACGGCCGGCTCGACTACCGGTTCGGCGGAGCCCCGGTGTCCGTGCACGCCGGCCAGGTCGCGCTGTTCTGGGGGTGGACGCCGCACCAGCTCGTCGGTGACGGCATCGGGTCGGGGGAGTTCCTCTGGGCGCACATCCCCCTGGGCGAGGTCCTCGCGTGGGGGCTGCCCGACCACGACCTCGGGGTGATGCTGCTGAACCGTCCGGTGCTCGTGCCGGCGACGGCCGCCGGACGGGACGTGGAGTCGATGTTCGGGTCGTGGCAGCGGGACTTCGCTGACGAGGGGGCGGAGATCATCGCGAGCCTCGAGGCGCAGGCGTTCGTCCGTCGGCTGCTGCGGCACCACCGGGACACCCTCGACCTCCGGCCCGGCGGCGGGCACGGCACCGCGGAGGCCATGCACCGGGTGATCGACATGGTCCGGTTCGTCGTCGACCGGTTCCGGGAACCGATCGAGGTCGCGGACGTCGCGGCGGCCGCGCACCTGCACCCGCACTACGCGATGACGGTGTTCCGGCAGGACGTCGGCACCACGATCGTGGAGTACCTGACCCGGTGCCGCGTCGCCGAGGCCCAGCGGCTGCTCGCCACGACGTCGATGACGACGTCGGAGATCGCACACGCCGCGGGGTTCGGGTCGCAGTCGAGCTTCTACGCACACTTCACGCGGGCGTGCGGGAGCGCCCCGGGCGCCTACCGCGCACGACTCCGCTGACCCGGGCTCCTCAGTCGCCGGTCTCGGCGTGCGGCGCCGCCACGGGCTTCGACTGACTCGACCCGCGCTGCCGCAGCCACACGGTTCCGACGACCATCACGGTGATCACCAGGAACTCCGACTGCCAGTTCTGCATCGACTCGAACCAGAACTGGCTCGTGCCGAGGTACTGCCACCCCGAGACGACCCCAGCACCGTGCTCGACCTGTTCCTCGTTGTAGGCCGCTGCGCCCCCGATGACGTGGCCGACGACACTGCCGGCGAACAGCACCGTGAAGAGGATCAGCAGCGAGTTCTCGTATAGCACGAGTGCGAGGCCGCCGCGGCGCACGGGCCACGGCGCACCCGCGTCGTCGGCGTGCTCCCGGGGATCGGCGTCCTGCGGTGCGTCCTCGTCGAGGGACTTCGACTCGCTCGACCCCTTCTGGAACAGGAACGTCGTCAGGACGACGTAGGACCCCATCTGCAGGAACTCGCTCTCCCAGTTCTCGAAGGTCGCCTCGGCGAAGTCCCCGCTGGTCAGGAAGCCCCAGAGCGACTCCACCGCCTGGCCGTGCAGCACGGCGTCGTGCTCCGAGACCCGCCAGCCGGCGAGCACCATCCCGGCGAAGCAGAGCAGGAACACGATGGCGTTGGCGAGGAACAACCCGTTCCGCCGCGCCCACGACCATTCGGTGGGACGCGCACGCAGGAAGACGCTCATCCGGTCGGACCTCTCTCATCGACGGCCCCCCACGCTACTGGGTCCACGCGTCCCGGGCCGGCATGCCGCTCGGACCGTCAGTTGATGATCTCGCCGCGCTCGTCGGCACGGAGTGCGGCGAGCCGGTCCCGCCATGCGCGGAGCGCCTCGGGTGTCAGCCGCGGCCAGTCCGTGACCTCGCCCGTGATCCGGAGCGGTTCGGTGCTGCGGTAGGAGCGGGTGGGGTTCCCGGGGAACTTCTTGTCGGTGACGTTCGGGTCGTCCTCGAACGCCCCGGTCGGCTCGACGGTGTAGACGCGGGGGAGCCCTTCGCCCGCGGCGAGCTCCGCAGCGAGTCCGGCGCCGTCCCGGAGCGCGGTGAAGTACACGTGGTTCATCACGACCTCGGGCCGGTAGTTCGACCGGAACCCCGCGGTCAGCAGATCACCGATCCGGAGGTCCGCCTTGGTCCCGTGGAAGAAGGGTCCGTCGTCGAGTGCGTCGCTCACGGCGACAGGCTAGCGCTGCCGATCGCACTCGGCGGCCACGCGGCGATCTCCCCCTCGCGGTGGACGCGGCGGCCACCGCCCCTCCCGTAGCGTGTCCGCCGTGATCGAAGTCGAGCACCTCACCAAACAGTACGGACCGAAGACCGCCGTGGACGACGTCTCGTTCGTCGTGCGGCCTGGCAGCGTGACCGGCTTCCTCGGCCCCAACGGCGCCGGGAAGTCCACCACGATGCGCATGATCATGGGGCTCGACCGCCCCACCGCGGGCAGGGCGACGGTGAACGGGCAGCCGTACCGGAGCTTCCGCGACCCGCTCCGGCAGGTCGGGGCGCTGCTCGAGGCGAAGGCGGTGCACTCCGGTCGGAGCGCGTACAACCACCTCCTCTCGCTCGCGGCGACGCACGGCATCCCGAAGTCCCGCGTGCACGAGGTCATCGACATGACCGGGCTGGACTCGGTCGCGAAGAAGCGCGTCGGCGGGTTCTCCCTCGGCATGGGCCAGCGGCTCGGCATCGCGGCGGCGCTCCTCGGCGACCCGAAGACCCTCATCCTCGACGAGCCGGTGAACGGCCTCGACCCGGACGGCGTGCTGTGGGTCCGGCAGCTCGCCCGGCGCATGGCTGCCGACGGCCGGACGGTGTTCCTGTCGAGCCACCTCATGAGCGAGATGGCGCAGACGGCCGACCGCGTGGTCGTCCTCGGCCGCGGGAAGGTCCTGGCGGACGCCCCCATCCAGGAGTTCGTCGCCGCCGGCGGCACGGACGGCGGGGGCAGCCGTGTGGTCGTCCGCACGCCCGGCCCCGACCAGCTGTTCCAAGCGATCGGCCCGAACGCCACGGTGACACCGCGCGACGACGGCTCGTTCCTCGTCGTCGGCCCCGATGCCACGACGGTCGGGAACATCGCCGCACAGGTCGGCGTCCCGCTGCACGAGCTCACCCCGGTGGGCGCCAGCCTCGAGGAGGCGTACATGGCCCTCACCCGCGACGACGTCGAGTACCGATCGGAGGGCGCCCGATGACCGCCACGACCCTGCCGCCGACCGTCGGACTGAGCTTCGGGCGACTCGTCCGGAGCGAGTGGATCAAGTTCCGCAGCATCCGGTCCACGATCTGGTGCCTCGCGATCCTCGTCGTCCTCACGATCGCGATGGCGGTGCTCATCGGCAACGCACTCGACTCCGGGCAGCCGGTCACGCAGGACCAGGCGAACGGCACCCTGGTCACGATCAACACCGCGAGCGTGTCCCTGACGGCGCTCGTCGTCGCGGTGCTCGGCGTGCTCATCATCACGGGGGAGTACGGCACCGGTCAGGTCCGCTCGACGTTCACTGCCGACCCCGGTCGCACGGGTGTGATCCTCGCGAAGGCCGCGGTCCTCGCGGTCACGACGTTCGTCGTCAGCGCCGTCTCGATCTGGATCGGCGTGATCGCGTCGGCGGCGCTGCAGGCCGGCAAGGGCGTGCACGCGGACCTCGCCGACCCGTCGGTGTTCATGCCGCTCCTCGGGGCGTCGGTGTACGTCGCGCTCCTCGCCCTGCTCGCGTACGGCATCGGACTGCTCGTCCGGTCGAGTGCGGGCGGGATCGCGATCACCCTCGGCATCCTGCTGGTGCTGCCGGGCGTGCTCTCCCTGGTGGCGAGCGCGATCGAGGCGCAGTGGCTCGCGGACGTCGTCACGTTCCTGCCGGCCCAGGCCGGCGGGCAGCTCTTCGCGTTCTCGTCCGGTGACGCCGGGCAGCAGGCCGGGATCGTGCTGAACGGCTGGGGCGGTTTCGCGGTCCTCCTGGCGGAGGTCGTGGTCGTGGGTGCCCTCGCACTCACCGTCGCGCGTCGACGCGACGTCTGACGCGACCCTGGACTGGACTGGACCGGACTGGAGGGACGGTGCCGGTTGGCACCGTCCTCCCTCGCAGGCCCGGTCGGCGCGTCACCGCTGAGCGGGGCGCGCCAGTCGTTCACTCCCGCGTGATCGCGTACCGGTGCATGACGACACCGCTGTCGAACGACCGCTGCTCCAGCAGCTCGAGCTGCAGCGGCTGTCGGATCGCGTCGGCGGGGGAGTCGAAGAGCGGTCGTCCCGCGCCGAGGACGGCCGGGTGCGTGAACAGCATCAGCTCGTCGAGCAGCCCGGCGGTGAGCAACTGGGTGGCGAGGTCCGCACCGCCGACGCCGATGTCGCCCTCGGACCCGGCGCGGAGCTCGGCGAGCCGAGTGATCGCGTCCTCGTTGATGATCGTCGTGTTGTGGTCCGCCGCCGTGCGCGACCGGGACACGAGGACCTTGCGCTGCTCGGTCCAGATCTCGCCGTACTCGCGCATGTAGTCGGGCAGGGACTCGTCGGACCGGGCGTCCGGCCAGAACGGGTCCATCATGTCGTGGATCACCCGCCCCTCGACGGCCATCGTCATGGCCCGCGCCCGCTCGTTGAAGAACCGGTGGAGCTGCTCGTCGATGCGGACCCACTCGGGGCCGCCGAGGTCACCGTTCTGGCCGGAGCGACTCTCGATGAAGCCGTCGAGCGACACGTTCATCCAGTACACGAACCGTGCGGGCACAGCGACTCCTTCGTCCGACCGACCGGTGGCGCCGAGCGTACGCTCGCGCACGTCAGCACGCTCCTCGACGACGAGAGCAGGTCCACCGTGCGCCGATCACTCAAGGCACTCCTCGCGATCGCGACGGTCGCGGGTCTCGCGACCACGTTCCTCCAGGCCGGTGCCGGTGCGGCACCCGCACTCGCCGCAGGGACGACGTCCGCGCGGAACGCAGCCGCGCCGACCCACCAGAACCCGATGACGCTCGCCCTGCCGGGTGGGCAGACCGCGGCGAGCTGCGCGGACCCGACGGTCATCCGCGGCGTCGGGCGCGACCGCAACTGGTACCTGTACTGCACGACCGACGCGCTGACCGCGACGGAGCAGAACCCGGACGGTTCCCTCGTGCAGCACGGGGTGCCGACCTACCGGTCCACCGACCTCACGCACTGGACGTACGTGGACGACGCCTTCCCGACGAAGCCGGCGTGGGTCGGGGACGCCAACGGCATCTGGGCCCCGGACGTCGTCCACCGCGCCGGGACCCACGGCCGGGCGGGGACATGGTACCTCTACTACGCCGCGTCGGACACCCCGACGGCGACCGCACCCACCGGCGGCGGCTCGGCCGTGGGCGTCGCGACGAGTTCCAGCCCGACCGGACCGTGGACCGACTCCGGCGGCCCGGTGGTCGCTCCGCAGGCCGCACCGAACGGTGCCGGGCAGCGGTGGGAGTTCGACCCGGAGGTCATCACCGACCACGGCAGTACCTACCTGTACTTCGGCAGCTACTTCGGCGGGGTGAACGTCCGCCGCCTGAGCGCCGACGGACTGCGGTCGATCCCGTCGACCGAGCGGCAGATCGCCATCGACAACCGGTACGAGGGCACGTACCTGATGCGGCACGACGGCTGGTGGTACTTCATGGGGTCCGCCACCAACTGCTGCAACGGGGCACTCACGGGCTACGGCGTCTTCGTCGCCCGGTCACGCAGTCCGCTCGGGCCCTTCACGGACCAGGACGGCGTCGCGATCACGAGCACCCGGGTCGGTGGGACGCCCGTGCTCGCGCAGAACGGCAACCGCTGGGTGGGGACCGGGCACAACACGGTCGTCACCGACTTCGCCGGGCAGGACTGGATCGTCTACCACGCGGTCGACCGGCGTGACCCGTACTACGCGGGGCAGGCGACCTACACGAAGCGCCCGGTGCTCATCGACCCGCTCGACTGGGTGCGCGGTTGGCCCGTGGTCCGCGGCGGTGCCGGCCCGTCCGACACCGCGCAACCGGGGCCGGTCGCCCAGCCGGGGGAGCGAGCGACCTACCGCGCCGCCCTCGCTCCCGTCGACGTTCCAGGTCAGCTCATCCGGTCGGCCTCGACGACGTTCGACGGAACGACCCTCCCCCCGTCGCTGACCTGGACCCGCGAACCCGACGCCTCGACCTGGACCGTCAGCGGCGGGGCACTCCGGTGGCGGACACAGGCCGCCGACCTGCACCCGCCGGCGACCCCGCTCGCGTCGGTGCTCTCGGAACCCGCGCCGACCGGCGACTACGTGCTCGAGACGACCGTCGCGGTCGACACCCCGGCCACCGGGGACGGCGTGAACTACGTGCAGGGCGGACTCATCGTCTACGGGGACGACGGCAACTACCTCCGCCTCGTCTCGAACTCGATCTTCGACACCCGGCAGACCGAGTTCGGCAAGGAGGTCACGCCGCAACCCGCGGGAGCGCCGAACTACGGGAACATGGTCGTCGGCCCCGTGGGGGACCGTACGACGCTGCGGATCGTGCACCGGCTGGTCGACGGCGAGCACCGCTACACGGCCTACACCAGCGTCGACGGGCGGCACTTCGTCCGCGGC
Source organism: Curtobacterium pusillum (assembly GCF_013359865.1). GTDB lineage: Bacteria > Actinomycetota > Actinomycetes > Actinomycetales > Microbacteriaceae > Curtobacterium > Curtobacterium pusillum. The sequence goes on from NZ_JABMCE010000078.1 coordinate 35,222, forward strand.
GGCACCTGGACGGCCGACCTCGGGTCGTCGCCGCGCGTCGGCCTGATCTCGCTCGGCGGTGCCGGGTTCACGAGCACCTTCGACGACCTGCGGGTGAGCACGGTCCGCGTGCTGCAGGATTGAGCCGGAGAACGAAGTACGGTCGGCGGACCGCGCCCCGCGATGCGAAGATGCATCGTTGCGTGCTGGTGCCGAGAACGAGGGTGCGATGGGTCCGACGGAAGGACACGAGGGGCGAGAAGCGCTCCTCGACGGGCGGTACCGCCTCGAACAGGCGATCGGACAGGGCGGGATGTCCGTCGTGTACCGCGCCGTGGACGAGGCACTCGGCCGTCCGGTCGCGGTGAAGGTGTTCCACGCGGGGACGGTCGACATCGCCCGGCAGGAGGCCGAGCTCGGCGTGCTGGCGTCCCTCGAGCACCACAACCTCGTCGGTCTCCTCGATGCCGGAGTGGTCACGGGCAGCGACGGCACCCGGCAGCGCTTCCTCGTGATGGCGCTCGTCGTCGGCCAGGACCTCGAGGCGCGGTTGTCGGTCGGACCGCTCGCGTCGCGGCACATCGCCGAGATCGGCTACGACATGGCTGAAGCGCTGCACTACATCCACGCCCGCGGCGTCGTCCACCGCGACATCAAGCCGTCGAACATCCTGCTCGTCGACTACGGCAACGGTGCCGACCGGGCCCGGGCCCGGCTCACCGACTTCGGCATCGCGCTCGCCGCCGGGGTCGAGCGGTTGACCGCCGACGGCGTGACGACAGGGACCGCCGCCTACCTCAGCCCGGAACAGGCCCGGGGCGGGGACGTCGGTCCGGCGAGCGACGTCTACTCGCTCGGACTCGTGCTCCTGCAGTGCTTCACGCGACGTCGGGAGTTCCCGGGCTCGCTCGTCGAGTCCGCCGTCGCCCGGCTGTCGCGGGACCCGGTCGTGCCCGAACCGCTCCCGGAACACTGGAAGTCGCTGCTCCGGGCGATGACCGCGCAGGACCCGCAGGACCGGCCGACCGGGCCGGATCTGGTGACGCTCCTCCGGGACGTCATGATGGCCGACACCGCCGTCGCCGACCGGGTCGTCGACCCGACGGCCGACGTCGCGGAGGCGACCGCGTCGACGCCACAGGACGCCGGTGCGGAACCGGGTCGACCGGCGACCCTCGACGAGCTCCCCGACGAGGCGCTGCACCGGACGACGGCGATGGCGGCGCGCCTCTTCGACGCGCCGATCGCCCTCGTCGAGGTGCTCGACGAGGACCGCGAGTGGTCCCAGTCGTACATCGCCGAGGGCATCGACGAGTCCGCGCGGAGCATCAGCTTCCGGAACGGGTTCGCCCCGGTCCCGGTCCCGGTCGTGATCCCGGACGGCGCCGCGCACCCGGAGATGCAGAACAGTCCGCTCGTCACGGGACCGCTCGGCATCCGGTTCTACGTCAGCGTGCCGCTGGTGAAGCACGACGGCACGCCGATCGGGACGCTCGCCGTCCTCGACACCAGGCCGCGTGAGGCGACCGAGGCGGACCTGGCGAACCTGCGAGACCTCGCCGCGCTGGCGGTCACGCAGCTCGAGCTCCGGCAGGAGTCGCTCCGCACGACGAACGACTCGATCCCGGTGGGGCAGCAGACCGGGAACGAGGCGGTCGGTCAGGCGTGACCGCCGCGGTGGGTGCGGGTCCGGCGGTCGACACCGCGGTGTGGCGGCCCCGGCCCCGGTCCCCCCGTCAGCGCCGCCGCACCAGCACCACGCTGTCGACCGTGGGGTGCTCGTGCCCGTCCGGGGTCGTCGCGGTCCGCGGGCGTTCCGCCGCCTCGAGCACCTCCCACCCGGTGTCGAGCTCCAGCGCGGCGAGGTCGCCCGCGGGCGTCGGGAACCGGTAGTCCCGCAGTTCCTCCGGCAGTTCCCCGTGCGGCGGTGCCGCGTGCGCGGTCACGAGCAGATGTCCGCCCGAGGCGACGAGCCCCACCGCCCGCCGGAGGATCTCCGCCCGAGGGATCGCGACCGGCCATGACTGCAGGAACGACGCGGTGACGAGGTCGTACTCGCCGTCGTCCGTCCACGTCGCCAGGTCCGCCGCCACGAACCGCGTCCGCGTACCCACTCCCGCTCGGTCCGCCGCCCGGGCGGCGCGGTCCACCGCGATGGCAGACAGGTCGACGCCCGTGGTCGTCCACCCTCGTTCCGCGAGCCAGACGACGTCGCCGCCCTCACCGCACCCGAGGTCGAGCGCGCGTCCGGCGGGCAGCGTCGACGCCACCGACTCGAGCACCGCGTTCACCCGCCCGGACCAGATGCCGTCGCGCTCGGCGTAGCGGGCCTCCCACCAGGTCCTGGCGTCGGCGTCGAGTGGTCGCTCGTCGTGTTCGTGCACGAGACCAGTGCACACGATCCCGCGCTCATCGGACAAGCGGCGTTGCCGGAGCAGCAACGCACGGGTGCGCCCCGGAACTTCAGCGGGGGACGAGGGGGACACGTCCCGATCGGCACCGGGACGCCGAGCGTTCGGTGACACGACGTCGAACAGGGGGACGGGTGTCCCCCGTCCGAGGGGGATACTGCCAGGTCGACGTAACCGTCTGGTCACTCACCGCGCCCGAGCGACGTTCACCATCGGACCAGCACAGCACCGTTCCACCGCACCGTACCCGCACCACTGCAACGCCATTCGTCACGCCTGAACCAGGGGAAGGCCCGACATGACGTCCACGGACACGGTGGTCGACGCGCGCAACAACGCCGCGACCACGAAGCGCACGGATCAGGAGTCCAGGCCGTCGGCGGCCCAGGCGGGGGAGTCGCAGTACCTCCCCGCCCCGCCGACCGACCGCGAGAAGTACTGGTACATGGGACCGCAGCATCGCTGGATGTTGTTCGCCCAGGCGGCCGCCTTCGCGCTCATCGCGTCGAGCATCTGGCGCTTCTCCACCTCGGCGCCGGGCCTGTTGCTGTTCCTCATCCCGACGACGCTCTACTGCTTGACGCTGTGCATCTCGCTCGCCACGAGTTCGCGGCGCAAGCGCTTCCGGAAGCGCGACCACATCGAGCGCGTCCGGAACTGGGAGCCGGGCCGGTACCCGACGGTGGACGTGTTCCTGCCCACCGCGGGCGAGCCACTCGCCGTCCTCGAGAACACGTACTACTGGGTGTCGAAGCTCCGCTGGCCGACGACCCCCACGGTGTACGTCCTCGACGACGGGGACCGCCCCGAGGTCGCGGAACTCGCCCGCCGGTACGGCTACCGGTACGAGGTCCGCGCGAACCGCGGGTACCTCAAGAAGGCCGGCAACCTCCGGCACGGCTACGAGCAGAGCGACGGCGACCTCATCGCGGTGTTCGACGCCGACTTCGTGCCACGCGCCGACTACCTGTACGAGCTCGTCCCGTACTTCGACGACGAGGGCCTCGGCATCGTGCAGTCGCCGCAGTTCTTCGACGCCCGCAAGGGCATGCACTGGCTGCAGCGCACCGCCGGCGCCACGCAGGAGCTGTTCTACCGCTGGATCCAGCCCGCCCGCGACCGCTCGAACGCCGCGATCTGCGTCGGCACGTGCGCGATCTACCGCCGGGCCGCCCTCGAGGAAGCCGGCGGGTTCGCCCAGATCGGCCACTCCGAGGACGTCCACACCGGCGTGAACCTCATGCGCGTCGGCTTCCTGGTGCGGTACGTGCCGATCCTCGTGTCGAAGGGCATGTGCCCCGACGACCTCGCCTCGTTCCTCAACCAGCAGTACCGCTGGTGCACGGGCTCGATGTCCCTCCTCGCCGACACGAGCTTCCACGAGAACCCGCACATCACCCTGCGGCAGCGCATGTGCTTCTGGTCGGGCTTCCTCTACTACATCTCCACCGCGGTCAACGTGTTCCTGTCGCCGCTCCCCGGTCTCGTGATGCTGTTCGGCCTGCCGCAGTGGATCATGCCGCAGAACTCGGTGTGGCTCCTCGGCGCGATGATCATGTGGTTCGTCGTCGTCCCGGTCATGTACAAGTCCCGCTGGCGCATCGACGTCCTGCGGATCCAGTCCCTGTACTCGTTCGCCCACGCCGTCGCGATCGTGCACGTCCTCACCGGCAGGACCCGCGAGTGGGTCCCGACGGGTGCCGCGAAGAAGGTCACGACGCCCCTCGGCACCCAGATCGCGCGCGTGATGCGGATCACGGTCACGACGTCGCTCCTCGTCACGTGGACCGGCCTCGCCTGGGCGACCACGCGCTACGGCTTCGAGATGCTCTGGGCGATGTGGATCCTCGCCTCGATCCACGCCTACGTGCAGGTCCCGATGCTGTTCCTGTCGGTCCCGTCCTCACCGAAGCGCGCTGCCCGCAAGCAGGCGCGTGCCGACCGACGGGAGGCGCGGCTCGCCTCCCGCGGGTCCGCTCACCCGGTGCGCGTCCCGCGTCCCACCGCCCTGCCAGCGCCCGCCGCGGTGCCTGCCGCGCCCGCTGCGGGGGCGACCCTCCGTCCGGAGGCCGAGCCGGGCCTCCGGGTCGACGTCGTCCCGGCGGACGTGCGAGCGGCCGACGCGGCCAACCCCGCGCTCCCCGCACCGCCGCTCTCGCCGGCGGTGACCCCCTCGTCGCCCGTCGGTGCTCTGCCGGAACCGCCGCGCGCCTCCCGGGACGACCTTCCGGCGTTCGGTGAGCGGCTCGACCCGGTGACGCTGACCGCGTCCGCCGCCCCCGTCGAGGAACCCGTCCAGGCGGAGCGTCCGCAGGCCGCCGGGCCGCGCCGGTTCCGACCGGACATCCAGGGGCTCCGCGCCGTCGCCGTGCTGCTCGTGGTGGTGTACCACACGGGCGCGCCGGTGCTGACCGGCGGCTACGTCGGCGTGGACGTGTTCTTCGCCATCTCCGGGTTCCTGATCACCGGGCAGCTCCTGCGCGAGGTCGAGCGGAAGGGGCGGATCGACTTCGGCTCGTTCTACGCCGGACGCATCCGACGCCTGCTGCCCACCGCGCTCCTCGTCATCGCCGTCACGGTGGTCGCGACCCGCGTGTTCGACTCGATCCTCCGGGCCTCGAACGTGGCGTGGGACGGCGTCGCGGCGACGTTCTTCGCGCTCAACTACCGGCTCGCCGCACAGGGCGTCGACTACCAGGCCGCCGACGGTCCGGCGTCCCCGCTGCAGCACTTCTGGTCGCTGGGCGTCGAGGAGCAGTTCTACCTGTTCTGGCCGCTCGTCCTGACGCTCGCGATCGTGCTGTGGAAGCGGCACCGGCGCCTGGCGATGGCCGCCGTCGTCACGCTCGTGTTCGGAGCGTCGATGTGGGCGTCGGTGACGATCACGGCGCACGATTCGCCGCTCGCGTACTTCTCGATGCAGAGCCGCGCGTGGGAGCTCGCCGCCGGGGCGTTCCTGGCCATCGGCGCCCGGTACGTGGCGCGCATCCCCGGGGCACTCCAGATCGGCCTGACGTGGCTCGGCCTCGGAGCGATCCTCGCGAGTGCGTTCCTGTACTCGGACGAGACGCCGTTCCCCGGCACAGCCGCGCTCCTGCCGGTCCTCGGAGCCTGCGCGGTGATCGCCGGCGGCGGGGTGTACCGCCGGGGCTCCGTCGAGACGGTGCTGCAGCTGAAGCCGTTCCAGGCGATCGGCAAGGTGTCGTACGGCTGGTACCTCTGGCACTGGCCGATGGTCGTGCTCGTCCCCGTCATGGTGAACCGCGACCTCGGGTGGCTCGAGAAGCTCGAGGTGATGGCGGTGGCGCTCTGGGTGGCGACGATCACCTACCACCTCATCGAGTCGCCCTCCGCGCGGGCTCGGTGGAAGCGGATCCGCTGGGCCGCGGTCGGTGCGGCGGCGGCAGCGGTGACGACGGCGACCGCGGTGGTGGTCGTGTTCTCGGTGCCGGCGCTCGTCGGCAGCGGCGGCGCGGTGCAGGCCGCGTCGCTCGACCAGGGGAACACGACGGAGATCCAGACCACGATCCAGGCGGCGCTGAAGACCTCGGACGTGCCGGCGAACCTCACCCCGAGCCTGACCGAGGCCGCCGACGACCAGCCGGCCTCCACGGACAACGGCTGCCACGCGGGGTACCTGCAGATCCGGCAGAAGGCGTGCGTGTACGGCGATCCGTCCGGGTCGCGGACCGTCGTCCTGTGGGGCGACTCGCACGCGCAGCAGTGGCTGCCCGCGTTCGACGCCGCCGGGAAGGCCGAGGGGTGGAAGGTCGTCGCGTGGACGAAGGCCGCCTGCCCGGTCGCCCAGAACGTCGAGCTGTTCAACTCCTCGCTCAAGCGGACCTACACGGAGTGCCCGGAGTGGCGGGACGCCTCGATGAAGCGCATCGAGCGGCTGGCGCCCGACCTCGTGGTGATGGCGCAGTCGGACAACGTGCCCGGGAAGCAGGTGTCGAACACGACGTGGGCGGACGGCACCGCCGAGACCGCGGCCACGCTGCGCGCCGCGGGGCTGAAGACCGTGTACATGCTCGACACCCCGGTTCCCGATGGGGACGCGGCGTCCTGCGTGGCGGAGCACCTCGACTCCGTCCGTGCGTGCAACCAGGCCGAGAAGCACGCCTACGCCGTGTCCGGACGGCACGAGGAGGTCGCCGACACTGTGCGCGCCGCCGGGGTCTCGACGGTCGAGCCGCGCGACTGGTTCTGCACGGCCGACGGGTGCCCGGTGGTGGTGCAGGACAAGCTCGTGTACCGCGACCAGACGCACATGTCGACGGCGTACTCGAAGTGGCTCGAGCCGCTCGTGGCGCCGCTGCTCCGGACCTCGTAGGCGGCGGCCGCCGGCCCCGGCCCGGCCCCGGCCCCGGCCCCGGCCCCGGCCCCGCGAAAGCGACAGTGTGCCGCCGGACTCCGGCGGCACACTGTCGCTTTGCCGGGAGTGTCCGCGAGCCTTCCGGGCAGCGTGTCGCTTCGGCGTGGGCCGTGCGGAGCGAGCCGTCAGGCGGTCGCGGCCTCGTCGTCGTGGGGGACCGGGTCCGCGTGCTCGATGCGGGCGCTCGCCGTGGCCATGTGCTCGTCCATCGCGCGCTGCGTGGCGACGACGTCGCGGGCACGCATCGCGTCGTGCACCGCACGGTGCTCGCGGTACGCGGCCTCGGTCGCCTCTCGCGTGGTGACGCGACGCCCGACCCAGACGCTGAGCATCGACCGGAGGCTCTGCAGCAGATCGGCGAGGACGTCGTTCCCGCCCGCCCGCGCGAGCAGGACGTGGAACCGGACGTCCGCCTCGATGAAGGCTGCGGGGTCGTCGAGCGTCGCCGCCTGCTGGTCGAGGGTGGCACCGAGGGCGTCGAGCTCCTCGTCCGTCGCACGCTGGGCGGCGAGGATCGCGGCGGTGCGCTCGAGCGACGACCGCACCTCGAGCAGTTCACGCGTCCGGTTCGACGCGAGCATGAGTCCCCAGGACAGCGTCGTCGGCAGCAGGTCCGAGGTGCCGCCCTGCAGGTACGTGCCCGAACCGGGTCGGATCTGCACGATGCCGAGGATCTCGAGGGCGGCCAGCGCCTCGCGGACGGCGGACCGTCCGACCCCGAGCCGCTCCGCCAGCACCCGCTCGGACGGCAGCCGCGATCCGGGGGCCAGGTCGCCCGCGGTGAGCAGGGACACGAGCTGGCGGGCGACCTCGGAGGCGGGGGAACCGGTCGGCACGGACTCGAGCTCGAGCCGGATGTTGAGGGGATCGTTCTCGCTGAACGCGGGCATGCAGTGAGCGTACCGTCCGGTCAACCGGTTACCGCTGAGGGGCCCACGACCGAATGGTCAACCGGTTGACAGGTGGCCGATCGATGCGCAGAATGGGTCTGCGCACCGATGCGCCCACTCCCCGTCCCGGCGCAGCAGCCGACGAGGAGGCCCCACCCCACCGAGCAGGAGTCATCGTGGACATCCCCGCCACGCGAGGCATCCCCACCTCGGTCGTCGAGAAGACGGCCATCCGCAAGATCGCGATCCGCATCGTGCCCTTCGTGGCGCTGATGTTCTTCATCAACTTCCTGGACCGCACCGCGATCTCCTTCGCCGCCCCGAACGGCATGGAGACCGACCTCGGCCTGACCGCCGCCCAGTTCGGGTTCGCTTCGGGCGTGTTCTTCATCGGCTACCTCGTGCTCGAGGTGCCGTCCAACCTGGCGCTCCACAAGTTCGGCGCCCGGGTGTGGCTCGCGCGCATCATGATCACGTGGGGCATCGTGTCCCTGCTGTTCACGTGGGTGCAGGACTACCCGCAGCTCGTCGGCCTGCGGTTCCTGCTCGGCGTCGCCGAGGCCGGGTTCTTCCCCGGCGCGATCCTCTACCTGTCGACCTGGGTCCCGGCGCGCCACCGCGGCAAGATGCTCGCACTGTTCTACCTGGCGCAGCCGCTCACCAGCGTGATCGGTTCGCCGCTCGCCGGCTGGCTGATGACCCACGAGGGCCTGCTCGGCGGTCTGGCCGGCTGGCGCTTCATGTTCCTCTGCGTCTCGATCCCGGCGATGATCGTCGGCATCCTGTGCCTCGTCGTGCTCAAGGACAAGCCGTCCCAGGCCAAGTGGCTCGACGAGGACGAGAAGCTGTGGCTCGAGGGTGCCCTGGCCTCCGAGAACGAGGCGAAGCGCGGCGACGCGCACGGCAAGGGCGGTCTCCGCGCCGCGTTCGGCTCCGGTCGGGTGTGGATGCTCGCGGCGGTCTACTTCGGCTTCATCTACGGCCTCTACGCCCTGAGCTTCTTCCTGCCGACGATCATCGACGGCTTCCAGGAGCAGTTCGGCACCACGTTCGACCTGTTCCAGAAGGGCCTCATCACGGCGATCCCGTACGTGCCCGCCGCTGTCGTCCTGTACTTCTGGTCGCGTGACGCCTTCCGACGCGGCGTGAAGGTCTGGCACATCGCGGTCCCGGCGCTCGTCGGCGGCCTCAGCATCCCGGTCGCGCTCTACATGAACAGCCCGGCCGCCACGGTCGCGGTGATCGCGGTCACGGCGTGCTCCATCTTCGCCGCGCTGCCCAACTTCTGGACCGTCCCGACGCAGTTCCTCACCGGTGCCGCGGCGGCGGCCGGTGTGGCGCTCATCAACACGATCGGCAACCTCGGCGGCTTCGCGGCACCGTACATCACCGGCGCCGTCAGCGAGTGGACCGGCGGGTACCAGGTGCCGATGTTCATCGTCGGGTTCTTCATGGTCCTGTCGAGCGTGCTCATGGTCGTCCTCGCCCGGAACACCAAGCGCGGCGAGACGGCCGCCGCCGAAGCCGCCCTCACCGCCCAGGAGACGATCGCGTGACCCGCCTGTTCAACGATCCCGCGGACTTCGCGGACGAGATGGTCGACGGCTTCGTCGCGGCGAACCGCTCCCGGGTGCGGAAGGTGCACGGCGGCGTCGCCCGCTCCACCAGCAGTCCCGCGGGCACCGTCGCGCTCGTGATCGGCGGTGGCTCCGGCCACTACCCGGCCTTCGGCGGACTCGTCGGCCACGGCCTCGCCGCCGGCGCCGCGATGGGCAACCTCTTCGCCAGCCCCAGCGCGCAGCAGGTCACCGCGGTCGCGAAGGCGTCCGAGCACGGCGGCGGGGTGCTCCTGTCCTACGGCAACTACGCCGGCGACGTCCTGAACTTCGACGCCGCCGCCCGCGCGCTGACCGAGGCGGGCATCGAGGTCCGCACGGTCCGCGTGACCGACGACGTCGCATCGGCACCGGCCACCGAGGTGCACAAGCGTCGCGGCATCGCCGGTGACCTCTGCGTCTTCAAGGTCGCGGGCGCGGCTGCCGAGCAGGGCCGGACCCTCGGCGAGGTCACCGCCGTCGCCGAGCGCGCCAACGACCGAACCCGGAGCTTCGGTGTCGCGTTCTCCGGCTGCTCCCTGCCCGGCGCCGACGAGCCGCTGTTCACCGTGCCCGAGGGTCGCATGGCGATCGGCATGGGCATCCACGGCGAGCGGGGCATCGAGGAGACCGACGTGCCCAGCGCGTCCGAGCTCGCAGCCCTCCTGGTGGACAAGCTGCTGACGGAGCTGCCGGACGGCGTCGACGTGGACGGGGCCCGGGTCGTCCCGATCCTCAACGGCCTGGGGAGCGTCAAGTACGAGGAGCTCTTCGTCGTGTACTCCGCCGTGCAGCGCCTGCTCACCGACGCCGGTGCCGTCGTCGTGGAGCCCGAGGTCGGCGAACTCGTCACGAGCTTCGACATGGCCGGGGTCTCCCTCACGCTGTTCTGGCTGGACGACGAACTCGCGGAACTCTGGGCCGCCCCCGCGGACAGCCCCGCCCACCGCAAGGGCGGCGCCGTTCCGCAGGAGCGCCTGCCCGAGGACGTCCTCACCGCCGGCGAGCAGGTCCCGGTGGCCCCCGGCTCCGCCGAGTCGCAGGCGTCGGCGCGCGTCGTCGCCGAGGCGATCGCCTCGATCCGCGCGACCATCGACGACCACGTCGACGAGCTCGGCCGGATCGACGCGGTCGCCGGTGACGGTGACCACGGCATCGGCATGCAGCGCGGCTCCACGGCCGCCGACACGGCAGCGCGGGACGCCGCGGCGCGCGGCGCCGGCGCCGGCACCGTCCTCGCCATCGCCGGGGACGCCTGGTCCGACCGGGCCGGCGGCACGTCCGGTGCGATCTGGGGCGCCGCCCTGGAGGCACTGGGCCGCGTCATCGGGGACGAGTCCCGTCCGGACCCGGCGACCGTCCGGAGCGCGGTGCACGCGGCCGCCGAAGCCGTCCTCGCCTTCGGCGCGGTGCCGGGGGACAAGACGATGGTCGACGCGCTGGTCCCGTTCGACGAGGTGCTCGGCGCCCGCATCGAGGCCGGCGACGACCTGCTCACCGCCTGGTCCGCCGCCTCCGCGGCCGCGACCGCCGCGGCCGACGCCACCGCCGACCTCCTGCCCCGCATGGGTCGCGCCCGCACCCACGGCGAGGACGCCGTCGGCACCCCGGACGCCGGCGCGATCTCGTTCGCACACATCACCGCCGCGGTCCTCGCGACGCTCCACACGATCAAGGAAGGTCACCATGGCTGAGCAGCAGTTCCGTCTCGTCGTCGGATCCGACGACGCCGGGTTCGACTACAAGGAGATCATCAAGGCCGATCTCGAGAAGGACCCGCGCGTGGCGTCCGTGGTGGATGTCGGTGTGGATGCGGACGGGCACACGGCGTACCCGCACGTCGCCGTCGACGCGGCGAAGCTCGTGGCCGCCGGTGAGGCGGACCGGGCGATCATGGTCTGCGGGACCGGTCTCGGTGTCGCGATCGCGGCGAACAAGGTCCCCGGCATCCGTGCCGTGACCGCGCACGACTCCTTCAGCGTGGAGCGGTCGATCCTGTCGAACGACGCCCAGGTGCTCTGCATGGGGCAGCGGGTCGTCGGGGTCGAGGTCGCCCGTCGCATGGCGAAGGAGTGGCTCGGGTACACCTTCGACCCGACGAGCGCCAGCGCCGACAAGGTGGCGGCGATCTGCGCCTACGACGGCTCCGCGCCGGTGGGGACCGACGCCTGATGTCCGAGTCCACGGCTGCCGCCCCGCTCATGATCGGGGTGTCGCTCAAGATGTACTTCGGTCACGCCCGGACGCTCGAGTGGGCGGCCGCCGTGGCCGACCTCGCCAGGACGCACCCCGCGGTGCGTTCCGGCGCGGTGGAGCTCTTCGTGGTCCCGACGTTCCCGGCACTCGTGCCGGTGCACGCCCTGCTCGCGGACACCCCGGTGCTCCTCGGCGCACAGGACCTGGCGTGGGCCGACGAGGGCGCCTTCACGGGTGAGGTCTCCGGCCGCGAGCTGGCGGAGATCGGCGTGGACCTGGTCGAGATCGCCCACGCCGAACGACGCTCCCTGTTCCACGAGACCGACGAGGACATCACCGGGAAGGTCCACGCCGCCTTCCGCAACCACCTGCGCCCGCTCATCTGCGTGGGGGAGGAGACCCGTTCCTCCAGTGCGGACGCCGTCGCGGAGGTGACCGCACAGCTCGACCGCTTCCTCGCCACCGCGACCGCGGACGGCATCGCCGGCCGGGTGCTCGTCGCGTACGAGCCCGTCTGGGCGATCGGCGCCCCGGCGCCCGCGCCCGTCGAGCACATCCTCGAGGTCCTCGCCGGCATCGAGCACCACCTCGCCGCCCGTCCGGCACTCGCCGGGAGCGTCGCCGTCTACGGCGGCAGCGCCGGCCCCGGTCTCCTCACCCGCGGCCGCGGACGGATCGGCGGGTTGTTCCTCGGCCGGTTCGCCCACGACCCCGAGGCGATCCGGACGATCCTCGACGAGGCCGAGGCCCTGCAGCAGAGCGGAGCGCGCGCATGACGAGCCTGCTCGGCCTCTCCACGTACGCCTACTTCTGGCGCATGTCCGACCGCGTCCCGTCGCCGATGTCCCTCGACGACGCACTCCGCGACGCGGCAGCGCACGACGGCGTCGACCTCTTCCAGATCTGCGACCACCTGCCGCTCGACACCGCCTCGGACGAGCGGTTGGCGGAGATCCGGGCACTCGCGGACGAACTCGGGCTGACGCTCGAGATCGGTACCCGTGGCACGGCCCCGGGACACCTCGCCCGGTACCTGCACATCGCCGAACACCTCGGCGTGACGCTCGTCCGGTCGATGTGGAGCGCCGGCGACGACCTGCCGGATGCCGCCGAGACCGAGGAACGCCTGCGAGCAGCCCTGCCGGCGTACGAGCGGGCCGGGGTCACCCTGGCCCTCGAGACCTACGAGGTGGTGGCGAGCACCGCGCTCGTCGACGTCGTGGCACGCATCGGCAGTCCCGCGCTGGGGATCTGCCTCGACCCGGCGAACACCGTCGCGAACCTCGAGCACCCCGCCGACGTCGTCGCACGGTGCGCCCCGTACACGCGGAACTGGCACGTGAAGGACTCCGGCTTCACCCGGTCACCGGGCTGGGTCGGCTTCCAGTACACCGGCGTCCGCACCGGCACCGGGATCCTCGACTACGACGCCGTCCGCGCCGCCATCGACCCCGCCGCCCGAGGGATCAACCGCGTCGTCGAGTTCTGGCTGCCGTGGCAGGACGCCTCCGCCGGGGCGCAGCCGCAGGGCGACGAGACGCCCGCACAGACCACCACCCGCGTCGAGGCGGAGTGGACCGAACACACCATCGAGTACATCAGGAGCAAGGAATCATGACCGACACCGCCATCACCACCCACACCGTCGCTGCCGGATCCGGCACGGCCGACGTCACCGTCGCCGTGATCGGTGCGGGCGGCAAGATGGGCACGCGCGTCTCGAACAACTTCGCGAAGAGCGAGTACACGACGCTCTACAGCGAGGCCTCCCCCGCGGGCCAGGAGCGCATCAAGGAGCTCGGCCGCGAACTCACCGACAGCGTCGAGGCCGCCAAGGTCGCCGACGTCGTCGTCCTCGCCGTGCCCGACGTCGTCCTCGGCACCGTGTCCGAGCAGCTCGTCCCGGTCATGAAGTCCGGCGCCTCGATCCTGACGCTCGACCCGGCCGCCGCCTACGCCGGCCTCCTGGAGAAGCGCGAGGACATCCACTACGCCGTCGCCCACCCGTGCCACCCGTCGGTGTTCCTCGAGCGCACCAGCAAGGAGGAGTGGGACGACACCTTCGGTGGCATCGCCGCCCCGCAGGAGGTCATCGCCGCGTTCGACGCCTCCGAGTCGCTCGGTGACGAAGGCGACGCCGCGAAGGCGATCGCCGAGTCGGTCATCACGACGATGTACGCGCCCGTCATCCAGGTGCACTGGGTCACGGTGAAGCAGCTGGCCGTCCTCGAGCCGACCCTCGTCGAGACCATCGCCTGCATGATCGGCGACTTCCTCAACGACGCCCTCGAGGAGACCGTCACCGGCGTCGGGGTGCCCCGTGAGGCCGCCCGTGCCATGCTCCACGGCCACACCTGGATCGCGCTGACGAACGGCCTCCGCGGTTCGAACCCGTTCTCGGACGCCTGCCACATCGCGATGGGCTACGGCCGCGAGAAGCTCATCAAGGAGGACTGGAAGCAGGTCTTCGACGACAGCGAGCTCGACTCGGTCATCGCCAAGATGCTGAAGATCGACGCCGTCAAGCGCTGATCGAGCGTTCCACCACCCGGGCCGCGGGGGAGTGTGTCCCGTCCGAGGACACCACGCCCCGCGGCCCCCACGCTTCCGCGAGGGTGATCGACACCACGCCCGGCACGGTCAGCGCCACCACGGACGCGGCGAACCAGTCGCCCGCTGCCGCTGAGTGCTGCGCCGGGTCGGTCGCGTCCGGCACGAACTCCGGCCCGTGGCCGCCGGCGACGGTCGCGTCCGCCACGACCCGAGGTGGCGTCGTCGCCACCGCGTTGAACCGCGGACGCAGGGTCACCGGTCCGACGTGGAGTGGCCTGCCGGCGGCCAGCCTGGAGGCGCTGCTCACCACCCAGCGCTGCATCCGCAGCGACTCGGTCACCTGGGCACGCGACCGGTCGTGCATCTGCGGCGTCACGCTGAACGTCAGCGGCCCGTCCCAGTCGCCGAACAGGTCGATCGTCCGGTTCAGCTCGGTGAAGTGCGCCCGGGTGCCCGCGACCACCTCGAGCCCGCCGTGGGAACGCGCCGCGTCGCGGAGCGCCCGCTGCAGCTCCACGGTCGTCACGTGCGTCGCCGGGTGGCACGCGCCGATCCGGACCACCGGCCCGGAGCGGAGGACGGCGTCGACGGCGGCCCGCAGCAGGTGCGGATCGTCGGTGACGAACCGGACGTCGAGCGGAGCGCCGCCCGCGTCCCGCCGAGCGGACGCGAGCACGGCAGCGGCGTCCGGATCCTCGAGCACCGGCTCGACCAGGACCGGCACGCCCCGCAGCAGCGCGGCATCGCCCGGACGCGCAGCGGCCGGAGCCGTCCCGGCGAGGAGCTGCAGCGTCGGCGGCGGGCCGACCACGGCGGTGGAGGCCGGACCGTCGAGCGAGGCGAGGTCGGTGACGGGGGAGGCCGTGCCTCCAGACCCGGTCGTGCCGGACGGCCCCGCCTGCAGCGCGACCGACTGGTGCACCTCGGTTCCCGCGTCGAGCGCGACGGGGAACGGCTGGGACAGCGGGGTGGAGTACGTCTTGTAGGAGGCGTCCGTCCAGTTGCGCTGGTCCTCCATCTCGAAGACGTCCCCACCCAGGCTGACGTCGACGTCGATGCCGTCGACCGTCCACTCGTACCCGTCGACGTCCGTCGCGGGCTGGTGCGGGGCGATCCACGTCGGGAAGGCGTGCCGGGTCGGTCCGGTGAACGGGTGCCGGACCGTGAACGGCAGACCCGCGAGGGTCGGCGGGTGCAGGACCACCAGGCCGATGCGGTTGCGGCGGAAGGCGGAGGTGGTGGTGCCGACCGCGTCCACGAGCACCGTCGTCGCGTCGATGGACACGTCGAGCACGTACCGCAGCACCTCGGTGCCGTCGTAGCCGCTCGCCGCCTCGATGCGGACGTGCGCGGTCGGGACGTCCTCGTCGACCTCCACCGTCCGCCGGATCAGGGTGTCGTCGGCGGTGCGCCAGTCGTGGTCACGCGTCACGAACCGCACGGCACGGAGCAGCGGGACGCCGCGGTGGCTGATGTCGGCCAGTTCGGTCGCGCGCAGCGTGAGCCGCCACGGTCCCGCGACGACCGTCTCGTCCTCGGGCTCGCCCGTCGGTCGTTCCCACACCTCGTCGTCGGTCACGGACTCTTTGCTACCAGTCGGTCAACCGGTTGCGCAATGATGGGTCGTGGAGCGCTGGTGCTCCGAGGACGGAGCGCCCCCATGACCGCACGACTGACCGGCAAGACAGCCCTGGTGACCGGGGCCGGATCGGGGATCGGGCGCGCGATCGCCGACCGGTTCGTCGAGGAGGGCGCCCGCGTCGTCTACGCGGACCGCGATGCCCGTGCCGCAGCCGATGCGGCGGGTGCCGCGGGTCCCGGTGGGGTCGCACTCACGATGGACATCGCCGACGAGGGCAGCGTCGAGGCCGGGTACGCCGTACTCGCCGACCAGGGCGACACCCCGAACGTGGTCGTCGCGAACGCGGGCGTCCAGCTGTTCGGGCACGACGCCCGGGTCGCGGACGTGTCGCTCGAGACCTGGAACCGGACGGTCGCGGTCAACCTCACCGGCACGTTCCTCACCGTGAAGCACGCCGTCCGCGCGATGCTCCCGGCCGGCGGAGGATCCATCATCGCGACGGGATCCCCGACCGGACTGAACGGCGAGGGCGCGGACTTCGCGGCCTACTCGTCGACGAAGGGCGGCATCCACGCGCTCGTCCGTGCGACCGCGATGGCGTACGCGCGGGACGGGATCCGGGTGAACACGGTCGTGCCGGGCTACACCGAGACGTCGCTCGTGTCGACGATCTCGGGCGACCCGGCCTCCCGAGCGGCGATCGTCTCGCGGACGCCCCTCGGTCGTCCGGGCACGCCGGACGACGTCACCGGGATCATGGTGTACCTCGCCAGCGACGAGTCGTCGTACGCGACGGGCGCGGTGTTCCGCGTGGACGGCGGCATGACGAGCCTGTAGGCGCGGTGCGGGTCCGTCAGGACGACTCGCGTGCGGCGAGGAGCGCGCCCAGTGCCGCCGCCCTGATCCGCATTGCGCGGGCTGGGCGGCCCACCCGCGCCCGGCTCTGCCTCGCGCGTACCGTCTCGCCCAGGGAGCCGGGGGTCGACCAGGGAGCGCGACATGAGCAGTTACGAGTCGAACGACGACGTCCAGCCGGTCCGGGTGGTCACGTACCGCCACCTGCGTCGGGCGACACGCCGCGGCTGGGCCGTGCCCGTCGAGGCGGAACCGTCGCTCGCCGACCTCGTGGGCGACCGGGGCTCGGGAGCTCCCGAGCGGTCGTGAGCGGGACAACGAGCCCGATCCCTGACCCGACCGTCACCCGACGCCCAGTGCCCCGAGCAGCGCATCCAGCGCGCGGTCGAGCTGTGGCAGCGTCAGCGCGCCGTACCCCAGCACGACGCCGGGCGGAGCGCTGCCCGGGGCGACCTCGTACTCCTCGAGTGCGCTGACGAGGACACCGGCCGCTGCCGTCCGGGCCACCACCGCCCGTGCGGTCGCCGGGCCCGACCACGTGACCACGGCGTGCAGACCGCCGTTCAGGGCCCGCGCCTCCAGGCCCGGCACCCCGCCGAGGCGCGCCGCGATCCGCTCGCGCCGGTGCGTGTAGTCCCGTCGCACCCGTCCGAGGTGGCGCCGGAGCGCACCGGACCGGAGGAGGTGCGCGAGCGCGACCTGAACCGGCTCGGCGACCACGGGGCCCCGTGCCGACCGGGCGGCCACGACCGCGTCCGGCACAGCACCGGCCGGGAGCACCACGTAGCCGCACCGGAGCCGCGGGTCGAGGGTCTTCGAGAACCCGCCGACGTGCAGGACGACGCCGGAGGTGTCGAGCGCCGCGAGGGCCGGGACCGGTGCGCCGCGGTGCCGGAACTCCGAGTCGTAGTCGTCCTCCACGACCGCGGTCCCGGTGCCGGCCGCCCACTCGAGCAACCGGTGTCGTCGGGCGACCGGCATCACCGAGCCGAGCGGGTACTGGTGGGTGGGGGTGAGCACGACCGCATCGACGGGCCCGGCGGAGGCCAGCGCGTCGACGTCGAGCCCGTCCTCGTCGACCGGGACGCCGACGAGGACGGCACCGGCGCTCGTCATCGCGCGACGTCCGGAGCGGTAGCCCGGGTCCTCGACGGCGATGCGCGGGGCTCGGCCGAGGTGGTTCCGGAGCCCCTCCACGACGAGCGACAGCGCCTCGGAGGTCCCGCCCACCACGAGCACGCGTGCGACGTCGGGTGCGAAGCCGCGGCTGAGACCGAGTTGCGCGGCGATCCCCGCGCGGAGGTCGGGCCGGCCGAGGGGGTCCGACAGGGCGTTCCGCAGCGGAGCGTCGGCGGCCGCGCGCCAGGCGGCCCGCCAGTCCTTCCCGGCGATCGCGGTGACCGCGGGGATGCCCGGACGGCAGTCGAGGATCGCGGTCCCCGGCATCGACCCGGCCCCGACCCCGGTCCCGGCCCCGGACCCGGACCCCGGCCCGGGCGAGGGC
>NZ_JABMCE010000079.1 GCF_013359865.1 Curtobacterium pusillum
GCACCGCTCTGCGCCCCGCGCACCGCGCCGCGCCCCCGCGCACCGCGCACCGCGCCTGGCGTCCGGCGCCCCGCGCGTCAGTCGCGGAACGCCGGCGAGGACGGACGCCGGAACGGCGCCGTGATCGTCGGCAGGACGTCCTTCCGGTGCACCCAGAACACGACCGCGGCCGCGACGAGGTGCACGATGCTCAGCACCCAGCGCCCGTTCGTGTCCGTCACGAAGAACTGCACCGCGAACAGCGCGGCGAGCGCGATGGCCGACCACCGGTGGAACCGGAGAGCGATGATGATCGCCACGCCGAGCACGGTCTGCGACGCGGTCAGCATGAACTCCTCGACCTGCCTGGCATCGAGCGGCAGGCCGCCCGTGGTCCCACCGCCGAGCACGTGCGCGATCGGCAGCGACCCGACGAGCAGCGACCACTGGTTCACCTTCGACGCGATGAGCGTCCCGATCGCGGCGCCGCCCATCCCCCGCAGGGCGAAGAGCGCGGCGACGATGAACTCCGGCGCCTCGGTCGCGAGCGGTGCCAGCCACTGCACGAGGAAGTAGCTGTCGATGCCGAGCGCGCTGCCGGACTGCACGAGGGCGTCGGCGAAGGGCTCCGCAGAGGACAGGATGACGGCGGCCGCGACGACGAACAGCGCCGCGATCGTCCAGCGGCGGGCGCGCTGCGGCATCGATGCGATGTTGCCCGCCATGCCGGGGAGTTCCTCGTCGTCATCGCCGTCGGACACCTTCGACGCTCGCCAGAGGTACCAGACGAACGCGGCGAGCAGCACGAATCCGAACCACATCGGGATCGACCCGATGAGCGGGATGAGGAACGCGACGACCGCCAGGAGCGCCAGGAACCCGACGTCGAGCCGCGCGGACCGTTCGAGCTCGAGCACCTTCGTGGCGATCGGCGGCATGGACCCGGCCCGGACGAACCGGCGCGCGACGAGGAGCGAGATGACCACGACGAGCGGCCACCCGAACCCGAGCAGCAGCCGGTTCGACCCGGTCATGTTCGCGGCGGCGAACTGCTCGTAGGACGGGTCGTACCCGGAGCGGAACGCGTAGTACAGGTCGACGGCGTACTCGGGGAGCACGGCGATGAGCGCGAGGATGGCGATGGCGAGGGCACCGGCGATGTCCTTCTGCGCGGCCTCGGCGGCCCAGGCGAGGAGGAACGACGCGGCGACGACCGCGCCGCCGAAGACGAGCAGGTCGACGAGCGGGTTCGGCGCGAAACCGCCGAGGCGGAAGACGACGGCCGGGAGGGCGAGGACCACGCAGATCGCGATGCGACCCCAGGCGCTGGCGCCCATCCGCGGCGCGGGGGCGGCCGGCGCCGACGTGGGTGTCGACAGGGTGTTCGTCATGGTGGATCTCCTGATCGGAGCCATGACGCTGCACACACTCGAGCGGCTCCGGCCATGGCGGGACGGCCGAAGGTCTCGCTCGCCCGGCCGGCCTGCTGCGGCACTGTCCGGGTGGTGCACCGGGCCGATCGTCGTGATGGCCAGTGTGTCGATGCACGCGCTGGGAGCTACTCCCCTTCGACACCCACCTTGGCGCGCTCCGAACGGCCCGCGCAAGCTGATCGCCCCTGTTCGGCGACCCGAATCCGGGTCTTCCCCGGCCCGCCCTGCGACGGCCTGGAGGCGCGTGACGGGCCCGTCACGCGCCTCCAGGCCGTCGCGGCGCGCGTCCCGTTCACGCGTGCAGCAGGAAGTCCGCCTTGCCGTCGAGGGCGGCCTGACGTTCGGCCGACCGCGGGAGCATGGTGGCCTCGTAGGCGCGGACCGCCTCCGCCGTGCTCCGGGCGTGCACGAGCGCGAGGGCGAGCTCGCTGGCGTCGAGCATCGCGAGGTTCACGCCGACACCGGCCGGCGGCATGAGGTGCGCGGCGTCGCCGAGCAGGGTGACCGACGCCGACTGCTCCCAGGTGTGCGGCGACGGCAGCGCGAAGAGGGGCCGGTCGAGGTAGGCGCCGTCGTTGTCCGTCACGAAGCGGAGGACCTCGGGCGACCAGCCGGCGAACTCCTGCAGCAGGTGTGCCCGGATGCCCTCGGTGTCCTCCGGCGCGAGGCCCGCTCGGGTCATCCAGTCGAGCGGCCGACGTCGGACGAGGTACACCCGCATGTGGTCCCCGCTGTTCCGCTGGGCGAAGAACGCACCGTCGGTGTCGCTGATCATCGCGCTGCCCCCGCCGACGAGCCGCGCGAGTTCGGGGTGCGCGACGTCGACGTCGTCGAACCATGCCTCGACGAACCCGACCCCCGAGTAGGCCGGCCGAGCGTCGGACACGGCCGCCCGGACCCGCGACCAAGCACCGTCGGCGCCGATGACGAGGTCCGCCTGGACGCTGGTGCCGTCGCGGAAGACGACGGTGCGCGGTCCCGCGTCCGGCCCGGTCACGGACTCGACGGCCTTCCCCCACTGCACGCTTCCAGGTCGGAGCGACCGCAGCAGCATCGACCGCAGTTGTCCGCGGTCGATCTCGGGCGCGGAGGTGTCGCCCGCGTCCGGCACGAACCGCTGGACGAGTTCGCCCGAGGTCGACACGCGGCGCATCTCCTGGGCGTCGAGTCGCGCACGTGCGAAGAACTCGTCGAGCAGTCCGGCGGCGCGCAGGGCGACCTGTCCGTCGTGCTCGTGCAGGTCGAGCGTGCCGCCCTGGTCGCGGGCGTGCTCGTCGACGTCGCGCTCGTACACGGTCGCGTCGATGCCGTGCTGCTGCAGGATCCGGGCGCACGTGAGGCCACCGGGGCCGCCGCCGATGATCACGATCCGCTGTCCGTCGGTGCCGTTCGTCATGATGCGCTCCCTCCGACGTGGAGGCCTTCTCCGCGTCGAGGACATGAAAGCAGAATCATTCTGACTTTGCAACGAGTACGAGATCGGAGCGGTGGTACTGTCCTCGGGTGAGCACACCCAACGCGTCCGGTCGACGTGAACGCAAGAAGGCCGCGACGCGCGCCGCGATCTCGACCGCCGCGCTCGAGCTCTTCCTCGAACGAGGGTTCGACGCCGTGAGCATGCGGGACGTCGCCGAGCGGGCCGATGTGGCGGTGGCGACGATCTTCGCCCACTTCAGCGGCAAGGAGTCACTGGTGTTCGACGAGGACGAATCGCTCGTCGACCAGCTCGTGGCGACGGTCCGGGATCGCCCGGGCGACCAGGACGTCCTCGACGCGCTCGAAACCTGGTTCCTGTCCGGTCGTGCCGCCGAGGCCTCCCGCACCGGCTCCGCGGACTTCGCCGAGTTCCGCGCGCTCGTCGACCGCACGCCCGCCCTGCACGGGCGCTGGCAGTCGACCTGGCGCGGCTACGTTCCTCGGCTCGCCGAAGTCATCACCGACACCACCGAGGCGGACGACCGGACGGCAGGTCTGGTCGCCACGCTCGTGGTCGAGGGCTTCCTCCGCGCCGCCGACGACGACCACCCCGATCGTGCGCTCCGCACGCTGTACGACATCCTGCGGAACGGGGCCGGACAGTATCTCGGGTCACGCGTCCTGGGCGCGACCGACTGACGGACGGGGCGCGGGGCACGAATGCGGACGCTGGAACGTCGTTCCGAGTCCGCCCACCCCGACCTAGGCGCCGGGCGCCACCGACCCCGTCATCGTCGCCCCCGACGACCGCGTGACGAAGCACGAGATGAACACGTCGCCCTGGTCCCAGGTCGCCTGGTCCGGCGCGTACGACCCCTGCACCTGCACGTCCCCGTAGGATGCCGCAGCCGCGGTGTCCAACGCCGCCGAGGTCTGGCACTGCTCGGCGGCCTGCGCGGCGAGCGCGTCCGGCCCGGGCCACTGGTTCGCCGACACCTGCAGGCGTGCCGTCAGCTGGGCGACGTGCGGCGTCGCGCAGTCGACCACCGTGTACGTCTGCGCCCACGCGTTCGTGAACGGCGACAGGCACTCCCCGCCGGCGAGGTCGGTCCAGCTGTGCTCGCCGGGAGCAGCGGGCGTCGTCGCGAACTGCAGCGTCTGCAAGGAGGTCGACGAGGACGGAGCCGACGGCGCAGCCGACGCGGACGACGCCGACGACGCCTTCGCCGAGGCGGGCGCGGTGGACGTCGACGTCGGTGCCGGCGTGTGGTCCTCGATCGTGTTGCCGAGGATCCAGCGCGTCAGGCCGAACACGGCGACGAGCAGGATCACGATGAGCGCGATCGAACCCCAGATGAGCAGGAGCTTGCCGCGCTGTCCCTCGTTCCGGAGCTTGGCGAAGCCCTC
Organism: Curtobacterium pusillum; assembly: GCF_013359865.1. Taxonomy (GTDB): domain Bacteria; phylum Actinomycetota; class Actinomycetes; order Actinomycetales; family Microbacteriaceae; genus Curtobacterium; species Curtobacterium pusillum. The sequence continues at coordinate 4,236 of NZ_JABMCE010000079.1, forward strand.
GTTGATGAAGTTGCCGCGGTCACCGCCACCCGACGCTGCGGCCGGGGGAACGGGCGCCACGGGGGTGCGGCCGGGGGCCGGGGCGTGCGCGGGCGTGGCACCCACGGCCGGCATCATGCGCGTGCCGGTGTCGTGCGGGTCGTACCCGGTCCCTCCGAGCGCCCCGACGGCCTCCGTGCCGAAGAGGTCCTTGATCGCGCTCGTGTCGCTCGTCTCCCGGCCGTCCCACTCGGACTGGTCGAGGTCGTCCGGTGCGGCTGCGGGCAGCGGTGTCGGCTCGTCGTGGTGCTGGACCGGCTCGTGCCCGCGGATGCCCATGACGGCGTCGAGGTCCTGTCCGACGGCGGGCGGCAGGTGCGCGGGGTACGCCGGGCTGTCGTGCTCCGAAGCGACCGGTTCGACGAGCGGCGGTGCGACGGTCGGCGGCACGGTCGACTCCGGCTCGGCCCACCACGGCGTCCCGGCCACGGGGAGCGCGGTGGTCGCCGCGTCCGCCGAGTCGGCCGCGGTGTCGTCCTGGAGGCGCGGCTCGGCCCCTGCCCCGCCCGTCGCGTCGGCGACGGGCGCGGGTTCGACGTCCGGGGTCGGCTCCTCGTCGGACGTCGCGTCGACGGCGGGCGTGCCGGTGACCGGCGTCTCGAGCTCCCCGGACACGACGTCGTCGTCGGACTCGTCGGCGAGCGTCCACGAGCCGCCCGCGAGCGCCGTCGTGTCGAACGCGTTCGTGGTCAACGTCGCCGGGACCTCGCCGGTCTCGTCGTCGCGGATCGCCCAGTCGAAGGGACGCTCGTGTCCGCCGGTGCCCGCGGCCTCGACGTCGGCGATGCGGAGCAGTTCGGTGAAGCTCGGCGGCTCGTCGGTGGTGGGCAGGACGTTCTCGACCCCGAGCGGCGGCGGCACGACCGGGCCGGTCGGCGCCGGCTGCGAACCGCTGGCCCGGCCGAGCCAGTCGACGTCGCCGCGTCCCTCGCCGAACGGGTCGAGGCGGCGGCGTTCGTCCTCGATCGCGCGGTTCTCCGCGGCGCGCTGGTCGCGGTGGGCCTGCGCGGTCGGCAGGCTGATCGACGACGGGTGCGGCGCGGCCGAGGTCGGAGGGACCGGTGCGGCGGCGGGGATCCGTTCGCCGAGGGTCTCCCGCTCGTGTTCGGCGCTGGCCTGCGGGTTCTCGGACGGCGCAGTGAGCTCCTCCCGCATCGGGATCGCCTGCGTCGCACCGTCGTCGTCCGAGGACGGCGGGGAAGCTGCGGGCTCGTCGAACGCCGGCTCCGACGGGGACACGACCGGTTCGAAGGGCTCGGGCAGCGGCGCACCGGTCTCCCGTGCGGCCTTCTCCGCTTCGCGACGCTCGCGTCGGGACGGCCACTCGTCCGCACCGCGGGGAGCGCCGAAGATGTCCGCGGCACTGCGGAGACCGTGGAACGGAGCGTCCGGGACGGACGCGCGCCGTGCCTCCAGTCCGTCGTCCCCGTCTGCGGGGCCGGCGGTCTGGTCGGGCTCGTGCGCGTCGTCCGGACGCTCCCCGGTCACGCGCTCAGCCCCAGGTCGGCCAGCCCGATCGCGGCGAAGTACGGGTAGCCGGCGGCCTCGATCTTCTCCTTCGCGCCGGTGTCGCGGTCGACGACGACGGCCACGGCGGCGATGATCGCGCCCTCGCGCTCGAGCGCCTCGGCGGCCTTGAGCGGAGACCCGCCCGTGGTGGAGGTGTCCTCGAGCACGACGACGCGCTTGCCCTTGAGGTCCGGGCCCTCGACCTGCTTGCCGCGGCCGTGGTCCTTCGGTTCCTTGCGGACGACGAACGCGTCGTACGCGAGACCGCGGGCGGCGGCCTGGTGCAGGACGGCGCTGGCGATCGGGTCGGCACCCATGGTCAGCCCGCCGACGGCGGCGACGTCCGGGACCTGCCCGATGAGGTCGGTCATGACCTGTCCGATGAGCGGAGCGACGCGGTGGTCGAGGCTCACCTTGCGGAGGTCGATGTAGTACGTCGCCTTCTTCCCGCTCGTGAGGGTGAAGTCTCCGTGGAACACCGCTTCTTCCGAGATGAACTGGATGAGCTGGTCGCGCGCGTCGGTCACAGCCCACAAGGGTAGCCGGTCGCCCTCCCAGCGCGCTCCCCCGTGCTGGGGTCGTGCCCTCACGTGCTGTGGGGTCGCCCCGAGCGGCGCTCGGTACGCTCCGGTCATGCCCTCCGACACGCGCCCCGCCACCGAGGTGGCGCGTCCGTCCAGCGGCAGCCGGTGGCGATCGCGGCGGCTCGCAGCCGGCCAGGAGGCGCTGGGCGGCCTGGTCGCGCTGGCCCTGTCCGTCATCGCCCTGCGTCACGTCCTCGCGACCGCCCGGGTCGACCTGCTCTGGTACGACGGCGACTCGGTGCTGCTACCGCTCGTCGAGCGCTCCGTGCAGCTCGGGCAGCCGTTCGAGTGGGCGATGTCCCCGGCGCTGTTCTTCTTCCCGGAGCTGCCCGTCTACCTCCTCTGCTCCCTCGTGACGGCGACGCCGCAGCAGGCCCTGGCGCTGAACGGCGTGCTCGTCCTGCTCGCCGTGTACGCCCTGGTGCGGGCGGCGGCGAACGAGCTCATGCCCGCGGCACGTCGGTCGGCACGGATCGCGGTGTCCGCCGTGGCACTCGGGTTGGTGACGCTCCTGGTGCTGACCGAGTCGTCGGCGACCGCGACGTCGCTCGAGCTCGCGTCGCTCCTCCTCACGACGACGTACTACTACGGCGCGGTGCTGGCGATGCTCGGCTCGGCGGTGCTGGTGCTCCGCGCGGTGCGGGCCGGGCGGGCGTCGGGCACCGTGCTCGTCGTGCTCGGCCTCGTCGCCGCGTTCACGACCGCTTCGAACCCGCTGTACGTGCCGTGGTCCGGGGCGCCGCTGGTCGTCACGCTCGTGCTGCTCGCCCTCGCCCGCCGGCTGCCGTGGCGTCCGGTGCTCCTGCTCGCCGGCACGGTGACGGCCGGGTCCGTCGTCGGGTACCTGCTCCGGATCCCGCTGCGTCCGTTCGTGTCGCTCGACCCGTCGACCTACGTGCAGCCGTCCCGCGCGGGCGCGACCCTCCGGTTCTTCGCGGCGCTCACCGACAGCCGGGCGGGGTCGGCGGCCGGGGACGCCGGCCTGCTGCTCCTCTTCGTCGGGGTGCTGCTGTCGGTCGGCGGCACGGTGTGGGCGTGGCGGGTCCGGACATCGCGGACGGTCCTCGTCGCCGCTGCGCTCCCCGTCGTCACGGTGGTGGCCGTGTCGGTCGGGGTGGTCGTCGCGGGGTCGGAGACACCGCGCTACCTCGAGCCGATCGTGACCGCACCGCTGCTCGCGCTCGTCGCGGTCGCGGAACTCGCCCGGACCGCCGTCCGCCGCACCCGGGTGCACCGGCCGCGGCGTGGCATCCGGCTCGTGCTCGCGATGTCGGCCACCGGGGTCCTGCTCGCCGGCATCGCCGCGGCGCCGAGCACCGTGCGGGCGGTCGCGCAGGCGCGCTACGACCCCGCGGCGTGCCTGGACCGCTGGTCCGACAGCCGGGACGTCGTGGGAGTCGGACAGTTCTGGACCATCCGGCCGCTCGCCGCCTACGCGTCGAACAACGTGCAGCTGCTCCAGGTCCGGGACACGTTCGAGACCTACCCGTGGCTCGTCGACCTCGGCGCCTACCGTGACGCGAGCCCGACCTTCGTGGTGATCGGTTCGCGCGACCTCTGGACGACCCCGGTGGAGGACTCGCTCGGAGCGCCGGCGACGATCACGCACTGCTCCGGGTTCGACGTGTACGACTACGCCGGCACGGCCGGGGCCGCCGTCCTGCGGCGCGACGTGGTCGGGAGCGCGGACGACATCCGCCGGGAACGCGGCTTCTGAGCCGTCGTCCCCACGAGTTCTCCACAGCCGCGCGCCGTCACCCGATCGTCCCTGTACGGATGTATAGGCTCGAGCTCGTGACTCGTCCCACCAGCCACTCCGCCCCCGGTGCCGCCGTGCGCCTCCGTCTCGCCGCCACCGGTCTCGCACTCGCGGGACTGCTCGGCACGGTGGTCCTCGACGCGCCGTCGGCCGGCGCGGCGACGTACCCCTCGTGGGACGAGGTGATGGCGGCGCGCGGGCAGGAGTCCGCCAAGCAGGACCAGATCACCGAGATCAAGGGCATCATCTCGGGCCTCTCCGCCAAGGTGAAGGCGGCCGAGGCCGAGGCGCAGCGGCTCGGCACCGAGTTCTTCGAGGCGCAGAGCGACGCGCAGGACGCGGCCGAGAAGGAACAGCGGCTCCGTGCCGACGCCGAGGAACACGCCGACGTCGCGGAGCAGAGCGCTGCCCAGGCCGGGCAGTTCGCCGCGCAGATGGCCCGCTCCGGCGGTGCCGACGTCACCGCATCGGTCATCTCCGGGGGCGAAGACGCCAGTGACCTCCTCTACAACCTCGGTGCGCTCAGCAAGCTGTCCGAGCAGGCCGAGCGGGTCGAGGCCGCCGCCACCGCCGACGCCGCCGTGGCCCGCTCGCTCACCGCCCAGGCGGACCGGGCAGCCGAGGCGCTGGACGAACTGGCGGCCGAGGCCGAGCGGCGCATGCAGGCGGCCCAGGCCGCGGCGGACGCGGTGCAGTCGGCGTACGACGAGCAGCAGAGCAACAAGGCCCGGCTCGACGCACAGCTCGCGACGCTGACCTCCGGCCGGGTCCGGACCGAGGCGGAGTTCGCCAAGGGCGAGGCCGTGCGCAAGGCGGCGGAGGAGAAGGCCGCGCGTGAGGCCGCGGCTCGGGCTGCTGCGGCTGCGGCTGCCGCTGCCGCGAACAGCGGTGGCTCGGGCAGCAGCGGATCGGGGTCCAGCGGATCCCCCGGGTCCGGTTCCGGCACCGGCTGGGTACGGCCGGCGAGCGGGTACGTGATCAGCCCGTACGGGTGGCGGGTCAACCCTTACACGGGCGCCGTCGCGCTCCACCAGGGCACCGATCTCACGAGCGGCTGCTCGACGCCGATCGTCGCCGCGGCTGCGGGCACCGTCGACTACGTCGGCTGGTACGGCGGGTACGGCAACTACGTCCGCATCAGCCACGGTGGCGGGGTGCAGACGGCGTACGGACACATCGTGAACGGCGGCTTCCGCGTCAGCCCGGGCCAGCACGTCTCGGCCGGGCAGCTCATCGCCCTGGTCGGTTCGACCGGGCAGTCCACGGGCTGCCACACGCACTTCGAGGTCCACCTCAACGGTGCGACCACCGATCCCGTCCCGTTCATGCAGGCTCGGGGCGTCGCCTTCTAGTCTCCGGTGCGCTGCCCCTCGGCCCCGGTCGCCGTCTCGACACCGTCGTCGTCCAGGTTCCAGAGTGCGCGGTACCAGGCCGTCCGCTCCTCGTCGACCGGCAGCCCGTACGCCTCGTGGAACAGCTCGTCCCACCCGGGGCCGTAGTTCCAGCCGAGCGCCATCGTCGCCACGCCCAGGTCCGCCCACCTGTCCGCGATGCCGAGCGCGTCGAGGTCGACGTGCCCGACCCACCGGCCGTCCACTCCGATCAGGGTGTTCGGCGTGCAGGGGTCTCCGTGGCAGACCACCACGCGGTCGATCGGCGGCTCCGGCCCGAGCGCGTCGGGGTCGGCTCCGGCAGCGCGCGCCCGCCCGGAACGCTGCGCGGTCGACCACTCGAACGGGCAGTCCGGCACGGGCAGGGTGTCGTGCAGCGCGCGGAGCCCCTCGCCCACGGCGATCACCGCCGTCCGGGGCTCGTCGTGCCACCGGGGGTCGACGGCGCTCCAGCCCGGCAGCGCCCGGGTCCGGAGCCAGACGCCCTCGTCGTCGGCACCGTGGTCGATCAGCTCCGGAACCCTCGCGTAGCGCGAGGCCCAGGTCAGCCGAGCGGCCTCGCCGACGATCCACGGCGCGTACACGTGCGGGAGCACCTTGACGTACTCCTCGGCGCGCCCGTCGTCACCGATCCGGAAGGTGCGCCCGCCGATCTCGTTGACCCACACAGCCTGTACCGGACGCCCGTGCGCGGCCTCGGTGACGACGTGCGGCACCACGACGTCGCCCCGCGCACGGGAGAGTCCGTCGATCGAGCGCGGCATGCGGCCTCAGTGCACCCGGTCCGTGCGCCCTGACCCCGAGCCACCGCGCGCGATCTCGAGCAGCACCGGCAGTCGGGCGCCGAGCAGCACGTCGAGGTCGGCGACGATGCCCTCGACCCTGGTCGTGACCTCGCGCGGCGATGCCCCTCGACGCGGTCGGACCCGGATCCGGATCGCCCGACCGCCGCTGACCCGGTAGACGTCGACCGCGAGCGACCCCACCTGCGGCACGGCACCGATCGCGGACGACAGGGCGTGCTGCACGGCAGCGGCGTCGATCCGCACCGTGCCGGCGACACCATCAGCGGATCCGTCATCCTCGACCACGGTGCCGACCCGACCGCCCCCGAGCGTCGTCAGCACGACGAGCGCCAGGATGCCGAGCACCACGCCACCGCCGAGGACCCACGTCCACGCGGTCACCGCCGCGTCACGGCGGGCGTCGGAACCGAGGTCGTCCAGGGAACGGGCCCAGTCGTGCCACGTCGCCGCCGCCCACGGCACGGTCAGCACCAGGATCGTGCCGACCCCGAGCGCCAGCAGCGCCAGACCGACGAGGACGAGCGCCGTGCGGCCCACGCCGCGGTTCGTCGCGTTCATCCGTCCACCCGTCCGGTCGGCTGCACGCGGACCCGCGCGGCGAGGGCGGGTGACGCCTCGATGGCGGCGAACTCCGCCGTCACGGCCTCGGTCGCCGCGACCGCGGGCACGTCGACACCGGCTGCGGGGCGGAGCACCACGTCCACCGTCCGGCGTCCGACCGTGCCGACGGCGGCGTCAGGGCCGAGCCGGGTCGCCGAGCGTGCGGCACGGGCGGCGGCCGACGCCAGCACCTCGTCGTCGACCACGACGGCGAGACGGTCGGAGGACATCGCGTGCCGCGGCCGACGCTGCGGCAGGAGGCCCTGTGCGAGGAACACGAGCCCGACGAGGGCCACGATCGCCGCGGTGCCGATGACGACCGTCGTGTCGAGGCCCTCCGGCGCCCCGACGGCGCCGTCCACGACGTCACGCGGGTCGATCCCGAGCACGCGCTGGTCGAGCAGCACGAGCGTGGCGGCGAACACGGCGGCCACGGCGACGACGAGTGCGACGAGCATCGCGACCACGACGGCACCGGCACGGGACGCGTTCGTCTCACGCCGGATGATCCGGCGGTACACGCGGTCGTGGGTGGGCCCGGCCGGGGTCACGCGTGGGTCCGGGGCCGGGGTCACGCGTGGGTCCGGGAAGGACCGGTCGGTCATCGGACCCTCCTCGGCACGTCCACGATCGACGACGAGAACGTCACGGTCACGCGTTGGACGTGTCGTCCGGTGATGGTCTGGAGCCGCTCGGCGATCGCGCCGCGTGCCCGGTGCGCCCTCGTGGTGACGGGTTCGTGGGGGACCGCGTGGCTCCCGAGCACGGGCACCGCGAGCGGGGCGGTGATCTCGACCGCGAGCGCACCGTGACCGTCGTCGGCGACCCGGGCACGCGCCTCCTGGAACGGCACGCGGAGTTCCTCGGCGGCCACGGCCTGGGCGGTGTGCACGAGTGCTGCCGCGCCGATGCGGTCGTACCCGGCGACGGCAGCCTCGCTCACGACGAACTCCGGCGTCCGCGCAGCACGTCGAGCAGCCGGCGGAAGTCGATGTCGCCCGTGGCGATGCGGGCGACCAGTCCGCCCACGAGCATGAACACGGCGACGACGACGAACGCCCAGAAGCCGAGCGTCACCGCCACGATCGCGAGGAGTGCGCCGACGCCCATGCCGACGACGGTGGCGTTCACCGGACGCGACCCTCGGCCTCGTCGACGGCACCGTTGAGCGCCGGGATGTTCACGTCGTTGATGGCGATGTTGACCTCGGTGACCTCGAGCCCGACGAGCTCGGTCACAGCGCTCGCGACCGCGGCACGGACAGCGGTGGCGACCTCCATCATCGGCGTCGGGTAGTCGACCACGATCGTCAGGTCGACGGCGACCTGGGTCTCGCCGACCTCGACGCGGACGCCCTGCCCGAGCGCGCTCGACCCGATGGCGTCGCGGATGGCGCCGAACGCCCGTGCCGCGTTGCCGCCGAGCGCGAAGACGCCGGGGACGTCACGCGCGGCGATGCCGGCGACCTTCGCGACCACGGTGTCATCGATGATCGTCCTGCCCTTGGATGTCACCTGCGTCGTGGTGGTGCCGGCCGCGGGGCCGGTCGTCGCGGTCCCGTCGACGCGGTTCGTCGTCGATGCCATGAGTGCCTCCGATGCGGTCTGGTGCTGGACTCCCAGCGAACACCATCGTGCCGGGAAGAGACCGGTAGGTTCGAACCCATGCGCGTGGCGACCTGGAACGTGAACTCCGTCCGCACCCGAGTGGGCCGGATCGTCGACTGGCTGGTGCGTGAGGACGTCGACGTCCTCGGCATGCAGGAGATCAAGTGCAAGCCGGAGCAGTTCCCCGTCGAGGCGTTCGAGGCCGCCGGCTACCAGGTCGAGGCGTACGGCCTGAACCAGTGGAACGGTGTCGCCTTCGCCAGCCGCCTGCCGATGGACGACGTCACCCGCGACTTCCCCGGCCAGCCCGGCTTCCTGAAGGGCCACGAGGGGCCGGACGTGCCCACCGAGGCACGCGCCCTCGGCGTCACCGTCGACGGCGTCCGACTCTGGAGCCTGTACGTGCCGAACGGCCGCGAGGTCGGCGACCCGCACTACACGTACAAGCTCGACTGGCTGGCCCAGCTGGCCGACCGGACCTCGGAGTGGCTCGAGGCGTCGCCGGAGACCCCGCTGGCGCTGATGGGTGACTGGAACGTCGCACCGCTCGACTCCGACGTGTGGGACGTCAACGTCTTCCAGGGGCACACGCACGTGAGCGAGCCGGAGCGCGCCGCCTTCCGGGAGTTCGAGGCCCGCGGACTGCAGGACGTGGTGCGCCCGATCGTGCCGGACGGCTACACGTACTGGGACTACAAGCAGCTGCGGTTCCCCCGGAACGAGGGCATGCGCATCGACTTCGTCCTGGGGTCGCAGGCGTTCTCCGACGTCGTCACGGACGCCCGCATCCACCGCGACGAGCGGAAGGGCGACGCACCGAGCGACCACGTGCCCGTCACGGTCGACCTCGACCTCGAGACGTCGCTCGACGACGACCGGCCGATGATCTTCTGACGTCTCTGTTACGCCCCGCGTAGCCCGCCGTTGAGCGGCGAGCCGACGGCGACGTAGGTTTCCTGCACCGAACCCCTTCGAGAGCAGGTGAAGCCATGTCCCGCACGACCCCGTCGACGATCCTTCCGATCCAGCGCGTCATGGCCGACGCCACCCCCCGCGCCTGGAGGGACGGCATCGTCGTCGAGACCCGCGCCGCCGGGCTCGTGGTCGCGTTCCTCGACGGCGGCGTGACGCAGCTACGGGCGGCGGACGCCGACGGTCTCGTCTCGGTCGGCGACCCGGTCGCCCACCACCCGGCCGCGGAGATCCTCAGCGCGGGCGGTCGGAAGACCACCGCGCGCGTCGCGTAGGAGCCAGGCGCTCAGGCGCTCATCGAGGCCATCATCGCCTCGCACTTCGCGACCATCTCGTCGCAGGCCATCGCGCAGTAGCGGCATGACTCCTCCATGTCGGCGTGGGTGCGGCACTCGGCGGCACACGCCTTCCCCATGGCCGTGCAGGCCATGAGCATCGCGCGCATGCTGTCGGCGTCCATGCCCATCGGCCGCATCATCATCCGCATGCCCGTGTCGGCCATCATCGACATGTTCGAGCACAGGGCGGCGCAGGTCGCCATCTCCGAGCCCATGCGCATGTCGCTCGCGGAGCACATCGTCGCGGCCATCGACGCGGCGTTCATCGCCATCATCGTGTCCTGCATCATGTCCATGTCCATCGCCATGGGCATCTCCGTCGCGGACATGCTCTTCATCATCGCCATCGTGTCCATCGGGGGACCTCCTGTTCCTCGTTCGGTGGCGCCCACCGTACGCGCCCCGCGGAGACCGCAGGCTACGACCACGTGAAGAATCCGCCGAGCGGGCACGACATGCCACGCTCCGCCCGCCGAGCGGGCGGAATCCGCCGTCCCCACGCAGCGAGTGCGACGGAAACGGCCCACTCGCGCACACGACAAGCACACGACGGACGGGAGGCGCGGTGCCAGGCCGCCCCGCGCCTCCCGTCCGCGAGCAGGCACGACGCGCCACGCGCCGCCCGCCGAGCGGGCGGAATCCGCCGTCCCCATGCAGCGAGTGCGACGGAAAAGGCCCACTCGCGCACACGACAGCACACGGCGGCACACGGCGGACGGGAGGCACGGCGCCGGGCCGCCCCGCGCCGGCTACGGGTGCAGGAGCGCCGCGACGGCCACCAGGACCGGCACGGAGCCGATCGTCGAGATCAGGACCACATCGCGGGCGACGGGGACCGCGGCGCCGTACCGCTGCGCGTAGTTGAACACGTTCTGCGCCGCCGGCAGCGCCCCGAGCGTCGTCAGCACGAAGACGTCGTGGGCGCCGAGTCCGAACACGAACCGTGCGAACACGAACGCCACCGCCGGCATCACCACGAGCTTGATCGACGACGCGACGATGACCTCCGTCCGGATCGCCGGGTCCCGCAAGGGCGTCGCACCGTGCAGGCTCATGCCGAACGAGAGCAGCACGACGGGCACGGCGGCCGCCCCGACGAGGGAGAACGGCTCGAGGACGGGCGTCGGCAGCTCGATGCCCGTCGCCGAGAAGAGCAGCCCGACGAGCGACGCGATGATGATCGGGTTCCGGAACGGCCCCGAGATCCGACGTCCCACGCTGCCGCCCGCCGAGGTCGCGGTGTCCAGGATCGTCAGCGCGATGGGCGCGAGCACGATGAGCTGCAGGAGGATCACCGGCACGACGGCGGTCGCCTGCCCCAGGACATACACGGCGACCGGCAGCCCGATGTTGTTCGCGTTGACGTAACTCGACGCGAGGGCCCCGACCGTGGTGGTCGCCAGCGGCCGGCGGAGCACCACGCGGAAGACCACGCCGGCGCCGAGTGCGACGACGACCGCGCTGATGAGCGACACCCACAGCATCGGGGACAGCAGGACGTGGATGTCCGCCGTCGCGATCGTGTGGAACAGCAGGCACGGCATGAGCACGAAGAACGCGAGCCGGCTCATCACGAACTGGGCGTGCTGGCCGAGGAGACCGATGCGTCCGACGACGTACCCGGCGGCGATGATCGCGCCGATGATCGCGAAGCCCGTCAACACGCCACCCATCGCGTCCCATCCTTGCACCATGCGGGAACGCCCACTGCTCCATGTGACGTCGCTCAGGACGGAAATGCGTACGCATCGAATACCGTTGGAGACACCATGACCTCGACGAACTCCAGCACCCTCACGCGCTCGACCGACTCCAGCCAGCCCCTCGTCCCCCTCCTCGAGGAGCGGTGGAGCCCCCGTTCCTACGACGAGACCGCGACGATCTCGGACGCGCAGTTCGACGCCGTCCTGGAGGCCGCGCGCTGGGCCCCGTCGGCCATGAACTTCCAGCCGCGTCGCTTCATCGCGGGCCGACGCGGCACCGAGACGTTCCGGAAGATCAACGAGAACCTCCTCGGCTTCAACGCCTCCTGGGCCTTCCGGGCCAGCGCCCTCGTCGTCGGTGTGCTCGAGACCGTCACCGAGGACGGCGAGGAGCGGGCGTTCGCCCAGTACGACCTCGGCCAATCCCTCGCGGCCTTGACCGTGCAGGCACACGCGGAGGGTCTCCACGTGCACCAGATGGCGGGCATCGACGCCGAGGGGCTCCGCGCCGCATTCGACCTCCCCGAGCGCTTCCTGCCGTACACGGTCACCGCGATCGGCACGGTCGCGGACCCGTCGCAGCTCGGCGAGAAGGCCGCCGAGCGCGAGGTCGCTCCCCGCACCCGGATCGCGCTCGACGAGGTCGTGCTCGTCAAGGAGTAGGCACCGCACCACCGCGGACGCGGCCGGGGTCCCTCGGGATCCCGGCCGCGTAGTATGTAGTGACATGCAGCCCGATCAGCAGCCCGCTCAGCCCGCTCAGCCCGAGATGAACTTCTACACCCGCAAGTGGGTCCGCCCCGAGGACCTCAACGCGAACGGCACCCTCTTCGGCGGCAGTCTCCTCCGCTGGATCGACGAGGAAGCGGCGGTGTACGCGATCATCCAGCTCGGCAACGGCAGGGTCGTCACGAAGTACATGTCCGAGATCGAGTTCGTCTCCTCGGCGAAGGAGGGCGACATCGTCGAGATCGGCCTCGTCGCGACGCGGTTCGGACGGACGTCGCTGACCATGCGCGCCGAGGCCCGCAACCTCTTCACCCACCGCAGCATCCTGACCATCGACGAGGTCGTGTTCGTCAACCTCGACGACGACGGCAACCCGGCGCCGCACGGGTACACGGACATCACGTACGCCCGTGACCGTGTCCCGGCCACGCACCGCGCCTGACGCCCGGCATGTCCGCGACCGGGCTCTGGCAGGATCAGGGCATGACCACGCCCCGACTCGTCGCGTTCGACCTGGACGACACGCTCGCCCCCTCGAAGTCCGCGCTCGACCCCCGCATGCTCGAGACCTTCGCGTCCCTGCTCGAGGTCGTGCCGGTCGCGGTGATCTCCGGCGGCAACTTCCAGCAGTTCGAGCAGCAGCTCGTCACGCCGCTGCGCCACCGCGACGGCCTGACGCTCGAGGATCTGCACCTGCTGCCGACGTGCGGCACGCGCTACTACCGCTGGTCGGGCGACGACTGGGCGCTGCAGTACGCCGAGGACCTCACCGACGAGCAGAAGGCGCGGGCGCTCGCCGTGGTCGAGGCCCAGGCGAAGGCCGCCGGGTACTGGGAGTCCGAGACCTGGGGCGACGTCCTCGAGGACCGCGGCTCCCAGATCACGTTCTCCGCGCTGGGGCAGCGCGCTCCGGTGGACATCAAGAGGCGATGGGACCCGACGGGCGCGAAGAAGGACGACCTGCGTCGTCGCGTCCAGGCCGAACTCCCCGATCTCGAGGTCCGTTCCGGCGGCTCCACGAGCGTCGACATCACCCGCAAGGGGATCGACAAGGCCTACGGCATGAGGCGTCTCGCCGAGATCACGGACATCGTGCTCGACGACATGCTCTTCGTCGGAGACCGCCTGGACCCCGAGGGCAATGACTACCCGGTGAAGGCGCTCGGGGTCCCCTGCCACGCGGTGGAGGGATGGGAGGACACCGACGCGTTCCTCACGGAACTCATCCCGACCCTGCGCTGACGCGCTGACGGACGGGAGGCGCGGCTCGGCTCTCAGGGGATGCTGCGGACCGCCTCGACGAACGCTCGGATCTTCGCGGCGTCCTTGATGCCGCGTTCCGACTCGACGCCGCTCGACACGTCCACGCCGTCCGGGTCGAGCGACTCGATCGCGGTGACCACGTTCGCGGGTGTGAGTCCACCGGCGAGGATCCAGGCCTCGTCGACCTTGCCGTCGATCGTGGCCGGGTCGATGAGCCGCCCGCTGCCCGGCACCGCGGCGTCGAGCAGCAGCAGGTCGTGGTCGAACGACGCGCGCTGCTCCGGCGTCTCCCGCAGGTAGTCCTCGGCGGCGACGGCCCGGATGGTGAAGAACCCGGCGTCACGGGCACGGGCGAAGTCCGTCGGGGACTCGCCGCCGTGCAGCTGCAGGGTGGTCAGTCCGACCTCGGACGCGATGCCGACGATCTCGTCGATCTCCTGGTCGCGGAACACCCCGACGGCGTCGATGCCGTCCGGCACCCGTTCCACCAGCTGCTTCGCGAGATCCGCGGTCACGGTCCGGGAGCTGCCGGCGGCGAAGACGAACCCGACCGCGTCGGCGCCCGCGTCAATGGCGGCGTCCACGGTCTCGGGCGTCGACAGGCCGCAGATCTTGATCCAGCGCTGGTCGGTCATGCCGTCCATCCTGCCAGGGACACCGCGCGCGCGGAGCGACAGGTCGGTGCCGATGCCGCGGATCCGCTCAGTGGAGGGCCCCGGCGACGTAGGAGGCCGCACAGGCGACCAGGACACCGAAGACCGCGAACGACCCGACGAACACGTTCCGCCGCCGCCAGCGCCGCACGACGACGAACGTGCCGCGTTTCGCGTGCCGGTGCGCCGCTCGGTGCAGCCGGTGGTCGCGCTTGTGCTTCACGCGCTGCGGGCCGAGCGGCACCGGGCCGGTGATCTGGGTCGATCCCCCGCGCAGGGCGTTCGCGATGGCCACCGCGGTCGGACGGCGGTCGGGGTCGCGCGCCGTCATCTTCGCGAGGAGGTCCCGCCACTCGGGCGCGATGTCCTCGGGGATCTCCGGGTCGTTCCGCAGCCGGGCGAGGGCCGCCTCGATCAGCGTCCCCGAGTACTCCTGCTTGCCGGTCAGCGCCTCGAGCAGCACGAGTCCGAGCGAGTAGACATCGGTGGCGAAGCCGATCGGCTCCCCCGCCACCTGCTCGGGGCTGAGGTACGCGGCGGTCCCGATGATCGTGCCGTCGTTCGTGAGGCGTGAGCCGTCGACGAAGTGGGCGACACCGAAGTCGGTGAGCTTCACGGTGCGGGCGAACCCCGAGGAGCCCTCGTCGCTCATCAGGATGTTCGCCGGCTTGACGTCCCGGTGCACGATGCCGCGCGAGTGCACGTAGGCCAGGGCATCGGCGAGCTGCGCCCCGAGGTCGGCCACCTCGTAGTTGTGCAGCGCCCCCTCGGCGAGTCGGCGCAGGAGCGTGGTGTCGGCGATGAGCTCCATCACGATGAAGCGGTGCGGCCCGTCCTCGAAGTCGTGCGTGCCCGCGTCGTACAGCGGGATGAGTCCGGGGTGCGACATCATGCTGAGCAGGCGGATCTCACGTTCCTGGCGGACCCGGTCGGCCGTGGTCATCGACTCGGGCGTCGCGAAGAGCTTCACCGCGACGGCGCGGTAGGTGTGCTCGTCGCGCGCTTCGTAGACGGACCCCATGCCGCCCGTGCCGATCAGCTTGACGAGGCGGTAGCGGCCCGCGAGGACCGTGTCCGCCCGCGTACCGTCCAGCAGGGTCATGGTTGATGTCGTTCCGTTCGGAGCCCGGTGGTCCGTGGCAGTTGCCAACAAGGTGACTCACCCAGTACGGTACGCGTCCGCGCCGGAGATCGCGCGGGCGTTATGACATCGTGATGGGGCTACTCCCCCGTGTTCATGCGGATGTATCCGGGTGCCGCGGAGCAGCACCAGCACCGCGCCCCGCACGCTCGGTCCGCAAGCGACGGATCCGACGGACCCGCCGGACCACGAAGGTCACCACGACGGCTGCGATCGCGACGTAGAGCACCCGGTCGATCCACTCGGTGTACTGCTCGACACGGTCGTACTGCGTGCCGAGTGCAGCCCCGAGCAGGACGAGCGCACTGTTCCAGATCCCGCTCGCGATGATCGTGAACAGCGAGAACGTCCCGAGGGACATGCGGTCCGCGCCGGCCGGCAGCGAGATGAGGCTGCGGACGATCGGCACGAACCGGCCGAAGAACACCGCGCTCCTGCCGTGCCGGTGGAACCAGTCCGCCGCCGTCCGGAAGTCGTCCTCGTCGACGAGCGGCAGCTTGCCGAGCCAGCGGACGGTCCGCTCGAAGCCGATGGCCGCCCCGAGCCAGTACAGCACCAGGGCCCCGAGGTACGACCCGAGCGTCGCGAGGACCAGGACGACCGCGAGGTTCATCCGGCCCGCGCCGGCCAGGAACCCGGCGAGCGGCAGGATCACCTCGGACGGGATCGGCGGGAAGACCGTCTCGACGAAGAGCATGAGGGCGACGCCCCACTCCCCCAGGGCGTCGATGAGCTGGAGGACGAGCCCGGAGAGTCCGCTCATCTCCGACTCGGCGGCGGTGTCGCGGGTGGCGACGGTCATGGTGTGGGCGGGCGCGGCCACGGCAGTCGTCATGCGTTCAGGTTCCCTGAGCGCCCTGTCAGGAGCCGGCGCGCGGGCTGAGCGTCAGCCGAGTCCCATGTGCGACGTCCGGACGTGGGTGAGCGACCGGGCGAGGGCTCCGCGGGCGACGGCGTCGCGGCCGACGGTGGACGGGACGATCTCCACCGGGTGCCGGAGCCGCGGGGTGACGACCTCGGCCAGGGCGGCGCAGAACACCTCGGCCGCGGGGAGGACCTCGCCACCGACCACGACGACCTCGGGGTCGATCGTGGCGATGAGCTGCACGACGCCGGGCGCGACGTCCTCGGCGAGGGCCCGCACGGCCGCCGAGGCGGCCGGGTCGCCCTGTCCGGCCGACGCCATGACCGACTCGAGGTCGGAGCCGGACGGGATCCGCGCCTCCAGTCGGGCGGGCGCGTCGGGCCATCCGGTCGAGGCCAGGCCGCCCATCTCGCCGGCCGCGCCGCGTGCACCGCGCGCGAGCACCCCGTCGACGAGGTAGGCCGCACCGATCTGGCGACCCATCACCAGGTACAGGCCGTCCCGTACGCCGCGGAAGCGCCCCCACATGGCCTCGGCGGTGGCGGCGAGCTTGGCGTCGTTGTCGAAGAAGGTCGTGGCCTCGGGGAAGAGGTCGCCGATCCGGCCCGGGACGCGGCGCTCCACCCACTGCGGCACGGCGACCGTGTAGTCGATCTCGCCGGAGCGGTCGACGACGGCCGGCACCCCGAACGTGGCGGCGAGGAGCCGGGAGGGCTCGGTTCCCTCGACGAGCCGGTGGACGACGTCCTGCACGCTCGCCCAGGCCTGTTCGGCGGACGCGAGGTCGGTGTAGACCTCCTCGACGCGCGCGAGCTGCTGACCGCGGAGGTCCGACCGGAGCCCCACGATGCCGTGCAGTCCGAGGTCGACGCCGAGCACCGATCCGGCCGCGGCGTCGGCCCGGAAGCGCTTCGCCCGACGGCCGGCCTTGTTCGGGGTCGCGATCGCCTCGGCTTCGGTCACCCAGCCTTCTTCGACGAGGTCGGCGAGCGCCGCTTCCACGGTGGGGCGGGAGAGTCCGACGATCCGGCTGAGTTCCGTGACGGTGTGCGATCCGTCGTCGCGGAAGAGCTCGTCGAGGATGGCGCGCGAGTTGATGAGCCGGAGCATCCCCGGCGTGCTGCCGACAGCGCCGTTCGGAAGCGTTGACACGGTCTCGTCCACGGCCATAGCCTCCATATTACGAAAGATCATTGAGGAATGGTGGACTCCGACATGCTCATCCCACGGCCGCGCCGCACCGAACCGGGTGTCGGCGCCTTCGCGATCACCCCGTCGACCCGCATCGCCGCAGACCCTGCGAGCGAGTCGGTCCGACTGTACCTGCAGCAGACACTGCGGGGGTCGACGGGGATGCCGGTGCGCGACACCGCCGACGGAACGGGCAGCGACGGACCCGACGTCATCGCGCTGCGGGTGTCCGACGACGAGACGCTGCCGGGCGGCCCCGGGGGCGACCGTTCCGAGTCGTTCCGGCTCGTCGTCACGTCAGACCGCGTCATGGTCACCGGTGGCTCGGCGGCGGGCGTCTTCTACGGCGTCCAGGCGCTCCTGCAGTCCCTGCCGGCCGACGTCTACCGGAAGGGCCGGGTCGGTACCGGGCCGTGGACGATCGCCGCGACCACCGTCGAGGACGCTCCGGCGTTCGCCTGGCGCGGCGTGATGCTCGACGTCGCGCGGCACTTCCGCACGAAGCACGAGGTCATGCGGGTCATCGACCAGCTCGCCGCCCACCGCCTCAACCGGCTGCACTTCCACCTCACCGAGGACCAGGGGTGGCGCATCGAGATCCGGAAGTACCCCCGCCTGACCGAGATCGGGTCGTGGCGGAAGGAGTCGCAGGTCGGTGCGCACGTGCTCGGCCCGGACGGCGAGCTGATCGTCGCCGGGAAGGACGGGCGCCCGCACGGCGGCTACTACACGCAGGACGACATCCGCGAGATCGTCGCCTACGCGGCCGACCGGTTCGTCACCGTGGTCCCGGAGATCGAGACACCCGGGCACGTCCGCGCCGCACTCGCCGCGTACCCGTCGCTCGGGGTGTCCGGCGACCCGATCGACGTGTGGACCGAGTGGGGCATCGCCGACGACGTGCTCAACGCCGAGGAGTCCACGATCACGTTCTTCCAGGACGTCCTCGACGAGGTCATCGCACTGTTCCCCTCCGAGTACATCGGCGTCGGCGGCGACGAGTGCCCCAAGGTGCAGTGGGAGCAGGACCCCCGCACGCAGGAGCGCATCCGCGAGCTCGGCCTCGAGGACGAAGAGCAGCTGCAGGCGTGGATCATCGGTCGGCTCGCGGCGCACGTCGAGTCGCACGGGCGGCGGGCGTTCGGCTGGGACGAGATCCTCGAGGGCGGCACGCTCTCGAAGTCCGCGACCGTGCTGTCCTGGCGCGGCCTCACCGGTGCCCGGACCGCGGCGCGGCGGGGGCACGACGTGATCTCCGCCCCGGACGACCAGGTGTACCTCGACTACCGGCAGAGCGACCTCGAGACCGAGCCGATCCCGGTGTCGATCGTGCTCACCGTGGACGACGTGTTCGCGTTCGACCCGGTGCCGGACGACCTCACCGAGGAGGAGCGCGCGCACGTCATCGGCGGCCAGGGCAACATGTGGACCGAGCACGTCGACTCCGCGCGCAAGCTCGACTACCAGCTCTTCCCCCGGGTCGCGGCCCTCGCCGAGGCGCTCTGGTCGGCCGACGTGACCGGCCCCCGCGACGTCGCCGAGTTCCGCGGGCGGCTGGTCGAGCACGTGGCGCGGCTCGAGGCGATGGGGATCGAGTACCGGCACGAGGCCGGGCCGTTCCCGTGGGAGCAGCGGCCGGGCGTGCCCGGTCGGCCGCACACGCGCGAGGAGCGCGCGGCGTACATCGACGCGGTCACGGCGAACATCGCCGACTAGTGGTGTTTGAATTCAGGACGCTATTGTAATTTCAGATATCAGACGCTAGCCTGATCGGGTACCTGCGTCCACCCCGAGGAGCGTCATGTCCGTCCAGCTTCCCCTTCCCGATCTCGACTCGCTCGATCTGCACGGCCTGGTCGGCACTCGGCCCACTGCCGCCGACCTGGACGGCGTCGACGGCCTCGTACGCGGTCGACGCATCCTCGTCACCGGGGCGGGCGGGTCGATCGGCAGTGAACTCTGCCGACAGCTCGCCCGCTTCGAGCCGGCCGAGATCATCATGCTCGACCGGGACGAGACCGCCCTGCAGCACGTGCAGGTGTCGGTGTCCGGCCACGGGCTCCTCGACACCCGTGACGTCGTCCTCGCCGACATCCGTGACGCGGATGCCATCAGGGGGATCCTGCTGTCGCGCCGCCCCGACGTCGTGTTCCACGCGGCCGCGCTGAAGCACCTTCCGATGCTCGAGCAGTACCCGGACGAGGCATGGAAGACCAACGTGCTCGGCACGCGCAACGTACTGCACGCAGCGGTGGCAGCACGGGTTCCGACGCTCGTCAACATCTCGACCGACAAGGCGGCGAACCCGACGAGCGTGCTCGGGCAGACGAAGCGCATCGCCGAGCGGCTGACCGCTTGGACCGCCGCCGAGACCGGGCTCGACTACGTCTCCGTCCGGTTCGGGAACGTGCTGGGCAGTCGTGGCTCGATGATCCCGCTCTTCGCCGACCTCATCCGGGCCGGCCGCCCGGTGACCGTCACCCACCCGGATGCGACTCGCTACTTCATGACGATCCCGGAAGCGTGCAACCTCGTCATCCAGGCTGCGGCGATCGCCGAGCCCGGCGAGGTCCTGGTGCTCGACATGGGCGAACCCGTACGGATCCTCGACGTGGCGCGGCGCATGATCGCGGCGCTCGGCGGTTCGTCCGACATCGTGTTCACAGGACTCCGCCCCGGCGAGAAGCTCCACGAGGAGCTGATCGGCGCCGGCGAGACCGAGCGTCGGCCGGTGCACCCGAAGATCACGCACGCCTCGGTTCCGCCGCTGGCACCTGCCGCTCTCGATGCGGCTCCGGCCCCGGTGACCGCACCGATCGACCTCGCGATGGCCGCGTAGCGAGTCAGTGGCGGACCGGAGCCGCGGTGCCGGTCGGCATCGTCCTCCCTCGCCGGTTCGGCCGGCGCGTCCCGCCCAACGCTTCGCGTTGCCGCTGAACGGGCGCACCGGCCGGTCAGGTGGTGATCAGGCGGCCGCCACCACCCGCGCTTCGGCGGGCTCCGCCACGAGGGCGTCCTGCGACACCGGCGCGCGGCGCACCCACTTCTTCAGCCCGACGAGGACGAGCGCCGAGACGATCGTGCCCACCAGGACCGCGACGATGAACATCCAGACGTCCCCGATCGCGAAGAACACGAAGATGCCTCCGTGCGGCGCCCGTGACGTCACACCGGCCGCCATCGAGATCGCCCCGGTGACCGCCGCGCCCACCATCGACGCCGGGATGACGCGCAGCGGGTCGGCCGCGGCGAACGGGATCGCACCCTCCGAGATGAACGAGGCGCCGAGCAGCCACGCGGCCTTGCCGTTCTCCCGCTCCGGCTTGGTGAAGCCGTTGCGGTAGAGGAGGGTCGAGGCAAGCGCGAGGGCGAGCGGCGGAACCATCCCGGCGGCCATCACCGCGGCCATGATCTCGAACGGCACGACGTTCGTCGCGGACCCGGCGCCGAGCCCGGCCACGGCGAACGCGTACGCC
This sequence comes from Curtobacterium pusillum, assembly GCF_013359865.1. Classification (GTDB taxonomy): domain Bacteria; phylum Actinomycetota; class Actinomycetes; order Actinomycetales; family Microbacteriaceae; genus Curtobacterium; species Curtobacterium pusillum. Next base: position 24,862 of record NZ_JABMCE010000079.1, read on the forward strand.
ACCTTGTTCACCGGGCCGCCGAGGTCGAACGCCATCATCAGGCCGAGGATGATGCCGAGCAGGACCACCGAGGCGCCGGACAGCGAGTTGAGCCACGCGGTCAGCTCCGTCATGACCCAGGCGATCGGTCCGCCGAGCACGAGCAGCATCAGGCCCGAGGCGATGATCGAGGCGAACAGCGGGATGATGACGACCGGCATGAGGCCGCGGAGCCAGCGCCACGTCGGGATGCGGCCGATCCAGTACGCGGCGCCACCGGCGATGAGACCGCCGACGAGGCCGCCGAGGAACCCGGCGTTCATGAACACGGCGATCGACCCGGCGACGAAGCCCGGCGCGATGCCCGGGCGGTCGGCGATGGCGTACGCGATGTACCCGGCGAGTGCTGCCACGAGGAACCCGAGCGACACCGACCCGATCTCGAACGCGGCGGCACCGAGGTAGTAGCCGAGCCCCTCCGGCGGGAGGTTCAGCAGGGTCGAGTGCTGCAGCGTGTACACCGCGTTGCTCACCCCGTCGTCCCCGTGCGTCAGGGCGATGCCGTACCCGGCGAGCAGGAAGCCGAGTGCCATGAGCAGACCGCCGCCCGCGACGAACGGGATCATGTAGGAGACGCCCGTGAGCAGCCAGCGCTTGAGCGCCTGCCCGAAGTGCTCGTCCTTGGCGGCGCCGGCCCCCTCGGTCACCGTGCCGCCCTGCACCCGTGCGGCGTTCGGGTCGTCGGAGGCACGGAGCGCCTCGGCGATCATCGCGTCGGGCTCGTCCACGCCGCGCTTCACCGGGCCGCTGACGAGCGGCTTGCCGGCGAACCGACCACGATCGCGCACGTCGACGTCGACCGCGAACACGACGGCGTCCGCGCGGGCGATGAGCGCGGGGTCGAGGGGCTCGACCTGCGAGGATCCCTGGGTCTCGACGTGCATCTCGGCGCCCGCGCGTCGGGCCGCGGCGACGAGGGCGTCGGCCGCCATGTACGTGTGGGCGATGCCGGTCGGGCAGGCGGTGACGCCGACGATGACCTTGCGGGTGCTGGCCGTGGAGCCGGCCGCGTCGTCGTCCGCAGCGTGCGTGCCGTCGGCGGGTCGCGCCTCCTGGCCGGTCGCCGCGGTCGGACTGGAGGCGCGGCTCACCTTCCCGACGCCCGCTTCGGAGACCTCGCTGCTCACCTCGCGGTCGACCAGGTCGACGATCTCCTGCGGGCTGGCGGCGGCGCGGAGCGCCGTGGTGAAGTCCTCGCGGATGAGCGCACGGGCGAGGGTCGAGAGGACCGTCAGGTGGTCCTTGTCCGCTCCCTCGGGCACGGCGATCATGAAGACGATGTCGGCGTCGCCGTCCGGGGCGCCGAACGACACCTTCCGGGCGAGCCGGCTCATCGCCAGTGTCGGTTCCGAGACCGACGCCGAGCGGGCGTGCGGGATGGCGATGCCGCCGGGGACCCCGGTGCCGACGCTCGCCTCGCGCTTGATCGCGTCCTCGGCGAGGACGTCGCCGTCCGCCGCACGACCGGTCGCGGCGACGCGGTCGGCGAGGGCGCGGATGACGTCGCTCGAGGTGGCGCCGAGGTCCTCGTCGAGACCGACGAGCTGGACGCTGATGAGGCGTGGACTCGTGTTGACGGACATGGGTTGCTCCTTTGCAATGGCGCCGCGGGCGCAGGACGTGCAGTGTTCGGGGGTGTGGAGTCAGGCGAGTTTGGGCGCGGCCGGCTGGGTGAGCGTCCGGACCGTGATGCCGTCGGGGTCGGTGTGGTCGAGGGCGGGGACGTCGCTCCCGGGGAGCGCAGCGGCTGCGGCTCCGGTGGCGACGGCCTGGGCGAGGCGCTGCTCGGGCGGTTGCCCGCCGACCTCCGCGAGCAGGTAGCCGGCGAGCGCGGAGTCCCCCGCGCCCACCGTGGAGCGGGCGACGATCCGGGGTGCGGCGGCCGCGTAGCTGCCGTCCTCCGTCACGAGGACGGCCCCGGCGCTGCCGAGTGTGAGGAGCACCGTGCCGACGTTCCTGTCGCGGAGTCGCTGGGCGGCGGCCGCGGCGGCCTCGACGTCCCGTTCGAACTCGTCCGGGTCGCCGCCGACGACCTCGGCGAGTTCCTCGGCGTTCGGCTTCACCAGGTCGATGCGTTCGCCGGACTGCAGCAGCGCGGTGAACGGCACGCCCGACGAGTCGACGGCGATCCGCACCTCGTCGCCGTGGCGCTTCCGGACGGTCCGCACGAGGACGGCGAGCGCGTCGTCGGGCAGCCCCGGCGGCAGGGAGCCCGCGAGGACGACCCAGCTGGCAGCGGGTCCGGTGGCGGTGGCTCCTGCGGTGTCGGCGACGAGGGAGGCGAGGTCGTCGAGCCGCCCGGCGAGCGACGGGCCGGGCTCGTTGAGCTTCGTGGTCGTCCCGGTCGGTTCGGTCACGGTGACGTTCGAGCGGAGCGGGGCACCGATCGGGAGCGCCGCCGTGGGGATGCCCCGGGTCGCGAGGCCGAGCAGGACGGGGTCGAGCTCGTCTCCGGGCAGCACCGCCACGGTGTCGCCGCCGCTCGCGACGACGACCCGGGAGACGTTGACGCCCTTCCCGCCGGGCTCGGCAGTGCTCCGCGTCGCACGCTGGACGGCGCCGCGCTGGAGCTCCCCGGCGAGCTCGATCGTGCGGTCGAGCGACGGGTTCGGCGTCACCGTGACGATCCGTGTGCTCGAGGCGTTCATGCGACGACCACCTCGACGTCGGCTTCGGCGAGCGCTCCGGCGAGGTCGGCCGGCGGCTCCTGGTCGGTGACGAGCGTGTCGATCTCGTCGAGCCGGGCGAACCGCATGAGCGCTTCGACCCCGTGCTTGGCGGCATCGGCGAGGACCACGCTGCGGCGGGCGGCGAGCACGTACGCGCCCTTGACCGCCGCCTCGTACTCGTCCGGCGTGCTCAGGCCGAAGCCCGCGGACAGGCCGTTCGTGCCGACGAAGGCGATGTCGGGCCGGAGCGCGCCGATCTGCTCGACCGTGGCGGTCCCGACCGCCGCGCTCGTGACCCCGCGGACGCGACCGCCGAGCAGGTGCAGCTCGACGTGCTCGCTGTGCTGCAGGGTCGCGGCGATCGGCACCGAGTTCGTGATGACGGTGATGGTCGCCCCCGCGGTGGCCGGCTCCCAACGGGCCAGCTCCGTCGCGACGGCGGCGCAGGTGGTGCCGGCGTCGAGGGCGATCGAGCCGGTGAAGGTCGGGGGGACGAGCCGCATCGCAGCCCGCGCGATGGCGGACTTCGCGGAGTTGTGCTGCCCCTCGCGCTCGGCGACGGTGAGCTCGACCAGGCTCGAACGGCCGACGGGCACCGCTCCCCCGTGCACCCGGCGCAGGAGGCCGGCGGACTCGAGGGCGTCGAGGTCGCGGCGCACGGTCTCGGTCGTCACGTCGAAGTGCTCGGCGAGGTCGGCGACGGAGACCCGCCCTGCCGAGTGCAACGCAGCGGCGATGGCGTCGTGCCGCTCGGTTGCGTACATGCCCGAACTCCTTCGTTCCCGTGGGTTTCGAGAAGAGTACGACCAGATGCCACATGAACGCAACTGTTCCGTTTCGGAAGCAACACAGACGAAGACGCCCCGTCCCGCCGGAGCGAGACAGGGCGTCCGACGTCGATGACGTCAGCCCTTGACGGCCCCCGCGGTCATACCGCTGACCAGACGCCGCTGCACGATGAGGAAGAACACCACGACCGGTATCGAGAACAGCACGCTCGCGGCCATCAGGCCGCCGAAGTCCGTGCCCTTGTTCGTCGAGAACCCGGCGAGCCACACCGGCAGCGTGTACATCCCCTGGTCCTTGAGCATCACGTACGCGGTGAGGTAGTCGTTCCACGCCGCGATGAAGGCGAAGACGCTCGTCGCGATGACGCCGGGCATCACCAGGGGGAACAGGACGCTCCAGAGGATCCGGAGCGTCCCGGCGCCGTCGACCTTCGCCGCTTCCTCGATCTCGACCGGAACGGCGACGAAGAACCCGCGCATGACCCAGATCGAGAACGGCAGCACGCTCGCGACGTACGCCAGGATCAACCCGATGTAGCTGTTGAGGAGCCCCAGGGACTGGAACGACAGGAACAGCGGGATGAGCAGGGCACCCGACGGGATCATCTGCACGAAGAGGATGGCCACGAGGATCGCCCGCCGCCCGCGGAACCGGAAGCGCGAGAGTGCCGCCGACGCCAGGAACCCGACGACGATCGACAGCAGCACGGCCGCGACCACGACGATCGCGGAGTTCCGCAGGTACACGAGGAAGCCGTCCTGCGTGAGCGCGCGGGTGAAGTTCTCGAGCGTGGGACGCAGCGGCAGCCAGATCGGCGTGAGCGTGGTGACCTCGTCCGAGGGCTTGAACGCCGTGTTCACCATCCAGTAGATCGGGAACACCCAGATCAGGCAGAACACGACGGCGATGGTGTTCGCCAGGACGCGCGGCTTCCGCTTGCGCGCACGAACCGGCGCGGTCGGCCTGGAGGCGCGGCTCGCCCCCGCGACGTCGGGTTGCGTCTCCGACGCGGTCGCCCCGGTCACACCGGGGGTCGTGGTGGTCGTCACAGGTCCTCCTCACCGCTGCGGACGAGCCGGCGGATGTAGTAGCTCGTGAGCACGCCGAGGATGAGCGTCGAGATGACGGCGATCGCTGCGCCCTGCCCGTACGCGTTCGACACGAAGGACTTCACGAAGGTCCAGATGCCGAGGGTGAGCGTGGTGTCCTCCGGACCGCCCTTGGTGAGCAGCCAGATCTGGTTGAACACGTTGAAGTCCCAGATGACCGAGAGGATCGTCACGAGGAGCAGCGTCGGCACGAGGGCCGGGAGCGTGATCGCGCGGTACATCGCCCACGACGAGGCGCCGTCGAGCGAACCGGCTTCGTAGTACTCCGGCGCGATCTGCGACTGGGCGGCGTACAGCGTCAGGGCGACGAACGGCACCGCCTGCCAGATCACGAGGGACAGCACGATGGTCAGTGCCTGCCCGGGGCTCGACGCCCAGTTGTCCTGCGTGTGGTCGCCGAAGACCCCGAGCTGGGTGATGAGCCAGTTGAGCACGCCGTAGAAGGGCTGGAAGAGCCACTGCCACACCAGGCTCGACGCCACGTTCGGCATCGCCCACGCCAGCACGAGCACGACGCTGACGACCGTGCGCATCACGACGCCGAGCCGGGTGAGCAGCTGCGACACCGCCATCCCGATGCCGATGGTGCCGACGACCATGGCGCCGGTGACGAGGATCGTCCGGAGGATGACGGGCCAGAAGCTCGGGTCGGCCAGGACGTTCGTGTAGTTCGTGAACCCGGCGAACCCGGCCTGCCCGGTGAAGATCGCCCGCAGGCCGTAGTCCTGGAAGGAGATCACCAGGAGGCGGACCAGCGGGTAGACGACGAGTGCGAGCAGGAGGATCGCGGCGGGCGCCAGCAGCACCAGCGGCGCCCGCGAGGACGTGAGCGACCGGCGACCGGCACCGCGCCCGCCGCCGCGCGGACCCGAGCCCGCGGGGCGGAGGCGCAGCGCCGTGCCGGTCCGCCGCCGGGTGTCCGGCTCGGCCGCAGCCGAACCGGACACCCGCTCCGCAGTGGAGGTCATCGACTACTGCTGCGCGTTGAGCGCGGACGTGAGGTGCTTCGAGAAGCCCTCGGCGGCCTGCTGCGGCGTCTTCCGACCGGTGGCGATGTCGGCGAACATCGTCTGGAAGGTCGAGTCGCCCTCGATCGTCGCCCAGCCCGGCGTGGCCGGGGTCGGTCGGCTGGTGGACGCCGCCGCGAAGTACGGCTTGTGGAGTTCGTCCACGTCACCGGCCACCGCGTCGAGCAGCTGCGTCGAGTTCGGCTCCCAGCCGTCGACGCCGAAGACCTGGTCCTGTTGGAACTTCTTCGAGGTCAGGATCTTCGTGTAGTAGAGCGCGAGGTCCTGGTTCTGCGACTTCGACGGGATGCCGAGGTCGGAGCCGCCCAGGAACACGGGCTGCGTCTTGCCCTCGGTCGAGGAGGGCATCGGGAACGTGCCGATCTGGTCCTTGAGCTCGGGCTTCGCCGTGGTGATCGAGCCGATCTCCCACGCCGACCCGAGGATCGCAGACGTGTTGCCCTGCGCGAAGACGTCGGACTCGGCCGGCTTGTCGGTGTTGATGTCCTGCGTCGACTTCGCCGAGTAGGTGTTCTGGAAGTCCTTCCACGCGGTGAGGCCCTTGACGGCGTCGGCGGAGTCGATGGCGCCGGTCCACTTGCCGCCCTTCTCGGTCGCGATCTGCCCGCCAGCGTCCCACACCCACTGCAGACCGCCGTACCAGTACTGCCCGGGCATGTAGAACGCGGAGAAGTCCGCCTGCGGGTTCTTCGCCTTGACCTTGTCGAGGTCGGCGGTGAGCTCGTCGTAGGACTTCGGGACGTCGGTGACCCCGGCATCGGCCCAGGTCTTCTTGTTGTAGATGACCGCCCGGTTGCCCGCGAACAGCGGCGCGCCGTAGAGCTTGCCGTCGACCGTGGCCGGTCCTTCGAGCCCGGAGAGCCAGGTCTGCCCGTCGGCCAGTTCCTTCTTGTACGGCGAGAGGTCCATGAGCCCGCCGGTCGCCGCGTACACGGGTACCTGCGTGTTGCCGAGGTCGACCACGTCGGGGGCGTCCTTCTGGGCGAGCGCCGTCGTGAGCTTGGTCGTGATGCCGTCCCACTGCTGGAGCTGGAGCTTCACCTTGGCGCCGGTGGCCTTGGTGAACTGCTTCTCGGCGACGTCGAGGATCTTCGGGCTGAGGTCGCCGTTCATGATCCAGACGGTGATGGTCTTGCCCTTGCCATCGGGTGTGCCGATGGACTTCGTGCCGCCGTCGGAAGCTCCGTTGCTTCCGGCGGAGCACCCGGTGAGGGCGAGCGCGCCTGCGAGGGCGAGCGCACCGAGTGCGGCGAAACGCGTGCGTGTCACGTTGACTCCCTTGGTCCGACCTTTATGAAAGGACGTTGCGTATTGGCAAGTGAAGACCTTCGGAGTCCCGTTGTCAACCATCAATCAGACCCTTGTGGATGACTGTGATCCGCATGTTTCCGGGGCATCACGGATGTCGAACGGATTCACACGCACGCTTGACGAACTGGTCATGACCAGGCATGATCAGCACTCCATTCGGCGCATGACGAAACGGCGCGGCGCCGACCACGTGGGCCGGCGCCGCGCCGCTGGTTCCGCAGGGTCGCTCAGGCGTCGAACGGCACCTCGCCGTCGCGGCTGACGCCCGCGCGCTGCCGGTACGCGAGGTGCCCGCCGAGGTACCCGCCGACGCTGACGACCGTGAGGCCCGCGAACGCGAGCAGCTTGCCCGACCCGTGGTTCCCGCGCTTCCGCTGCATCCACGACAGCCCGTACAGCGTGACGCCCGTCCAGTTCACGGCCTGGTGCACCCATCCCGTCCGGAGCTGTTCCCGGTCGAGCTCGGACCAGTCGACGTACCCGGCGACCGAGGCGCTGCCCGCCGAGACGAGCCCGACGCCGACGAGCGTCTTGGCCGCCTTCGCGTTGCCCTTCCCACCGACGAGGTCGAGCACCGCCGCCGAGATCCAGGCACCGAGCGGGACCTGCACCATGAGCGGGTGCAGCGGGTGCCCGAACGGCACACCGTGCAGCAGCTGCCGCAGCGCCTTCGGCCGCGCGAGAGCCCGGACGAGGGAGCGTTCGGCGTCGACTGCCTTGTCGAGCACGCCCGCGTGCTCGAGGGAGTCGGTGAGGCGACGGAGTGCGCGGATCTCAGGCATGCCCTGGAATGTAGGCCTGGAGGCGCGACCCGGTCCCAGGGACAGTGTCGCGCCTCCAGAAGGGGCTACTCCTCGACGATCTCCGCCAGCTCGAACGGCTCGACCGTCAAGTCGTCGCCGCTCGCGGCGACGTCGACGCGGACCGTGTCACCGTCCCGCACGTCGCCCGCCAGGATGGCCCTGGCGAGCCGGTCGTCGATCTGCCGCTGCATGAGCCGGCGCAGCGGACGGGCGCCGTACACCGGGTCGTAGCCGCGCTCGGCGAGCCAGGCCCGGGCGTCCGGGGTGACCGCCAGCTCGAGCCGACGGTCCGTCAGTCGACGGGCGAGCCGGTCGACGTACAGCGAGACGATCTGGCCGAGGTCCTCCTCCGTCAGCGCCTCGAACACCACGATGTCGTCGAGCCGGTTGATGAACTCCGGCCGGAAGGCCTGCTGGACGAGCTCCCGGACCGCCTCTTCACGCTGGACGCTGCTCAGCGACTGGTCGGTCATGAACTGCGACCCGAGGTTCGACGTCAGGATGAGGATCGTGTTCCGGAAGTCCACGGTCCGGCCCTGCCCGTCAGTGAGGCGCCCGTCGTCGAGGACCTGCAGCAGCACGTCGAAGACCTCGGGGTGCGCCTTCTCGATCTCGTCGAGCAGCACCACGGAGTACGGGCGACGCCGGACGGTCTCGGTGAGCTGCCCACCGGCCTCGTACCCGACGTACCCGGGCGGGGCCCCGATGAGCCGTGCGACCGAGTGCTTCTCGCCGTACTCGCTCATGTCGATGCGGACGAGGGCCTTCTCGTCGTCGAACAGGAACTCGGCGAGCGCCTTGGCCAGCTCGGTCTTGCCGACGCCGGTCGGGCCGAGGAACAGGAACGAGCCCGTCGGCCGGTCCGGGTCGGAGATGCCCGCGCGGGTGCGGCGGACGGCCTCGGACACGGTCGTGACGGCACTGCGCTGCCCGATGATCCGCCGGCCGAGCTCGTTCTCGAGGTGCAGGAGCTTCTCGGTCTCGCCCTGCAGCAGGCGCCCCATCGGGATGCCCGTCCACTGCGCGATGACGGCGGCGATGTCCTCGTCGGTGACGCTGTCGTTCACCATCCGGTCGGCCTGCTCGGCCTGCTCGGCGGCGGCGAGTTCGGCCTCGATCCGCGGCTTCTCGCTGTACTCGATACGGGAGACCAGCTCGTAGTCCGCCTCACGCTGCGCGCGCTGGGAGCGCATGTTGAGGTCGTCGAGCTGCTGCTTCAGCTCACCGATGCGGTTGAGGTTCGCCCGTTCGGCCTGCCAGCGCTGTTCGAGTTCGTCGAGCAGGGTCTGACGGCTCGCAAGTTCGGCGCGGAGGGTCTCCAGCCGTGCCTTCGAGGCCTCGTCCTTCTCCTGCTTCAGCGCGAACTCCTCGACGCGCAACCGGTCCACGGTGCGCTTGAGTTCGTCGATCTCGACCGGGCTGGAGTCGATCTCCATGCGGAGCCGGCTCGCCGCCTCGTCGATGAGGTCGATCGCCTTGTCGGGCAGCTGGCGCCCGGAGATGTACCGGTTGCTCAGGCTGGCCGCCGCGACGAGGGCGGTGTCGTTGATCGTCACCTTGTGGTGCGCCTCGTACCGCTCCTTGAGGCCACGGAGGATCGCCACAGTGTCCTCGACGCTGGGCTCCCCGACGAAGACCTGCTGGAAGCGCCGTTCGAGCGCGGCGTCCTTCTCGATGTACTCGCGGTACTCGTCGAGCGTCGTCGCCCCGATGAGCCGGAGCTCACCGCGGGCGAGCATCGGCTTGAGCATGTTGGACGCGGCGACGGAACCTTCGCCCCCGCCGGCGCCCATGAGCGTGTGCAGCTCGTCGATGAAGGTGATGACCTGCCCGTCGGAGTCGTTGATCTCCTTGAGCACGGCCTTGAGCCGCTCCTCGAACTCGCCGCGGTACTTCGCGCCGGCGATGAGGGCGGACATGTCGAGCGACACGAGCCGCTTGTCCTTGAGGGAGTCGGCGACGTCACCCGCGATGATGCGCTGGGCGAGTCCCTCGACGACGGCGGTCTTGCCGACGCCGGGCTCCCCGATGAGCACGGGGTTGTTCTTGGTGCGGCGCGTCAGCACCTGGGAGACGCGCCGGATCTCGGCGTCGCGCCCGATCACCGGGTCCAGCTTGCCGCTGCGGGCGATCGCGGTGAGGTCGACGCCGTACTGCTCGAGGGCGGTCTTCTGCTCCTCCTGCGAGTCAGGAGCGCCCTGGAGGTTCGCCATGCGTTCCGTCCTTTCGTTGCGTTGGTCCTGTAGTTGAGTCTACTCCACTCAACTTGCGCTGGCAGCACCGTATTCCGCTCGTGCGTTCCGGATCCCGAGGGCGCTCACGGCCGCACCGGCGAGCAGCAGGAGCGCCATCACCACCATCGCGCGGTGCAGCCCCGCCACTCCCACCCCGCCCCCGAGGACGACACCCGCGAGCGCCACCATCACGAGGCCGGCGATCCTGGCGATCGCGTTGTTCACGGCTGAACCGGCCCCCGCCTCCGACTGCGGCACCGACCCCAGGACTGCACTCGTGAGGGGCGTCACCATGAGGGCGAGGCCGACACCGATCAGCACCAGTCCGGGCAGCACCGACCACCAGTAGCCGACCGGCTCGTCACCGGCGACGAGCATCAGGAGCGCGCCGACGGCTGCGATCGCCGGACCCGCCGCCATGAACCACCGCGGACCCCATCGCCCGGCGACGGCCCCGACCGTGGTCGAGAGGAGCAGGAGCATCACCGTCGGGGGCAGCGTCGCGATGCCGGCGACCCAGGCGGGGAAGCGCCAGACCTCCTGCAGGAACAGCGTCACCACGAAGAAGACCATCCCGAGCGCACCGTAGATCGACAGGGTCGCGAGGTTCCCGACGGTGAAGTTCCGCGCCCGGAAGAGCTCGAGCGGCACGAGCGGCGCCGCCGTCCGACGTTCCCACGGCACGAACGCCACGAGCGCCGCACCGCCGACGACCAGCGCGGCGACGACGACCGGCGCACCCCACCCCAGCCGCTCCTGCTCGATCAGCCCGAGGACCACCCCACCGACGCCGACCACGGCGAGCACCGCACCGACGACGTCCACCCGCGCCCGCGGCCCCACCCGGACCTCGGACGAGATCCGCCGCACGAGCGGGATCGTCACCGCGATCGGCACCGCCGTCAGCACGAAGATCCAGCGCCACCCGATGCCGTCGACGACGAGCCCACCGACCACCGGGCCGAGGATCGTCGACGCGCTCGACCACGCCGTCCACGCGCCGATCGCCTTCGCCTGCGCCGCTCCGCGGAAGGCCGCGACGATGAGGGCGAGTGCACTCGGGGTGACCAGCGCACCGCCCACACCCTGGAGCGCCCGGGCCACGACGAGCACCTCGCCCGTCGGAGCGACCGCGCACGCGACCGAGGCGAGCCCGAACACGACGAGCCCCCACGTGACGATCCGGACCCGACCGAACAGGTCGGACAGGCTCCCGGCCACGAGGATGAGCGAACCGAGGGTCACGAGGTAGGCGTCGACGGTCCACTGCTGGACGACGAGACCTCCGCCGAGCTCGTCCCGGACGGCGGGCAGCGCCACGTTCACGACGCTCGAGTCCAGCCCCACCACGAACGACGACAGGATCGCCACGACCAGCACGACCCGACGATCGTCACGGAGCGGTGCCGCGGCCGCAGGCACGGACGGGATCGTCATGTGCTCATCCTGCGCCCTCCGGCACGCATGGCGAAGCCCCCGGGACCGGACGGGTCGCGGGGGCTGCCGACAGGACGGGGCTGGGTCCTAGTTGCGGGAGTCCGAGTGGGGCTGGACCGAGGGGCCCGGGTTGACGACCGGCTGCGCCGTCGGCTCGGTGCCGGTGCTCTGCACGGTCGTGTTCTGGACGCCGGCGTCGGTGCCGTTCGGCTTCTTGTCGCTGTCGCCCATCTCCTTCTTGAAGATGTTGATCGACTGCCCGAGGCCCTTCGCGAGAGCCGGGAGCTTGGTCGCGCCGAACAGCAGGATGACGATCCCGAGGATGATCAGCAGGTGAACGCCGCCGAGGTTTCCGAGCATCATGACTCCTTGATCTGGAACTGGTCGCCGTCCTGGTGTCGTCGTCGACGCGTGCGGCGGAAGTCCGTTGAGTCCCCATGGTAACTCGGCCAGCCCGGGAATCCCAGGCCGGCCGCGGGAACGGACACCGTTCGCACAGACTCAGCGGGTGAACAGCCGGTCGAGGCTCCACATCACGGGCTCCTCAGCCAGCGCCGGAACGTCCTCCGGCGTCACGCCGAGCACCCGGAACGGCACTCGCTCCCCTGGCAGCAGGGTCATGAACCCGCGATCGACGGCACCGTTCTCGGCGATCCGGTCCGGCTGGACGAGCAGATCGCGCACGAGCGTCTCGGCCTCGACCACCAGGTCCACGCCGATGACCGTGCCCGACTCGTCCGTGACCGGGGTCGTCTCCGTCCGGTACCGTGCCGGGGTCCAGCGCAGGTCCTTGTCGGGCGCCGGGGTCCACACGGCGCGACGCCAGTCCATGTCCGCCACGACGAGTTCGTTCGTCGGGTCGTCGACCACGCCGACGGACTCGGGCAGGGCCACCACGGCGACCCCGGCCCCGGACAGGTGGACCGGCAGCGTGACCTCGGCCAGCACGGCGCCCTCGAGCGTGATCCGCCGCACGCGTACGACGCTGTCATGGCCGGCGCGGGTGGACCGGACGGCGACCTCGATCGGAGCGTTGCCGAACGCTCCCGGCGACACCCCGAGCGACAGCGTGTCCGCCAGGTCACCCAGGTCAGCCGTCTCGGTCCCGGAGGCCGACGACGCAGGGTGATCCGCGCCTCCAGTCCGCTCGACCGACGCACTGAACGAGGTGACCGGTCGGATCGTCAGCAGCACGTCGTCGTAGAGGCGGCGCAGCTCGTGCGCGAGCGGCTTCAGCCGCCCCGCCGAGTCGATCGCCGACCACGACGAAACCGGCCACAGGTCGTTGAGCTGCCACACGACGACGCCGGTGTTCCGGGGCCAGTGCGTCCGCCAGTGCTCGACACCCGTCGCGATGGCGCGCGTCTGCTGCAGCTGGGTGAGGTAGTGCCAGCGGTCGAGGTCGGCGTCGTCCACGGAGCCGAACCGCGGCTCGAGTCCGCGCGCGAGCTTCGCCATCCCGTCCGCCGCCTTCTGGTGGTGGACGACGCCCGGGGAGTCGACGCGCAACGGCTCGTCGGTGACGGCGTCGCGCAGCGTGCGCCACGCCGGCGGCGCCTGCCAGCCGAACTCGGACACGAACCGCGGCACCGAGTCGCGGTAGTGGTCGTCGGACAGCCGGTTCCAGACGTCCCACGAGTGGTGCGTCTCGTGGTCGACGTCGTTCGCGAACAGCGACTCGGACCCCGACCACGGCGAGGCCACCGTGTAGAAGCGCGACGGGTCGACCGCGTCCACGATCGTCGGCAGCAGGTCGAGGTAGTAGTCGAGTCCCCACCCGCGGTCCCCGAGCTCGTCGGCCCAGCCGTCCACGTCGTGCAGCCAGATGTTCTCGTTGTTGCCGTTCCACAGCACGAGCGAGGGGTGGCGCGCGAGCCGGGCGACGTTGTCGCGGGCCTCGGCGATGACCTCACTGCGGATCGGCTCGGTCTCGGGGTAGGCCGAGCACGCGAACGGGAAGTCCTGCCAGACGAGCAGCCCGAGTTCGTCGCACACCTCGTAGAAGTCGTTCGACTCGTAGACCCCGCCGCCCCAGACGCGCACGAGGTTCGCGTTGAGGTCGACGGCAGCGTTGAGACGCGACGTGACGCCGGCTCGAGAGACCCGGGAGACGATGACGTCGTCGGGGATCCAGTTCACCCCGCGCACGTCGATGAGGGTGCCGTTGACGTGGATGTCGAACGGCTTGCCGATGCGGTCCGCGGTCGTGTCGATCCGGGTCGAGCGGAACCCCGTGCGGGACGTCTGACGGTCCAGCACTTCGCCGTCGACGGTCTGCAGCTCGACGACGACGTCGTACAGGTCTTGCGCGCCGTAGCCGCGCGGCCACCACCGCTGCACCTCCGGCACCCGCACGGTGACCACGGTCTCGTCGTCCTTCGGTGTCAGTTGGGCACGAGAACGCTGCTTGGTGTCGTGACCGCTCACCGTCACCACGAGGACCAGGTCGTCGTCCTCGCCGTCCTGGTCGAGGTCGTTCATCCCGGACCGCTCGACGGTGATGTGCGCGTCGAGCACGCCCTCGCCGGCCTCGACGTCGACCAGCGGCCGGACCTCGCGGAGCCGCGCGGTCGACCAGCGCTCGATCGCCACCGGACGCCACGGCCCGCTCGTCACCGCCGTGAGACCCCAGTCCCACCCGAAGTTCGACGCCATCTTGCGCACGTACGGGAAGGGTTCGTCGTAGGGCCCGGGCATGCTCCCGGCCTTCGCCGCCACGCGTCCGGCCTCGCGGTAGGGCGACTCGAACAGGATCTCGAGCGTCTTGCTCCCCCGTCCGAGGCCACCGGTGCTGTCCCGGGCGTCGAAGCGGTAGCGACGGTGCATGTTGCGCGTGGTGCCCACCACGACGCCGTCGAGGCTGAGCTCCGCGACGGTGTCGAGTCCGTCGCACACGAGGTCGACGCGCTCGAAGCCCCTCGGGTCGACGTCGACCGTGCGCTGGTACGACCAGTCGGCCCGTCCGACCCACTTGCCGGCGTCCTCGTTCCGGTCGAACGTCGGATCGGCCAGCAGCCCCTCGCGCTGCAGGTCGGTGTGCACCTGGCCCGGAACCGTCGCCGGGATCGTCCGGCCCGCGATACCGTCCGGCGCCCCCGCCGGCAGGGCGTCCCCGGCGATCGTCACGGTCCAGTCGTCGCGGAGTTCCTCGCGTTCGAGGGTCATGCGGGTCCTTCTCTGGGCGGACGGGTTGGTGCCCACCTCGGTCGGGACGCCGGCCGGCGGCCCGCCTCGAGGTCGGTCCTTCGGCCTGGAGGCGCGGCACCGGTTGCCCGGGCGTCGTCGCGTCGCGCGCGCGGAACGCTGGTGCGATCGCGCGTTGGGGTGCTCCGCGATGCTAGTACGGCTTGCTTTCCGCAACCTATGTGGCTCGTGCTCGGTGACAGGCTTTGCGGGTTCGTGCAGGGTGGGAGGCGTGATCACCACTGCTCTCGCCCGCTCCCTGCGCGATGCCGGCCTTCGTTGGCACCCCGCGACCGGCGACCGGTTCGTCATCGACAAGCCCGGCGTCGACGACGACGTGTACACCGTGTCGGAGATGACCGTCGAGCGGCACGACTACCCCAGCGGCACCGTGCTCGGGTTCAACGGGACGACCGAGTGGGCGCTCGATTCCGTGTCGGCGTCCGAGTCGCTGTGGCTGCCACGGGAGGACCAGCTGCGAGAGCTGCTCGGACCGGCGTTCGAGTCGCTGTCGGCGGGGTTCACGGTGGTGGCGACGATCGATGGGCACTCCCGTTCCTTCACGTCGGTCGACGCTGCGGACGCCTACGGTCAGGCGCTGCTCGCGTACATCACCGCCGCGCTCGCGTAGCGGAACACCCCCGCTCCCGATGGGGTCGGAAGCGGGGGTGTTCCTGTTTCGCCGCCGCGGGTCAGGCGCGGTGGCGGCCCTGTTCGTCGTCCTTGCGGCGACGCTGGATCCAGATCAGCAGCACTGCGCCAGCCAGGAGCAGGACGATGCCCGCCGGCAGGACGACCTGCGTGATCTCGGACCCGGTGAACGCGAGTTCGATCGGAGCCGGCTCGGCCTTGACGGTGGTCCGGACCTCGGTGGAGAACACCCACACCGGCTTGTTCGTCGTGGCGACCGGCTCGGTCGTCTCCGTGTCGAGCGCGGTGACCGTGTTCTCGGACTCCGACTCGGCACCGGTCTGACCGGTGGTGGCCTCACCCTGCGAGGTGGAGTCGCCATCAGCACGCGCGACCTGGCCCTTGACCTGCCCGAGCATCACGACGGTACCCTCGGCCGCTTCGGCCTCCGTGACGGTGTGCGCATCCGTGGTCATCGCCGTCGTGCGCTCACCCGGCTGCAGGATCGCCTGCTCGACGTCCACCGCCGGCATGTCCTCCATGTGCTGCACGGCGTTCACCACGAGGTTGCCCGTGTTCGCCACCGAATACCGCACCCAGACCTTGTCTCCCGGGCGCAGAGCGCGGTCCCCGTCGAGGACGACCATGTCACCCTCGCTGTCCTGGACCATCGGCTCGGACGTGACGTCGAGCACGCTCTTGGCATTCAGCCCGACCCGGACCTCGTCACGGTCGTTCACCGTGTCACCGCCGGGGCCGTCCGCGTCCAGGACCGCTGCGACCGTGACCTGGCCGTGGTCGATGTCGCCCTGCGTCAGGACGTACTCCGGCACGACGCACTCGATCGACTTCCCCGGTGCCACGCCCTCGGCGATGCACTCTGCCGACAGGTCCGCCAGCTCGATGACCTCGGCGCGGGTGTTCGTCAGCGTCACGTTGCCCGTGTTCGTCGCCCGGACGCTCACCGCGACCCGGTCACCGGCGCGCGGAGCACCGTGCTCGGACTCGGACTCGGAGTCGGACTCGGCAAGGTGCGCGACCACGACGGCCTCGACCGCGGGAGCCTGCTCGATGCCCGCTCCGGTCTTCGCGTCAGCCGTCACCGACTGACCGTTCGCACCGACCGCGGTCGCCGTGACCGCGAAGTCGACCTTGCCCGCGTCGATGTCGCCCTGTGTGAGTACGTACTTCGACAGCGTGCAGTCCGCGGACTTGCCCGGCGCGAGCGACTTCGTGGCGCAGGTCACGACCATGCCGTCACGGCCCTCGACCGAACCGGCGAGGTCACGAACAGTCACGTTGCCGGTGTTCTCGATCGTGAGGCGAACCGTCGCAGTGTCACCGGCGAACGTGTGCTCGGCGGCGGTCTCGTCGAGCTCGGCCGTCGCGGTCGTCTCGATCGCGGGAGCCCGGACGATCGTCAGCGTCGTGTCGGCCGTAGCCTCGACCCGCTCACGGTTCGCACCCGTCGCAGCACTCGTCACGTCGAACCGGACTCCGCCGGCGTCGACGTCGCCCTGGGTCAGCGTGTACTCGGAGACCACGCACGTGACTTCCTCACCCGGAGCGAGCTCGTCCGACGGGCAGTCGACCTCGAGGCCGTCCCGGTCAGCGACCTGACCGCGAACACCGGTCACGGTCACGTTGCCCGTGTTGCGGATCGTCATCTCGACCGTCGCGGTGTCACCGACCAGCGGCACCTCGTGCTCGTTCGCGTCGAGGACGCTCGTCGCGCTCATCTCGATCGCCGGCACCCGAGCAAGCTCCACCGACACATCGTCCGACGCACTCGCCGTCCGGCCGCCCGGTGCCGCGGCGGTCACCGTGACCTCGAACCCGACCTCGCCCGCGTCGATCTCGGCCTGCGTGAGCACGTGGTCGGCGATCGCACACGTCACCTCGGCTCCCGGAGCGAGCACACCCTCAGCACATTCGACGTCCAGCTCACGACCGCCGACCTCAGCGGCGAGTTCCCGCAGCGTCACGTTGCCGGAGTTCCGCACTGCGACGTCGAGCGACACCTTGTCGCCAGCCTTCGGCGCATCGTCATCGTTCGTGAGCGCCGCCGTGGCCACCGCGACCACTCCGTGCTGACGGTCGACGGTCACCGATGCCGAATCGGCACCCGCGACCTTCTGGTCCTTCGGTCCCGTCGCGGTCACGTCCGCATCGAACTCGATCGCGCCGTTGTCGACGTCGTCCTGCGTCAGCTCGTACGGCGGCAGCATGCAGTCGACGGTCGCCCCCGGCGCCAACGGGCCAGTCGGGCACTCTGCCAGGAAACCTTCACGATCCGCGATCGCCCCAGCGACTTCAGTCAGCGTGACATTGCCGGTGTTCTTCACCGACAGCACGAGGGCGACCTCGTCACCCGCCGCCGGAGTCTTGCCGGCAACGTTGAGGGTGGGCGACAACGTCACGCCCACCGCAGGTGCCTGCACCTCGGTCCCCTGAGTCGCCCGCGCCTCGGCACTGACCGCGTTCGCAGCGGAGTCCACGCCGGTGACCGTCGCGGTGAAGCCGACCGAGCCCGCGTCGACATCCGCCTGGGTCACCTTGTACGAACTCGTCACGTCACACTCGATCGAGGCGCCGGGCGCCAGCGATGGGACGTCACATTCCGCCGCGAGGCCCTGCTTGTCGAGTTCGACGGCGAGGGCTCGGACCGAGGCGTTGCCGTCGTTCGTGATCGTCAGCGCCAAACCGATCTCGTCGCCGACCCCCGGCTCGCCGTCCACGACCGGCGAGAGCACTGCGGACACCGCGCCCTGCCGCTCGAAGTCGACAGTGGCTTGTGATGCAGCCAACGTGACTGCGGCACCCGACGGGGCTGTGCCGGTCGCAGCGCTCTGGAACACGATCTGCCCCGAGTCGAACTCGTCCTGGGACACGATGTGCTCGAACGAGCAGTCCGTCGAAGCTCCCGGAGCCAGCTCATCGGCACCGCAGGCACGCTCCCGCCCGCCGACCATCGCCACGAGGTCGGACAGCGTGACATTTCCGTCGTTACGGAGCGTCGTCGTCACGGAGACTTTCGACCCCGCGGTGGGGACGGAACCCGTGGCCGAAGTCACGGTCGTGCCCTCGGCCTTCGCCGTGATCTTCGACGACGCCGAGGCATCGGGAAGCTCAAAGGCGACGTCCCGAGGCGTCCGCGCCGACCCGATCAGAGTGGCTTCAAGCTCACCGTCATCGATGTCGGCCTGCGTCAAGGTCTGCTCGGACTCGCAGGTGATCTCCCCGCCAGCGTCGACCATCGCGGGGTCACAGGCGATGTCGACGTCGTTCGACAGTTCGATCTCGATGTCCCGGAGGCGCACGTTGCCCGAGTTTCCGATGGTCGCGGACCAGCGCGCCGTGTCACCGGCGGTGATCATGCCGTCCTCGTCTCGGTCTGCGACCTCGACGAGGAGCGACGTCTCCGCCGCCGGCTCCTCCGGAATTGCATACACAACGTCGACCGAGGTGGCGATGAGGTCCTGAACGCCACCCTTGCTGGCGTCACCGAGATAGTGACGATCCGCCGGTGCACCCGAGTGTTCAACGCGGAAGGTGAAGAACCCCTCATTCGTGACCTCCGCACGGAACTGCAAGCAACCGCTCCCGTCTGCAACCGGGATGTGTGAGAGAGATGGCGCAGTAGGCGATTGGCTAACAGGGACACAAGTGCCGTCGACGACCACTGTTGCGAGTGCTCCCGGCGCCGGGTACGTCACCACGCCCGGCTTCGCGACGGTGTCGCGCCAGCTTGAACCACTGACGGCGAGGTAGGTCGACTTCTTCGAGTTCTGCAGCGGGCCGGTGATCGTGTCACCTTCAGTGCGAACAGACGACGGTTCAGGCGCGGAGGCGCCAGCCGCGAGGGCGACATCTCCGACGACGAGCGAGCCGACCAGAGCGGCCGCCCCGGCGGGCAAGAGCGAGAGGCTCCGAGTAGATCGGCGCACGAGTACCTCCAGGAACGGGTTGGTTGTCCGTATTAGTATGTGACATATGAATACTAACCGCAAGTCCATCACCATCACCGGATCAAAAAGCCGTGGAATGTTCGCCGGTCATCCTTTGGTTGACTCGGACCATGACCGTTCCGAACATCACCCTGAACGACGGCAAGACCATCCCGCAGCTCGGGTTCGGCGTCTTCCAGATCAAGCCCGAGGACACGAAGGCAGCGACGCTGACCGCACTCGAGGTCGGCTACCGCCACATCGACACCGCCGAGATGTACGGCAACGAGAAGGAGGTCGGCGAGGCCATCGCCGAGTCCGGGATCCCGCGTGAGGAGGTCTTCGTCACCTCGAAGCTCAACAACGGCTTCCACGACCCGGCGCTCGCCACCGAGAACGGCAAGAAGTCGGCCGACCTACTCGGCGGCTACACCGACCTGTTCCTCATCCACTGGCCGCTGCCCACCGTCTCGGACTTCGTCCCGACATGGAAGGCCTTCGAAGAGCTCTACCACGCCGGCACCGCGCGGAGCATCGGCGTGAGCAACTTCCAGGCGCACCACCTCAACCGTCTCCGCGACGAGGCCACGATCACCCCGGCCGTGAACCAGATCGAGGTACACCCGTACCTCGAACAGGACGCCCTCCGTGCCCACAACCGGGAGCTGGGCATCGCCACGGAGGCCTGGTCCCCGATCGCACAGGGCCTCGTGCTGGACGACGAGACGATCACGCGCATCGCACGTGCGCACGACAAGACGCCGGCGCAGGTCGTCCTCCGTTGGCACATCCAGCGCGGCGACATCGTGTTCCCCAAGTCGGTCACCCGCGCCCGGGTGGAGGAGAACTTCCAGATCTTCGACTTCGAGCTGTCGGCGGAGGACATCACGGACATCACGGGTCTCGACAAGGGCCACCGGACGGGTCCGGACCCGGACACGTTCGACTACGTCCCCGCCTAGTCAGCGGGACGATGGAGGCGGCGACCGCGCCGGAGCGCGGCCGCCCCGGTCGTTCACTCCGAGACGGTCGCACCACCCCGAGCGACCTGCACCATCGCATCGTTGAACTCGTTCTCGCGCACCGTGAAGACGTTCGGCGCGCTCCCGAACCGCACGGCCACGCGGAGGCGGGGATCAGTGGCTCGGAACCGGTTGCCGATGATCGCTCCGTCATTGACCCCGTGGACGACGTTGATGCCGACACTGGTTCCCGACACCCCCTCCACCACGTTGTCGTGGATCGCGATCCTGCTGTTCGAGTGCGGGAGCGCGATGGCACTCATGATGCTCTCGACGATCGTGTTCCCGGAAACGGTCGTGTCCTCGGAGAGCTTGACGACGATCGCACCCTCGCCGGAGCTCCCGGCGCCGCCGCGGACGGTGTTCGAGGAGATCGATCCCCGGGCGCGCTCCCGCGTCGACCCGACGGTGGTACCGGCTCCGCTCATGATGATCCCGGCACCCGGTTCCAGGTCGAGATCGCGCACCACGTCGTTCTCCTCGATGAGGACGTCGCGCGGTGCCCCGAGCGTTTCCATGCGGTCGGCCGGATCCTTGCTCGGCACCGCGGCGATGCCGACTCGGCAACCGATGACCGTGTTCCCGCGGATCTCGATGTCCTGTCCAGCGTGCGTGTCGATGCCCTCCCAGTTCCGGACGTTCTCGACGTGGTTGCGGAGGACACGGATCCCGGAGGAGCGGCGCGCGATCGACATGTCCCGGGTGGCGTCACGACCGAGCGCGATGCCGTAGGAGTTCGGCCTGCCGGCCGGCTGCAGGATGTCCTCGATCCGGTTGTCCTGGATCATCCCGTTCCGCGCGCCGGTCGTCATCACGCCGCTGTAGCCGGTCCGGGAGATGCGGACGCCCGTGACGTCGAAGTCGTCGTAGTACGCGATGTAGACACCGTCGTGGGGCAGCTCCCGCAGCTCTCCCCCGGTGACCATGCCGCGACCAAGCGGGCGCTCCGGCGTTCCGAGGAACGCGATGCCCCGCCCGGTCCCGCCGGTCGTCGCCCCGGCACCGGTGATCACAGGCCGGTCCACCCACACGTGTGAAGCGGTGACCCGGAGGGCATCCTCATCGGTGGTCATCCTGATGGATCCCCCGTCGAAGCGGATGGTCACCGGACGGGTCACCCGCAGGGAGCGACTCCGAACCCAGTGGTCGCGGATGGTGATGATCCCGTAGTCGGGCAGCGCGTGAAGCTGGTCCTGGAGATCGGTTCCGGCTGGCCCCGTCCGGACGTCGCCTCGGGCTCCGAGTCCCGTGACAGCCAGAGACAGCGCGGCGGTGCTTGCGGCCAGCAGCGTGCGGCGCGAGACGTTCGTGGGCAACAGGGGTCTCCTCTCGTGAAGCAGGAGGAGGCTACATATTGCACATCAGCATACGCTCCGAGAAGCGGTGACGGTGAACTTCGCCGTTCGCGCGATCTGCCGGGTCGGCCCGACGAGCCGTTCGAGGACCGGGCGGTACCGCAGGTGCGAGTTCCAGACACACCACAGTTCACCGCCGGACTGGAGGATCGTGGCCGCGTTCCGGAACATCGCCTCGGCCGCGTCCGTGGTCACGGTGGTGTCCACGTGGAACGGCGGGTTGCAGAGGACGAGTTGGGCAGACCCCTCCGGCAACTCGTCGCCGGCGTCGGCCCGTGTGGTCTGCACGCGATCGGCAACACCGTTCGCCGCCGCGGTCGCGCGCGTGGACAGCACGGCGATCTGGGACACGTCGGTCGCGAGCACCTGGAGCGCGGGGCGGCGGAGTGCCATCGCGGTCGCGATCACCCCGTTGCCGCAGCCGAGGTCCACAGCTGTCCGGGCATCGGTCACGGCGCCGTCCACCACGTCGAGCAGCACCCTCGTGCCGAGGTCGAGCGACGTCCCGGCGAAGACTCCGCCGTGTGCGACCAACGTCATGCCGAGTTCGTCGACGTGCACGGACCGCGGCCAGGGATTCGTCGCGTCAGCCCGCGTCGCGGATGCCCGGAGTGGATCCTGGGCGATGAGCAGCCGCGACTTGCCCCGTCCCCGAGATGCGGTGACCTCGCCGAAGTACCGGCGCAACACATCGTTCTGGGAGAGCGACATGTGCTTCATCACCCCGCCGCAGAGCAGGACGACGTCGGGCGCTGCGTACCGGGCGACCGCACGGCTGATCTCGTCGAGCCGGTCGTTCGACTTCGGCAGGCGGAGCAGCACGAGGCGCGTGTCACGGAATGCCTGCTCGAGCGTGTCCGGGTGGTGGAAGCCCCGGCGACCGAAGGTGCCGGCGTTGGCTTCGAGCGCCCGCACGCCGACGAGGGAATCCTGCACGACGCGCACGTCCGATGCACCGTGGAGAGTGATCGCGCCGAGCGTGAGCACCCCGTAGCGGTCGTCGACGACGGCGACCTCGCCGGGCTGCCGGAGTGCGTCGCCGTGCACGTGTGGGGCCTCATCGAGGATGAACCGGTCCGTGCCGTCGATCGCGATGAGGTCGGGCTCCCCCCGGTCGTCGTTCCGCCGGAACTGCTCGGCGAAGTCGAAGGGGCTCACGCGGACAGGCTACCGAGCCTGGCGCGCCCGAGTGATCACGAAGAGATGGTCGCTCCGCCCGGAGCCACCTGGACGGTGGCCGTACCGTAGCTGTTCTGCCGCACCGTGAAGGCGCTGGGCAGGGGCCCGAACCGCACGGCGACGCGGAGCGTCGGCGAGCTCGGCTCGAACCGGTTCCCCGTGATCGCACCGGAGTTCGCTCCGTCGATGACGTTCACTCCCATGCCGCTCCCGCTCACGTTCCGGACGGTGTTGCCGGACACCTCGATGCCGTCGTTCGAGTGCGGCAGTGCGACGGCGGCGGTCCCGCTGTCGACGATCACGTTGTCACGCACGACGAACCCACGGCTCAGCTTGACGAGGATCGCCCCTTCATCGGCACCGCCTCCCCCGCCACGGACCGTGTTGGCCCCGACCGTTCCGGTTGCCCGTTCCCGCGAGGAGCCGACGGTCGTTCCGGCGCCGCTCACGACGATCCCCGGACCGGGCTGCGCTCCGGGGGCCTTCGTGATCTCGTTCCCCTCCACCACGAGACGGAGCGGCGCTGCGGCCGTTTCCGTGCGGTCTCCGGGGTCCTTGCTCGGTACGGCAGCGATGCCCACGCGGCACCCGGACACCACGTTGTCCCGGATCTCCACCTGATCACCGGCATGGGTGTCGATGCCTTCCCATGCCGGCACGTCCGAGACGCGGTTCCGGAGCACCCGGACCCGCGCGGACCGGCGCGTGATGGAGACATCCTGTGTCGCATCGCGGGAGATCGAGATGCCGTAGGAGTTCACGCGCCCGGCAGGCTGGCGGATGTCGGAGATCACGCAGTCCTGTACGACACCATCGACGCCTCCGATGACGAGCACTCCGCTGTAGCCGGTGCGCGTGATCTCCGTGCGGCTCACGTCGAACCCGTCGCAGTACGCGAGGTGGACTCCGTCGTGGGGCAGGTCCCGCAGCCGGCCCCCGATCACCGACGCCGATCGGATCGGTGCCCCTGGCGTTCCGAGGAACACCACGCCACGTCCGAGTCCGCCACCGTCCGCCCCGGCTCCCGAGACGTCCGGGTCGACGATCGAGACCTCGGACGCAGTGACGACGATTGCGTCCTCGGTCGTCGTCATCCGGATGGCACCCCCCTCGGAGAATCGGATGACCACAGGCCTGGTCACGCGCAACGGTTCGGACCGCACCCAGTTCGAGTCGATCAGGAGGGTACCGCCAGACGGAACGGCGTCGAGCCGACTCTGCAGCGCGTCACCTTGCACGTGCACCCTCGTCGGTACGGCTGCCGCGCCGACCGCGACCACGCCGAGCGTCATCCCGGCCGTAACGAACGCCCTGCGCGTCACACGCTGCCGTTGCTCCATGCGCCTCCCATCGACCGCTCGTGAGCCTACATGTCGTGTTCCACGAACAACAAGCGGTGTGCATTTCATATTCACAATCAACTGACGCCATATGGCGCCACGGAGTATCGCGGAGGATCGGCATTGATTGCGGGTGGGTATTTGATATGTTTCCGGTGTTCATGGAAAGGAACTTCATGCAGAAACATCGCGAACCGCCACGGCTCCGGAGCGTGAGCGCTGCCGCTGCGCTCGTCACCGTCGCCGCCACCGCCCTGACCTCAGGCCCCGCCGCAGCGGGCGAGGGAGCCCGAGGCGACTCCGAAGCCCAGATCGTCGGCCCGCTCGTGACCGAGACCTCCTCCTTCCAGGGCGCGGCCACCTTCAGCGCCCCGGCAGCCCCGGCTACGGGAGCAGAGGGCGCGCACGTCCCGGCGAACCGCGCGCTCACGCTCGCGGCAGCACGTGCGACGGCGGTGCGCTGGTACCTTCCTGCCGCGGGTTCGGTCACTCCCGTCCGACCGGCGACGCACCCGGACCTCTGTCTGACTGCCCAGTCGGCCACCGCCGGTCCCGGTTCCTCGGTCACCCTCGAGCGATGCGATGCAGCGAATTCGGCACAGCAGTTCAGGCAGGCGTCGAACGCGACGTCGAACAACCCCATCGGAACCGGCCTGCAGTCGGTGCACAACGACGGATTCCTCGGGCTGTACAACAATGACGACGTCATGCGTCTGCAGGCGAAGTCCATCGCTGACCGCGTCCCGACGATCGGAGATTTCATCCCCGACTTCAGTGCGCGGGTCGACGGAGTCAATGCGCTCGCGCGCATGGCAGACGTCTCGGGGCGCGGTACCCCAGGTGCGACGGTCGTCATCAACGGGACGCAGCGGGTGAGCATCCGCGCAACCGGCGAGTGGGAAGGCCAGGTGAGCGACCTCGCGTTCGGTCCGAACACGATCGCGCTCGAGCAGGTCGAGGGCGGTCAGCAGACCGGCACGGCGACCCTCACCGCGGAGCTCCTCGCCGAGCCCCTCACCTTCACTGCGACGTTCGCTGCGGAGCGCGACCTCCCGGTGACCGCCGCCGGGCGCGGCCACCCGGGTGCCACGGTGAAGCTCTTCGATGGCGACGGACACCAGATCGGCACCGCCGCGACGGCGAACCAGACCACGGGCGCCTGGAGCACGAACATCCCGGCGCCGAACGCCGGTGGCGAGTACCAAGTGATCGCCGCCCAGTTCCTCAGCGGCCTGCGCGACGGCGCCCACGACGTCAGCAGCGCCGTGGACTACGGTTCGGCGGTATCGGTGGACGCGCCGCAGGACGGCGCCGTACACACGGGCGGTTCACTCGAGATGTCCGGCACGGGGGAGCCCGGCGCGGCGGTCGAGGTCCACGAGGTCACCGACGCCGGTGATCGGCTGGTCGGACGGAGCCGTGACGGGGTCGCGCCGAACGGCCGTTGGACGCTCACGACCGACGACCTCGACCGCGCAGAACACGTGCTGCGGGTGGTCCAGAAGTCCCGCGGTGCGAACACGACGACCACGACGGTCACCGTCAACCCGGGTGAGACCGGCAAGCTCACCCCGGTCCAGCTCAGCGGACCCGCACTCGTCACGCCAGGTCTCCCGAACCGGTTCCACGGCACTGCCGAGCCCGGTGCGACCTACGAGGTGCTGAACGTTTCCAACACGCCGATCGTTCCAGGTCCGCTGTCTGTGAGCGACGATGGACACTGGGAGTTCGAACGGGTCGTGTCGACGGGTGCGCGGAACTTCCAGTTCAAGATCCGGCAGTCGAAGGACGGACAGACCGAGACGTCGCCGCTCTTCGTGATCGACGCGAACGAGGGCGTCACCCCTGTCATCGTGTCCACGGAGACCGTCCTTCCGGGCATGTCCAACACGTTCGAGGGAACTGGTCCCGCAGGTGCCACCTACGAGGTGCTCAACGCCTCCGGCAACCAGATCGTCCCGGGCACGCAGACGATCGGAGACGACGGCACCTGGTCCTTCGACCGGGACGTCTCGGCCGGGGTACTCACGTTCAGTTTCAAGCTCCGGATCACCCTCGACGGTTCGACCTACACGACCAAACTGTTCGAGCTGCCGGCGAGCACCCGATGACCGTCCGGAGTGCCGCTGCCCGAAAGCCAATCGTCGCTGTCGTCCTCGTCGTCCTCGCCGTCACGGCGCTCGCGACCGGTGCTGCGCCTGCCGCGGCGGATGAACAGCACGGGCGGGCAGATGATTCGACCTCGATCGAGCGGGATCCCGCGGAAGCGGTGGCCGACGACGAGGTGGCCCCGCACGAGGCACGCGTCTCGATGAGCGTTCCCGTGAACGTTCGAGTGACGACGAGCGAGTCCGGCTTCACCGTGTACGCGACCCCGCGGTGCTCCGGTGTGAAGTCTTGCTCGTCGTGGATCCACTTCCCCGGCATCGACGAGAAGGAGAAGTCGACGACGAACGGCTACTTCATCCGGTGGGGTGACTGGCAGGAGGGGACCTCGCGCACGGGGCACGTCCACACCTATGCCCGAGACATCTTCGGGTACGGCTGGTACACGAACGGCTCCACCTCACTCGGCGTGGTCACCCGCCCGTACACGGCCCGTCCGATCACCGCCCGTCTGTACGGTCAGGACGACGAATTACGTTCGGTGACGATCGTCGGCACGGCTACGCCGACCGCCACGATCCGTCGCGGTGGCGTGGTGGTCGCGGCCGCTGACCGGAACGGCAACTGGTCGACAGCCGTCAACGGTCTTCCCGTCGGCACGAGCACGCTGACGTTCCAGCAGTACGTCGGCGAGACGTACCGCGACCAGGTGTCGGTCTCGGTGACGTTCCGCGAACGGAACCTGCTCGCCGGCGTCTCCGGTGCGAACACGACCGTCGTGGCCGGCTCCGTCGCCACGGTGTACGGGCACCTCCGTGCGCTCGCCGACGTTACGACACCGCTGAGTCGCGCGACCGTGCAGCTCAGCGCTCCCGCTGGGTCGACCTTCGCCGATGTGCCGTCGACGATCCGGGGCGAGTACCGCACGTCGCCCTCGGGCGCGTGGACGCCGTTCGCCTCGGACGACCTGCACAACGGCAGCGTGTCCACCGACGGCAGAACCGCAACCTTCGACTGGGTGCCGACTCGATCCGACTGGACGCTGCGGGCGGGCACGGAGCTCCGGTTCGGCATCACCGTTCGCGCCTCGGAATCGGCGTCGGGCAACGGCTCGTTCCGGATGACCGCGGTGGGCTCTGCGCCGCAGGGCGCCTTCGACGCGACAGGCGCCACCCCCGTGACGTTCGAGCAGCCGCAGCTCTCGCCGGTGAGCGTCACCGAGCCGACGACGGTCACCCCTGACGCATCGAACCGCTTCGGTGGGACTGCCACGCCGGGTGCGACCTTCGAGGTCGTCGACGGAAGCGGCACGGTCATCGTTCCGGGCGGTCCGTTCCTGGTCGGGCCCGACGGCCGCTGGACGTTCGAGCACGTGGTCCCCACCGGGAGCACCGAGTTCCGGTTCGCCGTCCGCCAGACGGCGTTCGGCAAGACCGAGACGTCCCGGGTGTTCACGATCCCCGCTGACACGCTCCACGAGGTCCGCGTGACGACGACGTCGGTCCGTGCCGGCGAGGAGAACACGTTCGTCGGTACGGCGACCCCGGGCGCCACCTATCGGGTGCTCAACGCATGGGGCACGGAGATCGTCGCGGGCGGTCCGTTCACCATCGACGGCTACGGCCGCTGGGTGTTCGATCGCGTCGTGTCGAAGGGAGCGAAGGAGTTCTCCTTCAAGCTCGAGATCGAGAAGGCGGGCAGGACCGTCACCTCACCGCTCTTCACGATCCCGGCAGCCTGACCGCTCCCGTGGAGGACCCCCGTCGCACTGCGGCGGGGGTCTTCTGTGTTCAGCGCGGCCCGCGGTACAGCACGATCTGCGTGTTCCGCTGCGGCCGGGACCCGGCCTTGAGCGAGATCGCCGCCCCGGTCGCGGTCGCCGCGAACACCCGGGCGCCCGGCCGGTTGATGAGCTGGTCGGCGAGCGCAGTCTCGAGCTCGTTCACCCGGGCACGCAGCGCCCGGTTCTCGTTCTCGAGCTCAAGCACGCGCCGGATGCCCTCGAGCGAGACGCCCTCGGAACCGAGCCGTGCGATCTCGCGCAGCTGCGCGATGTCACGCATCGAGTACCGACGCGAGCCGCCGCGGGTGCGCCCCGGGACGACCAGGCCGAGCCGGTCGTACTGCCGCAGCGTCTGCGGGTGCATCTCGGCGAGCTCCGCCGCCATCGCGATCGCGAAGACGGGCGAGTTCTCGTCCATGTCGGTCATCGAGCGCTCCTTCCGTCCTGCATGTGGTCCTGGAACCAGCCTGGAGGCGCGGCGCGCGTTCCTGACGGAGCCGCGCCGCGCCTCTCCCCACCGGCACGGCCCGCCCGCCGCTTCGCGACGGGCGGGTACCGGCGGCGTGGGCCCAGGCCGGCTTTTCGGGCGAGCAGCCGACTAGCTGCGCGCCTTCGCGAGGAGGTCCTCGCGGGGGTTCTCGTCGGGCAGGGTCTCGGCGAGGGCCTCGACGGCCTCCCGCTGCTTGTCCGACAGGTGTGACGGCACCGCGACCTGGACGGTGGCGAGCAGGTCGCCCGTCCCGTTCTTGGTCGCGACGCCGCGGCCCTTGACGCGGAGGACGCGACCCGACGGCGTGCCGGGCGCGACCTTCAGCTTGACGGTGGAACCGCCGAGCGTCGGGACCTCGATCGTGGCACCGAGCGCAGCCTCCACGAACGTCACGGGGACGTCCAGCCGGAGGTTCTGCCCGTCGCGCTCGAAGACCGGGTGCTTCCGGACGGTGACCGTGACCACGAGGTCACCGGCCTCACCGCCGTCGGGCGAGGGTTCCCCACGCCCGCGCAACCGGATCTTCTGGCCGTCGGCGACGCCCGCCGGGATGCGGACGTTCACCGGCCGGCCGTTGCCCTGCGACAGCTTGACGGTGTCTCCGGCGATCGCGGTCGTGAAGTCGAGCGTCGTCGTCGCGGTGACGTCCCGGCCCTTCGTGGGCCCGCCGAAGCCGCGGTAGCCGCCGGTGGACTGGCCGAAGCCGCCGCCACCGCCGAACATACCGCCGAGGATGTCCTCGAAGCCGCCCGCGCCGCCTGTTCCGCCCTGGCCGAAGCGGACGCGCTGTCCGCCCCCGCCCTGGCCGAACATGCCACCGAAGACGTCCTCGAAGCCGCCGCCCTGGCCCGGGCCACCCGCCGTGAAGCGGGCGCCCGAGCCCATGGCACGGACCTGGTCGTACTCCTGGCGCTGCTCCTTGTCGGAGAGCACCGAGTAGGCCTCGCTGATCTCCTTGAAGCGGTTCTCGGCAGCAGCATCACCCGGGTTGGAGTCCGGGTGGTACTGCCGCGCGAGCTTGCGGTACGTCTTCTTCAGCTCGGCGTCGGAGGCGTCCTTGGAGACCCCGAGGACCTTGTAGAAGTCCTTGTCGAACCAGTCCTGACTGGCCATGGATCACCTACCTCCTGTCGCGGATCAGGCCGGGACCGCCACCGCGACCTTGGCCGCACGGAGGACGCGCTCACCGAGCTTGTAGCCCGGCTCGACGACGTCCGCCACGGTCTGGCCGGTGGCGCCCGGGGTGGGGAGCTGCACGATGGCTTCGTGGATGTTCGGGTCGAAGGACTCGCCCTTCTCGCCGATCTGCACGAGCTTGAACCGGTCGAACCCGCCGCGGATCTTCTGGGCGATGAGCTGCATGGGGCCCTCGGCGAGGTCACCGTGGGCCTCGGCCCGGGTGAGGTCGTCGAGCGCCGGCAGGAGTGCACGCACCACCTCGGCAATGGCGACCTCGCGGTTGGCCTCACGGTCGCGCTCGACGCGCTTCCGGAAGTTCACCAGCTCGGCCTGTGCACGGAGCATGTCCGCCCGCATCTCGGCCACGAGGTCGCGGTCGGCGTCGGACAGCTTGTCCTCCGCCATCCCGCGCGCGGCGTCCGCCAGCAGTGCCTCGTCCTCAGGGGAGAGGTCGCCGGCCCCGCCGGCGGGGCCGTCCGTCGGGACTTCGACGTCCGGCCCCTCGGCCTCGATGAGGTCCTCGGGCTGCTGTGCGTTGGTGGCGTCGCCCTCGACCTGGGGTTCGTCCTCGTTCGGCACGTTGTCCTTGGGATCCGTCATCGTTACTTCTTGTCCTTGTCGTCCTCGTCGTCCACGACCTCGGCGTCGACGATGTCCTCGTCGTCCTGCTGGCCCTGGTCGCCGGCGGCGGCTCCGTCAGCGCCGGCTGCGCCAGCGCCGGCGTCCTGCTGCGAGTAGATCGCCTGACCGAGCTTGCCCTGCGACTCGTTGAGCTTGTCGAAGGCCGACTTCACGGCATCCTCGTCCTCGCCCGCGAGTGCGGACTTGAGGGAGTCGACGTCGGCCTGCACCTCGGACTTGACGTCCGCGGGGAGCTTCTCGTCGTTCTCCTTGATGAGCTTCTCGATCGAGTAGACGAGCTGCTCGGCCTGGTTGCGACGCTCGTTCGCCTCACGACGGGCCTTGTCCTCGGCCGCGTGCTCCTCGGCCTCGCGGACCATGCGCTCGATGTCCTCCTTCGGCAGGGACGAGCCGCCGGAGATGACCATCGACTGCTCCTTGCCGGTGCCCTTGTCCTTCGCGGACACGTGCACGATGCCATTGGCGTCGATGTCGAACGTGACCTCGACCTGCGGGACGCCACGGGGAGCCGGTGCGATGCCGGTCAGCTCGAAGGTGCCGAGCGGCTTGTTGTCCCGGGTGAACTCGCGCTCGCCCTGGAAGACCTGGATCGCGACCGACGGCTGGTTGTCGTCGGCGGTCGTGAAGGTCTCGCTCCGCTTGGTCGGGATCGCGGTGTTGCGGTCGATGAGCTTCGTCATCAGGCCGCCCTTGGTCTCGATGCCGAGCGACAGCGGCGTGACGTCGATGAGGAGGACGTCCTTGCGCTCGCCCTTCAGGACACCGGCCTGCAGCGCCGCGCCGACGGCGACGACCTCGTCCGGGTTGACGCCCTGGTTCGGCTGCTTGCCGCCCGTCAGGGACTTGACGACCTCGGCCACGGCGGGCATGCGGGTCGAACCACCGACGAGCACCACGTGCGCGATGTCGTTGACCGACACACCCGCTTCCTTGATGACGTCGTTGAACGGCTTCTTCGTGCGGTCGAGCAGGTCGGAGGTCATCTGCTCGAACTGCGCGCGCGACAGGGTCTCGTCGAGGTTCAGCGGGCCATCGGCCGTGAGCGTCAGGTAGGGGAGCTGGATGTTCGCCGACATCTGCGACGAGAGCTCCTTCTTCGCCTGCTCAGCGGCTTCCTTGAGGCGCTGCTTCGCGATCTTGTCGGTCGAGAGGTCGACTCCGTGCTCGTCCTTGAACTTCTTGATGAGCCAGTCGACGATCCGCTGGTCCCAGTCGTCGCCACCGAGGCGGTTGTCGCCCGCGGTCGCACGGACCTGGATCGTGGAGAAGTCGTCGTCCTTGCCCACCTCGAGCAGGGAGACGTCGAACGTGCCGCCACCGAGGTCGAAGACCAGGATGAGCTCGTCTTCCTTGCCCTTGTCGAGGCCGTACGCCAGCGCGGCAGCGGTCGGCTCGTTGATGATGCGGAGGACGTTGAGGCCGGCGATCTCACCGGCGTCCTTCGTGGCCTGGCGCTCGGCGTCGTTGAAGTACGCCGGCACGGTGATGACCGCGTCCGTGACGTCTTCACCGAGGTACTGCTCGGCGTCGCGCTTGAGCTTGCCCAGGGTGCGGGCCGAGATCTCCTGCGGCGTGTACTGCTTGCCGTCGATCTCGACCTTCCAGTCGGTGCCGATGTGGCGCTTGACGCTCGCGATGGTGCGGTCGACGTTCGTGACCGCCTGCCGCTTCGCGGTCTCGCCGACGAGGACCTCGCCGTCCTTGGTGAACGCGACGATCGACGGCGTGGTGCGCATGCCCTCGGCGTTCGCGATGACGGTGGGCTCGCCACCTTCGAGGACCGAGACGACGGAGTTGGTGGTTCCGAGGTCGATGCCTACTGCACGTCCCATGTGTGGTGCTCCTTCTGTCGGGGTGCGCCGGTTGCGGCGCGTGGTGCGGAAGTCTGCGGACTTGCGTCCGATGGACTCAACCTTACTCCGGACTGGAGGCGCGTCAACCCAGGGAGCTGAAAGTTGCGTCAGAAGGACTCAACCCGATTCGTATTGCATCGGGTTGTATTTCAGTGTTGTGTTTGATATTTTGGTAAGGCAGCGGGGTCTCCCGCGATGACACTGACCGCGAGCCGCGGGCGACCCGATCGTCCCGAACGCACGCACGCGGCCCGACCCCTTGAAAGGGATCACTACGCATGTCCAACAAGAAGAAGCGTCTCGCGAAGGGCCTGGGCGCGAGCGTCCTCGCCGCCGCGACCATCGCCTCCGGCCTTTCTTTCGGTGCCTCCGCCGCCTCCGCCGCACCCCAGGCGAAAGCCGGCTACACGCCCTTCTATGGCTCAGCACCCACCATCTCCTCCCAGGGCACGGGTTTGTTCCCGGATCGTCCCTTCGGGGTCAAGTTCTGGGTTAGCAACTACCCGTCGAACCCAGAAGCCCAGGGCACCTTCATGGTGGCTGTACCTGCCCCTAGCCTAGAGGAAGCGCGCCAGAGCACCCTGAGCTTTAGCTCTTTGGGGTCGGAATGGTCTCGGTGGCACGTCAACAACGTCGACGGGTGCTTGTTTGCTACAGGTGATGGGCAGTCTGCGGGCTCGCAAAAGTTTGGGGTTCTTTACCATTACAAGAAGTGCGATAACAACAACGCTGAAAGCCCTCGCCAGTTCAGGATTAACGAAGCCGGGGAGATCGAGAACCGCGCGTACCCGAAGCTGCGGTTCACGCACATCCAAGAGAAGGACGGTATCAACTACCTCGCCAACTCGACGGGCGTGCAGGCCGACCTTGGGGGCGAGTTCGCGCGGAACAAGCTGACGGCGCAGGGTGCGTTCGATGCGGACGTGACGAAGAAGGGGATGATCTCGGGTATTGCCGAGAAGGGTGCCACGGTCGTCATCAAGAACGGCATGAACGAGGCCGGGCGCGTCACGGCCGATGCCACGACGGGCGCGTACTCGATCGAGGTCGCTGCGCCGGACGCCGCTGGCACCGTGAACTACACTGTGTCGCAGATCGTCAACGGCACCGAATCCGGTGACGTCAAGGTCGCGATGAACTACGGTTCCGCGGTCAAGGTCACCTCCCCCGCCGACCAGTCATCGGCGCAGCCGGGTCAGACCACGATCTCGGGCACCGGTGAGAACGGCGGCAAGGTCGAGGTCAAGGTCAACGGGCAGGCGCTGCCCGAGCAGACCGTCGCCTCGGGCAAGTGGTCCGTGAGCGCCGAGCTCCGTCGCGGCGAGAACACCATCACCGCCAAGCAGCTGTCGAAGGGTGCGAACACCACCACCTCGACGGTCACCGTGAACCCGGGCCAGAGCTCCCTCGACCCGGCGACGGTCACCACGGACGAGTACGTCCCGGGTGAGCGGACCACGTTCGAGGGCACCGCGACGGCGGGTTCGACGCTCCGCATCCAGGACACCAACGGCACCGATCTGCTCGGCCGGGACGTGCAGACCAACGCCCAGGGCAAGTGGTCGTTCGAGTACGCTCCTGCAGCAGACTCGACGAAGTTCACCTTCAAGACGGTCCAGAGCCTGGCCGGTGACACCCGCACCGACGGTCCGTTCACCGTCGACGCGAAGCCGGACGCTTTCTCGCCGGTCACCGTCACGCGTCCGGAGACGGTCACGCCCGGTGTCGAGAACGTCTTCACCGGCACCGCCACGCCGAACGCCACCTACCGGGTCCTCAACGCCTCGGGCACCCAGATCGTCCCCGGCACCTTCACGATCGACGCCAACGGCAACTGGACCTTCAACCGTGTGGTGTCCACCGGCGCCTCGAAGCTCGACTTCATCATCGAGCAGACGCTGAACGGCGAGACCCGCAAGTCGCAGCTGTTCAGCATTAAGGCGAACGCCGGCTACGCGCCGATCACGAACGCCACGCAGAGCGTCCGCCCCGGCGTGCAGAACACGTTCACGGGCACCGGTCCCGCCGGTGCGAGCTACCGGGTCCTGAACTCGGCGGGTAACCAGATCGTCGATGGCAGCTTCAAGATCGACGGGAACGGCAACTGGACCTTCGATCGCCTGGTGTCCGCCAACGCGACCGACTTCAGGTTCCGCCTCGAAGTGACCACCACGGACGGCGCGAAGTTCGTCTCGAAGGTCTTCACCGTTCAGGCCGAGATGCTCGAGCCGGTGACCGTGAGCACCACCGAGGTGTTCCCCGGCATCGAGAACACCTTCAGCGGTACTGGCCACAAGGGCGCCACGTACACGGTGCTCAACGCGTCCGGCACCGTCCTCGACCCGAGCATCATCAGCGACTTCCGCGTCGACTCCCAGGGCAACTGGACGTTCAAGCGAGTCGTGTCGAACGGGGCCACGGAGTTCAGGTTCAAGATCAAGCAGACGCTCAACGGTCAGAGCCGCACGAGCGAACTGTTCACGATCAACGCCGCGACGTTCCGCCCGGTCACGGTCGAGAACGACGGCCTGAACGTCGGCATCTGGAACACGATCTCCGGGACCGCGACCCCCGGCTCGACGATCCGTGTGCTCACGGGCGCTGGAGCCGAGCTCCCGAAGATCAAGGACCTGACGATCGACGCCAAGGGCAAGTGGTCGTTCAAGCGCATCGCCTCGGCCAACGCGAACGATGTACTCGCGTTCAAGATCGAACAGAGCAAGGACGGGAAGACCAGCGTCAGCAACATGATCAACCTCGCGGCGGCCGAGTACGCGGACGTCACGATCGACAACGCCACTGTCATCCCGGGCAAGCCCAACACCTTCACCGGGAAGGCCACCCCCGGCGCGGCGTTCGAGGTGTTCACCCCGAGCAACGTCGGCGACAACGCGCTCGCCGCGGGCACCGTGAACGCTGACGGCACGTTCTCCTTCGACCGCACCGTCGGTACGGGCGCCACCCAGTACGCGTTCAAGGTCGTCCTCACCAAGGACGGCGAGCAGAGCGTCAGCAAGGTGTTCACCATCCCGGCCAGCACCAAGTAACACCGGCACCACGGCGACGGCGCCCCTGGAGCATCACCGCTCCAGGGGCGCCGTCCCACATCCGCACGATCCGCTCGCCCCGAACCAAGGACCCCTACGATGACCTCCATCCTGACCCGCAGCATCGCCGCGACCGGCCTCGCCGTCATCGCCGCCTTCTGCGTCACGGCGTGCTCGCAGTCCGACGCCGACACCGCTCCCGAGCCGTCCCCCACCGCGACCGTCGCGCAGACGCAGTACAACGAGTGCATCGACGGCTCACTGCAGATCTTCGACGACAGCGACAACGCCAAGCCGGCCACGTTCGGCGACTGCGACGGCGCGAGCATCATCTCCTCCGAGCGCACCATCACGCTCGGGACCGTCCCGACGCTCACCGTCGAGGGCCAGAAGAACACGATCACCGTTGCGGGCGTGAAGACCCTCGCGGTCCTGGGCGACGGCAACACGATCACGTACCAGGGCGACGCCCCGAAGGTCGACGACCAGGGCGAGGGCAACACGATCCAGCCCGTCGGCTGACGACTATCCAGAGACCCCCGAGTGCCACCGCTCGGGGGTCTCTGCACATCTACCGCATGTCGGTATTGTCATGCGACATGTTATGTATTACAGTGGGAGAGCAAGCCCGAAACGGAGGACTCCCATGAACGTCATGACGATCACCCACGCCCTGCTCCGCGGGTGGTGGATCCTCGCGGCGTGCACGGCGCTCGGCGGTACCGCAGCCGCGCTTGTCACCTCGACCACCGCCCCGACCTACCGCGCCACGACCTCGTACTACGTGTCGGTCGCGGGTCAGGACACCGCGAGCGCCGTCGACATCGCCCAGGGCTCCGCTGCCGCGCAGCAGAAGATCAAGTCGTACACGGAGCTCGCCTCGGCCCCCCGGGTCCTCCAGACGGTCATCACGGACCTCGACCTCGACGTCACCCCCGCCGAACTCGCGCGCCAGGTCACCGCCACCGTCCGAACCGGCACGGTCATCATCTCCATCGCCGTCACCGAGTCCGACGCGGCCAAGTCCGCGAAGATCGCCGAGTCCGTCGGCACCACGCTCGCCGCGGTCGTCTCGCAGATCGAACCGGCGTCGGTCGACGGCGCGCCCTCGGTCAAGCTCGAGGAAGTCACCCCCGCCGTCACCCCGCAGACACCGATCGGGCCGAAGACGATCATGAACATCGTGCTCGGCATCGGCGGCGGTGCTGCTGTGGGAACCGCTCTCGCCCTCCTGCGCGCCGCGCTCGACACCCGGATCCGAACCACCACCGACGTCGCGGACCTCGGGATCGCCCTGGTCGGGGACATCGCCTTCGACGCTGAGGCTGATCGCCGGCCCCTCATCGTCCGCGACGAGGCGAACAGCCCGCGTACAGAAGCCTTCCGCAGCCTGCGCACGAACATCCAGTTCCTCCGCACCGGCGGGCCGCGTTCGATAGCGGTGACGAGCGCCCGTCCCTCGGAGGGCAAGACGACGACCACGGCGAACCTCGCGATCGCGCTGAGCCAGAGCGGCATGCGCACCATCGTGATCGATGCGGACCTGCGCCGACCCAACCTGGCGAAGACGATGGGCATCGAGGGTGCCGTCGGTCTGACCGACCTGCTCGTCGGACGCGCCGAGTTGGACGATGTCCTCCAGCCGTGGGGCACCGACTCCCTCACGATCCTCCCCGCCGGCACGATTCCCCCGAACCCGAGCGAACTCATCGGCTCCGAGGCCATGGAACACGTCCTCGAAGAGCTCACGGCACGTTTCGACGTCG
The DNA here is from genome assembly GCF_013359865.1 of Curtobacterium pusillum. Lineage (GTDB taxonomy): Bacteria > Actinomycetota > Actinomycetes > Actinomycetales > Microbacteriaceae > Curtobacterium > Curtobacterium pusillum. The sequence continues at coordinate 61,803 of NZ_JABMCE010000079.1, forward strand.
TCCTCATCGACACGCCTCCGTTGCTCGCGGTCACCGACGCCACCCTGATCAGCACGCTCGTCTCGACGACCCTGCTGGTCAGCGCGGCGAACCAGACGAAGCGCTCCGAGCTCCGACTCGCCGTCGACGCACTGGAACGTGTCGGTCAGCACGCGGACGGCCTCGTCCTCACGAAGACGAAGCACAAGATCTCCGGCTACGGCTACTACCGCTCCGAGTACACGAACTCTCCGACCGGCACGGCCGGCACGGCCGACGCCCCCTGACGGAACCGATCACGAGAACAGGAGTCACCCGATGCAGACCACCATCCCGCGGAGCACACTCCGCACCAAGCGCGTCCTCGACGTCGTCGGTGCCGCACTCGGCCTCGTGCTCACCGCACCGCTCCTGCTGGTCATCGCGCTACTTGTCGCAGTCGGTCTCGGGCGCCCGGTCATCTTTCGGCAGGAGCGCCCCGGGCTGCACGGCGAGGTCTTCACCATCCTGAAGTTCCGCACCATGCGCGAGGTCGACGAGGCCAAGGGGCAGGTGACGGACGCGCAGCGCCTCACCCGATTCGGGAAGTTCCTGCGCTCGACGAGCATCGACGAACTCCCCAGCCTGTGGAACATCCTCCGCGGCGACATGAGCATCGTGGGCCCGCGTCCGAGTCTCGTTCGCTACCTCGAGCTCTACACCCCTGAGGAGTCCCGCCGGCACGATGTGCGACCGGGCCTCACCGGGCTCGCACAGGTCCGCGGACGCAATGCGCTGCCCTGGCCGGAGCGTCTCCGCTCGGACGTCGAGTACGTCGACTCCCTCTCGATCGGGCTCGACCTCCGCATCCTCCTCCGCACGGTCGTGGTCGTCCTCAGTCGAGAGGGGATCAACGCCCCGGGACACGTCAGCTCGGACGTATTCACCGGCACCGAAGCGATGAGTGGGAGCCACGCATGAAGACCGTGTGGATCGTGAACCACTACGCCCACCACCGTGCACGCGACGGGCGTGCGACGCGCCACGAGTACCTGGCCGAAGCCCTGGTGGCGAACGGCTGGCGCACCATCGTGATCGCAGCGGGCACCGACCACCCGACGGGCCGCTCGCACCTGAACGGCCGCAAGCTAACGGAGCAGTGGAACGGCGAGGGCTACGGCTTCCTGTGGCTCCGCGGGGTCGACTACCGCGGTGCGGGGATGGGCCGGGCAGTTCGCCGCATCGCTGACATCCTCCTGTTCACGATCCTCCTGCTGCTCCCCGGCACGGTTCGGCGGCTTCCCCGCCCGGACGTGATCATCGGCGGTTCGTTCCACCCACTCGCCGCTTGGGGGGCTTCCGTCCTCGCGAGACGGCTCGGCGTCCCGTTCGTGTTCGAGCCGCGGGACCTCTGGCCGGAGTCGGCCGTGGGCCTTGCCGGCCTGACCGAGCGTCATCCGGCGATCCGCGTCCTCCGTGTCCTCGAGCGCACCATCGTGGCGCGGGCGGCGCACATCGTCTCCCCGCTCGACGGCGTCGGCCGCTACTACGCGGACCGCGGGTACACCGGGGACTTCACGTGGGTGCCGAACGGCGTCGCGGTCGACCAGCTCGCCGAGGACCAGGCGGAGCCCGATGTGACGGTGTCCGACAACGAGGGATTCACCATCACCTACATCGGCTCCATGGGCCCGGCGAACGCCCTCGAATCCGTCATCGACGCCTTCGAGGTGGCGACCTCTCGAGCCGCAGAACGCTGCCTCGGTCCGCTCTCGCTCCGTATGGTCGGGGACGGTTCGGACGTGACGGCGCTTCGTGAACGCGCGTCGCGCCTCCAGTCCGCCGCTTCGATCACGTGGGACGGCCGCGTCTCGCAGGCTCAGGCACGCATGATCGGCCGTCAGGCCGGTTGCCTCGTCGTGAACATGCACGACCTGCCGCTGTACCGACACGGGGTCTCGATGAACAAGCAGTACGAGTACATGCTGCTGGCCCGTCCGTTGCTCGTCGGCGCTCCGGTCGCTCTCGAGCCCGTCGTGGCTTCCCGGAGCGGCGTGCACGTCGGCGCCGATGACGTGGACGCCCTCGCCGAGGGGATGCTCGCCCTCGCGGCGATGCCCGCTGCGGAACGCGACGCCATGGGCGCCCGCGGGCGCGCGCACGTCCTCCGACACCACGATTACCGCAACCTGGCGGCCGTCCTCGCCGACGCACTCGACTCCACGCTCTCCGCCGTCCGCTGAGACCGCGCCCACCCGAAGGGAACCGACCATGCAGCTCGACATCGTCCACGTCTCGTCAGCCCACCCCTGGGTCGACAACCGCGTGCACCTGCGCGAGGCCGCTGCCGCGGCTGCTGCCGGGTACCGCGTCCGTCTCATCGCCGTCGAGAGCGAGCTGACCGCCCCGGCCACGGGCGTGGACGTCGTGCTGATCCCTCGGCGCCGGCGCGTGCGACGCATGGTGCTGTCCACCGCGCAGGCACTCCTGCTCGCACTCCGATCGCGGGCGCGGGTCGTGCACCTCCACGACCCGGAGCTGATCTGGACCATCCCGGTCCTGCGTCTCGCCGGGCGGACCGTGGTCTACGACGCACACGAGGACCTCCCTGACCAGGTCTGGGGCAAGGACTACCTGTCACACCGGCAGCGCGCCGTCTTCGCCGCACTGTCGCACGTGCTGCTCCGCATCGCTGGGACGGCGAACCGCGTCGTCGCCGCGACCGCGTGGACCGGCCGCAGGTTCCCGGCCGCGCGTACCCTCGCGATCCACAACTTCCCCCTCGCGCGTCCGGAAGACGCATCACAGCGCGACCTGGAGGCACGCCCCGCCGTGGTCGCGCACGTCGGCCTCTTGAGCAAGGACCGTGGCATCGACGTCATCAGCGCGGTCGGCGACGAGGCTGCGTTCCCCGACGACTGGCGGATCGAGATGGTCGGGTCGATCGACAGCGCGACCTCGACGGATCGGCTGCGTACAGCGGAGGCGAACGGCCGCGTGCGACACCGCGGCGTCGTCGGTCCGATGGAGGCGCGTGATCTGCTCCTCGACGCACGGATCGGTGTCGTGCCGTTCCGCCGCACCCCCGTCACCGACCAGATCTTCCCGACCAAGCTGTTCGAGTACCTCGCCGCGGGGCTCGCCGTCATCGCCACCGACGTTCCGCTCTGGCGCCGTCTGCTCGAGGGCGTCGAGTGTGTCACCTTCGTCCCTGCCGACGATCCCGCGGCGATCGCTGCGGCGGTCCGACGATACGCTGACGACCCAGAGCTGCTGCGCGTGCACGGGGCCGAAGCGCGCCGAGCCGCAGAGCGGTTCACCTGGGCGCCGGAAGCAGCGCGTCTCGTCGCGATGTACGACGAGCTGCTGCCGGGCGTGCGTCACGAGGACGGTGCACGGTGAGCGCGGTCATCACTCCAGGCTCGGCGCGGTCGATCGACGGACTCGCGCTGCTCCGCCCGGTCCGGACCGTCGCGGTCGTCCTCGGCCTCGTTTCGACGCTCGCACTGACGACGAACTGGATCTCCCAGCACCTCGTCGCCCCGCTGTTCTCCTACAGCGGCTTCACGTACGTGCCGGCCGACCCGCAGTCGATCCTGCTCGCCGTGCTCATGACGACCGGCGTCGCGCTGAGCCTGCCAGGCCGCATCACTCGGCCGTCCCATGTCGTCCTGTGGACGCTGTTCGTCGTGTGCGTGAGCCCGACGATGCTCATGAGCGTTTCGACGGGGTACCTCGACGCTCGGACCGCACTCCTCCTGACGGCCGCTGTCGGAAGCTCCTTCGCGCTGGTCTGCCTCGGAGTCCCCCGCTCCGCCGTCCGGACGCCGAAGAGTGCTGACGCGAGCGACACGCTCACCCTGGGCCGGTTCACGGTGACCCGGAGCCCGCTGACGTGGACGGTCTGCACCGTCTACTCTCTCCTCACGTACGGCATCATGGCTGCGACTGTGGGCGTCCACGTGCGCTTCCTCGCGCTCGACGACATCTACGACGTACGCGCCGACTACACCGCTGACGTCGGGACCGGCGGCACACTCGGCTACCTCCTCACCGGCCAGGCGTACGTGGTGAACCCGCTCATCCTCGCGCGCGGACTGTTCCGTCGCCGGCCGTCGCTGATCGTCCTCGCGATCGTCGGACAGTTCCTGCTGTACTCGAGCACCGGGTTCAAGGCCGTGCTCTTCTCGTTCATCGCGGTGCTCGGCATGGCGGTGCTCTTCCGAGGTCGAGCGGTCCGCAGCTCGCTCCCGTTCCTCATCGCGCCGCTCACCATCATGGTGGTGTCGGCCGCTGCGGACGAACTGCAGGGTGGGATCACCTGGACCTCCGTGTTCACTCGCCGGTTCATGCTCACTCCGGGGCTGCTCACGTCCGTCTACACGGACTACTTCAGCCAGAACCCGGTCGCGATGTACGGCTACTCGTTCCTCGACACCTGGGTCGACTACCCGTACGATCTCCCGCCGCCCAAGCGGATCGCGGACTACCTGATGCCGGGATCGACGGGCTACGCGAACGCCAACCTGTTCGCCGACGGCTTCGCGAACTTCGGCTGGATCGGCATCTTCGTCGCGGCCGGTGCGCTGTTCGTCTGGCTGCGCTGCGTCGACATCGCGACCCGGGGCCTCCCGATGCGTGTCGCAGCCATGGCCCTCGTGATGCCGAGCATCATGCTGTCGAACACATCGATCTTCACCGCGATGCTCTCGCACGGCCTGCTGTTGGGCACGCTCGTCCTGCTGATCGCGCCGCGGACCGGGTGGGAACGCCGCGGCGTCGTGAAGAGCCGCACGGACGCGGAGACGCCGCACGTCCGTCGCCTTACCGACCTGCGCCGCCACGGGAAGCGTGCGCGGAGCGTCTGATCCGCGGTCCCCCGATCCCGGCAGCCCAGGGGCGGCCGCACGAAGCGTCTCTCGTCACGTGGGCGGGCGCAGCTTCGATGTTGCGACCGCCCTGCGGACGCGGCTGATCGGCTGCTTTCCGAATGTGACCCCGCAGGGATGCGGGCAACGCGCAAGCCGCCCGGGACGTGCCTCGGCCATCGCGATTATCCAGCGTCGCGTCGCGGTCGGAGGGTCACGCAGGCGGTCGCGCGTCGGAGTGCACTCACGTGGCCACCTGTGCGCGATGAGCCGCCACGTCAGCGAGGCGGTGACGTCCAGTCGGTCGCCGGCGTGCGTCAGGAACCACGCATAGCCGCCCGGAATGCGGACGGCCGCGAATGGCCTACCACCGAGTCCCACGATGCGGACGCGGTAGCAGCGACTCGACGTGCCCAGTCGATCGGATCCGCTCCCGTCGGCGACGACCAGCGGCGGCGTTCACACGGAAAGCGTCTCCTGCGCGCCGGCGGGGATGTCCGAGGCTGCCGGGGTGGCGCGCCGCACTGCGGTGAACACCAGTACCAGGACAGTGCCGTAGGCGAGGATCATCGCGGCTGCGAGCGCCGTCACGGCGACCATCGGTTCGTAGCTGACGAGTGTCGCAAGCAACACGGAGCCCGACGTCAGGACGAGACGCCCGACGTCCCAGCCGAGTTGCAACGTCTGCCGACCGAGCAGTGACAGCAGCTGTGTCACTGGCGAGGCGACGACCTGCAACGCGAAAGCCGGTGCGAGCACTTGGGCGTACTTCCCCGCGTCGGCCCACTGTTCACCGAACACGGTGGTGAACGTGGGCGGTGCGAGTCCGACGACGAGGAGCGCCGCGACCAGCGCGCCGAGTGCAGATCGTACGACCGTCCGGCGAACGAGCGTCGCCAGTGGCGCCCCGGTACGGATCCGGTGCCCCATCGCACCGGCCGACCACTGCGCCACCGCATCGGCGATCATCCCCACGGGAGCGCCGAGTACCCGCATCGTGAGTGCGACGAACCCGGCCGCGGTGCTTCCGAGGGACATCGCCAGGATGATGCTCGGTGCCTGCTGGCCGAGCACGTTCACCGCGGCGGACCATGGAGTCACGAGCAGGAAGCGACGGTGGTCCCGAAGCGTCGTCGCGAGCCGGACCGAGTGTTCCTCCGGCACCGGCCGCGACGCCCCTCGAACGAGACCGAGCACTCCGGCCAAGCGTCCGGCCAGGAGGCCGCCCAGGAGACCGATCGGACCGAGCGGGGCGAGCAGGACGTTGCACAGCGACTGCGAAGCGCCCTGCAGGCCGTTCCGGACCGCGATCGATCGGTAGCGACGCTGTCGGGTGATCGCGGCCGAGAAGATCCGTTGCAGGCTGATGGCGAACGAGGTGGACGGGAAGAGCCACCAGAGCTCGCCGAGCGACGGCGCCGCGAAGAGATCGGCGAGCCACGCTCGGCCGGCCCAGACGACGACGCCCATCAACAGGGCGATCAAGGCGGCGCCCGTAGCGCCGACCCTGATCAGATGCCGGACCGCACCGCTCGTCCGAGCGACGATCACCGCACGGTCGACTCCGAACGTCGCGAAGGCTCCGACGACCGACGACACCGCGGTCAGTACCGCGAGCGCTCCGAAGTCCGACGGACCGTACATCCGCGTCAGGAGCGGTGAGATGGCGATGACGAGGCCTTGGCCGCTGACCGTGCCGATGAGGATCGTGCCCACGGCGGGCATGCGTCGTCTCTGCCGAGTCCCCTCGCCCATACGGATGCCCTCCAGCACTGTCCTCAAGCCAAAATAAGAATATCACATTCTAGTAGTATTCCGGAAGACAGCCGGGTCGGGCAGGCCGAGCACGCGGTACACAGCGACGAGTCGTCGCTGCTCGTACTCCCAGCGAAACCGTTCACGGACCGCGGCCCGACCTGCCGTCGCGTGTTGGTCGAGGAGCACCGGGTCGCTTGCGTACGACCGGAGCGCACGCGTGATCGCCTCCGGGTCTCCCGGCGGCACCCAGGTGACGCATTCCACACCCGAGAGCAACCGTCGCCAGAACGGGATGTCCGTCGCGATGACCGCGAGCCCCGCAGCCATGTACTCGAACAGCTTGGTCGGGATGGATGTCGAGTAGGCCGGTGTCGGCAGCAGCGGAACGAGACCGACGCGGCAGTCGAGCAGGAGGTCCCGCGCGGCACCGGGATCGAGCACGCCCCGATGGTCGACGGCACCCCGGTCGACCAACGCGTCGAACCGTTGCCGATCAACGGCGCCGTCGATGGGCCCGGCCGTCACCAGGTCCCACCCCGGAGCCTGCGCCCGGCTCGCAGCGACGGCGCACAGCACCTCGAGCCCGCGGTCACGGCTCATCGCGCCGAGGTACACCGCGCGCATCGCACGCGCACCGACGTCGGCAGCCGTGTCGTCACCGATGCGGATCCGTGGCAGGTTGCGCACCACGGTGGTCCGACGCGGGTCGAAACGACGTGCGATGTCCGGAGTCGCGGCGACGACGACAGACGCACGTCCCGCGAGGATGACTGCACCCCATGCAAGCAGACGGAAGAGCGAGCGTGCGACCGGGCGGAGGTACTCCTTGCCGAGGACCTGGGCGGGAAGGTCCTCATGCGCGTCGTACACCACCTTGCGCCCGAGGAGCGCGAGCAGCGGAAGGGCCCAGAGGAGTTCTGGGTCGTGCAAGTGCACGACCCGTGCTCGCGATGAGATCGCCCCATGGATCGCCTCGGCAGTGGACACGCTCATTCGAGCGATCCGCCTTCGCCGACGGAGCCGACGGACGTACACCCCCGTCACCGGGTCCGGATCGGACCAGTCTCCGTCACTCACGTCCTCGGTCGAGACGGCGACGAGCGCAGTGCGGTAGCCGAACGCGGCTGCGGTCGCGGCGGCTCGGAGGTGTACTCGGTTGTCCGTCCACGGGTGCGCGCTCGACACGTGGACGATGTCGAAGGGCCGGGGTTTGCAGTGCATGTACCGACGCTATGCACCGCGAGCCCCGGCCCTGAAGTTGTTCACATGTTGCATTCCGCCGGTGCGCCGATCGCGACCACGGTGCAGGTGGGCCAACGCGACGCATCGAGGATGCGACGGCCGTCCACCACGGTCCGTACGCCGGGCAGGTCACCTTCGTGCGCCTGGGCGTACTCGGCGTGGTCCGCTTGGACGACCGCCGCGTCGACGGGGTCCCCCGCCCGGGCCGCGGTGAACCCCAGCTGCTCGAGCTCCTCCGCGGAGTACATCGGATCCGAGACGGTCACGAGCGCACCGCGGGAACGGAGGGCCTCGACCGTGCCGAACACGCCCGAGAACGCGGTTTCCTTCACACCGCCTCGGTACGCCGCTCCCAGCACGACGACCCGCTGACCGCGGAGGTCGCCGTGCAGCCGCTCGAGCAGGTCGACGGCGTGCGCGGGCATCGCGGCATTCCGGCTCCGCGCAGCCCGGACAACCGTCGCGTCGGGGTCGTTCCACAGGTAGAGCTGGGGGTAGACGGGGATGCAGTGCCCTCCGACGGCGATGCCGGGCTGGTGGATGTGGCTGTAGGGCTGGGAGTTGCACGCTTCGATGACCTTGGCGACGTCGATGCCGGACGTGCCCGCGAACACCGCGAACTCGTTGGCAAGCGCGATGTTCACGTCTCGGTAGGTCGTCTCGGCCAGCTTCGCCATCTCAGCCGCTTCTGCGGTGCCGAGGTCCCACACCCCGTTCGGCCTCGGGAGGTCGGGGCGCTCGTCGAACTGGAGCACGGACTCGTAGAAGCCGCGCGCGAGCTCGGAGCCCCGTGCGGAGAGCGCACCGATGAGCTTCGGGTACCGACGGAGGTCCGCGAACACCCGGCCCGTGAGCACGCGCTCCGGCGAGAACGCGACGTGGAAGTCACGCCCTTCGACGAGACCGGAACCCGCCTCGAGACGAGGAGCCCACCGGTCGCGGGTGGTGCCGACGGGAAGGGTGGTCTCGTACGCGACAAGAGTTCCGGGGCGCAGGTGCGCCGCGATCGCGTCGGTGGCAGAGTCCATCCACCCGAAGTCCGGCGTGCCGTCCTGCCCGACGAACAGCGGGACGACCACCACGACCACGTCCGCTGAGGGGATGGCGTCGGACGCATCGATCGTCGCACGGAGGCGACCTGCGGGCACGACCTCGCCAAGTCCGGCAGCCAGGTCGTGCTCGCCGGGAAACGGCTCGATCGCCGCGTTGACCGACTCGACGACGGCCGGGGCCACGTCGAGTCCGATCACGTTGGCGCCCGAGCGGGCGTACTGCACGGCGAGGGGAAGACCGATCTTGCCGAGTCCGACGACGACGACGTTCATGATGTGCTGCTCTCTCCGGCGCAGGGGCCGGCGGGTTGACGGGTACGGGTACGGGTACGTTCAGTGGGTGGGTGTCGCGAGTGCGACCGAGGTGCGCGTCTGCGCCGAGCGGATCACCGCGTCGGCGACCGCGACCGTGCGCATGCCGTCGGCGAGGGTGACGATGTCGGTGCCGCGGCCGAGGACGGCGTCGCGGAAGGCCTCGTGCTCGACGAGGAGCGGCTCGCGCTTCGGGATGGCGAACCGTGTGCTCGCGCCCTCGGCAACGCCGCGGAACGCAGCGACCTGGTCCCAGGTCGTGGCCACGGTGCCGTTCTCGTGGAAGGTGAGGTCGGCGTTGAGCGTGTCCGCGACGAACGCACCGCGCTCGCCGGTCACCACGAACAGACGCTCCTTGAACGGCGTGAGCCAGTTGACGAGGTGGGAGGTGACGGTGCCGTCGGCGAGCTGCCCCGTCACCGTGACGAGGTCCTCGTGGGGTCGACCGCTCTTCGTGCAGGCGAGTGCGCCGACGTGCACGAACGGCGACCGGGCGATCCACGCCGTCGCGTCGATGTCGTGCGTCGCGAGGTCCTTCACGACTCCGACGTCCGCGATCCGCGCCGGGAACGGGCCCTGCCGGCGGGTCGCGATCTGGAAGACCTCGCCGAGCTCACCCGCGTCGAGTCGCGTGCGGAGTGCCTGCAGAGCAGGGTTGTACCGCTCGATGTGTCCGACCGCACCGACGAGCCCTGCCGCGTCGAACGCCGACACGAGCCGCGCCGCTGCCGATTCGTCGACCGCGACCGGCTTCTCGATGAGTGCGTGGACGCCCGCCGCGGCGAGTTCGAGGCCCACCGACTCGTGGAAGGCGGTGGGCACTGCGACGACCGCGATGTCGATGCCGATCTCGAGGAGCTCCTGCACGGATCCGACGACGGGGACGCCGTTCGCCACACCGTGCTGGTCGCCCATCGCGTCCGCGAGAGCGACGAGTTCGACGCCCTCGACCGCGCGGAGCACGCGAGCGTGGTGCCGGCCCATCATCCCGAGACCGATCACTCCGGCTCGCAGCACGACCGCGTTCATCGTCCGGCTCCCGCGAGGGTGTTGACGCCCTCGACGATGCGGTCGAGCTGGGCGAGGGTGAGGGTGGGGTACACGGGCAGGGCGAGGACCTCGCCCGCGGCACGCTCCGTCTCGGGCAGGTCGAGCTCGAGTCCGAACGAGGGCAGGCGGTGCACCGGCGTCGGGTAGTAGACCCCGGACCCGACCGCGAACTCGGCACGGAGCGCCTCGGCGAAGCCGTCCCGGTCCTCGGGGACGCGGACGACGAACTGGTGGAACACGTGCTCCGCCGCCGCGTGCACCGTCGGCGTGACCACGCCACGGAGTTCACGGGTGAGGTACGCGGCGTTCGCCTGACGCTGCGCCGTCCAGCTGAGCACCTTGCCCAGCTGCACGCGACCGATCGCGGCGTGGATGTCGGACATGCGAGCGTTGAAGCCGATGACCTCGTTCGCGTATCGCTGCTCCATCCCCTGGTTCCGGAGCAGGCGGAGCGTCCGGTCGACCCCGGCAGAGGCCGTCGAGATCATCCCACCTTCGCCCGCCGTCATGTTCTTCGTCGGGTAGAGGCTGAACGCCGCAGCGTCGGACGTGCTGCCGACGCGAGCGCCGGCCCACCGGGCACCGTGCGCCTGCGCGGCGTCCTCGATCACGAGCAGCCCGTGCTCGGCGGCGATGGCCGACAGCGCGGTCATGTCCGCAGGGTGCCCGTAGAGGTGCACCGGCATGAGCGCGCGGGTGGCCGGGGTGACCGCCCGGCGGACGGCCGCGGGGTCCACGCAGTACGTGATCGGGTCGATGTCGACGAACACCGGCGTCGCGCCGACCAACCGCACGGCGTTCGCGGTCGCGGCGAAGGTGAAGGACGGGACGATGACCTCGTCCCCGGGGCCGACCCCGAGTGCGACGAGTGCCAGGTGCAGAGCGGCGGTCCCGCTGTTCACCGCGACGACCGGACGGCCGTCGACGAGGACGTCGCCGAACTCGTGCTCGAACGCCGCGACCTCGGGCCCCTGGGCGAGCCCCCCGCTGGCGAGGACGGCGTCGACCGCGCGGCGCTCGTCCTGCCCGATGAGCGGCTTGGCTGCGGGGATGAGCTCGAGCTCCGGGTGAGTGGTCTCGGTGGTCTGCGTGGTCATCGGGTCACCTCGATCTGGTCGCCGGCCTCGGTGAGCCGGAAGCGGTCGCCCGTGTCAGGGCAGGTCAGTGCGTCGCCGTCCATCCGGACGAGACGGGCGCCGGTTCGTCCGACCCAGCCGACCCGGCGGGCCGGGACGCCGGCGACGAGCGCGTGGTCCGGTACATCGCGGGTGACCACTGCACCGGCGGCGACCATCGCCCACCGGCCGATGCGCACCGGGGCGACACAGGTCGCGCCGGCACCGATCGAGGCGCCCTCTTCCACGATCACCGGAGCGGGCTTCCAGTCCGTGGTCCCCTTCACGGTGCCGTCCGGGTTGACGGCGCGTGGGACGTTGTCGTTGGTGAGGATCGCCCCGGGTCCGACGAAGACCCCGGCACCGATGACGGCGGGACCGTAGACGAGTGCGGCGTTCTGGATCTTGCATCGCCGCCCGACGGCGACGCCGGCGCCGATCGTGACGCCGCGACCGACGAGCGTCTCCGGGCCGACGACCGCGTCGGCTTCGACGTGCGAGCCGTCCCAGACGCGCACCCCGGCGGCGAGGGTGGCGCTCGATGCGACCACGGCCGCAGGCGACACGAAGGCGTCCTGGTTCGGTTTGGGATTCGAGGGCATGTGATGCTCCTGTCTGATCGCGGGTCATCCGCTGCCGTCTCAGATTACATATTGACGTTTGAAATATCAAGCGTTGGCATTACAACTGCAAGGGCAACGCTCCGCTAAGGTCGGACCGTGCGATGGAGTCGAGTGGGCTGGCCCGCAGTCGGGTACGTCTCACTCGAGGACGTCGACGGCTACCCCGAGCACCTCGCACGCCTGCTCTCGGACGCTCCGCCGACCGTGGCGGCACTGGCCTCGGTCACCTGGAGCGAAGCCCGCGTCCAGACCTGGCGCATCGAGGAGGTGCCCCGTCACGCGGACACCTCGGGTGCCGCCGCCACGCCGGTGCACACCGTCCACGCGGCGTTCGTCGTCCGCAACGACGAGGTCCTCGACACCCCGGACGGCCTCTGGAAGCGGTGGAACCACGCCCGGGTCACGCTGCGGTTCGACCGCGCGGTGCTCGACCCGCCGGACACCGAGCCCCTCGACCTGCTCGCCGGGGACGTCCACGTCTCCCGGGGCGAACTCGCTCACGTCGACGCGGACGTGTGGGAGCTCCGCCTGCTGCTCTCCCCCACCGGCGAGCTCGCCGTCCACTTCCGCGACGTGGTGATCGAGGTCCGTCCGGTCGACGAAGCGGACTGGTCCGGCCTGGAGGCACGCCCCGCCCACGGCTGGTACGGCCCGGTGCCGGACGGCTGGGTCGAGTGGGCCACACCCGCGGTCCGCGCGGCGGCTCACGGGGACGTCGGCGGGCTCTCGCTGGCGCTCGACGGCATCGGCACGGATCCGGCCGGGATCGACGAGATCGACCCGCGCTGGGGCTTCGCCCCGCTGCACGCCGCCGCCTGGTTCGACCGGCGCGGCACCACGGAGGCGCTCCTCGAGCGGGGCGCAGACGTCTCCGTCGAGGATTCGGAGGGTCGGACCGCGATGGACCTCGCGCGGGAGCGCGGGTCGCGGAAGGCGGAGGAGGTCCTGCTCGCCTGGTACGACGCTCCGGCGGCGACCGGCACGCCGGAGCGGCCGGAGGGTTGAGACGGAACGACCTGGAGGCGCGACCCGCGTCGATCACGCGGGTCGCGCCTCCAGGTCGGAGCGCTCAGACCGTGAGCGCGTTGGCGGCGGCGACCCGTCCGTACCAGCGCGCCGAGTCCTTCGGCGTGCGGGCGAACGTCACCGGGTCCCAGGAGACCAGGCCGAAGGTGGGCCGGAAACCGGACGCCCACTCGTAGTTGTCGAGCAGGGACCAGTGCTGGTACCCGAGGACCTCGATGCCGTCCTCGATGCAGGCGTGGATGCCTTCGAGGGCGCCCCGGGTGTAGGCGATGCGACGGATGTCGTCGGCGGTGGCGATGCCGTTCTCGGTGATCATCAGCGGGACGTGACCGGAGAGCTCCCACGCGCTGCGGAGTCCGTCGGCGGAGGCGCCCGGGTAGAACTCCCACCCGGTGAGGGTCGTCTCGACGTCGTCCGCGACCGGCAGCGGACCGTTCGGCCCGATGAAGGTCCGCGTGTACGCCTGCACGCCGAGGAAGTCGTCGCCGGCGGCCTGCTCGAGGTACCAGTCGTCACGCGGGTACCCGTAGGTCCTGAGCATCTCGTCGGCTCCGGGCTCCCCGTTCGACTTGAACGCCTGCGTGGCGATGGTCCAGCCGGACTGCAGCCCTGCGACCTGGGAGAGGACCTCGCGGGAGCGCTTGTGCGACGCGAGCAGGGCGTCGGCCACGCCGAGGTCCGGGTTCGGCAGCCCGTAGGCCACCAGGTTGGAGGCGTCCTCGCCGCCCGCGAGCATCGCCGCGATGTTCGGCTCGTTGATCGTGCAGACGTAGCGGACGCCGTCCTGGACGACGGGGAGCGCGAGTTCCGTGTAGCGGGCGAACAGATCGGCGGCGTCGGGGGCGCGCCAGAAGCCGTCGCGCTCGAACCAGCGCGGCACGGTGAAGTGCATGAGCGTGACGATCGGCTCGACGCCGAACTCGTGGCAGGTCTCGACCATGCGGCGGTAGTGGTCGATCTCCGCACGGCTGACGAATCCGCGCTCGGGCTCGATGCGGGCCCACTCGATGCTGAACCGGTACGAGTTCAGGCCGAGGTCGGCGGCGATGCGGATGTCCTCGCGGTACCGGTGGTAGCTGTCCGCGGCATCGCCCGAGGGCTCGACGATGGTGGTGTCCGGCTCGTGCTCGTGCACCCACCAGTTGCTGTTGACGTTGTTGCCCTCGATCTGGTGGGCGGCGGTGGCGGCGCCCCAGAGGAAGCCCTTCGGAAAGTCGAGCGTGGTGATGACAGGTCCTTTCAGTGCGCGTTCATGAACGCATCGAAGACGGCGAGCGTGCCGAGCGGGTTCTCGACCTGCGGGCCGTGGTAGCTCTCGGGGATGACCTCGTAGTCGGCACCGAGGCGCGACGCCATGTCCCGCTGCCACGGGATCGGCCAGGCGCCGTCCCAGACGCCGTGCGCCACGAGCGTCGGCAGCCCGGTGTCGCGCAGGGCCTCGGTGGTGTCGGTCGGGTCCTCGAGGATGGCTGCGCCGCCGAGGATGCTGAGCACGCTCGTGTGGTCGAACCGGAAGCGGGCGAACCGGGGGTCGTCGGGCAGCTCGTCGTCCGGGCGGCCGGCCCAGAGCGGGTTCTGCGCGTCGAAGAGCGCCCGGTTGGTGCGCGTCTCGGCGACGATGCCCTTCTCGGCGAACTTGCGGTTCGGCCAGCCGTACGGCCCGGAGCAGAACAGTGTGACGTCGCGGAAGGACGCCGGCGAGGCGATCGCGGCGGCGCGGACGATCACGCCGCCGAGCGAGTGTCCGATGAGGTGCACGGGGGCACCGTCGTCGAGGAGTCCGGCGACGCGGACCACGTCGGCGGCCTCCTGCTCGAGCGTGTACGCCCCGCGGCCGTCCGGCGCTGCCGAGTCGGCCTGCCCCCGGCGACTGATGGCCACCGCTGTCCAGCCGGCGTCGCGCAGGAGCGGCATGAACGTGCGCCAGTCCTCCTTCGAACCGGTGTACCCGGGGACGACGAGGACGATGCCCTTCGACGGACCGGAGGGAACGACGCGGTAGGCGGTGAGCCGTCCGACGGGCACGTCGATGCCGACGACGTCGACACCCGCCGGGGTGGGGAGGTGCCCGAAGGGAGGGACGGGAGCGAAGTCGTGGAGCGTGGTCACAGGCGTCCCTCCGCGAGTGCGCGCCGCGGGTTGGGCACGGCGTCGAGCAGGTCGATCGTGTACGGGTCCTGCGGGTTCTGCAGCACCTCGGCCGTGCGACCGCGCTCGACCACGGCGCCGTCGTGCAGCACCATGATGTCGTCCGTGATGAGCCGGGCGCTCAGCAGGTCGTGCGTGATGTAGAGCAGCGAGACGCCCCACTGCTCGCGCAGGTCCTCGAGGAGCGCGAGCACCCCGGCGCGGAGCGTGACGTCGAGCATCGAGACCGGCTCGTCGGCGATGATCACCTGCGGGTCCGACGCCAGCGCCCGGGCGATGACGACGCGCTGCCGCTGCCCGCCGGAGAGCTGGTGCGGGAGCTTCTGCGCGAACTGCTCCACCGGGGTGAGCCCCACGGTCTCGAGGAGCTCGAGCACACGACGGCGGGCGTCGCGGCCTCGCAGCCCGGTGTAGTTCACGACCGGACGGGTGAGGATGTACTCCACCGTGTGCAGCGGGTTGAGGGCCGCGTACGGGTCCTGGAACACCATCTGCACCGCGGAGCGCAGGTCCTTGAGCCCACGCCGGCCGAGCTTCGCCACGTCCGTGTCGCCGAACCGGACGGTCCCGGTGGTCGGCTTCTCGACGCCGGTGAGCATCTTCGCGATCGTCGACTTGCCCGAACCGGACTGGCCGACGAGGGCGAGCGACTGCCCGGGCTCGAGGGTGAACGACACGTCGCGGACCGCCTGGACCGGCTGCTCGCCACGACGAGGGGCCGGGTAGGTCTTCACGAGGTGGTCGACCACGATCGGGTTCTTCGCGGCGCTGCGCTCGCGGGATCCGACGGTGCTGAACGACGAGGTCGTCTCCTGGCGCTTCTCGCCCGCGGCGGCGCGCTCGGACCGGTCCGGGAACCCGGGCAGGCTCACGACCTCCGCGCGGGGGTCCGCGTAGTGCGACAGCAGCATCTTCGTGTACTCGTCCTGCGGGTCGCGCAGGATGTCCTTCGAGCCGCCGTCCTCGACGATGCGACCCTCGTGCATGACGAGCACGCGCTCGGTGGCCTCGAGGACGATGCCGAGGTCGTGGCTGATGAGGATCGCGGTGAAGCCCTCGGACCGCTGCAGCTCGATGATGGTGTCCATCACGGCGTGCTGCACGAGGACGTCGAGTGCGGTCGTCGGCTCGTCGAAGACCATGAGGCGCGGCTCGAGCGAGAGCGCCAGGGCGATCGACACGCGCTGCCGCATGCCGCCGGAGAGCTCCCCCGGGTAGCGCGCGAGCATCGTGGCGGGCAGCTTCACCTTCTCGATGAGCTCCTTCATCCGGGCGTCCCAGCGGTCGCGTGGCACGTGTCCGTGCGCCTTGAAGACGTCGATGAAGTGGTTCCGGATCGTCCGCACCGGGTTGAGCGCGTTCATGCCGGACTGCAGCACCATGGCGAAGCCGCCCTGTCGCTGCTGGCGGAGCTCCTCCTCGCCCAGGTCACGGATGTCGTGGCCGCCGAAGACGATGCTGCCGCCGTTCGTGCGCGCCGGCGGCTTCTGCAGCCGGGTGAGCGCGTAGCCGAGCGTCGACTTCCCGGAGCCGGACTCGCCGACCAGGCCGACGAACTCGCCCTTGCGGAGCTGGAAGGAGACGTGGTCGACGGCCTGGACGGCCGTCTGCCCGGCCGATTCGTACACGACCGACAGGTCGCGCACGTCGAGCAGGACGTCCTGGATGGCGTTCGTCGCGTCGGACGGGAGGCGCGTGGCGGCGCCGTCCCGCGCCTCCAGTCCGTCAGTGGTTGCGCCGCTCATGCGGTGGCCTCCTTGCGCTTGCGGCGCGCGCCCTCGCGCAGCCGCGGGTTGGACACGGCGTCGACGCCGAAGTTGATCAGGGTCAGGCTCATCGCCAGCAGGGCGATGCAGAGACCCGGGGCGAACAGCAGGATCCACTGGCCGGTGAGCAGCGCGTTCGAGTTCTGCGCCCAGTAGAGGATCGTGCCCCAGCTGACGATCGACGAGTCACCGAGTCCGAGGAACTCGAGGCCCGCCTCGGCCAGGATCGCGCTCGTGGCCGCTCCGAAGAACGAGCCGACGATGAGCGACGTCATGTTCGGCAGGATCTCCCGGAACACGATGCGGGTTGCACCGTCACCGGAGAACTGCGCGGCGGTCACGAAGTCGCGTCCGCGGAGCGACTGCGTCTGACTGCGGAGGACGCGTGCGCCCCACGCCCAGCCGGTGACCACGATGACCGCGATGATCACCGCGATGCCGCCGTTCTGCAGGTAGGCCGCGATGACGATCATGAGCGGCAGACCCGGGATGACGAGGAAGAGGTTCACGATGAACCCGATGACCTCGGCGATCCAGCCGCGGACGTAGCCCCAGCTGAGGCCGATCGCGACGGCGACCAGGGTGGACAGGAAGCCCGCGACGGCACCGACCAGCACCGAGATCCGAGCGCCGTAGATGATCTGGGAGAGGACGTCCTCGCCCGCGGCGGTCGTGCCCATCCAGTGTGCGGCGGTGGCGTCGGCGCTTCGGGGGAAGCCGTTCTGGCTCGCGCCGTACGGAGCGAGGAGCGGGGCTGCGATCGCGGTGATCACGAACACCGCGAGGATGATGATGCCGATCCGGGCCTTCGTGTTCGACCAGACGACGCCGAACTGGCGGGCGACGGAGCGCCACTTGGACGGCGCCGTCTGTTCTTGGGTGCGTACTGCGATGGTGGCGTTGTTCGTCATCGACGCGTCCTCGGGTCCAGGACGCCGTACAGGACGTCCACGATGAAGTTGGCGATGAGCACCGACACGGTGATCATCAGGAAGAGGGCCTGCATGAGCGGGTAGTCCTGCCCGATCACGGCGTTGAACAGCAGGTAGCCGATGCCGGGGTAGCCGAACACCTGCTCGACCAGGACCGACCCGCCGACCACGCCGCCGAGCGCCAGACCGAAGCCGGTCAGGTTCGGC
Source organism: Curtobacterium pusillum (assembly GCF_013359865.1). Classification (GTDB taxonomy): domain Bacteria; phylum Actinomycetota; class Actinomycetes; order Actinomycetales; family Microbacteriaceae; genus Curtobacterium; species Curtobacterium pusillum. Next base: position 79,860 of record NZ_JABMCE010000079.1, read on the forward strand.
AGGATCGCGTTCCGCGCCGCGTACCGGATCGCCACCGTGCGACCACGGAGACCGTTCGCCTCGGCGAAGGTCACGTAGTCGTCGCCGAGGGTGTTGATCATCGCGTTCCGCATGCCGATGATCCAGCCACCGAGACTCGTCACCAGGATCGTGACCGCCGGCAGGACCGCGTGCTGCAGGGCGTCCCCGAGGAACGCACCGCTCAGCCCCGGCGTCGACGTCGCCGAGTAGGCGCCCGTCGTGGGGAACCAGTGCAGGACGTAGCCGAGGAAGAACAGCAGGAGCAGCGCCGTCCAGAAGTACGGGAACGTCGACATGAAGGAGCCGCTCAGCGTCGGCAGGGAGTCGAGCCAGGTGCCGCGCTTCCACGCCGAAGCGACACCGATGAGCGTGCCGAGGACGAAGGCGAGGATCGTGACGAGTCCGACGAGGATCAGCGTGTACGGCAGCGCCTTCGACACGAGGTCGCCGACGGGTTGCGGGTAGAACGTGTAGCTCGTCCCGAAGTCGAGGGTGATGACCTGGTGCAGGTAGCTGACGTACTGGTCCCAGAGGTTGCCGGTCGGGACGCCGAGCTGCGCCTCGATGGCCTTCTTCGTGGCGTCGGTGACCGGTCCGTTCTGGCTGAGCTTCGCCAGGGCGGCGTCCGTCGGGCTGCCCGGCATGAGACGCGGGAGCACGAAGTTCAGCGTGACCGCGGCCCAGAGGGTCAGGACGAAGAGGACGAGTTTCTGGAGGATGTACTTCACTGGTTCGTCCCCTGTGTCTTCTGCTCTTCGAGGATCTTCTTGCCGGCGGCGCTGTCGCGGAGCCGGAGCTTCGAGAAGATCAGCAGCGGGGCCGAGTCGTAGTTCTGCGGTGCCATGTACGGGTCGTCCGCGCTGGGCCAGCCGACGAACTTGCTGGTGTTGAACAGACCCCAGAGCCCGCCGTAGTACATGCCGATGACCGGCAGGTCGTCGTACACGACCTCCTGCAGCTGGTCGAGGATCTCCTGCTGCCTCGCGGTGTCGGTCGTCGCCTTGTACTCGTCGAGGAGCTTCTGCGTGTCGGCGTTCCGGTACCGCTCGTAGTTGTTCACCGTCGACTTGCCGACCGGCTGGTAGAAGTCGCTCGACAGGAGACTGTTGAACGCCTGGTAGACGTCGCCGTTGCCCATGCCGCCCATCGCCATGTCGAACTGGCCGTTGTTGATGTTCTGCTGGTAGCCGGCGGGCTGCGGTGCCTGGATCGTGACCTTGATGCCGATCGCGGTCAGGTTCCGCTGGACCTCCTGTGCGGCGCGGAGCCAGTCGGAGTAGCCGTTCGCGGTCATGATCTTGATCTCGAGCTGCTTGCCGTCCTTGACGAGCTTGCCGCCCTGCGTCTCGTAGCCCGACTTCGCGAAGCTGGCCAGCGCCGCCTTGGTGTCCTGCGTCACGACGCCCTTGTCCGGGATGTCGTCGTTCACGTACCGCTCCTGGTTCGGCAGGATCAGCCCGGTCTGCGCCGCGGCCTTGAGGTTGCCCTCGGTCGCGGTCTCGGCGATGTCGTCGCGGTTCAGGGCGAGCGAGATGCCTCGTCGCACGTTGACGTCGTTGTACGGCGCCTTCGTGAGGTTCGGGATGAGGCCGATCACGCCGCCCGGCGGGAACCAGTACGTGTTGGTCTTCGAGGCGGCTCCCCACGTGCCCTCGACGTCGGAGATGAACGAGTACGCCCAGTCGTAGCCGCGCGTGACGGTGTCGAGCTGCGTGTTCGTCGCCGGCAGGATGAGGTGCTTGATGGCGATCTTGTCGGCCTGCCAGTACCGCTTGTTCTTGTCCATCGAGTACTGCTGGTCGGTGTAGTTGCCGAGCACGAACGGCCCGGTGCCGACCGGGTTCGGGTCGCGCCAGGTCGTCGGGTCCTTGACCCCGCCCCAGTGCTGCTCGCCGAGGATGTAGGTCTGCCCGATGATCGTGAGGCTCGGGACGTCCTCGGACTTCAGGTGGAAGACGACGTGATCGCCCTTGCGGTCGATCGTGTCGATGTGCTGCCAGGCGCCCTTGACGTCCATCGCGGGGAACTTCTTCAGCAGGTCGAACGTGAAGACGACGTCCTTCGCGGTGAAGGCCGAGCCGTCGGACCACTCGACACCGCTGCGGATCGTCATGTCGATCGTCTTCGCATCAGGCTGCGTCCACGAGCTCGCCAGCCAGGGGTTGCGCTTGCCGTCGAGGGGGTTCACCTCGATGAGCGGCTCGTACATCCACTTGCTCGCGGTGCGGGCGTTGGCGATGTAGGGGTTGAAGTTGCGGTCGAACAGCGGGTTGCCGTGGTCCGCGTTGATGAGCATCGTGTCCTTGCCGATGCTCGGGTCCGGTTGGGAACGGACCTGGATGCTGCAGCCGGTGGCCGCGAGGGCCACGACCGCGATGCCGGCGATGGCCGCGATGAGACGGCCACGCCGGCCCCGGCGGGTGCCGGGGGTGCGCGCGTCATCGTGCCCGCGCGTGCGCTGTGGGGGAAGCGTCATTGCTCGGTCGACCTCCGTGTCGAGTCGGTACGGAGACAATGTATGCGCTTACATCGCGTCGCGCAACCGCGTGCTTTGTTTCGCGGGGCGGCAGGCGCCATGGACTCTCCAAGGCCCAGGAGGCGCGGCTCGGCCCCGCACCGCCGGTCCGCCCGGTGTGGACCGCGCCGGCCGCGGCGAGTGGACGCGACATGCCGCTCAGGTCCGCCGAGCGGGCAGAGGGCGTCGCCTGCGTACGCCGAGCACGACGTATTTCGCCCGCTCGGGGAACCGGGGAACCGGCCGACCGGCGCGGCAGCCGCCTAGAGCGTCGGCGGGCAGCTCTCGCGCAGCAGCACCTCGACCGGCAGCCGTGTCGCCCGCGGCGGCCCCTCGCGGCGCTCCAGCCGGTCGACGATCGCTCGCACCGCCGCTCGTCCGAGCTCCCCCATCGGCTGGTGCACGGTCGTGAGCCGCGGCGACGAGAACCGCCCCGCGTCGATGCCGTCGAACCCGGTGACGACGAGGTCCTCCGGTACCCGGACCCCGCGCGCCCCGGCAGCGTCGAGCACCCCGAGCGCCGACTGGTCGTTCGAGCAGACGATCGCCCTCGGGACGGACTCCCCGTCGAGCAGCTGCGCCGCGAGTTCCCGCGCGCGGGCCCGACCGAAGTCGCCGTGCACGACCCGCACCGACGACACCGGGACCCCGTGGTCGTCGAGCGCCTGGCGGAACCCGGCCGATCGTTCCATGTCGTCCGGCGAGTCGATCGGCCCCGCGAGGTACGCGAGCGATCGGATGCCGAGCCGTCCGATGACGTGCGAGCCGAGCGTCCGCATGCCTGCCGCGTTGTCGACGCTCACCGAGTCGAACCCGTGCGAGCGCCGGTCGTCCGCGAGCACGACGACGGGGATCCGACGCGCGACGTGTTCGAGCAGGTCGTCGGGCACCGTCTGCGCGAGCACCGCGAGTCCGTCGACACGGCCGGCGACGTCGTTGACGATGACGTCCCGGGAGGACCCGCGCCCCGCCGCGACCATCAGCGCGAGGCCCCGCTGCCAGGCCTCGGTCTCGGCACCGCGGAGGACCTCGTCGAAGTACAGGTTCGACGAGAACGGCTGCGTCACGTGCCGCCGGTCGTCGACCACCCGGACCCCACCATCGGTCACGAGGTCGGGTCGCTCGTCCGGCACGACGTCGAACCCGGGCAGCAGGAGCCCGACCACACCGGTCCGCTTGCCCGCGAGCGCTCGGGCATTGCCGGACGGCACGTACCCGAGGGTCCGGATCGCCGCCTGGACACGGTCGCGAGTGCCCTCGCGGACGGCGTCGGGCGTGCGGAGCACGCGGGAGACCGTGGCGATCGAGACGCCCGCAGCGGAGGCCACGTCGTAGACCGTGGGAGGTGCGGTGCGCTGCTCGGCCAAGCCGTGCCTCCCGTCCGACGTCCGCTGCATGCGTGCCGCGAGCCGTGCGGCCGGACCATCCTAGGCATGGTGCACGTCGCGGCTTTTCCACATGCTGCGAATGGCCCTTGCGCAATGCGGACAAGCGGGGCCACACTGTCACGACCTCAGTACGTCCCGTGAGGAAGCGCACCGGCGGGCCGGGTGCCCGCGTTCGATCACGATGCCCACGCAGGGGAAGGACGACATCATGTCGCAGTCGACTCGTTCCGGGAGCAAGTCCGCGCAGAAGCTGTCGCACGACGAGCAAGAGGTCAAGGACGCGCTGCTCGACCGTTCCAACGGCAGCGCGCCGTGGATCTTCGACCAACTCGACGCCGCCGAGGACCGCGCGACGCCGTAGGTCGCGTCCGGTACGGCCCTCGACCTGGAGGCACGGTGCGGCCCCGCCCCGCGCCGTGCCCCGTCGGGACGGTCGCGTCGCGGTCCGGTCGAGACGCCTCAGCGCTCGGTGCTGCCCACGATCGCCATCCCGGCACCGCGGAGCCGCCGGCGCTCCTGCGCGATCCACGCCAGCAGCCGGTCGTTCGTCCCGGCGACGTGTGCCGCGAGCAGCTCGGCCGCGCGGTCGGCGTCCCCGGCACGGACGGCGTCGATGATGGCGCTGTGCTCCTCCCACGCGGCGTCGCGGGCCTCGGGCGTGCGCACCTCGATCCAGCGGGTCCGCTCCAGGCGGGTGAGCGCGTCGGCGATGGCGTCGGTGATGAACCGGTTGCCGCCGAGCGCGGCGAGGTCGAGGTGGAACGTCGACCCCATCCGGATGCCCGCCTGCTGATCGGGCGTGGGCCGGAGGGTGTCGAGGTGCGCGCGGACCTCGGCCAGCTGTTCCTCGGAGGCGCGGGTGACGGCGAGCCGTGCGGCGGCGGGTTCGAGCACGCCGCGGAGTTCGGCGAGGGAGGCGATCTCGTCGAGGTCGATCGGGGTGACCGTCCACGAGCGACCCTCGTGCAGGATGAGCCCCTCGCGTTCGAGTCGCGAGAGCGCGGCGCGGACCGGCGTCCGCGACGCGTGGAACCGCGCCTCGAGCCCCCGTTCGGAAATCCGCTCCCCGGGAGCGATCTCGAGCGTCAGGATCGCGGCGCGCAGGTTGTCGTAGAGCTGGGTCGTCTGCGACACGGGCGCTGCTTCGGTCGTCTCGGTCACGGCGAATCAGCCTAGTAGCGGAAGTGCTGCGATGGTATACCGTTTTGGTATACCAAGCAGTTCCACCGCTGAACGAATCGGGACGGCCCAGTGCACACACCCACCCGCGCCTGGACGATGCTGACCCTCGGCGTCGCCGCCCAGGCCGCCGGCACCCTCGTGGTGTCCGCCCCCGCGCTGCTCATCCCGTACCTGCACGCGGAGGGTACGCCGCTCACCCTCGCCGGCTTGCTCGCCGCCACCCCGACCTTCGGCATGGTGCTCACGCTCATCGCCTGGGGAGCGATCACCGATCGCGTCGGCGAACGCGTCGTCATCGCCGGCGGACTCGTGCTCACGACGCTCGCGGTCGTCGGCGCGTGGGCGGCCGCGGGCGACCCGGTGCTGCTCGGTCTCGCGTTCGTCGCCGGCGGCATGACGAGCGCCTCGACGAACGCCGCGAGCGGCCGGGTCGTCGTGGGGTGGTTCCCGAAGGAGCGGCGGGGGCTCGCGATGGGCATCCGGCAGATGTCGCAGCCGCTCGGCGTGACGCTCGCAGCCGCCACCGTGCCCCAGCTCGCCGAATCGGACGGCATCCGGGCTGCGCTCGTGCTGCCGGTCGTCCTCTGCGCGGTGCTCGCCGTGCTGTGCGCCATCGGCATCGTCAACCCGCCGCGTCCCGCCCGAGCCGACGCCCCGGCGGAGCACGTCGCGAACCCGTACCGGGCGAACGGGTTCCTCTGGCGGATCCACGCGGTGTCGATCCTGCTCGTGGTGCCGCAGTTCACGCTGTCCACGTACGGCCTGGTGTGGCTCGTGGGGCTCGGGTGGTCGACGCCGGCGGCGGGACTGCTGGTCGGAGCGTCGCAGTTCGTCGGGGCGATCGGCCGGATCCTCGTCGGCGCGTGGAGCGACCGCGCGGGCTCCCGGGTCGGACCGCTGCGGATCGTCGCGGTGAGCGCTGCCGTCGTGATGGGACTGCTCGCACTCGTCGACACGACGCACTTCGCGGCCGCCGCGGTGTTCCTGGTCGTCGCGACGAGCGTCACGGTCGCGGACAACGGGCTCGCGTACACCTCGGTGGCCGAGGCTGCTGGACCGTTCTGGTCGGGTCGGGCGCTGGGCGCGCAGAACACGGGGCAGTTCATCGCGGCGAGCGCCGTCGGCCCGGGCGTCGGCGCGCTGGTGGGCGCGCTCGGCTTCGCAGCGTCGTTCTCGATCGTCGGCGTCCTGCCGCTCCTGGCGCTGCCCCTGGTCCCGCGCCGCGACCGCTCCCACGACTGACCCCGATATCGTTCCTCGGCATATCTTCAGTCTTATATTCTGTATTTCACCTACCATGTTGTATATGAACCGCGGATTGATCGGCATCACCGGGCGGGGCGGCCTCATCGGGTGGCACCTGCGCGCGCTGCTCTACGCCCGGGGGGTGGCCTGGGTCGACATCGATCTGAGGCGAGACGACCCGCTCGACGACGCACACAGAGCGATCGACCATCTCGTGCACGTCGCAGGGATCACGCACGCAAGCCCGGAGGCGGTGCGCGAAGGCAACATCGCGATGACCGAAAAGCTCATCGGGGTCATCGACGCTGCGAGTCCTCGGCTCGCTTCGGTCACCTTCGCGAACTCCGTTCAGTCGCGGGTCGACTCGCCGTACGGCGTCGGAAAGTCCGTCTCCGGAGAGCTCCTTCGAGCCGCGTCGGAGCGCTGGGGAGCCGATTACGTCGATGTCATGATCGAGAACGCGTTCGGGGAGCGAGGTCTCCCTCACCACAACACCGTCACTTCGACCTTCTGCCACCGCGTCGTCCGTGACGAGCCGTTGACCGTGGCGACGTCCGACGAGCGCGTGTTCGTGCACGCGCAGGACATCGCTGAGGCGCTCGCGGGGTCGATCTCCCACGAGGTTCTGCACGGTCGCGGTACGCGATTGGCGCTCCCCGACCTGGCCGGCCGCATCCGCTCGTTCGAGCGGCATCGACGCTCCGGCACCGTCCCGCCGCTTCCGACCCGGTACGACGTCGATCTCTGGAACACGCTCGTCTCGTTCGCGTTCGGCGCGGACGGTGGGCACGCTCCCGGCAGCGCCGAGATGACCGATGGAGAACTCCTGTCGCTCGGTCCGGACGACTCGGTCCAGCTCGGATTCCGACGTCGAGCGTCGCAGCGTGTCGTCCTGACGTCCGGCCGCGCCCGCCTCGATGCGCGGTGCGTGTTGTCGGACGAGCAACGAACCATCGACCTCGGTGGAGCGGAGCCGACGGTGGTCGACGTTCCGGCACTCTGGACATGGTCACTCACGAACGCCGGGGATGCCCCCGCGAGCGCGCTCGTGACCGCCATCGGCTCACGTTCGTCCGAGGAGGCGATGACGGTGGGCGTCTGATCCGCACGCTGTCTCCACCATGCCTCGAACCGGGCGCGACGGACTGGAGGCGCGGCGCCAGCCGGCACCGCGCCTCCAGTCCGTCAGCCGGTCACCGCATCAGGCGGGTACGGCCGGTCCCACCGGCCACCGCAGCAGCGCCGCCGCGGCCGCGCCACCGGGGAGCGACGCCGCGTTGACGAGCACGAGCTCCGCGTCCGTCAGCACCGCCGCCCGGACGAGCGCGCACACGGCCGGCACGGCGCCGATCACGGGCGTCCCGGCGGCCTGCTCCGGCGCGGTCGCCACCCACGGAGCACCGGCGAGCGCCAGGAGCGTGCGCTCCCCGACCGCCACGGCGTCGAGCGCGACGACGGCCCCCTGAGCCTGCTGCAGTGCCGCGACCACGGCACCGAGTCCGGTGACCGCGAGGTTGTCGCCACGCCCGACGTGGGTGCGGAGCAGGTCCTCGAGGTCGTGGCGCCGGGTGGCGACGACGCGGGCCAGCGCGGTCTCGACGTGCTCGACGAACGCCTGCTTCGACGCGGTGTCGGCGCGCGGATCGCCGGGGAACACCGAGGTCAGCGCCCGGGTCTCGGCGGCGAGTGCCTTCACCAGCAGCTCGCGAGCGGTGACGTCACCGGCGACCACGACGAGCCCGGGACGGAGGGTCCGGACGGCCTCGTCCACGGCGGCGGCGACCTCGGAGGAGTTCTGCTTCCAGATCTCCTCGGTGTGCTGCTGCCAGTGCGGCTGCTTCCACCCGGTTCCGGCCTTGGCGTAGTGCAGCGTGTCGTTGCGTCCCTGGACCTGCTGCTCCTCCGGCGAGAGCGGCGCGTGCCCGAGCCGGTAGGCGCGGAACGCCCCGCCCTCCTTGCCGGCGTGCACGACCAGGAACGGCAGGTCGACCGGTCGGTGGGCGACGAGCGGCACGAGGTCGGGGACGGCTCCGACACCGACGGACTCGGGTCCGTGCAGCTGGCCCGGCAGGACCTCGCTCAGGACCAGTGCGCCGTCGTGGACGAGCACGTAGCGCGCGACGGGCGACGGGACGCCGGGTTCCTGTTCGAACTCGCCGGCGATCACGTCGACGACGTCGTCGGCGGCCCCCTGTGCGCGGAGCGACTCCTCCACGGCACGGAGCTTGAGCGCCGCCTGCCGTCGGGGGTCTTCCACGTTGCCGGAGACGTCGGCGTAGGCCCATGCCCACGAGCCGTCGCCCTCCAGCCGCTGTCCCAGGATCCCGTGCAGTTCGCTCGTCGCGTTGGTCGACGTCATGGCAGCTCCTCTCGGACGGTCGCCGGGGCTGTCACGGACCCCGACGTTTCGTGTGCGCCCACACTTCACCTGCTCGTCGGTCCACGTTCTCAGTCCGGAGGGAACGCCCAGGCCCTGAGGCCCACCGGTGCTCGGTCTTGTGGTTGGGTGGAGCGAACCCCGCTCGACGACGAACCGGAGTCCAGGCGATGACGCCACCCCCGAACCGACCGTCCATCTCCAGACGACGACTGCTGGGCTTCGGCATCGGCGCCGCCGCGAGCGGACTGCTCGCCGGCTGTGCGGTACCGGGTTCCACGAACGTCAACAAGGCGGCGCTCATCCCCGCGGCATCGAGCGGGCAGAAGGTCGAGCTGACCTACTGGGCGTGGCTGAAGGACCTGCAGAAGGTCTGCGACGTGTGGAACGAGACGCACCCGGACATCCGGGTGAACGCCAACTGGATCCCCGGTGGCACTGCCGGCGGGTACCAGAAGATGTACTCCGCGCTCGCGGCCGGGGGCGGCCCGGACATCGGGCAGGTCGAGCTCCGGCAGATCCCCGAGTTCATGCTGGCGAACGGCCTGGTCGACCTCGCCCGCTACGGCGCGAAGGACTGGGAGGCGAAGTACGACGACGCCGCCTGGGCGCAGGTGTCGTTCGTGGACGGCGTCTACGGCATCCCGCAGGACACCGGTCCGATGGGCTTCTACTACCAGACCGCGCTCCTCGAGCAGGCCGGCGGTGAACCGCCGAAGACCTGGGACGAGTGGCGCGACCTCGCCGAGAAGGTCCGGAAGACCGGGTCGCAGAACTACCTCGAGGTGTTCCCCGTGTCCGACGCCTCGCCCTTCGCCGCGTACGCGCAGCAGGCCGGGGCTCGCTGGTTCAGGACTGACGGCGACGAGTGGGTCGTGGACATGACCGACGACAAGACGCTCATGGTGGCGGACTTCTTCGACGGGGTGATCGACGCGAAGCTCGTCGACACGAGCGCGGGTGCCTACTCCCCCGGCTGGTACGCCTCGGCGGCGAGCGGCAGGATCGCGGCCGTCACGAGCGCGAGCTGGGGCGACGCCCTGATCGAGTCCGTGCAGGGCGGCGAGGGCAAGTGGAAGGTCGCCCCGATGCAGACCTGGGGCGACACGGGCTTCGGCTCGAGCGCGATCGGCGGCTCGACGGCGGCGGTCCTCGCCAACTCGAAGCACCCGAAGGAGGCGCTCGAGTTCATCACGTGGATGACCACGTCGAAGGAGGGCATCGACGCGATGATCAAGTACTGCGGCATCGGGTGGTCTCCGGCGAAGGACTACATCGGCGCGCAGCGCGAGAAGCCGAGCCACTGGTTCTCCGGGCAGAACTACAACGAGGAGGTGTTCGTGCCCGCCGCGAAGGAGCAGAACGTCGACTGGTCGTGGTCGCCGGTCACCCAGTCGGCCTTCACGAGCCTGCAGAACCAGTTCCGCCGCAAGCTCACGAGCGGCCTGAAGCTCACCGACGCGGTCGAGCTCGCGCAGCGGGAGATCGTCCAGTCCTTCACGGACAAGGGCCTGAGCGTCAGGACGGCACGATGAGCGCCACGCAGCCGAAGAACGGCTTCCGCACCTCCACGAAGGCCACGAGCGCCCAGAAGCGCGCCCCGTGGATCCTCCTCGCACCGTTCCTGGCCCTGTTCCTGCTGACGTTCGTCATCCCGATCATCAGCGCGCTCTTCCAGTCGTTCACCACGGTCGACCGCAAGGGGCTCTTCGGCGAGGACGGCGTCGTCGGCCGGTTCGCCGGCTTCGACAACTACGTCACCGCTCTCAACGACAACGGCTTCGTCGCGTCGATCGGCCGCATGCTGCTGTTCGGCGTCGTGCAGGTCCCGGTGATGATCATCGCCTGCACGATCCTGGCGCTGCTGCTCGAGTCGGCGAGCGCCCGCTGGCCCGGGTTCTTCCGCGCGGTCTACTTCATGCCGTACGGGGTCCCGGGCGTGATCGCGACGATCCTCTGGTCGTTCCTGTACGTCCCCGGCCTGTCGCCGATCGTGTCGCTGCTGCAGTCGATGGGACTGCAGCCGGACTTCCTCGGCGCGAACAGTGTGCTCTGGTCGATCGCGAACATCGTCACGTGGACCTACACCGGCTACAACATGCTCATCATCGTGGCGCAGCTGAAGTCCATCCCCGGCGAGGTGTACGAGGCCGCGAAGGTGGACGGCGCCGGACCCTTCCAGGTCGCATGGCGGATCCAGATCCCGCTCATCGCGCCGGCCCTGGTGCTCACCACGGTGTTCTCGATCATCGGCACGCTGCAGCTCTTCGCCGAGCCGCAGATCCTGTCGACGGTCGCCCCGGCCATCGACACGGAGTACACGCCGAACTACGCCGCGTACACGAACGCGTTCGCGTTCAACGAGTACGGCGTCGCCAGTGCGCAGGCCGTGATCATCGCGTTGGCCGCCTTCATCCTGTCGTTCGCGTTCCTCGCGCTCACGAACCGTCCGCCGAAGGACGAACGCGACCGGAAGAAGCGTGCGAAGCGGGACGGTCTGGGCCCACGCCGCCGGTACCGGACCGACGCGCCAGCGGCGGGCCGGCCGAGCCGGTGGGGAGAGGCACGGCGTGCGCTCCAGACGCGCGCATCTGCTGTCCGCGCGGTCACGTCCAAAGCCGACCCGGGCCTCCAGTCCGGTCACGCCGCGACCGCGGAAGGGGACTGACCGATGACCAGCGAAGCCATCGAGGCGCCCGTGACCAAGCAGGCCGCCGAGCCCGTCGACACCACGTCGATCTCGGCGCACCAGCGCCGCAAGCTCGACCGCTCGCCCGGCTCGCAGATCGTCGTGACCGGCATCCTGGTGATCGTCGCGATCTACTTCCTCGTGCCGCTGTACTGGGTCGTCATCGCCGCGACGAAGACCACCGGGGCGCTCTTCGCCACGAACGGGTTCTGGTTCGGCGGGGAGTTCTCCCTGTTCAGCAACATCCAGCAGGTGTTCACGTACGACGGCGGCATCTTCGTCCGCTGGATCCTGAACAGCGTGCTGTACTCGGGCGTCGGCGCCGTCCTCGCGACGTACTTCGCCGCGGCCGGTGGGTACGCGCTCGCGAAGTACGAGTTCCGCGGACGACAGCTCGTGTTCGGGACGATCCTCGGCGGCGTGCTCGTGCCGGGGACCGCGACGGCGCTCCCGCTGTTCCTGCTGTTCTCGACGCTGGGGCTGACCGACACGTACTGGAGCGTGCTCATCCCGAGCCTCGTCTCACCGTTCGGCCTGTTCCTCTGCCGCGTGTACGCGCAGGCGTCGGTGGACACGGCGCTCCTCGAACAGGCCCGCATCGACGGTGCCGGTGAGCTCCGGATCTTCCACACGATCGTGCTCCGCCAGATGACGCCGGCGCTCGTCACGGTGTTCCTGTTCCAGGTCGTGGGCATCTGGAACAACTTCTTCCTGCCGCTCATCATGCTGGCCGACCAGAAGCTCTACCCGATCACACTGGGACTGAACAACTGGCGCTCGCAGGTGGACCGGCTGCCGGAGTTCTACCAGCTCACCACCGGCGGAGTGCTCGTCTCGGTCATCCCGCTCGTCATCGCCATCATCGTCCTGCAGCGCTTCTGGCGCGGGGGCCTCACGGAAGGATCGGTCAAGGGTTGACCAGTTCTGCAATCTCCTCCACCGCCCCTGGTTCGGACACCCGGCTCGCCCCGCGGGCCTGGCTGCACACCGACGCCCCGTCGCTGTCGCTGAACGGGGAGTGGGACTTCCGGTGGTCGCCGGTGGCTTCCGTTCCCGAGCCGTCGCCGGACGACGAGTGGGGGCTCGATCCCGGTGCCGGCGCACTGGGTCCTGCACGGACACGGCGCGCCGAGCTACACCAACCTGCAGTACCCGTTCCCGATCGACCCGCCGCACCCGCCCGAGGAGAACCCGACGGGCGACTACCGGCGCACGTTCGAGGTGCCGCCGTCGTTCGACGCGGCCGCCCGCGTCCTGCTCCGGTTCGACGGGGTCGAGTCGCACTTCCGGGTGTGGGTGAACGGGTCCCTCGTGGGGTGGTCCACCGGGTCCCGGCTGGCGACGGAGTTCGACGTGACGTCGCTCATCGTCGCCGGGCCGAACGAGATCCGGGTCCGCGTGCACCAGTGGTCGGCGGCCTCGTACCTGGAGGACCAGGACCAGTGGTGGCTTCCGGGCATCTTCCGCGACGTCACGCTGCTGGCCCGTCCGACCGCCGCGATCGACGACGTGTTCGTCCGCGCGGGGTGGTCGTCGACGCTCGGGGACGCGGCGACCGCCGGGACCGCCGCCTCCGGACGGCCGTCGACCGGCACGGGGACGATCTCGTTCCCGACGCTCGACGCGGTGTTCCCGGTGCGGTTCACCGTGCCCGACCTCGGCGTCGACGTGGTGTGGCACTCCGCTTCCGACGTCGTGCCCGTCGACATCGGGGGTGTCGAACCGTGGAGCGCCGAGCTCCCGAAGCTGTACGACGCCGTCCTCGCGTCCGGGACCGCTGCCGGTGGCTCCGCGGGCGGGGAGACCGTGTCGCTCCGGCTCGGGTTCCGCACCGTCGAGATCGTGGGCGACCGGTTCCTGGTCAACGGCGAGCGCGTGGTGTTCCACGGCGTCAACCGGCACGAGACCCACCCTGCCCGCGGCCGCGTCTTCGACGAGGAGCACGCCCGCGCGGACATGGCGCTCATGAAACGGAACAACGTCAACGCGATCCGGACGTCGCACTACCCGCCGCACCCGCGCGTGCTCGACCTCGCGGACGAACTCGGCTTCTGGGTGATCCTGGAGTGCGACCTCGAGACGCACGGGTTCATCTTCACCGACTGGGTCGGGAACCCCTCCGACGACCCGGCGTGGCGGGACGCCTACCTCGACCGCATCGCCCGGACCGTCGAGCGGGACAAGAACCACGCCTCGATCGTCATGTGGTCACTCGGCAACGAGTCCGGGACCGGCCGGAACCTCGCGGCGATGTCCCAGTGGGTGCACGACCGCGACGCCGAGCGCCCGGTGCACTACGAGGGCGACTACACCGGCGACTACACGGACGTGTACTCGCGGATGTACCCGACACTGCAGGAGACCGAGTCGATCGGCGGCGGCCCGGCGACGCCCCTGCTCGGCTGCGGACCGGCCGAGGCGGCACGGCAGCGCTCGAAGCCGTTCATCCACTGCGAGTACGTGCACGCGATGGGCAACGGCCCCGGACAGATCGCCGAGTACGAGGCGCTCGTCGACAGGTACCCGCGCCTGCACGGCGGCTTCGTGTGGGAGTGGCGGGACCACGGCCTGCTGGCGAAGACGGCGTCCGGCGAGGACTACTACGCGTACGGCGGCGACTTCGGCGAGGTCGTCCACGACGGCAACTTCGTGATGGACGGCCTCGTGCTGCCGGACGACACCCCCACCCCGGGACTCGCGGAGTTCGCCGCGGTGGTGGCGCCGATCCGCCTGTCGATCTCCGACCGCACCGTGCTCATCGAGAACCGGTTCCACTCGGCCTCGACCGCCGGACTCCGGTTCCGCTGGACGCTGGCGCGGAACGGCGTCGTCGAGCAGGACGGCCGGTTCACGCCGGGCGTCGTCGCCGCGCGATCGTCCGCGACCGTCCCGGTACCGGACGCCGTCCTCGAGGCGGCCGCGTCGACGCCCGCACCCGGCGAGGAACTGTGGTTCGACGTCACCGCGGAACTGGCGGGCCCGACCGCGTGGGCGGACACCGGCCACGTCGTCGCACGCACCCAGACGCTCGTCGCGAGCCGGACGGCGGAGGCACCACGCGCCTCCCGGCAGACCTGGGACGGCGACCGTCTCGGGGACGCGACCTTCAGTGCACGCGGCGACCTGGTCGGCTTCAAGGGTCACGAGGTCGCCGGTCCGCGGCTCGAGCTCTGGCGGGCGCCGACCGACAACGACCGGCTGGCGTCACAGGGCGGCTACGAGACGGCCGACCCGGTGCTCACGCACGGTGTCGGCGACCCGTCCGCACCGGCGTCGGCCGTGCGGTGGGCGTTGCGCGGGCTGGACCGGCTGACGCACCGGCTCGTCTCCGTCGACCGGTCGGAGCACGGCCTCGTGCAGCGGGTGCGCGTCGCCGCGGCGAACAGCGGGTGGGGCGTCGACGTCACACACCGCTGGACCCTGACGTCGGACGGGTTGCTGCTGCAGACCGACGCCGTTCCGTTCGGCGCCTGGGACGTCACGTGGCCGCGGATCGGCGTGCGGTTCGACCTGCCGACGTCGTTCGCGTCCGGGGAGGCCACCTGGTTCGGCACCGGGCCGCTCGAGTCCTACGCGGACTCGTCGCACGCGGCGACGGTCGGGCGCTTCTCCGTCCCGGTGTCCTCGCTCGCCGTCGAGTACTCGCGGCCGCAGGAGACCGGCCACCGACCCGGGCTGCGGACGCTGTCGGTCGGGGACCTCACCGTGTCGACCGTGGGCGCGCACCGCGCGGGGTTCACGCTCTCGCGGTGGACGGCCCAGGAGATCGGCCGGGCCGGGCACCCGTACGAGCTGCCGACGCCCGCGGCGACGTACCTGTACCTCGACGCCGCGCAGCACGGCCTCGGATCGCGTGCGTGCGGCCTCGACGTGCTGCCGGAGCACCAGCTGTGGCCGCAGGCGTTCTCGTGGAGCGTGATGCTCGCGTAGTGGTCGGGCGGCGTCCGCTCCTGCGCTACTCCGCTGAAAGGGCGCGCAGCGCCTCCTGGTCGGACGCGTTCAGGAAGTCCGTCAGGCGCTCCGGCTCGCCGGCCTCATCGATCGCTTCGGCCGCCCGGCGCAGCGCGAACAGGGCACGCAGCACGCCACGGTTCGGCTCGTGCGACCACGGCACGGGTCCGGCACCGCGCCACCCCGCCTTCCGCAGCGCGTCGAGCCCGCGGTGGTACCCGACCCGGGCGTAGGCGTACGACTCGAGGGTCGCACCCCGCGCCCAGGCCTCGTCGGCGAGGAGCGCCCACGCCAGACTCGACGACGGGTGCGACACCACGACGCTCGAGACGGGGGCATCGGCCGCGAGGGCCGCGGTCACCTCCGGCTCGGCGGGGAGCAGCGTCTCGGGGTTCGGCGTCGGGTTCGGCAGCAGGTTCTCCGGCATGCCTCCACCCTGTCACCTCTTGCGCCGTGCGGACAGTCGGCCTACCGTGGAGGCCACCCCGTCGTCATCGCGGGGCCGCGGTGCGGGACGACCGGCCGGCGGCACGGATGGCGGTCACGGGGGTTCCCCGACGGAAGAGACGCCTTGCTGGCCATCACCGGTTCTGCTCAGTCCCTGCGCTGACACCGTGATGCGCGCCCCGTCGGGCGCTCCGCCGCCGCGAGCGGCGGGTCCGGTGTCGTGCGCTCAGCATCGACCACCGGGGAGGCACCCGCATGCCCATCAGTCCGTCCGTCGTCCTGAACGACGTCAGCTTCACCTGGCCCGACGGCACCGTCGCGCTCAGTCACCTCACCACCGCCTTCGGCCGGGGCCGGACCGGCCTGGTCGGGAGGAACGGGGCCGGCAAGTCCACGCTCGTCCGTCTGGTCACGGGGCAGCTCCACCCCTCGTCCGGCACCGTGACGACGTCCGGTCGCGTCGACCTCCTCCCCCAGCGACTCACCGCCGACCCGACGGCGAGCGTCACGGACCTGCTCGGCATCCGCCCCACCGTCACCGCGCTCCGCGCGGTCCTCGTCGGCGACGTCTCCCCCGAGGTGTACGACGCCGTCGGAGACGACTGGGACATCGAGGAGCGTGCCGCCGCCGCACTGTCCGGCATCGGGCTCGGGCTCGACGCCGACGACCTCGACCGCCCCGTCGCGACCCTCTCCGGCGGCCAGGCGGTGCTCGTGGCGGTCGCCGGCATCCGGATGCGTCGGGCGCCGGTCGTGTTCCTGGACGAGCCGACGAACAACCTCGACCGTCGCGCGCGCGCCGTCCTGCTCGACATGGTCGACGCGTGGACGGGGGCCCTCGTCGTCGTCAGCCACGACCGGGAGCTGCTCGAACACGTCGACGAGGTGGCCGAGCTCCGCGCGGGCGCGATGACCGTGTTCGGCGGGACGTTCGGCGCCTTCGAGGAGCACCTCGCGGTCCAGCAGGCCGCGGTCGAGCGCGAGGTGCGCGTCGCCGAGCAGCGTCACCGCACCGAGAAGCGGCAGCGCATCGAGGCAGAGACGAAGATCGCCCGTCGAGCACGGTCCGGCAAGAAAGCGGCGGAGGGCATGCCGAAGATCTTCGCGAACGAGATGCGGAAGCGCGGCGAACAGACCGCCGGGCGACTGCGCACCGGGTACGCGGAGGACGAGGCCGCCGCACGCGCGGCGATCAACGAGGCCGAGTCACGGCTCCGGGTCGACGAGTCGATCCACGTGACGCTCCCCGACCCGGACGTCCCCGCGTCACGGCAGATCGCCACGATCAGCGTGCGCGGACGGACGACCGTCGTGCAGGGGCCGGAACGAGTCGCCGTCGCCGGGGACAACGGCGTCGGCAAGACGACCCTGCTCGAACAGCTCGTCGGGCTGGCCGGAGCCCGGGAGCACCCGCTGCCGGACACCGACGCCGTCCCGCACGTGGAACGGATCGGGTACCTGCCGCAGCGCAAGGACTCGCTCGACGACGACGCCTCGGTGTTCGACAACGTCCGGCGGCACGCCCCGCACGCGTCGGACGCCGAGGTGAAGAACCGGCTCGCGCGGTTCCTCGTCCGCGGGGACGCCCTCGAACGGCCGGCACGTGCGCTCTCCGGGGGCGAACGGTTTCGCGTGGCGCTGGCGAGCCTCGTGCTGGCGGACCCGCCCCCGCAGCTGCTGGTCCTCGACGAGCCGACGAACGACCTCGACCTGACGAGCATCGACCAGCTCGTGGACGCGCTCCGGGCGTACCGGGGTGCGCTCGTGGTGGTCAGCCACGACGAGACGTTCCTGGAGCGCCTCGACCTGACGACGCGGCTCGAGCTGCGGTAGCGCGGGCGTCAGCGCCGTCGGGTCGGCCGGATCGCGAGCGACTCGACGGTGCCGCGCTCCGGCAGGTCGACGACCGTGCGGACGGCGGCGGCGACGTCCTCCGGAGCGAGGTAGTAGGCAGTGTCGTACTCCTCGCCGAGCTTCTCGGTGAGCGCGCGCTGCATGTCCGAGTCCGTCCGCCCCGGGTGCACGCTCGACACCCGCACGCCGTTCGGTCGTTCCTCTTCGCGGAGGGCGTCCGCGAAGGCCCGCAGCGCGAACTTCGACGCCGCGTACACGCCGCCGCCGGGGCCGGAGTGGAACCCGGAGCCGCTGTTGATCGGCACGACGATGCCCCTCGCGGCTCGGAGGGCCGGCAGCGCCAGGCGGGTGAGCTCGGCGACGGCGAAGAGGTTCGTCGCGAAGACCTCCTCCCACACGCCGCGCGGGGTGTCCGCGACGGTCGTGCCCCGCTCGACACCGGCGGAGTGCACGAGGACGTCGAGCCGATCCGGGAGCGCTGGGACCTCTCCCGCGCCGAGGTCGCCGACGAACGGCGAGGCGTTCGGCAGTTCTGCGACGAGGGCCTCGACCGCCCCGGCTGTCCGCCCGCCGACGAGCACGTGGTGGGTGCGTCCCAGGTCGAGCGCGATGGCCCGACCGATCCCACGGGTCGCGCCCGTCACGAGGGCGATGGGGAGGGGTGCGGCGTCGGTCATGCGCAACAGCCTACGGACAGCCGGGAATCGCCGGACGGCATATCCAAACAGGTGCGATTCCAACGGACGCTCGGTCCTCAGTAATCTCGGGTCGCTCACGCCGCCGTGAGCCGATCTCCCGAGGAGGAACAAGGGTGCAGGAGCTCCGCTGCGCGACCGATCAGGTGCTCGTCGACGTCGTCCGGTCCGGCGACGGAACGGGTTTCACCGAGCTGTGGCGACGGTACGGTCCGGTCGTCCGCGAGCTCACGCTGGGAGCCGAGGCACGTCACCGGGACGACGTCGAGAGCGAGGTCTTCGTCCGGTCGCACCACCTCATGCGGGCCGACGCCGTCCCCGCCAGCGCGCAGGGCCTCATCGTCGCGACCGCTTACCGGACCCTGGACCTCTGGCGACGGCCGCGTCCCGACGTCCCGCTCGACGAGGTCTCGAGCATCCTCTCCGATGCCGACCGCGAAGCGTGGACGGGGTTCCACCACGACGAGCTGTGGCTCGGGGCGGTCGCGTTCGACTCCCTCTCGGAGCGGTGGCGTGCCGTCCTGCTGCTGGCCGACGTCGAGGGTCACAAACCGCAGGCGGTCGCGCCGGGCCTCGGGATGAGCACGGGCAGCTTCAGCGCACTGGCCCACCGCGCTCGTGACGGCCTGCACCAGGCGTGGATCCGCGAGCACCGGGCGCGGCACCCCACGGCGGAGGGCGAGCACCGTTGGGCGCGCGCGAACCTCGCCCGGTACCTGCGCCACCGCGATGCGCGGGCGCCTCGCGCTCGGGTCGGCGAGCACCTCGGCCGCTGCAGCACGTGTCGTTCGACCGTCGCCGCTGCGACGGGCTTCGTCCGCACGCGCGCGACGTGACGGACGCGGCGGACCGGCACCGCGCCTCCAGGCCGCTCAGACCGACGAGTCCGGAGCGGGACGGCGTCGACGCCGCACCCACCACACGACGACGCCGACGGCGACCGACGCACCCAGGGCGACGACACCCCACGGCGAGCCGGCGAACGCGGCGACGACCGCCCAGAACAGGGCGATCCCGACGGTCGCGGACACGAACGCCCACGCGACGCACCCCGGCACCATCGCGACCGTGTACCGCCACCACGGCACCCGCGCGACACCGGCGGCCGCGTTCACGATCGTCTGCATCCCCACCGTCAGGAAGCTCACCGTGACGACCGGCAGCCCCCAGCGGGCGAGCAACGCCGAACCCCGCCGGACCGCCGCCGACTCGAGCCAGCGCCCCCACCGCGACCGGGACGCACCCGCGACCGCACCGCGCGCCAGCCAGTACGTCCCCTGGGCGCGGCAGAACACCACGACGAAGAGCGCGAGGACGAGCCACCGGAACGGGAGGCCCTCGAGGAAGGACGGCACGCGCGAACCGTAGCCGCGCCGCCCGGGAATCCGCCCCCAGCGGGCCGTCAGTCGCGGTCGGCGTCCTGACGGATCCGGATGCCCTCCATCACGTCCTTCGCGCGCTTCTCGTCCTGCTTGTCGATCTGACGCGTGTCACGCTCGGGGAGCTGGATGTCCTCCTCGGCCCGGATCCCCGCCTGCAGCTCACGGCCACGTTCGATCTCGGCGTCGAACTCGGCGCCGAACAGCAGCGCGTTGTTCGTGATCCAGATCCACAGCAGGAAGACGATGACCCCGCCGAGCGACCCGTACGTGGCGTTGTAGTTCGAGAAGTTGCCGACGTAGAACCCGAACCCGACGCTCGCGATGATCCAGATGAGGAGCGCCAGGATCGACCCGCCGCTGACCCAGGTGAACTTCGGCTGCTTGACGTTCGGGGACCAGTAGTAGAGGACCGCGACGACGACGATCGCGATGACGAGCAGGATCGGCCACTGCACGATCGAGAGCACGGTCACCGCGACGTCGCCGAGACCGATCACGTCACCGAAGCTCTGGGCGAGCGGCCCGGACACGAGCACGAGCAGGCCGATGACGAGCAGGATCACCGTCGCGAGCGTGACGCCGAGCATCGTCGGACGGAGCTTCCAGATCGGACGGCCCTCCCGCACGTTGTAGATGCGGTTCATCGCCCGGCCGAAGGCACCGACGTACCCGGACGCGGACCAGAGCGCACCGAGGATACCGACGATGAACGTGACCGGCGCCGCGGGCGACCGGACGAGGTTCTCCACCGGCCCGCGGATGAGCTTCACGACCTGCTCCGAACCGATGTTCCCGATGATGTCGAGCAGGGTCTTGATCGTCGCGTCCGCCTGACCGACGAGCCCGAGGATCGACACCACGGCCAGCAGGCCGGGGAAGAGCGCGAGGACCGAGTAGTAGGTCAGGCTCGCGGCGAGGTCGGTGCACTGGTCGCTGGAGAACTCGCGCAGCGTCTTCTTCAGGGTGTAGACGAACGTCGGCTTCCGGAGGTCCGTCGGGCTGTCCGGCTTCCGCGCGTCGTCGGGAGCGGGCTTCTGGTCGTCGCTGTCCATCGGTCAGATCCTCTTCGCTCGCTTGGCCGCCTGCTTGCGGGCCTTCTTCGCCTGCTTCGCGACCTTCGCCCACCGCTTGTCGCGGGCCTTGCGCTCCTGCAGGACCGGGTTGCCCTTGTCCTCCTTGCGGGCGAACGCGGGGACGCCCTTGGTCTTCCCGTCCTTGCCCGGCTTCACCGGCTTGAAGACGGGGACCGGCGCCGGCGTCAGGAGCGCATCGAGGCGAGCCGCCGGCGAGTTCCGGATGCGGATGCCAACCACGATCGCGGCGATCCCGGTCGCCGCGGTGATGCCGAGGGCGACCAGGGGCGTCGGGTCCCGGTGCCAGCGCTGCCTCGCCCTCGCGATCGCGAGTCGTGTGCGCGCCGGCACGTCCGCGCGCCGCCGGATCTCGGTCACGGTGTCGGTCATGTGCTCACGCGTGCGGACGTTCGCGAGTTCGAGCTCGGGGAGACTGTCCTTGGCCATGCATCGTGCCTACCAGGAGGAGACCGTTCCTGCGTCCAGCCGAGGACGCCTACGCTGCGCCCCATGCTCTTCCGGGACGTCGCCGAGGGGATCCACCGCCTCGAGATCGCACACACCAACACCTACTTCGTCGAGACCGGCGACCAGCTGCTCGTCGTCGACGCGGGGCTCCCCGCCGCGTGGCCGCACCTGCTCCTCGCGGTGCACGACCTCGGGTACTCCCCGGCGCGGGTCGAGGGACTCCTGCTCACGCACGGACACTTCGACCACGTCGGGACCGCTGCCCGGATGCACCGGGAGTGGGGCACGCCGGTGTACGTCCACCCCGGCGACCGGGAACTCGCCGCGCACCCGTACTCGTACCGTCCGCAGACGAACCGCTTCGGCTTCGTCGCGCTGCACCCTGGCGGGCTGCTGCCCCTCGGCCGGATGCTGGTCGCCGGCGCCGCGACCGTCGGCGGCATCGCGGACACCGAGCCGCTGGAGTCGCGGGCGGACGTCCCCGGGTCCCCGTGGATCATCGAGACGCCCGGGCACACCGACGGGCACGTGGCGCTGCACTTCGCCGCTCGCGATGCCGTCATCGTCGGGGACGCCCTCGTGACGTTCGACCCATACACCGGTGGGATCGGGCCGCGGGTCGTCGCGCCCGCCGCCACGGCGGACGTCGACACCGCGGTCGCGTCGCTCGACCGGCTCGTCGACACGGAGGCGAAGCACGTGCTGCCGGGCCACGGCCCCGGCTGGTCGCTCGGTGTCCGGTCCGCGGTCGCGCAGGCACGCCGCGCCGCAGGCGCCGCGTAGCCGCCGCGGGCGCCGCCGCGAGTTCTCTCCCGCGAAAGCGACAGTGTGCCGCCGGACTCCGGCGGGACACTGTCGCTTTCGCGGCACGAGTCGCGCCCGTCTCGGGCCGCGACGCGACGGACGGGAGGCGCGGGGCGGGCCCGACCCGCGCCTCCGGTCCGTCAGACGGGGACGACGACGTCCTCGGGCAGACCCGAGACGGCGGAACGCCCGGCAGCCTCCATGAGCGCGAGGCTCCGCAGGTTGTCCCGACCACTCGTCTCCGGAGCCGCACCGCCCTCGACGGAGCGCGCGAACGCCTGCAGCCCGCCCTGCCGATCGGTGTGGGGCAGCGCCGGCAGTTCGACGGCCTCGGCCTCGTCGTCCTGCGTGCGGCGGACCGTCACCCGGTCACCCGCGACGGCGTTCGGCGCACCCGAGCGGCTCGTGAACCACAGTTCGCCGTCCTCGCCCTGGATGCTCCACTCCCCGGCCCAGGCGGTGCGCGGGCCCCGGCTCAGCCAGCTGCCGCGGTAGCTCACGACGAGGCCGCCCTCGAGCTCGATGATCATCGACGCGACCGCTTCGTCCTGGTACTTGCTGTACGACGGGTACGACGCCTTCGCGTACACGCGCACCGCTTCGCGACCCGTGACCATCCGGACGAGGTCGAAGTGGTGGATGGCCATGTCGTTGATCATGGCGTGCGGGAACCGGTAGTGCGGGTGCTCCTCGAACGCGAGGTCGTTGTCCCACTGCCGGAAGTCGATGTCGATCGCGGAGAGCTCGCCGACGGCGTCCTTCGCGAGCAGGTCCTTGACGACCCGGGGCGCCGGGTACCAGCGGTAGTTCTGGCTGACCTGCAGGACGAGCCCGAGCTCCTCGGCACGGCGGACCGCGGTCACGGCCTCGTCCGTGCTGTTGGCGAACGGCTTCTCGACGAGGACGTGCTTGCCGGCCTCGAGCGCCTCGAGCGCGAGCGGCACGTGGGTGACGGCCGGGGCGGTGATGACGACCGCGTCGGCCTCGACGGCGGCGAGCGCCTCGGTGAGGGACGCGAACGCGGCGGACTGCGGCAGCCCCAGATCCTCCTGCACGGCGAGCAGGGTCGCCGGGACCGGGTCGACGAGCCCGACCACCTCCACTTCGGTGACCTCCGGGATGGCGGTGCGGGCCCAGTTGCCGCCCCACCCTCCGAGACCGACGTGGATGATCCGGACCGTCATGCGTGCACTCCCTCGTGGCTGCCGCGCCACGACTGCCGCGGCGCGTGCCTCCAGTCTGTCAGTCCCCCTCCGACAGCCGGACGGCGACGCGCGCGGCCCGACCGGTGCACGCTCAGTGGGTGGAGGCGAAGGCGATGAGTGCCATCGTGACGAGGAACCCCGCGAGGTAGTTGATCCAGAGGAACCGCTTCCACCCCGCGTTCGCCGCTTCGGCCCCGTCGTCCGTGACGTTCCACCACGGCAGCACGTTGAGGGCGTACGGGACGACGACGATCGCGGCGATCGGGCCCGGGAACGCCGAGAACAGCAGCGCGACCCCGGCCACGAGGTACGCCACGAACGCGAGACGGACGGTCGCCCGGGCACCGATGACGGTCGCCACGGAGCCGATGCCCCCCGCGCGGTCGGCCAGCACGTCCTGCACGGCGCCGAACGCGTGCGAGGCCACGCCCCAGAGGAAGAACGCGACGCACACCGCGACGAGCTGCCCGGTCCAGTGCGGACCCGCGAGCGCGAGACCGTAGATCGCCGGGGACACGAAGTGGGTGCTCGACGTCACCGAGTCGAGGAACGGCTTCTCCTTGAAGCGCAGCCCGGGCGCCGAGTACGCGATGACGGCGAACACGCTGATCGCGAGGACCAGCCACGACCACGTGTTGCCCAGCAGCACCAACGCGATGAGGAACGGCACGTTCGTGACGACGACCGCCCGGAGCGTGGCGCGGTGCACGCTCTTGTCGAGCAGGGCACCCTCGACGCCGCCCTTCCGCGGGTTCCGCAGGTCGGACTCGTAGTCGAAGACGTCGTTGATGCCGTACATCGCCAGGTTGTACGGCACGAGGAAGTACACGACGCCGACGAGGAAGGCCACGAGCGAGAACCCACCGCCGCCCTCGACGCCGACGCCGCTGCCGAGCAGGTAGGCGGCACCGAACGGGTAGGCGGTGTTGACCCAGCTGATCGGGCGCGACGACACGAACAGGGCGCGCAGGGTCGACGGTCTGGAGGCGGTGCTCGCGTTCACCGGGAGGGCTCTTCTTCCTGGGATGGCCGGGCGGGACGGTCGAACAGGACCCACAGGCTGGGCAGCAGCACGATCGCGGCGATCGAGTACGCGAGGTCCTCCACGGGGATCGCCCCGATCTTCGCCCCGCTGATCAGCGCCGGGTCGTACGCGACGATCCGCAGCGTGACGATGACGTTGTCGAACACGATCGTCATCAGGAGGAGGACGACGCCGGCGACGAGTGCGGTGACGAGCGCGAGCCGCCGGCCGACCGACACCCGGCGCCCCAGAGCACGGGCACGGCGGGCCGCCACGACCCCGGCGAGGACGGCCACCACCGCGACGGCCGCGAAGAACGGCAGCGCGAGCAGGGCGTAGGTGCCGCTCATCGTCGACTCCGCTCCGCCCGGCGCAGGCCGCGGGCCACGACGGGTTGCACGAAGCCGACCAGGTTCATGGTCGTGTAGCAGAGCAGCAGCAGGAAGAAGAGCTCCTCGAGCGGGACGTCGGGAGCGAGGAACACCCCCGTCAGCAGCGTCTGCGGCCCGACGAAGAAGACGCCGAGCGCGACGCCGAGCACGTCCCACAGCAGGAAGAACGCCAGCCCGACCACCATGACCGCTGTCGCACGCCACGGCCCCCGCCAGAAGAACAGGTGGAAGCGCGCGTCGAGCACGGTCATGCCGACGAGCGACACGACCAGACCGGCGAGGTACAGCCCCGGCATCAGACCGTGGCCCCCGTCGGCAGCGGCGTCGGCAGCGGCTCGGTGGTCGTGTCGCCGTGGATGCGCTTGAGGAGCACCTCGGCACTGATGAGGCACATCGGCAGCCCGATGCCCGGGATCGTCGACGCCCCGGCGTAGTACAGCCCGTCGACCTTCGTGGAAGCGTTCTTCTCGCGGAAGAAGGCGCTCTGCTTCAGGGTGTGCGCCGGCCCGAGCATCGAACCGTTCCAGGCGTTGTAGTCGTCGGCGAAGTCCCGCGGGCCGATCGTCCGGCGCACCCGGATCCGGTCGCGGAGGTCCGGGACACCGGCCCGCTCGGCGACGACGTCGATCGCACGGTCGGCGATCCGCTCGACCTCGTAGTCGCCGGCTCCGTCGATGCCGCCCTTCCCGATGGAGGGGTCGGCGGGGATGGGCACGAGGAGGAACAGGTTGCTCGCGCCCGGCGGGGCGACGGTCGGATCGGTCTCCGACGGTGCGCAGACGTAGATCGACGCCGGGTCGGGGACGTGCCGGTCGGCGCCGAAGATCGCGCCGAAGTTCGCCTTCCAGTCCTCGGTGAAGACCAGGGTGTGGTGGAGCAGCCCGGGCACGGGACCGTCGACGCCGAGGTACACGAGCACGGCGCTCGGCCCGGGGTCCCGTTTCGCCCAGTGCGCCGCCGGGTACGTCCGGTGCTCCTTGTCGAGGAGCTGCAGCTCGGTGTGCCGGAGATCGGCGGCGCTCACGACGAGGTCGGCGGGCGCTGTGTGCTGCACGCCCCGGCGGTCCCGGTGGACGACGCCCGTGACGTGACCGTCCTCGACGAGGATCCGCTCGACCTTCGCGCCGGCGATGATCTTCGCGCCCTCACGACGGGCGACCCGTTCGACGGCGGCGATGACCGCGGTGATGCCTCCCTTCGGGTAGAGCACCCCGTCCGCGAGGTCGAGGTGGCTCATGAGGTGGTACATGCTCGGCGCCGCGTACGGACTCGTTCCGAGGAACACCGCCGGGTAGCCGAGGACCTGCCACAGCCTGCGGTCGCGCACGGCGGACTCCGCGAACGTCGAGAGCGGTTCGATGAGCAGGCGCGCGAGCTTCGGCAGCCGGCGGAGGACGTCCGGCGCGGCGAGCGTCCGGAGGTCCTGGAACGACGTGTAGAGGAACCGGCGGACCGCCATGTCGTAGGTGTCCTCGGCCGAGGCGAGGTACTTCCGCATCTTCTTGCCCGCGCCCGGCTCGATCGACTCGAAGAGCGCGATGTTCGCCTCGCGGTCGGCGCGCAGGTCGATGGGCTCGTCGTGCCCCTCGCTGTAGACGCGGTACCCGGGGTCGAGCTCCACGAGGTCGAGCTCGGCGTCCGCGGAGGTGCCCAGCAGCCGGAAGAAGTGGTCGAACACGTCGGGCATGAGGTACCACGACGGTCCGGTGTCGAACCGGAACCCGTCCCGCTCCCACGACCCGGCACGGCCGCCGAGCTGCTTCCGCTGCTCGAGCACGGTCACCGAGAACCCGTCGCGCGCGAGCAGGGCGGCGGACGCGAGTCCGCTGATGCCACCGCCGATCACGACGGCGCGACGGGCGGGCACCTTGCGCTTCGACGTGGGTGCCTTCTGGCGGGAGGCGCGGGGCGGGGTCACGCCGCGCCTCCCGACTGTCGGTGGGTCGCGCGCGACCGCAGCGGCGCACGTCCGGCGAGCACCTGCGCGACCAACCGCGCCTTCACAGCGTTCGGTACGCGCACACGCGTGGTGATGAGGCGGTGCGCCGGCGTGACCGCGATGCGGTCGTTGAGCTCCTGGAACAGGGCGTGCGCGAGACCGACGGCGTTCCGGGCTTCGGCGGGCAGCAGGCGGACGGTGCGGGCGGCACGGTCGAGATCCGCCTGCACGTCGGCGACCAGGCGGTCCTTCGTCGCCTCGTCGAAGGTGCGGACCTCGACGCCCGGGAAGTACGAGCGCCCGAGGACCTCGAAGTCGGCGTGCAGGTCGCGCAGGAAGTTGACCTTCTGGAAGGCGGAGCCCAGCGCACGAGCGCCGTCGACGAGCACGGACTCGTCGAACGTCGGCCGTCCGGCGCGGTACACGAAAGCGCGGAGGCACATCAGCCCCACGACCTCGGCCGAGCCGTACACGTACGTCGCGAACGAGGCGTCGTCGTGCTCCGTCCGCTCGAGGTCCATCCGCATCGACGCGAAGAACGGCTTCGTCAGCTCCGGACCGAAGCCCGTCACCCGAGCGGTGCGGGCGAACGCGTGCACCACCGGGTTCACCGAGAACCCCAGGGCGATCGCACGCTCGGTGTCGGCCTCGAGCTCGTCCAGGACCGTCCGGGCGAGGTCCCGACCCAGCCCCGCCTCGGTCGCGGGACCGTCGACGACCTCGTCGGCGACCCGGACGAGGGCGTACACGTTCCGGATGTGCTCACGGGTGTCCCGCGCGAGCAACCGGCTCGCGAGACCGAACGACGTCGAGTACCGGTCGATCACGA
Source organism: Curtobacterium pusillum (assembly GCF_013359865.1). Classification (GTDB taxonomy): domain Bacteria; phylum Actinomycetota; class Actinomycetes; order Actinomycetales; family Microbacteriaceae; genus Curtobacterium; species Curtobacterium pusillum. Next base: position 107,340 of record NZ_JABMCE010000079.1, read on the forward strand.
CACCCGACGCCGCTTCGGCGGTCGCGTCGTACAGCGGGAGCCGAGCGGCTCCCGTGGTGGGGCTGTGTGTCAACGGGCGCGCTCCACGAGTTCGGTCACGAGGCCCTCCAGGCGGTCGGCGAGGTCGTACGGCAGTCCCGCGAGCTCGGCACGGGCGAGTGCGGCGTGCTCCGCGATCCGCGTCTCCGCGGCGGCTCGGGCACCGCAGGTGACCAGGGTCGCACGGAGTTCGGCCGCGCGCTCCTCGGAGAGTGTCGGGTCCCCGAGGTGCGGGGCGATGTCCGGCCAGCGGTCGGTGGTCGCCGCGTGGGCGATGAGCATGGTCCGCTTGCCCTCGCGCAGGTCCCCGAGCACGGACTTGCCCGTCGTGGCCTCGTCGCCGAACACCCCGAGCAGGTCGTCCACGATCTGGTACGCGATGCCGACCTCACGGCCGAAGGCGCCGAGCGCCGCGACCACCGGCTCCGGCGCACCGGCCAGCACGGCACCGGACTGCAGCGGGGACTCGAAGGAGTACACGCTCGTCTTCGCCCGCTCCATCCCGAGCACCTCGTCCACCGTCGGCATCACCCCGAGGGCGAAGTCGACGTCGGTCATCTCGCCCGCGGCGCTGGCGAACACGGCCTCGTCGAGCAGTTCGAGCAGTCGGGCGCGACGGTCGCCGGTGACGCCCGACGCGTCGATGAACCGCGGGGCGGCAGCGAGCGCGAGGTCCCCGGCGATGACGGCGGCGCTCATGCCCCGGTGCTCGGCGGTCGGCAGCGGCAGTCCGCCGGTCGTGCCGGTGTCGCGGAAGGACCCGGCGACGTTCGGCTGTCCGCGGCGGGACCAGTCGCGATCGATGACGTCGTCGTGCACGACCAGCGCCGTGTGCAGGAGTTCGTACGCGGCGCCGACGTTCGCCGCGGCGTGCGCATCGGCGCCGCCGAGCCCGGCGTACGCGGTCAGGACCATCCGCGGCCGGAAGCGCTTCCCGCCCATGCTCGCCTCGCGGAGCACCCGCCAGAGTTCCTCGGGCGGGCGGCCGTAGCGCGCGGCGCGCGTGGACGACACGGCGAAGAAGCGTTCGAGGCACTCGTCGACGAGCGCGAGGTCGATGTGCGCCACGGTGGCCGCTTCCTCGCTCATTGGCCTAACCTATCGAGGCAGATGAGCGCATTCCCGGAAACCGTGGTGCTTCTGGCCGACGACCGTACCCCGATCGGCACAGCGGACAAGTTCACGGTGCACACAGACCACACGCCCCTCCACCTGGCCTTCTCGTGCCACGTGCGGAACACCGACGGCGAGGTCCTGGTGACCCGTCGAGCGCTGTCGAAGAAGACCTGGCCGGGGGTGTGGACGAACACGTTCTGCGGGCATCCCGGTCCGGACGAGTCGTTCGAGGACGCCATCGCCCGTCGGGCCTCGCGCGAGCTGGGCATCGGCGTCCGCGACGTCGAGCTCGTCCTGCCCGACTTCCGGTACCGCGCCGTCGATGCCTCGGGCATCGTCGAGAACGAGGTGTGCCCGGTGTACCGCGCGATCACGGACGACGTGCCGGCGCCCGCGGACGACGAGGTCGCCGAGTACGCGTGGGTGTCCGAGGACGCGCTCCGCGAGTCGGTCGCCGGCGCGCCGTTCGCCTGGAGTCCCTGGCTCGGGTGGCAGCTCGCCGAGCTGGCATCGACGGGTCTCCGAATCACGGCTTGATCGCGGAGCGGCTCCCGCTCCTCGTCGGGAGCGGGAGCCGCCGCATGGACAGGGCCGACTCAGCCGCGCGAGGCCTGTCCCTGCCGTGCCTCGGAACCGACACCGCTCGGCGCACCGGCGCCGCCCGCGGGTACGAGGGTGGTTCCGGTTGCGAAGTGACCTGCGCCGAGGATGAGGACGTTGATCTCACCGGGTTCCTCGGGCCTCGGCGTCTGAGCGCTCCAGCGGCCCTCAGAGTCGATGGTGATCGTCTGCCAGTCGTCGACATTCGTGACGTCCGTGTTCCGGGTCGCGATCAGGAAGTGCTTCCCGGCGGTTCCGGTGCCGCTGATGACCGCTCGCTCACCAGGCGTGTACGTCGGGGCGCTCGTGATCTCGACCGCATCCGCGAAGTCCGCAGCCACGAGCCGGATCTCGGTTCGGCCGTGCACCCCGAGGTAGGCAGTGGCTGTGTAGACCGAGTACATACCCGCGGGCTTGGCGCTTCGCCACGTCCACCGGCCCTGATCGTCGACACGGATGTTGGTCTCAGCGCCCGTCGGGAAGATTGAGTCGTACATGACGAACCCGGAGTTCGGGGTGGCGGTACCACTGAGTTCGGCGTGCTCGCCCGGAGTGAACTTCGTGTCGGAAGTGACCTCGATCTCGGTCGGGTACGGCGTCACCCGGACCGGCACCGTCTGCTCGACCGGCTGCGCAGACCC
>NZ_JABMCE010000080.1 GCF_013359865.1 Curtobacterium pusillum
ACGGACATCTCGCCGGTGGGGCTCGCGGCGCAGATGCACCTCGGGCTCGCGATCCACAACTTCGGGATCCAGGAGTACATGCAGCACGGGGATCGCACGAACCAGGTGTTCCGGCAGTCGTTCACGTTCACGGACGGGTACTTGCATCCCGGCGATGAGCCCGGCCTCGGGGTGAGTCTCGACGTCGACGAGGCGGGCAAGTACCCGTACGAGCAGGCGTACCTGCCCTTCAACCGACTCGCCGACGGCACCGTCCACGACTGGTAGCGGGCAAGCTGGGCCGCATGGAGTTCGCGGACGTGGCGAGGGAACTGCTCCTCGTCGCGCCCGCGGACTTCGTCGCCGAACGAACCGCGCGGCAGCGATCCGCGCGGAAGGACGACCGGGACCTCGCGGCGGCGATCGGGAAGCTCCGGAAACCCGCGCCGGCAGCGTGGGTCATCGACCTCCTGGCGAACGAGGGCGCGCTCGACGAAGCCGTCGACCTCGGGCCCGCCATCCGCGAGGCACAGGCGAACGCCGACCCTGGTGCGATCCGGAAGCTCCGGCAGCAGCGCGCCAGTGTGGTGGACGCACTCGCACAGGCCGGAGCGGACCTCGCCTCCGACGCCGGCCACCCGGCGACCCCGGCCGTGCTCGACCAGGTCCGCGCGACGATCGAGGCGGCCATGGCGGATCCGCACGCGGGTGCCGCCGTCTGCTCGGGGCTCCTCGTCCGTCCGCTCGAGAGCGCGGGGTTCGACGACGTCGACCTCGACGGCGCCCTCGCGGATCCGGATGCGGTTCCCGACGCCTGGTCCGGAACCGACGCGCCGCCGATCCCCATCGAGGAGGGGAGACGCGCGCGGAAGGCGAGCCGCGCCTCCAGTCCGCCCGAACGGCGACCGCGGACCGAACGCGCCCCGAAGCGCACCCGCGAGCCGGGACGAGAGCGCTCCCCGGAACCGGAGGTCGACCCCGCCGCCGAACGTCGTGCCGCGCGGGAGGCGGAAGCCGATGCACGCACGGCCAGCCGCGAGGCCGACGCGGCGCTCGACGCCGCGGAGAACGACCTCGAGGCCGCCGAGGAGCGTCGCGCGGCCCTCGAGCGCGACCTCGCCGTCGCCGTCGCGGACGTCGAACGACTCGAACGCGCCCGCGACGACGCGGAAGCCGAGAGCGACCGTGCTCGCGACGCCTTCACCGCGGCACGGAAGGCCCGGCGCGGCCGTGCCTGACCGCTAGAGCGAGATCTGTTCCGTCGTCGCGCCGACCGCGGGCGCATCGGCGGCCTTCGCGACGTCGGCCAGGCTGATCACTCCGAGCAGGGTCTCCCCGTCGACCACCGGCAACCGCCGGACCTGCTTCTCGCCCATGAGCTCCTGGACGTCCTCGAGCGTCGCGGTCGGTGCGACGGTGAACACCTCGTGCCGCACCCCGTACTTCTCGATCGGGTCGTCCGGCTGCGCACCGGCGGCGATGGCGAACACGACGAGGTCGCGATCGGTGACGGTCCCGATCAGGCGCTGGTGGTCGTCGACGACGGGGAGCGCTCCGACGCGGTGCGCCTTGAGGAGCTGTGCGACCTCGAGGACGGTCGAGGTGGGGAGGACCGTGAACAGGTCGTCCGACATGATCTCGCGAGCGGTTGTCATGGCACTCGTGTACTCCCTGTCCGGATTCCGCGCCTGCCGAGCCGGAGAACTCGACGACGAGCACGGTGCGACACGCCCGAACCGGTGCTGCTAGACTCGGTGACTGACTTCGGCGAGGGCCGCGCCTGCGCGCGGCCGTGATCGACGCAGTGGGAGACCCGGCCCAGTCCTGGGAGCGTTCCTCACGCGTGCACGCGTTCGAGTTGCAACACCACAGACCCCCACGATGCCGGCACCCCGGTGTCGTCCCCGAGACCAGGAGGCACCATGGCCGACTACACCAAGCTCGCAGCGGAAGTCCGCACCAAGTTCGGCAAGGGCGCTGCCCGCAAGATCCGTGCGAACGACAAGATCCCCGCGGTCGTCTACGGCCACGGCACGGAGCCGCAGCACATCACCCTCCCGGGCCACGAGACCATGCTGCTCGTCCGTCACGCGAACGCGATCGTCGACCTCGACATCGAGGGTGCGGCCCAGCTCGCCCTCGTCAAGGACGTCCAGCGCGACCCGGTGCGCCAGGTCATCGAGCACATCGACCTCGTGGTCGTCCGTCGCGGCGAGAAGGTCACGGTCTCCGTGCCCGTCGTCGTCGAGGGCGAGTCGTTCTCCGGCACGATCCACGTCCAGGACGAGTCGACCCTGTCGCTCCTCGTCGAGGCGACCGACATCCCCGAGCACGTCGTCGTGAACGTCGAGGGCCTCGAAGACGGCGCGCAGGTCCGCGCCGCCGATGTCAAGCTCCCGGCCGGCGCCGAGCTCGAGACCGAGGGGGACACCCTCGTCGTCTCGATCGTCACCCCGCGTGGCACCGCCGACGACGACGCCGCCGACGAGGCCTCCGCCGAGGCGGGTGCCGAGGCCGGCGCCGAGTCGAGCGACTCCGAGTAACACTCCTTCGCGGACATCTGGTCGACGCTGAAGGCGCAGTGCTGATGAACAGCAGCGTGCTCGTCGTGGTCGGGCTCGGGAACCCCGGGCCCGGCTACGCGGGCAACCGTCACAACGTCGGCCAGATGGTCCTCGACGAACTCGCGGCCCGCATGGGCACGACGTTCAAGAAGCACAAGACCCCGAACCAGGTCGCCGAGGGGCGCCTGGTACCCGGGGGACCCCGCCTGGTGCTCGCCAAACCGGGGTCGTTCATGAACACCTCGGGCGGACCGGTCTCGAGCGTGCTCGGGTTCTACGGCGCCACCCCGGCCGACCTCGTCGTCGTGCACGACGAGCTGGACCTGCCGTTCGACACCGTCCGTCTCAAGGGCAACGGCGGTCACGGCGGGCACAACGGCCTCCGCGACATCATCAAGGCGACGGGGACGAACGAGTTCACCCGCGTGCGCATCGGCATCGGCCGGCCTCCGGGACGTCAGGACCCCGCCGACTACGTGCTGCGCGACTTCTCGCCGACCGAGAAGAAGACGCTCCCGAACCTGCTGTCCGACGGCGCCGACGCGGTCGAGGCGATCGCGGACCTCGGGCTCCTCGCCGCGCAGCAGCGCATCCACGCCCCGTCCTGACGGCGCGCGCCCGGCGCATGGTCGTCGGCCTGGAGGCGCGGCCCGCTCCCGCCCCGCCGGTCCCGTTCGCGGGTCGCGGACTCCGCAGCCGCTGTCGGACGTCGCCGGTACCATGTCCTGAGTGACGATCTCGGGCATCATCCCTGCGCTCTGGCGCGCCTCCGCGTTCGATCGCGTCCTCCGTGCCGCACCTCGGGACGCCGACTTCTCCGTGGTCGACGGTCTCCGCGTGCCGCTCCTCGGCGCGCTGCTCGCCGAGCGGAACGGCCCGCAGTGCGTCTTCGTGATCACCGCGACGGGGCGCGAGGCCGAAGCGGTCCGCGGTTCGATCGGCAGCTACCTGCCCGATGCCGAGGTCCTCGAGTTCCCCGCGTGGGAGACCCTGCCGCACGAGCGCCTCAGCCCGAGCGCGCAGACGGTCGGCACCCGCATCGCCACGCTCCGGAAGCTCGCCGCGTGGAAGGACGCCCCCGCCGCCGAGCGCCGCACGACCGTGGTGGTGGCGAGCGTCCGTGCGGCGCTGCAGCCCATCGCCGGCAACCTCACGTCCCTCGCGCCGATCGCCCTCCGCACCGACTCCCGCGGTAACGACCTCGGGACCATCGCCGGGCAGCTCGTGGACATGGCGTACGCCCGGGTCGACCTGGTCACCCGCCGTGGCGAGTTCGCCGTCCGCGGTGGCATCCTCGACGTCTTCCCGCCGACCGCCGACCACCCCGTCCGCGTCGACTTCTTCGGCGACGAGATCGAGGCGATCAAGGCCTTCTCCGTCGCCGACCAGCGCACCACCGACGAGGACCTCGGGTCGGTCGAGCTCACTGCGTCGCGCGAACTCCTGCTGAGCGACGACGTCCGGCAGCGGGCGCGGGAGATGCTCCATGAGTTCCCGAACCTGTCCCAGATGCTCGCGAAGATCGCCGAGGGCATCCCGGTCGAGGGCATGGAGTCCCTCGCGCCCGCACTCGTGCAGGACCTCGTGCCGGTGACGAACTACCTGCCCGACGACTCGATCATCGCGGTGTTCTCGCCGGAGCGGGTGAGCGGCCGCGCGCACAGCCTCGCCGAGACGAACACCGAGTTCCTCCAGGCGGCGTGGAGTGCAGCGGTCGCCGGGGCGCAGGCGCCGATCGACCTCGACGCCGGCAACTTCCTCACGGTGCAGCAGCTGAAGAACGGCCGGGGGCGGCGCACCTGGTGGACGGTCTCGCCGTTCGACTCCGGGCTCGACGAGGGCGACGGGGAGCGCGTGCTCACCGACGCCGAAGCCGCGGCCGAGGCGGGGGAGTACATCCGCGTCCGGGCGGAGGCGATCCCGAGTTTCGCCGGCAGCGCGGACGGGGCGATCGCGCACGTGAAGCAGCTCACCGACGACGGATGGGCCGTCGTGGTGACCGCCCAGGGTCAGGGACTGGTCGAGCGAGCGGTGCAGGTGCTCGCCGACGCCGGGGTCGCAGCCCGTGCCGAAGCCCTCACCGCGCCTCCCGAACCCGGCGTCGCCGTCGTGACCACCGCGACCGTCGAACACGGCTTCGCCACCCCGGAGCCGCGCATCGCCGTCCTCAGCGAGGCCGAGTTCTACGGCCGCAGCGTCCAGCAGGGCGCCCGCACGGTGAAGAAGCTCGCGAGCCGGCGGAAGAACGTCGTCGACCCGCTGCAGCTCAAGCCGGGCGACGTCGTCGTGCACGCCACGCACGGCATCGGCAAGTTCGTCGAGCTGGTCTCGCGCGAGGTCAGCTCGGGCGGCCGCAACGCGGTGAAGACGCAGCGCGAGTACCTCGTGCTCGAGTACGCGCCGTCGAAGCGCGGGTACCCGGGCGACAAGCTCTTCGTGCCGACCGACCAGCTGGACCAGCTCTCCCGGTACGTCGGCGGAGAGTCGCCTGCCCTGTCGAAGATGGGCGGCTCGGACTGGGCGTCCGCGAAGTCGAAGGCGCGCAAGGCCGTCCGTGACATCGCCGTCGACCTCGTGAAGCTGTACTCGGCGCGGATGGCGTCGAAGGGGCACGCGTTCGGCCCGGACACCCCGTGGCAGCGCGAGCTGGAAGAGGCGTTCCCGTTCGCCGAGACCGCCGATCAGCTCACCACCATCGACGAGATCAAGCGCGACATGGAACGGCCGATCCCGATGGACCGCCTGCTCTCCGGCGACGTCGGCTACGGCAAGACCGAGGTCGCGATCCGTGCCGCGTTCAAGGCCGTGCAGGACGGCAAGCAGGTCGCCGTGCTCGTGCCCACGACCCTGCTCGTCCGCCAGCACATGGAGACCTTCCAGGAGCGCTTCGCGGGCTTCCCGGTGCACCTCCGCGCCCTGAGCCGGTTCCAGACCGAGAAGGAGTCGAAGGAGACCATCGCCGGACTCGCCGACGGCACCGTCGACATCGTCATCGGCACGCACCGGATCCTGTCGCAGAACATCCAGTTCAAGGACGTCGGGCTCGTCATCATCGACGAGGAACAGCGGTTCGGCGTCGAGCACAAGGACCAGCTGAAGAAGCTCAAGACGAACGTCGACGTCCTGGCGATGTCCGCGACGCCGATCCCGCGGTCCCTCGAGATGGCGGTGACCGGCATCCGCGAGATGTCCACGCTCGCCACCCCGCCCGAGGACCGCCACCCGATCCTCACGTTCGTCGGTCCCCAGTCCGACCTGCAGGTCGCCGCCGCCATCCGCCGCGAACTCCTGCGCGAGGGCCAGGTGTTCTACGTGCACAACCGCGTCAAAGACATCCAATCGGTCGCGGCGCACCTGGCCGAGATCGTCCCCGATGCACGGATCGCCGTTGCGCACGGGCAGATGTCGGAGGGCACGCTCGAGCAGGTCATGGTCGACTTCTGGGAGCGTCGCTTCGACGTCCTCGTGTCCACCACCATCGTGGAGACCGGGCTCGACATCGCGAACGCGAACACGCTCATCATCGACAAGGCCGACAAGTACGGCCTGTCGCAGCTGCACCAGCTGCGCGGACGTGTCGGTCGTGGCCGGGAGCGCGGGTACGCGTACTTCCTCTACGACGCCGACAAGCCGCTGTCCGAGACCGCGCAGGACCGCCTCGAGACGATCGCCGCGAACAACGAGCTCGGCGCCGGCATGCAGGTCGCCATGAAGGACCTCGAGCTCCGCGGCGCCGGCAACCTGCTCGGCGGCGAACAGTCCGGGCACATCGCCGGCGTCGGGTTCGACCTGTACCTCCGCATGATCGGCGAAGCCGTCTCGCAGTTCCGCGGGGACGTCGCCGAGGGGCAGACCGAACTCCGGCTCGAGATCCCCGTCGACGCCCACATCCCCGAGGACTACGTCGAGTCCGAACGGCTCCGGCTCGAGGCGTACCAGAAGCTCTCGGCGGCCTCGGCCCCGGCGGCGCAGGCCGAGGGCATCGACATGGTCCTCGACGAGCTCACCGACCGGTACGGGCAGCCGCCGCAGGCCGTGCTCACCCTGGTCGAGGTGTCACGGCTCCGGCGGATGGCGCAGCAGGTCGGGCTCTCCGACGTCGTGGTCATGGGCTCGAACCTGCGCGTCGCGGGCAAGGAGCTCGCGGACTCGGCGCAGGTCCGGCTCAAGCGGATGTTCCCGGGCGCGCGGTGGTTCCCGCAGCAGGACGCCGCGAGCATCCCGCTGCCCAAGCCGCACGGCGAGACGCTGCCGGACGAGGCGCTCATCCAGTGGGTGGAGAGCATCCTGACGGCCGTGTACGGGGCGTCGAAGGCGCCGGCGGAGACGTCCGCAGCCTGACGCGGCTGGATGCGCGCGCGGGGATGCCGCGGGGCCCGGCCGGGCTACTCGGTCGCTTCGGCCTCGGAGAGCTCGCGGCGGGCGCGGTACCGGTGCGCCCGGAGGCTCACCACCACGGCCGACGCGACGATCGCGATGCCGGAGCCGACCAGGACCGCCAGGACTCCCTCGTCGAGGATCTCCTCGTTCCGCGCGAACGCCAACTCGTTCATGAGCAGCGACACCGTGAACCCGATGCCGCCGAGCACCCCGACCGTGACGATCGACCCGAACGACAGCGTGGAACGACCCGGCGCACGGAACACCCGCGTGGCGATCGACCCGAACAGCGTGATGCCGATCACCTTGCCGACCGGCAGCGCGAGGACGACCGCCCAGAACGTCGGGGAGAGCTCGCCGATGCCGACACTGGGGACGACCACGGCTGCCGACGCGAAGGCGAACACGGGCAGCACGATCGCGTTCGACCACGGCTCGACGTTCTCGTGCAGGGTGTGCCCCGGGCGGCGGGGCAGCACGAGACCCAGCGCCACGCCGGCGATGGTCGCGTGCACGCCCGAGTGGTAGACCAGCCACCACGTCAGGAGGCCGACGGCGACCATCGCGACGATGATCCAGACCTGGCCCGTGCGCCCGGGGCGGAGCATCCTGCCGAGCAGCCAGAAGACCACGAGGAGCACCGTCGCCCCGCCGAGCGCGAGGAAGTCCGTGCCGTGCGCGAAGACCACAGCGATGATGACGATCGCGATGAGGTCGTCGAGCACCGCCAGGGCCAGCAGGAACACCCGGAGCGTCGAGGGCAGACCGCGGCCGAACATCGCGAGGACGCCGAGGGCGAAGGCGATGTCCGTCGCGGTCGGGATCGGCCAGCCGTGACCGTACGCGGTGCCGGCGGTCACCGCGAGGTAGATGCCGGCCGGGACGACGACGCCGCCGACCGCCGCGATCGCGGGGATCACCGCGGTCTTCGGGTTCGACAGCTCCCCAGCGACGAGCTCGTGCTTCAGCTCGATCGCGACGAGCAGGAAGAACACCGCGAGCAGGCCGTCGCTGATCCAGTGCGACACCGAGAGGTCGAGGCCGACCGCGCCCCACGGGGCGTGCACGTGCAGGGCGTGCTCGAGGCCGGGGCCGAGCGGCGAGTTCGCGACCACGAGACCGAGGACGGCTGCGGTCAGCAGGGCGATGGCGCTGAACCGCGGGGAACGGACGAGTGCGGACATGGAACTCCGTCGATCGGGGTCGGCTGATGGTCCGTCGACCAGACTTCCCGACACGCCACGTCCAGCATACCGGCCGCGCGCAGCCACGGTCGAGGTGGCGGAGCGTGGCACGATGACCGCATGACCGCTGTCTCGGACCTCGTCGCCGTCGTCGACCGTCTGCTCGACCCGTCCGGAGGATGCGTGTGGAACCGGTCGCAGACCCATGCGTCGCTGGCGCGGTACGCGGTGGAGGAGTCCTACGAACTCGTCGACGCGATCGACTCCGGGGACGACGGTGAGCTCCGGGAGGAACTCGGCGACGTGCTCTACCAGGTGGTCCTCCACGCGGGGCTGGCGGAGTCGTTCGACCTCGAGGACGTCGCGGCCGACGCCCGGGACAAGATGGTCCGCCGCCACCCGCACGTGTTCGGCGACGAGCGGGCGGACACGGTGGAGGACGTCGTGCGGGTCTGGCGCGCGGCGAAGGCGGCCGAGAAGTCGTCGCGGGTGAGCGCCTTCGACGGGGTCCCGCACGCGATGCCGCCGCTCGAGCGTGCGGTGAAGCTGCTGGAGCGCCTGGAGGAGCGTGGGGACGCCGACGCGGTCGTCGCGTCGGTCGTGGTTGCCGGCTCCGGTGCCGTCTCGGGTTCGGGTTCGGGTTCCGGTTCCGGGTCCGGTTCGGTCGACGCGACGTGGGGGACCGAGGTGCTCGCGACGATCGCGGAGGCGCGGAAGGCGGGCATCGACCCGATCGCGAGTCTTCGTGCAGCGGTCGCCGGGCTGGAGGCTGCTGGTCGCGCGGGCGAGTGAGTCACCCCTGGTCCGGCCTTGCGCCGGCCGCGGTGCGGGTGGACGGAGAATGCGGGCGTCCTCCCAACCCGAAAAAAGGAGGACGCCCGCGAGCGGGCAGCCGACACCACCAGGGATGAGGTGCCGACAGGGAATCCCGCCCGAACCGCGGGGCACACTGCAGCACGTTGCCCACGCGATCGGTCCGGCGGATGGATCAGGCATCCGCCGGACCGAGGTTCTGGATTCAGAATATCAGCAGACAGGCGAGTGCGCAAGCCGAGGAAGCCGATCTGCCAGAATCGTCGTATGGCTTCGACCGTGACGGCTCCCCGTGGCATGCGTGACTTCCTCCCGGCCGACAAGGCCCGGCGCGAGCACGTGCTCGGCGTGATCCGCGGCGTGTACACGCGGCACGGCTTCGACGAGATCGAGACCCCGGTGGTCGAGGACGCCGCACGCTTGCACTCCGGGCTGGGCGGCGACAACGAGAAGCTGGCGTTCGCGGTCATGAAGCGAGGGCTCTCCACCGAGGACCTGCAGCGCGCTGAGGCACCGCTCGACCTCGCCGACCTCGGGCTCCGTTTCGACCTCACGGTGCCGCTCGCCCGGTTCTACGCCTCGCACCGCGCCGAGCTGCCGTCGGTGTTCCGCTCGGTGCAGATCGCTCCGGTGTGGCGTGCGGAACGCCCCCAGAAGGGCCGCTACCGCCAGTTCGTGCAGTGCGACATCGACATCCTCGGCGAACCCGGGCAGCTCGCCGAGATCGAACTCATCCGCGCGACCACGGCGGCCCTGGACGCACTCGGGATCACCGGCACGACCATCCGGATCAACGACCGCCGGATCCTGCTGACGCTCCTCGCCACGTGGGGGATCACCGAGCCGGCCACCGCTGATCGGGCACTCATCACGATCGACAAGCTGGACAAGATCGGACCCGATGGTGTGGCGGCGGAACTCCGCGACACGATCGGCGCCGAGCTGCCCGGGCTCGAGGACACCATCCGCGCGCTCGAGTCCGCCGACTGGGACTCCGTCGAAGGCGCAGTGTGGCTCGATGCCGAAGCGTTCGACGACCTGCTCCGCCTCCGATCGGCGCTTCCCGGGGTCGACCTGCGCTTCGACCCGACGCTCGTGCGCGGCATGGGGTACTACACGGGGACGATCTTCGAGGTCGCGCACCCGGACTTCGGCTACAGCCTCGGAGGTGGCGGTCGGTACGACGGCATGATCGGCCGGTTCCTCGGCCAGGACGTCCCGGCGGTCGGGTTCTCGCTCGGCTTCGAGCGGCTCGTCGACCTCGTGACCCTGCCGGAGTCCGCCGAGTCCGACGCCGTCGTGCTCGTGTACGACAAGGACGTCGACCCGGTCCGGCTGGCGGCACTCAAGGCCGAGGCGCTCGACGGGCACCGGCGTGTTCGGCTCGAGCGACGCACGAAGAACACGAAGAACCTGCTCGCCGGACTCGTCGCGCAGGGGTTCGACGCGTTCGCCTCGGTGCACGCCGACACCGAGTCGCTCGAGGGTGTGGAGTTCCGCCCGCTGGCCTGAGTTCTCCACAGTGGTCCGTCACGCACGTCTCGTGTTCACCTGCGCCTCGCTAGGATCGATCCCGCAATCACCACAACCGAACGTGTAGGGAGTACCCCGTGGCCGTGATCGATGCCGTAGGAGCACGCGAAGTCCTCGATTCCCGAGGCAACCCGACGGTCGAGGTCGAGGTCCTCCTCGACGACGGCGTCGTGTCCCGCGCGCTCGTCCCCTCCGGTGCCTCCACCGGTGCGTTCGAGGCGTACGAGCTCCGTGACGGAGACGCTTCCCGCTACGGCGGCAAGGGCGTCCTGAAGGCCGTCGACGCGGTCCTCGACGAGATCGGCCCGGCGCTCGAGGGCTTCGACGCCACCGACCAGCGCCTCGTCGACGCCGCGCTCATCGAGCTCGACGGCACCGAGAACAAGTCCCGCCTCGGCGCCAACGCGATCCTCGGCGCTTCGCTCGCCGTCGCCCGTGCCGCTGCCGACTCGGCCGACCTGCCGCTGTTCCGCTACCTCGGTGGCCCGAACGCGCACACCCTGCCGGTGCCGCTGATGAACGTCGTCAACGGTGGTGCGCACGCCGACACCAACGTCGACATCCAGGAGTTCTTCCTCGTGCCCTACGGCGCCGAGTCCTTCTCCGAGGCGCTCCGCTGGGGCGTCGAGACCTACCACGCCCTCAAGGGCGAGCTGAAGAAGCAGGGCCTCGCGACCGGCCTCGGCGACGAGGGCGGCTTCGCGCCGGAGCTCGCCTCGAACCGCGCGGCGCTCGACTTCCTGCTGACCGCGATCGAGAAGGCCGGCTACACCCCGGGCAAGGACATCGCGGTCGGCCTCGACGTCGCGTCGACCGAGTTCTTCCACGACGGCAAGTACTCCTTCGAGGGCAAGCAGCTGTCGAGCGAGGAGTTCACCGCGTACTTCGCCGACCTCGTCGCGAACTACCCGCTCGTCACGATCGAGGACCCGCTGGCCGAGGACGACTGGGCCGGCTGGAGCCACCTCACCGCCGAGCTCGGCGACAAGGTGCAGATCGTCGGCGACGACCTGTTCGTCACGAACCCGAAGCGCCTGCAGCGGGGCATCGACGAGAAGGCCGCGAACTCAATCCTCGTCAAGGTGAACCAGATCGGCACCCTGACCGAGACCCTCGACGCGGTCTCGCTCGCCCACCGCCACGGCCTCACCTCGATCCTCTCGCACCGCTCCGGCGAGACCGAGGACACCACGATCGCGGACATCGCGGTCGCGGTGGACGGCGGCCAGATCAAGACCGGCGCCCCGGCCCGCTCGGACCGCGTCGCGAAGTACAACCAGCTGCTCCGCATCGAGGAAGAGCTCGGCGATGCCGCGGTGTACGCCGGTCGCTCGGCCTTCCCGCGCGCGGCTGCTCTGTAACAGCGCTCCTCACGAGACGCCGTCCTCCCGAACGGGAGGGCGGCGTCTCGTCGTCCCGGAATCCTCCCGCGGTGCCGCGCGACGTGCCGTTCGCCCCCGGCGAGGTCGCGCAACATGCCCTGCGGCGCCTGCCGAGGTCGCACGATCTGTCGCACTCGGCGGCCTCGGGCGGCACTTCGTGCGATCTCGGCGACCTGCGCGCGGCGTGTTGTGCACCCTCGGCGACCTCGGCCACCGGGGCGCGACCCGTGCTACCTCGGCATGCCTGTGCCTGCCGAGGTCGCACGATCTGTCACACTCGGCGGCCTCGGGCGGCACTTCGTGCGATCTCGGCGACCTGCGCGCGGCGTGTCGTGTGCTCTCGGCGACCTGCGCGCGGCGTGTCGTGCGACCTGGGCGGGCCTCGGCCACCCGGGCGCAACCCACGCGAGCCGGGCGCGACCCACGGGACGCACGGGACCGGGCGCGGCCACCGCACCGGGGGACGGACGGGGCGGAGCCGCGCCGCGCCTCCATGCCGTGCTGAGAGGCTGCCGGGCGAGGCACCCCGGCCCGCGTGCCGACCCGACGCACCGACCGCGGCCGGGTTATCGTCGGACCGTGCCAAGCCAGAAGCCCCGCGTCCGCCGCGTCCCCGTGGCCCTGCCCGAGGGCGGCGCGTCCGAGCAGCCGTGGTACCGCTCGATCCGGTTCTCCGGGTTCAGCCTCCTCATGCTGGCGATCATCGTGCTCTTCGTCGTCGTGCTCGCGCCGTCGCTGCGGACGCTCATCCAGCAGCAGGAGCAGATCGCCGAGCAGCAGCGCGAGGTGGCGAGCCAGAAGGCCGACGTCGCGCAGAAGAAGAAGGACGTCGCGCGCTGGGACGACCCGGCGTACATCGAGGCCCAGGCGCGTGACCGTCTGCTCTACGTGTACCCCGGTGAGGAGAGTTACCTCGTCATGGGCGCGGAGGACTCGAAGGGCGACGGAACGCCCACGACGGACTCCGGCACGCCAGTGAGCTCCACCGTGCAGACCCCGAAGGTCGACTGGGTGCAGGCGATGCTGTCGTCCGTGCTGACCTCCGGGCTCACCGAGCAGACGACGCAGGAGCTCGTGGCACCGGACGTCTCCGGCACGGGTGACACCAAGTAGGTGCCGACGCGCGACTCCGGTAGGCTCACGTACCCGTGACGACCCCTCCCTTCGACCCGCCCTCCGAACGCGACATCCAGGTCGTGTCGGCGCAGCTCGGCCGACCGGCACGTGACGTCATCGGGATCTCGGCTCGGTGCGTCTGTGGCAACCCCACCGTCGTGTCCACGAGGCCCCGGCTGTCGAACGGCACCCCGTTCCCGACGCTCTACTACCTGTGCCACCCCGCGGCCACCGCCGCGGTCAGCACCCTCGAGGCGAACCAGGTCATGCCGGAACTGGCCGCCCTGCTCGAGGACCCGATCGTCGCCGAGCAGTACCGGGCGGCGCACGAGTCCTACCTCGCCGATCGTGAGTCGATCGAGCACGTCGACGAGATCGTCGGGATCACCGCCGGTGGCATGCCCACCCGCGTCAAGTGCCTGCACGCGCTCGTCGGTCACGCCCTCGCCGCCGGACCCGGTGTCAACCCCATCGGCGACCTCGCGCTGGAGCGCGCGAGCTGGTCGCCCTCCCGGTGCGAGTGCCGGGCGTATGATGGCGGTGCAGACGCTGGAGTCGGGGCGGGTGGCGGCGAAGTCTGAGTAGACTCCCGGCAAACCCCCATCCAAGGAGACCATTCCCCGTGCCCAAGATCCTCGTCGTCGGCGGCGGTTACGCCGGCTTCTACACCGCCTGGAAGCTCGAGAAGCACCTTCGCCAGGGCGAAGCAGAGGTCGTGATGGTCGACCCGCTGCCGTACATGACGTACCAGCCGTTCCTCCCCGAGGTCGCAGCCGGTTCCATCGAGCCGCGCCACGCGATCGTCGCTCACCGCCGTCACCTCAAGAAGACCCGCGTCGTCACCGCGAAGGTCACGAAGGTCGACCACGCCACCAAGACGGCGACGATCACCCCGGCCGAGGGTGAGGCGTGGGAGGAGTCCTACGACCAGATCGTCATGACCGCGGGGGCGGTCTCGCGCACCTTCCCGATCCCGGGCGTCGCGGACGAGGCAATCGGCCTCAAAACCATCGAGGAAGCCGCGGCGATCCGCGACAAGATCCTCACGAACTTCCACAAGGCTGCGAACCTGCCGGCCGGCCCGGAGCGCGACCGTCTGCTGACCGTCGTGGTCGTCGGCGGTGGCTTCGCCGGCATCGAGGTGTTCGCCGAGCTCCGCTCGTTCGTCACCGACCTGCTGAAGAGCTACCCGCAGCTGTCCTTCGACGACACGCACTTCCACCTCGTCGAGGCGATGGGCCGCATCATGCCCGAGGTCTCGCTCGAGACGTCGCACTGGGTCCTCAAGAACCTCGCGCAGCGCGGTGCCACGGTGCACCTCGAGACGCAGCTGGCCTCGGCGGTCGGCGGCGTCTGCGAGCTCAAGACGAACGACGGCGCGATCGAGACGATCGAGTCCGACCTCATCATCTGGACCGCCGGCGTCATGGCGAACCCGATGGTCAAGGGCACCGACTTCCCGCTCGAGCAGCGCGGGCGCATCCGCGTGCAGCCCGACCTCCGCGTGGTCGACGACAACGGCGTGATCGCCGACGCGTGGGCCTGTGGTGACGTCGCGGCGGTCCCGGACCTCACCGGCGGCGGCGTCGGCGGCTTCTGCGTGCCGAACGCCCAGCACGCGGTGCGCCAGGCGAAGCAGCTCGCGAAGAACCTCGTCGCGACCATCCGTGACGAGGCGACGAGCGACTACAAGCACGAGAACATGGGCGCCGTCGCGGGCCTCGGTCTCGGCATCGGCGTCTTCCAGTCCGGCAAGTTCGCGATGAAGGGCTTCCTCGCCTGGGGCGCCCACCGCGGTTACCACGGCCTCGCGATGCCGTCGTGGGAGCGCAAGTGGCGCGTCATCGGCGACTGGGTCGGAGGCTTCTTCCTCGGCCGCGACATCGCGTCGCTCGACGACCGCGAGACCCCCCGCGCGGCGTTCGAGGCGTTCGCGTCCCGTCCGAAGCCCGCTGCCTCGGCGCCCGTCGCCCCGGCCGAGCCGGCGAAGCCGACCACGGCTCCGGAAGAGGGCAAGCCCGCCGGTGCCGCCGGTCCCGCCTACGGCGAGCCCGCGAAGGACGTCTCGAACGACGCCGAGCCGGTGAAGGCCGAGGCCGACGCCAAGTAGGTCCTGCACCGTGCGAGAGGCGGTCACCCCACGGGGTGGCCGCCTCTTCGTCGTCGAGAGCGTCGGTAGGCTGTTGCGGCCCGCCCCCGTGGCCCAATCGGTAGAGGCATGCGACTTAAAATCGCCGAGTTGAGGGTTCGAGTCCCTCCGGGGGTACCGACGTGGCGCGCGGCGGTCAGTAGCATCGCCGTGTGGTCGGTCTCGGAAGCGCGCTCGCGAACCTACGGAACGCCCTCGGTCGACCCGAGGCCCACGTCGAGGTCGTCGACGGCGAGACCGTCCCCGTCGGGATGCTGCTCGGCACGCTGGGGGCGCTGCTCCTCGACGCCGGCAGCTCCGTCACCGACGTCCGGTCGGCGCTCGAGAAGGCGCGGGACGCTGCCGGGGTCGGGCCGACGCTCGCCGTCGGGGTGCTCCCCGCGCTCGTCATGGTGAGCGAGACCTCGACCGGTGCCGCCACCATCGTCAACGCCGAGGGCGTCGAGCTGTCGTTCCGGCAGGCGGCCCGCGCGAACCGGCTCGTGCTCGGCCTGGAGAGCGGCTCCATCGCCCTCGCCGAGATCCCCGCGCGTGTCCGTGCGATCCGTGCCGGCACCGTGCCGCCGCCGGCGCTGCCGTGGATCGCCGGCAACGCCCTGACCTCTGCCGGCCTCGCGGTCGTGTTCCGCTGCCCCTGGTGGGCGGTCCTCGTCGCGCTCGGCGTCGGTGCGCTCGTCGGCGTGATCGGCCTCGCGCTCCGGCACTTCCGCGAGGCCGTGGCGATCATCCCGTTCCTCGCGGCCTTCGTGTCGACCGCGATCGTCGGGCTCGTCGCCGCCGGCACCGGGTTCGACCACGTCCCGCTCTTCGCGGTGTGCGCCCCCGTGGCGGTGTTCGTGCCGGGAGCGCTCATCACGAACGCCCTGCTCGAGCTCACCGCGGCGGACATCGTCACCGGGTCCTCGCGCCTCGTGCAGGGGCTCATCATGCTCGGCTTCATGGCCGCCGGCATCGCGGCGGGCAGCGCCCTGACCGGCCTGCATGTGGACCCGTCCTCGGCGGCGCTGGTCGGCGAGGTCGCCGGCGTCGGCACGGACCGCGGCGGATGGGAAGCCGTGCCGGCCTACTGGGTGTCGTGGGTGGCCGTGGTCGGCCTGGCCGTGGGCCTCGGGCTCGTCTTCCGGTCGGGCTGGCGGCTGACGCTCGTGTCGATCGCGGTCATGGTCACGGCGTACGCGCTCCTGAGCGGGACGACGCCGCTGTGGGGCAGCGTCGTCGCGACGGGGGCGACGGCTGCGCTGCTGTTCGTGGCGACGCGTCTGCTGGAGCGGATCGTGCCGGTGATCCCGGCGACGGTGTCGTTCTTCCCGGCGTTCCTGCTGCTCGTGCCCGGCACGGTCGGGCTGGTGGCGATCGCGACGTTCGATCCGGTGGCGTTGGCGACGCCGCTCGCGACGTTCGTCAGCCTGTGCGTGGGGACGAAGATCGGCGGGTTGCTGCCGGGGTTGTTCGCGCGGAACGCACCGCACCGCGGGGTCGGCGCGACCCGGTGACGGACTGGAGGCGCGGTGCGGGCCGGCACCGCGCCTCCAGTCCGTCCATCGGTCGCGTCGACCGCTACGGCTCGATGAGGCGACCGGCCTGCTGGTCGTCCGCCGCCGTCGCCTTGGCGAGGTAGTGCACCTTCTTGCCCGTCGCGTTGTACGGCAGCTCGTCGACGAACCGGTACCGCCGCGGCCGCTTGTAGCGGGCGAGGCCGGGGTGGGAGCCGGTCCACTCCTCGAGCACGGCGGCGGCCTCGGTGTCGTCCTCGGGGAGGCGACCGGGCGCGCGCACGACGTACGCCGTCACGATCTCACCCCAGCGCTCATCCGGGACGCCGACCACGATCGAGTCCGCGACCCCGGGGTGCTCCTGCAGGGACGCCTCGACCTGGACCGGGTGCACGTTCTCGCCACCCGAGATGATCATGTCGTCCTTGCGGCCCACGATCGTCACGCGCTCGTGTTCGTCCCAGGTGGCGAGGTCGCCCGGGTAGAACCAGCCGTTCGCGAACTTCTCGGCCTCGAGCCCGGGGTTCCGGTAGGAGTAGCCGGACTTCACCGTGCGGACCGCGAACTCGCCGATCTCGGAGCCGTCCTTCGGGACGGTGTCGCTCGGGTCCGCCAGGCGGTCCTCGTAGACCCGGACCACGGCGACGTCGTCGTCGGTCGACGCGCGGCCGGTCGACCCGGCGCCGTCGGGGAAGTCCTCCGGCCGGAGGAACGTGTTCCAGAACGTCTCGGTCGTCCCGTAGCCGTTGAAGATCCGCGGGGACAGGAGTTCCTGGTAGCGCAGGGCGGCGGCGCGGTCGAGCGGGGCGCCCATGGTCACGATGCCGTGCAGGGAGGAGAGGTCGCGCGGGCGGGCCTCCTGGGCGTTCGCGAGCTGCACCAGGTTCGGCGGCGCACCGATGAGGAACGTGAGGTGTTCGGACTCGACCAGGTCGAGCACGCGGTCGGCGTCGAAGTGCCGGAGCGTGGTCAGCTCCGCGCCCACGTAGAAGACCGGGTTCGGACCACCGGAGTACAGGCCCCCGCGGTGGAACAGCGGGGACATGTTGAGCGTCTTGTCGAACGGGCTGAGCGGGAAGTGCATGATCACGTCGTGCGCGCTGAGCACCTCGACGAGGCTCGGCAGCGGGACGGGCTTCGGTCGTCCCGTCGTGCCGGAGGTGTACAGCCGGGTGGTCTCGTCGTACGTGCTCCGCGGTTCGGTCGCGGCGAGTTCGTCGGCGGTGACGGGCGCGGCGGCGAGGAGGTCGGCGAAGGCGATGTCGTCGCGGGCGGCCTCGCCGACCACGACCACGTGGTCGGGCGCGTGCGGGGCGCTCGCGAGTGCAGCCTCGATGTCCGCGGTGCGGGCGGCGTCGTACACGAGGACGACGGGGGCGGAGTCCTCGATGATGTACGCCACCTCGTCGGGTGCGAGGCGGAAGTTGGTGGGGGAGAAGACCGCGCCGATGCGGTGCGCCGCCAGGTAGAGGATCGCGAACTCGGGGGAGTTGAAGAGCTCGACCATCACGACCGAACCCCGGCCGACACCATGGCGGACGAGCCAGCCGGCGACGCGGTCCACGTCGGCGCCGAGCTCCGCGTAGGTCCAGGAGCGGTCGGAGTCCGGGTCGCGCAGCGCGGGTCTGTCGGCGAAGCGGTGGGTGTTCCGGGCGAAGCCGTTCGCGTACGTGTAGCTGCACTCGAAGACGTCGCGGAACCGGGTCGGGTCGTAGTCGGATCGGGTCTGGGTCATCGTCGCTCCCTGAGGCGGTCGTGGTGTCTGACACACCGCTCGCCAGCGTATCCGCCGCAGCGGGCCCGGTGGCGGCTCCGCCCGGACGTGCTGATCCGTGCGCGTGCGCCCGCGGGTGGGACGGGATCAGGCCTGCGGCTCCGCCCGGGCGTTCCGGAGCCAGAGCCGGGCCCCGACCGCGCCGGCGGTGCAGACGGCGGCGACGATCGCCAGCGCGACGGGGGACACGTGGCTGCCCTCGGCGCCCGAGTACACGGCCGCCGCCAGCGCGACCGCGACCGAGGCGATCGCCACGTACCGACCGCGGGACTGCGCCAGCAGCGCCTGACCCGCCGAACCGGGCAACGGCAGCAGCGTCACGACCACGGCGCCGAGGCCGCCGACGCACAGGGTGATCGCGAACTCGGACACGAACGACACCCAGAAGCCGGTGCCGGGGGTGAGGGAGTGCAGCACCCAACCGGCCGCGGCGACGACCAGCAG
This sequence comes from Curtobacterium pusillum, assembly GCF_013359865.1. Classification (GTDB taxonomy): domain Bacteria; phylum Actinomycetota; class Actinomycetes; order Actinomycetales; family Microbacteriaceae; genus Curtobacterium; species Curtobacterium pusillum. Next base: position 18,812 of record NZ_JABMCE010000080.1, read on the forward strand.
GGCGACGGAACGCCAGGTCGCGCTGCGGGCGCCCGCCGCGATCGACGAGCCGAGCCGGAGCGCCGCGGTGTCGAGGTCGGGGCGGCCGACCGGGACGAGGACGACACCGACGATCAGCGCCGGCGACAGGTCGAACGTCCTCGTGATGCCGCATGCCACGAGTGCCGCGAGGACCAGCCACGGGGACACCCGGAAACCGATCGTGCTCCGGTCGGTGCCGGCAGCCCAGCGACCGGTCAGCACGATCGCCGTCGTGAGGACCGCCGCGCCGAGCAGGATCGCGATCGCCAGGCGGACGTAGCGGGCTTCGAGGGACACCCCGACGCCGAGGACCGTGCACAGACCGACGACCAGGACGGCCACCGTGATCGAGGCCCAGGTCGGCAGGACGTCCTCGCCGCGTCGGCGCTCGTCACGCGGACGGTTCCGGCCGAGGAGCCCGCCGAACGGGGTGCGGAGCCGACCGCGGGCGGCACCGGCGACGAGCGCGAGCGGTCCGGCGATGAGCACGAGGAACCCGCCCGCGACGGCGGTGGCCACCAGGACCGTGCGCCAGGAGAACGCCGACTGGATCGTCGGCATGGTGGTGTCGTACGCGGTCGACGCGGTCCAGTCGCCGGCGGGACCGGACCAGTCGAGGCCGCGCCCGTGTCCGCCGGCGGCCGCGATGCCGTCGCCGCTCGTGCCGCTTCCGCCGGCGTCGCCGGTGCTGCCGGTGCCGCCGGTGCCGCCGGTCGTGCCGGTGCCGGTGCCTGCCCCGCCGGTCGGGCCGGGACTGCTCCCGGGGCCGTCGTGGACACCGGGGGTCGCCGGACCACTGCTGGTCGCGTTGCTGCCCGCCGAACCGCTCGTGGGATCGCCCGCCGGTCCGGTCGGCCCCGCGGACGCCCGCGTGACGCTCACGCGGACCGACGCCGACACCGTCGAGAAGTTGCCGGCCGCGTCCTGCTGCGCCGCCGTGATGCCTCGCGGGCCCGCACGGAGCGTCGAGCCCGCGGTGGAGCAGGACCACCGGCCCGAGGCGGGGACGTCCGTCCGGCACACGGGCGCTCGGTCGACGTACACGGTGAGCAGCGCGCCGGGCTCGCCGGTGCCGGACACCGTCGTCGGCTGGGTGCGGACGCGGTCCCCGGACGACGGCGCGGTGATGCGTGGAGCGGCCGGTGCGGTGCGGTCGAGGGTGATCGTGACCGGGGCCGATGCCGCGCTCCGCAGGTCGGACCGGTAGCCGCCGGCCGTGCTCGCGGTCTGGATCGCGGTGACGGACAGTCGTGCGTCCCCTCCGGCACCCGGCGTCGCGCTGCCGAAGGACGCCGTCCACCGTCCGTCCCTGCCGACCGTCGCCGTCCGGTCCGTCGTCGACCCCGACACCGAGAGCGTGATCGTCGACCCGGGGTACCCGGTGCCGGAGACCGGACCGTTGGTCGGCCGGGAGGTCGTCACGATCGGCGGCACGACGACGTCCGACGCGGGGGCGCTCGCGGACCCGACCGCGGGGGTCGTGCGGTCCTGCACCGTGAAGACCTGCTGCGGGCCCGAGCGGACGCTCGCGAGGCACGACCACGACCCGTCGTCGCGCACGGTCGCCTGGCAGCCGGTCGACCCCGTCGCCGCCGGTCCGGCCACGACCAGCGCGTGACCGGGTGTCCCGGTGCCGCTGAAGCGCACGGTCCCGCTGGTGATGTCGCCCGGGTCCGTGATCGTCGGGCGCACCGGTGGGCGGGTCGGCGTCGGGGTCCCCGGAAGGGGCGTGAGCTGGTTCTGCGGGCCCGGGGTCGTCGTCGGTGCCGGGGTCGAGGCCGCGAGACCGCGGGAGGTCCCCGCGCCGTCCGTGGCTGCGAACGCGGGTGCGGCGGCGGCGCCGAGCAGCGTCGCGACGAGGGCGGCCGTCACGGCGACCAGCGCGGCGAACCGGGGTCGTCGAACCGGACCGTCGCCCCCGACGGCCCGCTCGTCCACGTTCTCCCCGCGCGTGTTCATCCGAGTCCATCCCACGTGATCGGGCGGCTGCGGTCAATACGTCGAACGGATGATGTCCTCGGAGCGGGCGACACGCCGGTCAGCCCGAACGCACGGTGTGTGCGACTCGGGAATCGCCCGTGAACCGCGCCGCCGGACGGGAGGACCCGCGCCCCGTGGATACAATCAATCCCGGCTGTCTCGGCGGCCCCGAACCACCGCGATCCCGACGCGCAAAGGAGTACGCCCTCATGGACACCGGACTCATCACGACGCTGATCGTCGTCGGAGTGGTGGTGGTCCTCCTCGTGATCGTCGGGATCTACCTCTGGGTCACCTACAACTCGCTCGTCACGCTGAAGGTCCGTGTCGACGAGGCATGGAGCGACATCTCGGTCCAGCTCAAGCGCCGGGCGGACCTCATCCCGACCATCGTCGAGACGGTCAAGGGCTACGCCACGCACGAGAAGTCCGTCTTCGAGGACGTCACGAAGGCGAGAGCCGAGACGCTCAGCGCCGGGGACGCCTCGACCGCTTCGGTGGCCGAAGGGCACATGCAGAAGGCCCTCAAGAGCGTGTTCGCCGTGGCGGAGGGGTACCCGCAGCTGCAGTCGAGCCAGAACTTCCTGCAGCTCCAGTCCGAGCTCGTCGACACCGAGGACAAGATCCAGTCGGCCCGACGCTTCTACAACGGCGGCGTCCGCGAGCTCAACACGAAGATCCGCGTCTTCCCGAACTCCTCGTTCGCGAAGAGCCGCGGCTTCTCCGAGGCTCCGTTCTTCGAGACCGCCGAGCCCGCCGCGATCGCGGAACCACCGCGCGTTCAGTTCTGACCCGCGCAGCGTCGGCCTGACGTGTACAGCGCGATCGCGCGGAACAAGCGCAACACCGTCCTCATCGTCCTGGTCTTCCTGCTGATCATCGGCGCCCTCGGGTTCCTCGGCGGGTACCTCGCCGGGAACGTGTCGATCGGCGTCATCGTCCTCGTCGTGGCCCTCGGGTACGCGGTGCTGCAGTACTTCCTCGCCGCCCGACAGGCGACGGCGATCGCGGGCGGGATCGAGATCGACCGGAACTCCGAGCCCCGACTCTGGCGCACCGTCGAGAACCTCGCCATCGCCACGGGCACGCCGATGCCGCGGGTGTTCGTCATCGACGACCCGTCCCCGAACGCGTTCGCCACCGGTCGCGATCCCGAGCACGCCATCGTCGCCGCCACGACCGGGCTGCTGGCGATCATGGACGACCAGGAGCTCCAGGGTGTGATGGCGCACGAGCTCGGACACGTGCGGAACTACGACATCCGGGTCTCGACCATGGTGTTCGGCCTCGTCGTCGCCGTCGGACTCCTCGCCGACGTGCTGCTCCGCATCTCGATCTTCGGCGGCTTCGCGGGCGGGCGCGGCCGGAACAACGAGAACGGCGGCAACAACCCGGTCCTGCTCATCGCCGGCATCGTGGCGGTCATCGTCGCGCCGATCGCTGCAGCGGGCGTGCAGGCCGCGGTGTCCCGTCAGCGCGAGTACCTGGCCGACGCGACGGGCGCCATGACGACCCGTCATCCCGAAGGGCTCGCCCGTGCGCTCGAGAAGCTCGGCGCGTACGGACGCCCGATGCGGACGCAGAACTCGTCGATGGCGCACCTCTGGATCGCGGACCCGATGCGCCCGGGCGTGATGGACCGCCTGTTCTCGACGCACCCGCCGCTGGCGGACCGGATCGCGCGGCTGCGCGGCAGCCTCGACCGCTTCTGAGCGCGACGACAGCCTGGAGGCGCGGGTCGGGCCCGCACCGTGCCTCCGGGACTAGACGGCCGGCTCGAGGGCCACGGTCGCGTCCGCGTCGTCCGCTGCGACGTGCGGCACCAGCGGCACGCCGAGGGCGCCGGCCACCGCCGCCGCGGCCGTGCCGCGGTCGGTGACCTCCACCTCGTCGAGTCCCTGCCACGCCGCCGTCCGCCGAAGGGTGTCCGCCAGCCGGTCGGCCTCGAGCCGTTCCCCGGGCTCCTGCCACGCCGTCCGCACCCGCAGGACACCGCGCTGCCGGTCGCTCTTCAGGTCGATGCGCCCGACGAGCCGGTCGCCCTGCAGCACCGGCAGCACGTAGTACCCGAACACCCGCTTCGGCGCCGGCGTGTAGATCTCGATCCGGTAGTGGAAGCCGTACATCCGCTCGGCCCGCCGCCGGAACCACACGATCGGGTCGAACGGGCTGAGCAGGGCGTCCGCTGACATCCGCCGCGGGACCCGGGCATCGGCGTGCATCCACGCGCGCTCGTCCCACCCTTCCACCCGTACCGGCGCGAGCTCGCCGGCGGCCACGAGTTCGGCGATCGCCGCAGCCGTGTCGTCGGCGCGCAGTCGGAAGTAGTCGGCGATGTCGGCACGTGTCCCGACGCCGAGCGCGCGAGACGCCCGCCGGACGAGCTCGAGGACCGCGGAGGACCGGGACGGCGCCGTCTCGAGCGTGCCTGCCGGGAGCACCTGCTCGGGCAGGGCGTAGACGCGTTCGAAACCGGAGCGACCGGCGCTCACGACGTCGCCCCAGCGGAACATCTGCTCGAGGCCGAGCTTGACGTCGCTCCAGCCCCACCAGGGCCCTCGGCGGACGTTCGACTCGTGCTCGACCGCGCTCGCCGGCATCGGGCCCTCGGCTCGGAGCAGTGCCCGCAGCTCGCGACGGACGCCCTCGGTCCGTGTGACGCCGTCGATCCGCGTCGGCCACGAGTCGCGGTCGCGGAGCGCGTCCATCCGCCACCGGAACAGCGGGAGGTCACCACGGTCGATGAACGCTGCCTCGTGCGCCCAGTACTCGGCGTAGGGCCCACGCTTCGAGAGGGTCAGCCGGTCGAGCGTCGAGCGGTCGTAGGCACCGAGGCGGGCGAAGAGCGGGAGGTAGTGGCTGCGCTCGAAGACGTTGACGGAATCGATCTGCAGCAGGCCGAGCCGCGCGAACCCGGAGTTCAGTGTCCGTGTCGACACCGTGTCGGCGGGCGACTGTCCGAACCCCTGGGCGGCCAGGGCGACGCGGCGGGCCTCGGCGGAGGAGAGCGTGGTCCTGACCATGGCACCGACGCTACCGAGTGCCGCCGACACTGCTGTACCCCGACGTATGCCGTGTCTGGCACCTGCCCGGAGGGGCGTCGATACACTCGCGGCATGGCATGGGGCAGAAAGCAGACGCATCCCGATCCCGTGGTCGAGGATTCCGTCCCGACGGGCATGCGGATCGCGGGGGCGTGGTCGTGGCGGGTGCTCGTGGTCGTCGGCGTGATCGCGGTCTTCATCTGGCTGATGACGATCTTCAGCGAGATCCTGATCCCGTTCCTGGTCGGCATCGTCATCTCGGCGCTCCTCGTGCCGATCTCGAACTGGATGCAGCGGCACCACGTGCCGAAGTGGCTCGCGGTCGTGCTCAGCCTGCTCGGCGGGATCGCGGCGCTCGGCGGCCTCATCTGGCTCGTCGTCGACCAGATCATCGCGTCCTACCCCTCGCTGCGGGACCGCACGGTGGACCAGTACGCGAACATCAAGGACCTCGTCCTCAACTCCGGTCTCGGCATCACCCAGAGCGACGTCAACGGCTGGCTGGACGACGGCACGAAGTGGCTGCAGGACAACTCCGGGTCGATCCTCTCCGGTGTCGCGAGCGCCGGCTCGGGCGCCACGCACGTGTTCGAGGCGCTGTTCATCATCCTGTTCACGACGATCTTCCTGCTCATCGACGGCAAGAACGTCTGGCGCTGGGCAGTCCGCCTGTTCCCGAAGAAGGCCCGCGCCACGGTCGACGGCGCCGGTGTCGCGGGCTGGATCACGCTGACGAGCTTCATCCGCGTGCAGATCTTCGTCGCGTTCGTCGACGCGGTCGGCATCGGCCTCGGCGCGTTCATCGTCGGACTGTTCTTCGGCGGGATGCCCCTGGTGATCCCGATCGCTGCGTTCGTCTTCCTCGGCGCGTTCATCCCGGTGGTGGGCGCGATCGTGACCGGGTTCCTCGCGGTCTTCGTCGCCCTCATCTTCAACGGGCCGCTCGCCGCGATCCTCGTGCTCGCCGTCGTGCTGCTCGTGCAGCAGATCGAGGGGCACATCCTCCAGCCGCTGGTCATGGGCAACGCGGTCAAGGTGCACCCGCTCGCGGTGGTGCTCGGCGTCACGGCGGCGTCCGGCCTCGCAGGGATCGCCGGCGCCTTCTTCGCCGTCCCGATCATCGCCACGCTGAACGCCATGGTGACGACGATCTCGAGCGGTCGCTGGCGCGGACTCGACTCGGAGCACGTGCTCGAAGCCACCCCGAAGCACGGCCAGCACGGGCAGCTGCAGCTCATGCGGCGCCGGCGGCACAAGGTCGGCGACGACGTCCCGGCGCCGGGCAGCCGGGAAGAGCCCGCCGCGGTCGAGGGCACCGCCAGCACGAACTAGCGTCACGGGTTTCGTCAGGAGCGGCCGGACCGACGATGATGGGACCGTGACCGACACGACGACGCCGCTGATCCCCACCCTCGACGCGATCGAGAAGGCGCGCGTGACGATCGCCGGGGTTGCCCGTGTCACCCCGATGGAGACGTCGCAGTTCCTCGGTGAGCTGCTCGGCTCGCCCGTGCACCTCAAGTGCGAGAACCTGCAGCGCACCGGTGCGTACAAGGTCCGCGGCGCCTACAACCGCCTGTCCACCCTGACGCCGGAGCAGCGGGTCGCGGGCGTGGTCGCCGCGAGTGCCGGCAACCACGCGCAGGGCGTCGCCCTCGCCGCCCGCGAGCTCGGGATCCCGGCGACGATCTTCACCCCGGTCGGGGTCGCCCTGCCGAAGCTGCAGGCGACCCGGCACTACGGTGCCGAGGTCGTCCTGCGCGGGCACTCCGTGGAAGAGGCCCTGAGCGCCGCGAAGGACTTCGCGACGCGCACCGGTGCGGTGTTCATCCCGCCGTTCGACCACCCCGCCGTGATCGCCGGCCAGGGGACCCTCGGCCTCGAGATCCTCGACCAGGTGCCCGACGTCGACACCGTCGTCGTGCCGATCGGCGGGGGCGGGGTCATCGCCGGCATCGCCCTCGCCGTGAAGGGCATGGCCGAGCGCCTCGGACGGCCGATCCGCGTCATCGGGGTGCAGGCCGAGAACGCGGCCGCCTACCCGACCTCGCTCGAGGCCGGTGAACCCGTCACGGTCAGCACGAAGCCGACGATCGCGGACGGCATCGCCGTGGCACGCCCCGGCGACCTGAACTTCCCGATCATCCGCGACCTCGTGGACGACATCGTCACCGTGTCCGACGACGACGTCGCCCGCGCGCTGCTGGTGCTGCTCGAGCGCGCCAAACTCGTCGTCGAGCCCGCCGGCGCGGTGGGCGTCGCCGCGATCATGTCCGGCGCCGTCCACGACACCGGGCGCACCGTGGTGCTGCTCAGCGGCGGGAACATCGACCCGCTGATGATGGAGCGTGTGATCACCCGCGGACTCGTCGCGGCGTCGCGCTACATCGGCATCCGGATCATGCTGCCGGACCGCCCGGGTCAGCTCGCCCGCGTCTCGCAGGTCATCTCGGACGCCGGCGCGAACGTCGTCGAGGTGCTGCACACCCGTCACGGCCAGGGGCTCGTGATCAACGAGGTCGCGCTGGACCTCTCGATCGAGGCGCGCGGCCCGGAGCACGCGCAGGAGGTCATCCACCGTCTGCGCGAGGTGGGCTTCCGGCCGGAGCTGCTGGAGCACTGAGACCCAGCCACAGACCGGACGGGAGGCGCGGTGCCAGCTGGCACCGCGCCTCCCGTCCGGTTCTGAGCGCGTCTACGGCACGTGGCTACGGGACGTAGCGCTCGACGTTCGTCACCTCGACGGCGATCTCCTTGCCGTTCGGAGCGGTGTACGTGGTCTTGTCGCCGGGACGGAGCCCGACGATCGCAGCGCCCACGGGGCTGACCGGGCTGTAGACGGTGAGGTCGGAGCCCTCGCCGACGATCTCGCGGTTGCCGACGAGGAACGTCGACTCGTCGCCGGCGATGACCGCGGTGACGACGGTGCCGGGCTCGACGGTGCCGTCGAAGTCCGCCTCGCCCACGGTGGCGTGCTTGAGGAGTTCGGTGAGCTGGCGGATGCGGGCCTCGATCTTGCCCTGTTCGTCCTTGGCGGCGTGGTAGCCGCCGTTCTCCTTGAGGTCACCCTCTTCGCGAGCGGCTTCGATGCGGTTCGCGATCTCCTGGCGACCTTCACCGGACAGCGTCTCGAGCTCGGCCTTGAGGCGGTCGTGCGCCTCTTGCGTCAGCCACGTGACCTGGGTGTCGTTGCTCATGGTGATTCCCTTCAGCAAAGAACAAGACCGGCCGGAGTGGCCGGTCTTGTCCGCGAATCACAGCAGTCTAGGGAACCCAGCAGTCGTGGATCAAGCCGGTCACGCCGCGAGACACGGTGTTCACAGGCGTCGTGATGCTCCGGGTGCGCTGGTCGGACGCCGGCACCCGGATCTCCTTCCAACCGACGATCGTGTACGACTTGTCGAGCACCTGCACGGCGCACTTCGCGGTGGTGCCCGGGTCGACGGAGACCTGGGTGTGCACGACCGTCCGGTGCGCCGACACGACCTCGTACCCGACGTCATCGGTGTCGAGTCCGTGGCTGGTCTGGCCCGGCCCGGCCCAGATCACCCAGACGGTGAACACGAGGGCGACGGCGGCGGCGGCGACGACCCCGATGAGCCGGGTGCGGCGTGCGCGACCGGGGGTGCGGCCGTAGCGGTCGTCCAGCGTCGCGGTGGTGCTGGCGGACGGCTGAGGTGCCGGTTGGTGCTGCGGTTCGGACAGTTCGGGGCTCCCGGGGTGATTATCCTGATCCCAGGGTAGTTCACGCCTTGCTGTGCGCCGCCCGCGTCCACCGTGCTCACCCCGCACCCCCGCTCACGACAGTGAGGAACGCCACGTGCCGTACCGCCTGATGGCCGTCCACGCCCATCCCGACGACGAGTCGAGCAAGGGAGCGGCCACCGCGGCGAAGTACGCGGCCGAGGGGAACGACGTCCTCGTGGTCTCCTGCACCGGGGGCGAGGCCGGGGACATCCTCAACGAGCAGCTCGGCGAGCCCGCCACCTCCCGGGCGCACCGCGACATGGCCGGGTACCGCCGGACCGAGATGGCCGCCGCGCAGGCAGCGCTGGGCATCGACCACGTGTGGCTCGGCTACCACGACTCCGGCCTGCCGGACGCCGAGAAGGGCGAGGCCGTGCGTCCCGGGACGTTCTCCACGGTGCCGCTCGAGTACGCGACCGAGGCGCTCGTCCGTGTCATCAGGCGGTTCCGGCCGCACGTGCTCGTCACCTACGACGAGAACGGCGGGTACCCGCACCCGGACCACATCCGCACGCACGAGGTCTCCGTCGCCGCCTGGCGGGACGCCGCCGACCCGGCGAAGTACCCCGACGCCGGTGCGCCGTGGACGATCTCGAAGCTCTACTACGAGCGGACGATGAACCCCCGGCGGTTCCGGACGATCTTCGAGGCCCTGCAGGAACGCGACCCGGACAGCCCCGCGATCGAGCAGCTCCGCGAATGGGTCGAACGGTTCGCCGACCGACCCGACCTCGCCACCACCCACGTCGACGTGCACGAGTACTTCGACGCCCGGGACGCCGCACTGCGCGCGCACGCGAGCCAGGTGCCACCGGACAGCGCCTTCTTCTACTGGCCGAACGACCTCCTCGCGACGGTGTGGCCGACCGAGGACTACCAGCTCGTCGAGGCCCGCGTGCCCACCGAGCTCCCCGAGTCCGACCTGTTCGCGGGGATCCCTGCCGACAAGGACACCACCGCGTGAGCACCATCACGGCGGCACTCGCCGCCACCCCCAGCCCGAGCCCGACCTCGACGGTCCCCGACGTCGACGTGACGCCGGGCGTCGCGGGCTTCATCGCGATCGCGGTCGTCGCCGTCGTGACGATCCTGCTCGTCATCGACATGACCCGGCGCATCCGCCGGACCCGGTACCGGGCGGAGATCCGGGAGCGGCTCGAGTCTGAGGCGAACGGCACCGGCGGCACCGACGGCACCGTCGGCGCCGGGCGCGACGGGGTCGCCACGGACGAGCCGGACCGGCGGGCGTCCGAGGACGGACGGGCCGACGTCGGGGACGACACCGAGCGCGGCTGACGCGACCAGCGCGGCTGGCGCGACCGAGCGCGGTGGACGCGACCAGCGCGGCTGACGCGACCGAGCGCGGTGGACGCGACCACGCGTGGGCCGGGAGGCGCGGTGCGGGCCCGCCCCGCGCCTCCTGGCCGTCACACCGGTGCTGTCAGCGGACCGGGTCGAGCGCCACGATCAGCACGCCGACCCACTGCGCGGCGAACGCGACCACGGTCAGCGCATGGAACACCTCGTGGAAGCCGAACACCGTCGGTGACGGGTCCGGACGCTTGAAGCCGTACACGAGCGCGCCCAGGACGTACGCGAGCCCACCGGACAGGATCAGCACCGTCATCGGGACGCTCGCGTCGAAGAACTGCGGCAGCAGCCCGAGCGCCGCGCACCCGAGCACGAGGTAGATCGGCACGTACAACCACCGCGGCGCCCCGATCCAGAGCACCCGGAACGCGATGCCGAGCGCGGCACCGGACCACATCACCCAGAGCACGAGCACCATCAGGGTGTGCGGCAGCGCGCAGATCGCCACGGGCGTGTACGTGCCGGCGATGAGCAGCAGGATGTTCGTGTGGTCGATGCGCTTCAGTACCGCCTTGACCGTCGGACCCCACGGGAAGCGGTGGTACGTCGCCGAGACCCCGAACATCGCGAGCGACGTCGCCATGAACACCGCGCTGCCGACCTTCGCCGCGGGGGAGCCGGCGAGGGCGATGAGCACGATGCCCATCGCGATGGCGAAGGGGAACGCACCGAGGTGGATCCAGCCACGCCAGGCCGGCCTTGGCTCGGGCGCGCGTGCGTCCCCGGTGCTCGCCGCCTCTTCCGTGAAGGGGACGTGGGGGAGGGTCCCGGTGTCGTGCTCGGCCTGCATGGTCCGACCGTAGGGGCCGATGCCGAACGAATGCCGAACACCTCGTGACGCGGCTGCTTCCGAGGTGCGGTGCACTATGTTCGTTGCGTGACCGGCAGGGTGGGATGGGCAGGACGAGGGATCCTCTACCGCGCGTACCAGAGCCGTATCCGCCGCCAGATCGACGGGGCGGCCGTACCGAAGCACGTCGCCATGATCGTGGACGGCAACCGTCGCTGGGCGAAGCAGCTCGGACTCGAGTCAGCGGCGCACGGCCACCGCGCCGGTGCGGCGAAGATCCCGGAGTTCCTGACGTGGTGCGACGACCTCGGCATCGAGGTCGTGACGCTGTACCTGCTGTCGTCCGACAACCTGACGGGGCGGGGCGGTGACGAGCTCGAACAGCTCGTCGGGATCATCGCCGACCTGGCCGGCACGCTCGCCGATCACCGGGACTGGCGCGTGCAGCACGTCGGCTCGAACGAGGGGCTGCCCGAGGTGCTCGTCACGGCCCTGTCGCAGGCCGAGCAGCGGACGGCCGACCACACGGGCCTGCACGTCAACCTCGCCGTCGGGTACGGCGGGCGCCGGGAGATCGCGGACGCCATGCGCAGCATCGTGCGGGCGCACGGCGAGGGCGGCGGCACGCTCGACACCCTCGCCGAGGTCCTCACGCCGGAGCTCATCGGCGACCACCTCTACACGCAGGGGCAGCCGGACCCGGACCTGGTGATCCGGACCTCGGGCGAGCAGCGGCTGTCCGACTTCATGCTGTGGCAGAGCGCGCACAGCGAGTTCTACTTCGTCGAGGCCTTCTACCCGGACCTGCGCGAGGTCGACTTCCTCCGTGCGGTCCGCGACTTCGGACTGCGCTCCCGGCGCTTCGGCGGATAACGGTTTCGCTCCCGCCGGGGCGTCCCAGTAGACTCACAGGGTTTTCGTCCCACGGAAGGTTGCCCCTGTGAACATCGCCGAGTATGCCGACGGCTTCGCCGAGGAGCCCGGTTACCTCGACCACGCCGCCTTCGGCCCCGTGCAGACCGCCGTCCTCGAGGAGCAGCGCGTGCTCGGGACGATCCAGGAGCACATGCGCTTCGGCGCGATGGAGACGCTCGACGAGCAGGACGTCCGCGTCCGCACGGTCGCCGCCCGCCTGGTCGGCCGGCGCGAGGACCAGGTCGTCTCGCAGACCGCGACCACCCCGGGTCTGCTGCACACCGCGTTCGGTCTCACCGGCGGCGTGCTCGTCTCCGCCGACGAGTACCCGTCGCTGCCGCTCGCCCTCGCCAGCGCCGCGTCGGCCACGGGCGGCCGCGTGCAGCCCGTCGTCATCGAGTCCGGCGCCGGTTGGATGACGCCGTCGCTGATCGAGTCGCGCCTGTCCGATGACGTCACCGCCGTCGCCGTCTCCCTCGTCGACTGGCAGACGGGTTACCTCGCCGACCTCGCCGCCATCCGCGAGGTGATCGGCGAACGTCTCCTCATCGTCGACGCCATCCAGGGCTTCGGCGTCGTGGACGCCCCGTACCAGGTGGCCGACGTCGTCGCGACCGGTGGGCAGAAGTGGCTGCACGCCGGCTGGGGGACCGGGTTCACCGCCTTCAGCGACCGCGCGCTGAACCGTCTTCGTCCGGCCCTGTCCGGTCCGCACGGCACGACCGGCTGGCCGACCGAGGTCCCCTCGGTCCGCCCCGGTGCCGCCGGCTTCCAGATGACGCGCATCGACCCGGTCGCGCAGGCCAGGATGGCGGTGTCGCTCGACCGGCTGACCGCCGTCGGGGTCGCCGCCGTGCAGGAGCGTGTCGCCGACCGGGTCGAGCGCGTCTTCGACATCGCCGACGAGTTCGGCCTGTCCGTCGAGTCCAGCCGCGACCCGCGGGAGCGCGCCGGCATCGTGGTGCTCCGACCGCCCCAGGGGCGTCTCACGGCGCTGTCCGCCGCGCTGCACAACCACGGGGTCACCGTGACGACGCGGCTCGGGGTCGCGCGGGTGTCGGTGTTCGCGTCCACCACGGACGAGACGCTTGACATGTTCCGCGACGCCTGCCTCTCGTACGCCACGATGCAGTAGCGGTCCGCACTCCGCTCCCTCGGTGCGTGCCGCGAGCCCCCCCCTCGGTGCGTGCCGCGAAAGCGACAGTCCGCGGGCACCCGCCTCGGTGGGTGTCGCGAAAGCGACAGATTCCCGCGCGACGAAGGCGGGATCCTGTCGCTTTCGCGAGGGGGCCGGCTCCGCCACGACGGACTGGAGGCGCGGTGCGGGCCGGCACCGCGCCTCCCGTCCGCCAGCCGCTCGCGTTCACGCGACCGTAACCTCCGCCACCGCGTGTCGCTGGTGTCGTGTCGGAGGTCGGACGTAGCTTGGCCCCATCGGGCACCGCGCCCGATCGAAGCGGCCACAGTCGGTGCTTCGGGACCCGCTCCACGGCCGCGTTCGAGGACATGGACCGGGCCGAGCGCGGCCCGGGGATGGAGTGGTCGTGACCTCTCAGAACGTCTCTCGCGGAATCCAGCAGCAGTACACCGCGGACTCGTCCACATCGGTCGCCCAGCGCACGTACGTGCTCGACACCTCGGTGCTCCTCAGCGATCCGCGGGCACTGTTCCGCTTCGCGGAGCACGCGGTGGTCCTGCCCGTCGTGGTCGTCAGTGAACTGGAGTCCAAGCGCAACGACCCGGAGATCGGGTACTTCGCCCGGCAGGCGCTCCGGCTCCTCGACGAACTGCGCGTCGAGCACGAACGACTCGACTTCCCGATCGCGATCGGCGAGGGCGGGTCGTTCCGGGTCGAGCTGAACCACTCCAACCAATCCGTCCTGCCGTCCGGGCTGCAGCTCGGCGACAACGACTCGCGGATCCTCGCCGTCGCGTCGAACCTCAAGAACGACGGACTCGACGTCGTCGTCGTGTCGAAGGACCTGCCCCTGCGCGTCAAGGCGTCCTCGATCGGCATGGCGGCCGAGGAGTACCGCGCCGAACTCGCGGTCGACAGCGGCTACACGGGCGTCACCGACCTGCAGGTGTCCGGCGAGCAGATGTCCGACCTGTACGAGAAGGAGGAGATCCGTTCCTCCGCCCTCGCCGACGTCCCCGTCAACACCGGCGTCGTCATCCACTCGGAACGCGGATCGGCGCTCGGCCGCGTCACCTCGCCCGGCTCGGTCGCGCTGGTCCGCGGCGACCGGGAGGTCTTCGGACTCCGCGGCCGGTCCGCCGAACAGCGGCTCGCGATCGACGCCCTGCTCGACCCGGAGATCGGCATCGTGTCGCTCGGCGGCAGTGCCGGTACCGGCAAGTCGGCGCTCGCGCTGTGCGCCGGACTCGAGGCCGTGCTCGAACGACAGCAGCACAAGAAGATCATGGTCTTCCGGCCGCTCTACGCGGTGGGCGGCCAGGAGCTCGGCTACCTGCCCGGCGACGCCGCCGAGAAGATGAACCCGTGGGCGCAGGCCGTCTACGACACACTCGGGGCGCTGGTGTCCGACAACGTCCTCGACGAGGTCGTCGAGCGCGGCATGCTCGAGGTGCTCCCGCTCACGCACATCCGCGGGCGTTCCCTGCACGACGCGTTCGTGATCGTCGACGAGGCGCAGTCCCTCGAACGCAACGTCCTCCTCACGATGCTGTCCCGCATCGGGCAGAACTCCCGCGTCGTGCTCACCCACGACGTGGCGCAGCGCGACAACCTGCGGGTCGGCCGACACGACGGCGTCGCCTCGGTGATCGAGCGGCTCAAGGGGCACCCGCTGTTCGCGCACGTGACGCTGACGCGTTCCGAGCGGTCGGCGATCGCCGCCCTGGTGACCGAGATGCTGGACTCTCCCGTCCGTCGTGTGGTGACGCCTAGTTCGGGTGCGTCATCGAGAGCACGTCGAGGGCGCTGTCGAGCTGCTCCTCGGTGACCTCGCCCCGCTCGACGTGGCCGAGGGCGATCACGGCCTCGCGCACGGTGACACCCTCGGCGACGGCGAACTTCGCGACCTTCGCCGCGGCCTCGTACCCGATCACACGGTTGAGCGGCGTGACGATCGACGGCGACGACTCCGCGAACGCGCGGGCACGGTCAAGGTTCGCCTCGAGCCCGTCGATCGTCTTGTCGGCCAGCACCCGCGAGCTGTTCGCCAGCAGGCGGATCGACTCGAGCAGCGCCGTACCCATCACGGGGATCGCCACGTTGAGCTCGAAGGCACCCGAGGCTCCGGCCCACGCGATCGTGGCATCGTTGCCGATGACCCGGGCGGCGACCATCAGGGTGGCCTCGGGGATGACCGGGTTCACCTTGCCCGGCATGATCGACGAGCCCGGCTGCAGGTCGGGGATGTGGAGCTCGCCGAGACCGGTGTTCGGGCCCGAGCCCATCCAGCGCAGGTCGTTGTTGATCTTCGTCAGGCTCACCGCGATCACCTTGAGCGCGCCGGACGCCTCGACCAGGGCATCACGCGCGCCCTGCGCCTCGAAGTGGTCGAGCGCCTCGGTGATCGGCAGGCCGGTGTCGCTCGCGAGCTGGGCGATCACCTTCTGCGGGAAGCCCTTCGGCGTGTTGATGCCGGTGCCGACGGCGGTGCCGCCGAGCGGGACCTCGGCCACGCGGGGGAGCGTCGCGTTCACGCGCTCGATGCCGAGCCGGACCTGACGCGCGTACCCGCCGAACTCCTGGCCGAGTGTGACCGGGGTGGCGTCCATCAGGTGGGTGCGCCCCGACTTCACGGCGTCGGCCCACAGCGTCGCCTTCGCTTCGAGGGATCCGGCGAGGTGCTCGAGCGCGGGGACGAGCGTGCGGATGAGGGCCTCGGTCACGGCGACGTGCACCGAGGTCGGGAACACGTCGTTCGAGGACTGCGACGCGTTCACGTGGTCGTTCGGGTGCACCGCGGCGTCGGCGATCTCGGACGCCAGGGTCGCGAGCACCTCGTTCATGTTCATGTTCGACGACGTGCCGCTGCCGGTCTGGTAGACGTCGACCGGGAACTGGTCGTGGTGCTGTCCGGCGATGATCGTGTCCGCCGCCTTCGCCACGGCGTCGGCCAGGGCGGGGTCGACGATGCCGAGCTCCCCGTTGACGATCGCCGCTGCCCGCTTGATGCGGGCGAGGGCCACGATCTGCGCCGACTCGAGCCCACTGCCCGAGATCGGGAAGTTCTCGACCGCACGCTGCGTCTGCGCCCGGTAGAGCGCGGACACCGGCACGCGGACCTCGCCCATGGTGTCGTGCTCGATGCGGTACTCGCCGGAGCTGTCGGTCACGGTGGTCGGGGTGGTGTCGGTCACGTCGTCGTGGTCCTTCCTGGGGTGCTCGCCGGCTGCGGTCGCACCGGCTGGTGGGATGTCCCGCTGGTGCCCGGGACTTCTCGTCGTGTCGGCCGATCAGGCCTGGCCGACGACGGTGTCGATGGCCACCTCGCCCGTGGTGAGGTCGTAGGTCGCGCCGACGACGGCCAATCTACCCTCGGCGATCGCGTCGGAGACGGCGCCTGAACGCTCGATCACCTGGCGCAGCGTGGCTTCGAGGTGCGCCGCGCCGACCGATTCCTGGGGGACGTCGGCGTCGCTGGTGCGCACGCGCTCGACGCTCGGGGCGATGGCGTCGACGAGGGCCTGCAGGTGCGGAGCGGGGACGGGCTCGCCGGAGCGCGCCGCGGCGACGGCGCCGCACTTCGTGTGGCGCAGCACGACCACGAGCGGGGTGCCGAGCGCGACGACCGCGAACTCGATCGACCCGAGCACGACGTCGTCGACGATCTGTCCGGCGTTGCGGATCGCGAAGAGGTCACCGATGCCGGCGTCGAAGACGTGCTCGAACGGCACGCGGGAGTCGGAGCAGCCCAGGACCGTGGCGAACGGCGCCTGGGACCCCTGGAGCTCCGATCGGCGGTCCGGGTCGATCCGGCCGGTGCGGCGCTTGTCCGCGGCGAAGCGGGCGTTGCCCTCGACGAGGAGGCGGAGGGCGTCGGACGGGGTGGAGGCGGCGCGATCGGGCATGTGGTTCCTCGTGATCGGGGGTGGGCTGCTGCGGTGGGCGGACTACGAGCCGAGCTGTTCGCCGACGGCGGTCGCGACGGTCCGGAACGACGAGTCGTCGGCGGTGCCGGACAGGACGATGGTGTTCTTCCCGAACGTCGACACCAGGGAGTACGCCTGGTTCCCGGCGTCGTCACCCTCGGCCCGGCGGTCGTACACGGTCCACTTCGTGCCCGCGATGGTTCGGGAGCCGGTGGCCGCGTGCTGGTCGAGCTGGTTCGAGACCCACGTCGCGTTCGCCTCGATGCCCTGCTGCAGACCGATGTACTGCTTGTCCGGGGTGATGAAGCCCACGGTCCACACGCTGACGCCGTCGGTCGTCTTGTCCTGGTAGTCGGCCCGGTTCGACGAGTAGCCCTTCGGCAGCGCCGGCGCGGCGAGCGTCACGCCGGGCACCTTCGCCTGGGACGCGACCTGCCGGTAGTCCACCGTTCGGTCGGCCACCGGGGTGTTCGGCCGGACGACGACCGCGACGAGGAACAGCACGATGCCGAGCGACGCGATCAGGGCGATGACGAGGTTGAACGCCGTCTGGTGCTGCCGCCGGGCGGTGCGGGCGGCGTCCTTCCGGGCCCAGGTCTCCTCAGGCGTCTCGGGGCGACCGAGCTCGGCGACGATCGGGCGGCCGTCGGCGTCGGTCATCGGGCGGCACCGTCCTCGGACGCCGATGCGGCCCGCGCGGCGTCGAGCCGTGCACGGGCACCGACCAGCCACTCCTCGCACCGGGCGGCGAGGGACTCGCCCCGCTCCCACAGCGACAGAGAGCGTTCCAGCGTCGCGGAACCCTGCTCGAGCTCGGCGACGACGCGCACGAGTTCGTCGCGCGCGGCTTCGTAGCTCAGCGACTGGACGTCGGCCTGCTCGGGTTCCTGCTGGGATGACACCCCTCGATCCTACCGAGCGCGCACCGACGTGCGGCCCACAGGACGGGACCTGTGGAGAACCGTCAGGCTCCGTCCGGCCCCGGCCCGTCCGGCTCGAGGGTCCCCGTCGCCGTCCCCGCCCCGAGCGTCACGTGCACCGGTGTCGCGCCGGAGAGGTCCTCCGCGCCCCGGACGACCCCGCCGTCGGTCGTCTGCACGATGGCGTAGCCGCGCCGGAGCGTGTCCCGAGGCGAAAGCGCCCGCAGCCGCGCGGTGAGGTGCCCGACGTCCGCGTGCGAGCGTTCGAGTCGTCGGTCGAGGAGTTCCCGGGCACGCGACAGGTCGCGCGCCACCTCTTCTGCGCGGGTGTCGACGAGCCACGCGGTGGACGCCAGCGCCGGCCGGGAGCGCAGGGCCGCGATCCGGTCGGCCTCGACCGACAGGGTGTGCGACAGCCGGAGACCGAGGCGTGCCCGGGCCTGCCGGACGTTCGCGAGCTCCTCGGCGACGTCGGGCACCACGCGCTTCGCGGCGTCCGTCGGGGTGGAGGCGCGGAGGTCCGCCACCTCGTCGAGGATCGGACGGTCGGCCTCGTGCCCGATGGCCGAGACGATCGGCGTGGACGCTGCGGCCGCGGCGCGCACGAGCCCCTCGTCGCTGAAACCGAGCAGGTTCTGGAAGTCACCGCCACCGCGCGCGACGATGATCACGTCGACCGAGGGGTCGGCGTCCAGTTCGAGGATCGCGGCCGTGACCTCGCCGACGGTCCGTTCGCCCTGGACCGCGGTGTGGATCGTGCGGAACTCGACCTGCGGCCACCGCAGCTGGGCGTTGCGTTTGACGTCCTTCTCGGCGTCGGAGTCCTTGCCGGTGATCAGGCCGATGCGGTGCGGCAGGAACGGCAGCCGCTTCTTCCGCGACGGGTCGAAGAGGCCCTCTTCGCCGAGGGTTCGCCGGAGCCGCTCGAGCCGTTCGAGCAGGTCGCCGAGGCCGACGTGCTTCATCTCGACGACCTGCATCGTCAGCGAGCCGCCCTTGACCCAGTAGTTCGGCTTGACGGCCGCGACCACCCGGTCACCCTGCTTGAGGTCCGCCGGCACCCGGGAGCGCACGCTCGACCAGATCGAGAACGACACCGTCGCGTCGATCTCGACGTCCTTGAGCTTGCCGTAGACGTTGCCGCCGGCGACGTTCCACTGGGTGATCTCGCCCTCGACCCAGGCGGTGCCGAGCCGGTCGATCCAGTCCCGCAGCTTGACGCCGAGCAGCGCCACCGGCCACGGGTTGTCGGCCGTCGGGGGTCCCTGTTCGATCGCCATGCAAGCTCCTCACGCGCTGGTGCCGTCCAATCCTGCCGGACACCGACGACACCGGTCCCCGCGCACGCCCAGCCCGCGGGGGATCCGCTCACCTATCATCGGGGACGTGACGATCACCAACGGCCGCACGGTCCCGCTCGCCCCGCCGCGGCTGCTCGCGGCGCGCGGCCGGCTGCGGGACGAACCGGTCGCCGGCACGAAGAAGGTCCTGCTCGCGGCGCCCCGCGGCTACTGCGCCGGTGTCGACCGCGCAGTCGTGGCCGTCGAGAAGGCGCTCGAGCAGTACGGCGAGCCGGTGTACGTCCGGAAGCAGATCGTCCACAACGTCCACGTCGTCTCGACGCTCGAGCAGCGGGGAGCGGTGTTCGTCGACGACGTCGCCGAGGTCCCGCGCGGCTCGCACGTGGTGTTCAGCGCGCACGGCGTGTCGCCCGCGGTGGTCGCCGGCGCCGCGGACCGCGACCTGCACGCCATCGACGCCACGTGCCCGCTCGTCACGAAGGTCCACCGCGAGGCGACGCGCTTCGCGAAGGCCGAGCGCACGATCATCCTCATCGGGCACGCCGGCCACGAAGAGGTCGAGGGCACGATGGGCCACGCGCCCGAGCGCACGATCCTGGTCAACGGTCCGGAGGACGTCGCCGCGCTCGAGGTCCCCGACCCCGACAACCTCGTCTGGCTGTCGCAGACCACGCTGAGCGTCGACGAGACGATGGAGACCGTCCGTCTGCTCCGCGAGAAGTTCCCCACGATCGAGAACCCGCCGTCGGACGACATCTGCTACGCCACCCAGAACCGTCAGGTCGCGATCAAGAAGGTCGCCCCCGCGGCGGACCTCGTGATCGTGGTCGGCTCCGCGAACTCGTCGAACAGCGTCCGCCTCGTCGAGGTCGCGCTCGAGCACGGTGCGAAGGCCGCGCACCGCGTCGACTACGCCTCCGAGATCGAGCAGGACTGGCTCGCCGGCGTCCGCACCGTCGGGGTCACGAGCGGCGCCTCCGTGCCCGAGGAACTCGTCGCCGAGGTCCTCGACCAGCTCGCTGACGCCGGCTACGGCACCGTCGAAGAGGTGGTGACCGCGCACGAGGACCTCATGTTCTCGCTCCCGAAGGAGCTCCGCACCGACGCCTCGGGCAACCCGACGCGCGCGCTCGGCGGGCGTCGCCGATGAGTGGCGACGAACCGCGCGGGACGGACGACTGGTCGGCGGTGCCGGCACGCGATCCGGGTCACCTCGCCGACCCGTCCGACGGCCTGGAGGCGCGGCGCACCCCCGCCACGTCGGGCGCCGGCACCCCGGACGGTCGGGTCCACGGCCGCCCGGCACCCGGGTACGGCGAGTACGCACCCGAGGGCTGGGTCAACCCGGTGCTCGTCGAGCAGGAGCGGCGCGAGCAGGAGGAACGCTCCCGCGCGCTGCGCGAGCAGGCGGCACGCGAGGCGCCCCGCGATCACCGTGCCGGTGCTCCGTCGGGCGCGACCGGGGTGGGGCGTGCAGCTCCGGCCGCCGGGCGGTTCGGCGCCTCGCCGCTCGACTTCGTGCTGACCGTCGGCCTGCTCGTGATCGGGCTCTGGTCCGTGATCGAGTCGCTGTCCGTGGGCACGACGGCATCGACCATCCGGACGGTCGTCGAACAGCAGTACACCGACCTGTCGGACCCCGCGGCGCTGTCGTCCGCGGTGCTCGTGCGCGCGGTCGTGCTCGTCGTGGTGTTCGTGCTCGTCGTCTGGTGGTCGATCCGGCGGCTCCGTGCCCGGCGATGGACGTTCTGGGTCCCGCTCGTCGGCGGGGTCGTCGCCACGGTGCTCGGCATGGTGCCGGTGATGGTCGTCATCTTCCAGGACCCGCAGTTCGCCGCCTACCTGCAGCGGATGGCCGGGGGCTGATCCCGACCGCGGCGAACCCCGCCTACCCGGCGAGGAACGCCGCGACGGCGCCGTGCAGAGCGGCGAGGTCGTCCACGTGCACGAGCTCCCGGATCGAGTGCATCGACAGCAGTCCGACGCCGATGTCGATCGTCGGGATCCCGAGTCGGGTCGCCGCGATCGGGCCGATCGTCGAGCCGCCCGGGATCGTGTTCACGTTGACGAAGGGCTGCCACGGCACGCCCGCGGTGTCGCACGCCGCGGACCACACCGCCTCGCCCTTCGCCTCGGTCATGTAGCGCTGGTTCGCGCTGATCTTCAGGAGCGGGCCGCCGCCGGGGCGCGGGCGGTTCGTCGGGTCGTGCTTCTCCGGCTGGTTCGGGTGCACGAGGTGACCGGCGTCGCTCGACAGCAGCCACGATGCCCGGAACGCCCGTGCGGCGTCGGAACGGGACGCGCCGAGACCCTCCTGCACGCGGCCGAGGACGTCCTCGAGGAACGGTCCGCCCGCGCCGGACGGCGTCGACGACCCGATCTCCTCGTGGTCGAAGGCGGCGAACACCGGGACGTGGTCCCCATCGGTGGGGGCGTCCACGATCCCGCGGATCCCCGCGTGCACGCTCGTCAGGTTGTCCATCCGCCCCGAGGCGAGGAACTCGCGGTCGATGCCGATCCGGCACGGCGCCTGCGTGTCCGCGAGGAAGAGGTCCCACGACACGGCGTCCTCGCCGAGACGCGCCCGCAGCCAGGACACGACGTCGGACCCGCCGGCCTCACCGTCCACGCCGACGATCGGCAGCGTGTGTCGCTGGCGGTCGATCTCCTTGCCGTCGTTGACCCCGCGGTCCAGGTGGATCGCAAGGTTCGGGATCCGGGCGACGGCGTCGGTCGACACCAGGCGGACCGAACCGTCGGCGTCGACGACCCGGCCGGCGATCCGGAGGTCCCGGTCGAACCAGGTGGAGAGGAGCGCTCCGCCGTAGACCTCGACGTTGAGCTGCTCCCAACCGCCCGTCCGCACGCCCGGGTTCGGCTTGACGCGGAAGCCGGGGGAGTCCGTGTGCGCGCCGAGGATCCGGAACGGTGTGGTCACCGTTGCCCCCTCGGGCAGCCGCCACGCGATCACGGCACCGTCGCGGACCACCACGTACGCACCGGGGGACGTCGGCCAGGCGTCGAGCTCGGACAGCTCGGTGAAGCCCGCCGCGACGAGTCGGTCCCGTGCCGCGGCCGCCGCGTGGAACGCGGTGGGGGACTCGGTGACGTACTGGGCGAACTCGGAGGCGATGGCGTCGGCGGTCACCCGACCATCGTGGCACGCGGTGACGGCGACCAGACGCAGAACGGGGCGCGTCCTGTCGGACGCGCCCCGTTCCTCCAGGCCGGAGAATCAGCCCTGGGTGTGACCGGCCGAGCCGAGCACCTTCGCGGCCTCGACGACGCGGGCGGCCATGGCGGTCTCCGCGACCTTGCCCCAGGCGCGCGGGTCGTACTGCTTCTTGTTGCCGACCTCGCCGTCGACCTTGAGGACGCCGTCGTAGTTCCGGAACATCGAGTCGGCGATCGAGCGGGTGAACGCGTACTGCGTGTCCGTGTCGATGTTCATCTTGATGACGCCGTTGCGGACGGCCTCGTGGATCTCGTCGTCCGTGGAACCCGAGCCGCCGTGGAAGACGAGGTCGAGGGGGTTCTCCCCGGTGCCGTGCTTCGCGGCGACCGAGGCCTGGATCTCACCGAGCAGCTCGGGACGGAGCTTGACGTTGCCGGGCTTGTAGACGCCGTGCACGTTGCCGAAGGTGAGCGCGGCGATCCAGCGGCCGTGGTCGCCGAGGCCGAGCGCGTCGACGACCTTCTCGACGTCGCCGGGGGTGGTGTAGAGCGCGTCGTTGGTGCCCTCGTGCTGGACGCCGTCCTCCTCGCCGCCGACGACGCCGATCTCGACCTCGAGGATCGCGTTGATGTTCCGCGTCTTCTCGATCATGGTCTTGGCGATCTCGATGTTCTCGTCGAGCGGCACGGCCGAGCCGTCCCACATGTGCGACTGGAAGATCGGGTTGCGGCCGGCGCGGACCTCTTCCTCGCTCGCGGCGATGAGCGGCAGGACGAAGCCGTCGAGGGCGTCCTTCGGGCAGTGATCGGTGTGGAGCGCGACCGTGATGTCGTAGTTCTTCGCGACCTCGTGGGCGAACTTCGCCATCGCGAGCGCACCAGCGGCACGGTTCTTCACGGTGTGGCCGGCGAAGTAGTCGGCGCCGCCCGTGGTCACCTGGAGGATGCCGTCCGAGCCCGCCTCGGCGAGGCCCTGGAGGACCGCGTTGATCGTCTGCGACGACGACACGTTGACGGCGGGGTACGCGAACTTGCCGGCCTTCGCTCGTTCGATCATCTCGGCGTACTGTTCCGGCGTTGCGATGGGCACTGGGATCTCCTTCGACGTGATGGTGTCCAGGCCGAGCCTAGTCAGCCGGACTGGAGTGTGACCCGACCACCATCGGTAGGCTGACAGCCGTGACTCCCACGACGGAAACCGGCAGCCTGTTCCTCCAGCCCGATCGCAACCTGGCGCTCGAGCTCGTGCGTGCGACGGAGGCCGCGGCGATCCGTGCGCAGCCGTGGGTCGGTCGGGGTGAGAAGAACCTCGCGGACGGTGCTGCCGTGGACGCGATGCGGAAGTTCCTCGGCACGGTGAACTTCGACGGTGTCGTCGTGATCGGCGAGGGCGAGAAGGACAACGCCCCGATGCTCTACAACGGCGAGCACGTCGGCAACGGGCACGGGCCGGCCTGCGACATCGCGGTGGACCCGATCGACGGCACCAGCCTGACCGCTGCGGGCCGTCAGAACGCGATCTCGGTGATGGCCGTGTCCGACCGGGGTTCGATGTACGACCCGTCCGCGGTGTTCTACATGGACAAGATCGCCGCTGGGCCCGAGGGTCGTGGTGTCCTGGACCTCCAGAAGCCGATCGGCGACAACATCCGGGCGCTGGCCAAGGCGAAGGGCAAGGACCTCGAGGACATGCAGATCGCGGTCCTCGACCGGCCCCGTCACGACGAACTGATCCGCGCGATCCGTGCCACGGGTGCCGGTACGCGCCTGCTGCTCGACGGGGACGTCGCCGGTGGGATCGCGGCGGCGCTGCCGGGATCGACGATCGACATGTGCGTCGGTGTCGGCGGTACCCCGGAGGGCATCATCACGGCGTGTGCGATCAAGGCGCTCGGCGGTGTGATCCTCGGCAAGCTGCAGCCGAAGGACGACGAGGAACGCGAGAAGGCGATCGCCGCCGGGCACGACCTCGACAAGGTCCTCGACCAGGACGACCTCGTCACGGGTGACAACACGTTCTTCGTCGCGACGGGTGTCACCGACGGCGTGCTCGTGGACGGCGTCCGGCGTTCGCGCGGCGTCATCCACACGGACTCGCTCGTGCTCCGCTCCCGGTCGAACACGATCCGTCGGATCCAGGCCGACCACCGCGCCGAGAAGTGGTTCTGATCCGCTGACCGGGCGGTCAGTCGTCGCGGTCGACGGCGCCGACGAGCTCCGGCGCGGTGAGGAGTCGCGGTTCGTCCTCGATCGACGACGGGTCCGCGATGACCTTCGACTCGTCGAGCAGTGACAGTCGCCGGGCACTCGGCAGCACCTGGCGCTCGAGCGATCCCACGAAGCGGTTGTAGTCGACGACGGTGCCGCGGATCGCGCGCCCCAGCTTGTCGACGTGCCCGGCCATGGTCGACAGTCGCCCGTGGAGCTCACGGGAGACCCGGAAGAGCTCGCGCGCCTCGGCCGTGAGGACGTCCTGCTGCCACGAGAACGCCACGGTCTTCAGCACCGACCAGAGCGTCACGGGCGACGCGAGCGCGACCCGCTTGCGGAAGGCGTGGTCGAGCAGTCCGGGGTCGGCGGCGAGGGCGCTCGAGACGAGTGACTCGGACGGGATGAACGCGACCGTGAGTTCGGGAGAGGCGTCGTACCCGGACCAGTACTCCCGCGCGGCCAGGGCGTCGACGTGCGCCCGGAGCGCCTTGACGTGCTGGGCGATCAGTTCGTCACGGCGGGCACCCTCGGCGCCCGTCGCGCTCGCCGGGATCTCTGCTGCCTGCAGGTAGGCGCTGAAGGGGACCTTGGCGTCGACGGCGATGGTCTTGCCGCCGGGGAGGTGCACGATCATGTCGGGACGGGCGGCCCCCGCCGACGTGGTCACCGACGACTGCACGTCGAAGTCCACCCGCTCGAGGAGGCCGGCTGCCTCAACGACGTTCCGCAGCTGCGTCTCGCCCCAGACGCCGCGCGTGCTGTTCGACGACAGTGCGCTCGCGAGCGTGTCCGCGGTGGCCCGGAGCCGCTCTTCCGATTCGGCGGCCGACCGGAGCTGCGCGGAGATCGCGCCGTACTGCTCACTGCGCGACTGCTCGAGCTCGGCGATCTTGGCGCGCATGACGTCGAGGGTCTGTGCGACCGGGCTGAGCGCGGAGAGGACCTTCGACTCGCCCTGCACCCGCGCGGCGTCGGCGCCGTGCATGCGCTGCACGAGGTGCTCGAGTTCGGCGGCTCGTCGTTCGAGTGAGTCGACCTGCCGTCGGTACTGCGTGTCCTGCGCCTCGAGCCGTTCCTCGGCGTCGCGACGCACCCCGTCGAGCTGCTCGCGGAGCGCGCCGGCGGTCGCCCGCGCCGTGGCGGCGTCCACGCCGGCGCGGGAACGGGCGAGCGACCAGGCGACGACGGCACCGACGGCGACGCCGATCACGACTCCGATGACCAGGGCGAGGATCTGCATGCCGTGACCCTCCCAGGACCCACCGACACCGCGCCTCCAGGGCCGTCCGAATCCATGTCATGACATTAGGGCAAACAAGGTGTACAGTCGTGATCGTCCGCCGATGAAGCCGCACGGAAGGTCCACCACGTCGCATGACGAACCGAGCTCCCCACGCCTACGACGTGATCACCATGGGTCGCGTGAGCGTCGACATCTACCCGCAACAGACGGGTCCGCTGGAAGACGTCTCGACCTTCTCGAAGTCCGTCGGCGGCAGCGCCACGAACGTCGCCATCGCCGCGGCCCGCCACGGGGCCGACGCCGCCGTCATCACCCGCACGGGCAACGACCCGTTCGGCCGCTACATCGCCCGCACCCTGCCGGAGTTCGGCGTCGCGAACACCTTCGTCGAGACCATCGAGGGGCTGAACACCCCCGTCGCGTTCTGCGAGATCTTCCCGCCGGACGACTTCCCGCTGTACTTCTACCGGGCTCCGAAGGCGCCGGACCTCATGATCACGGCGAAGTCCCTCCCGCTGCACGAGATCGAGCGGGCGAAGATCTTCTGGACCACGGTCACCGGTCTGAGCGAGGAGCCGAGCCGCCAGGCGCACCACGCCGCGTTCGAGGCGCGGAGCGCGTCCACGAGCACCACCAAGCAGCACACCGTCCTGGATCTCGACTACCGCTCGATGTTCTGGTCGAGCCCCGCGGCGGCGACGCGCGAGGTCGCGATCGCCCTCGAGCACGCCACCGTCGCCGTCGGCAACCGCGAGGAGTGCGAGGTCGCCGTCGGTGAGACCGACCCCGTGCGCGCCGCCGACGCACTGCTCGAGCGCGGTGTTGAGATCGCCATCGTGAAGCAGGGCCCCAAGGGCGTCCTCGCGAAGACCCGCGACGAGTTCGTCGAGTTCCGGCCGCACCACATCGACGTCGTCAACGGCCTCGGCTCGGGCGACGGCTTCGGCGGTGCACTCACCCACGGTCTGCTGGAGGGCTGGGGGCTCGAGCGCATCCTCGCCTTCGCCAACGCCGCCGGCGCCATCGTCGCCACCCGCTTCGAGTGCTCCACGGCGATGCCGA
Organism: Curtobacterium pusillum; assembly: GCF_013359865.1. Classification (GTDB taxonomy): domain Bacteria; phylum Actinomycetota; class Actinomycetes; order Actinomycetales; family Microbacteriaceae; genus Curtobacterium; species Curtobacterium pusillum. Next base: position 45,655 of record NZ_JABMCE010000080.1, read on the forward strand.
CGAGCGACGAGATCGGGGCGTTCATCCGGTCGAACCCGGCCGAGGGGACGAACCACGCAGACGAAACGAACACCGAGGAGAAGGTCGATGCCTGAGATCAGCGCCGCTGACTTCCAGCGCCTCCGCGACATCCGCGCCACGCAGCCCGGTCTCGTCAAGCAGACGCTCGACGCACGCCGCAAGCGCGACCTGCTCGCCGACGACGGCAAGCTCTTCATCGTCGCCGCCGACCACCCCGCACGCGGTGCCCTGGCGGTCCGCGACGACGAGTCCGCGATGGCCGACCGGTACGACCTGCTCGAGCGCCTCGTCACCGCGCTCGGCCGGCCCGGGGTCGACGGGGTGCTCGGCACGCCGGACATCCTCGAGGACCTCGCCCTCCTCGGTGCCCTCGACGGCAAGGTCGTCGTCGGCTCGATGAACCGCGGGGGGCTCCGTGGCGCCAGCTTCGAGATGGACGACCGGTACACCGCGTACTCGGCGAAGGCCATCGCGGACGCCGGCTTCGACTTCGCGAAGCTGCTCGTCCGGATCAACCTCGCCGACGGCGGCACCGCGCCCACCCTCGAGGCCACCGCACGCGCCGTCACCGAGGCCGCGGAGCACCGGCTGCCGATCATGCTCGAGCCGTTCATGTCGGAGTGGAAGCACGACAAGATCGTCAACGACCTGACTGCCGACGCGGTCATCACCTCGATGGCGATCGCGGCGGGACTGGGGGAGTCGAGCGCCTACAGCTGGCTGAAGATCCCCGTCGTCGACGACATGGAGCGGGTGATGGCGGCGACCACGCTGCCGACGCTGCTGCTCGGCGGCGACCCGTCGAGCCGCCCGCTCGAGACGTACGCGAAGTGGGCCGACGCCCTCGCGCTCCCCGGTGTGCGCGGGCTCGTCGTCGGCCGCACCCTGCTCTACCCGCCGGACGGCGACGTCGCCTCCGCCGTGGACGTGGCCTCGGGCCTCGTCCACCCGGGCGCGGCCCCCGGCGCCACCACCGACACCACGCACGAGAACGTGTCCACCACCACACTCGAAGGAACGAACGCATGACCATCACGGAGACCGCCACCACCACCGTCGGACACTGGATCGACGGTGCGCGCGTCGCGTCGCGGTCCGGCAACACGGCGCCCGTGTACGACCCCGCGCTCGGCGTCGCCACGAAGCAGGTCGCCCTGGCGAACGAGGACGAGATCCAGGCCGCGATCGCGAGCGCCAAGGCGGCGTTCCCGAAGTGGAGCAACCTGTCGCTGGCGAAGCGCCAGGCGATCCTGTTCTCCTTCCGCGAGATCCTCAACCGCGACAAGGCCGAGCTCGCCGAGATCATCACGAGCGAGCACGGCAAGGTCCTCGACGACGCCCTCGGCGAGATCGCCCGCGGGCAGGAGGTGGTGGAGCTCGCCACGAACATCCCGAGCCTGATGAAGGGCGAGTTCTCCGACCAGGTCTCGACCGGCATCGACGTGTACTCGATCCGGCAGCCCCTCGGCGTCGTGGGCATCATCTCGCCGTTCAACTTCCCGGCGATGGTCCCGCTGTGGTTCCTGCCGATCGCGATCGCCGCGGGCAACACCGTGGTGCTCAAGCCCTCCGAGAAGGACCCGAGCGCCGCCATCTGGCTCGCCGAGAAGTTCAAGGAGGCAGGTCTCCCCGACGGCGTCTTCAACGTGCTGAACGGCGACAAGCTCTCCGTCGACGGACTGCTCACCAGCCCGGACGTCGAGTCGATCTCGTTCGTCGGCTCCACCCCGATCGCCCAGTACGTCTACGAGACCGGCACGAAGCACGGCAAGCGCGTGCAGGCCCTCGGCGGCGCGAAGAACCACATGCTCGTCCTGCCCGATGCCGACCTCGACCTCGTCGCGGACAACGCCATCAACGCGGGCTTCGGCTCCGCCGGTGAGCGCTGCATGGCGATCTCGGTCGTCGTCGCCGTCGAACCCGTGGCGGACGAGCTCATCGAGAAGATCACGGAACGCGCGGCCACGCTGCGCATCGGTGACGGACGCCGCGGCTGCGACATGGGACCGCTCGTCACCAAGCAGCACCGCGACAAGGTCGCCTCGTACATCGAGGTCGCCGAGCAGGACGGTGCGGTGGTTGTGGTGGACGGCCGCACCGTCCGACCCGACGGCGACGAGAACGGCTTCTGGCTGGGCCCGACGCTGATCGACAAGGTGCCCACCACCAGCCGCGTCTACACCGAGGAGATCTTCGGCCCGGTGCTCGCGGTGGTCCGCGTCGCCAGCTACGAGGAGGGCCTCGAGCTCATCAACAGCGGCGCGTTCGGCAACGGCACGGCCATCTTCACCAACGACGGCGGCGCCGCCCGTCGCTTCCAGCGCGACGTGCAGGTCGGCATGATCGGCATCAACGTGCCCATCCCCGTCCCGGTCGCGTACTACTCGTTCGGCGGCTGGAAGAACTCGCTGTTCGGCGACCACAAGGCGTACGGCGCCGACGGCGTGAGCTTCTTCACGCGCCAGAAGGCGATCACGAGCCGCTGGCTCGACCCGTCGCACGGCGGCATCAACCTCGGCTTCCCGTCGAACGCCTGAGCGCGGACGCGAGCACGGACATGTCGAACGACAACTGGTTCATCCGCGCGGGCAGCCGTCCGGAGGACGGCTGGACGGACGTGGTCGACGGGCGGGTCGAGGGGTGGGCGCACACCGGTCTGCGGACCGGCACGCTCGCCGACGGAGGCGAGCTGCGCCTCCAGGGCGACGCCGTGGAACGCATCGTCGTGCCGCTCGCCGGGGCCTTCCACGTCGCCTACGCGGGCGACGCCGGGACCGGCGAACAGGCTCTGGAGGGACGTGGCGGGGTCTTCGAAGGACCCACGGACGTCCTCTACCTCGGTTCCGGATCGGAGGCCCGGATCACCGGGTCCGGTCGGCTGGCGGTCGCCGAGGCGCCCACCGAGACGGTCAAGCCGACCACCTACGTGGCGCGGCAGGACGTGCCGGTGGAGCTCCGGGGCGCCGGCCAGTCGAGCCGCCAGGTGCACAACTTCGGCACCCCGGCCGCCCTCGACGCCGTGAAGTTCATCGTGTGCGAGGTCATCACGCCGGCCGGCAACTGGTCGTCGTACCCGCCCCACAAGCACGACACGAACGTGCCCGGCGAGGAGTCGAACCTCGAGGAGATCTACTACTACGAATCCGCGGTGTCCCGCGGTCTCGAGCGCATCGCCCCGGACGTCGCCGACCCGTTCGCGCTGCACCGCACCTACGCCTCGGACGACCGGCCGATCGACGAGTTCCGTGAGGTCCGCACCGGTGACATCGCGCTCGTCCCGCACGGCTGGCACGGTCCCGCGGTCGCCGCGCCCGGCTACGACATGTACTACCTCAACGTGATGGCCGGACCGGACCCGGAACGTGTCTGGAACATCACCGACGACCCGGCGCACGGCTGGGTCCGCCAGGCCTGGACGAGCGAGCAGCTCGACCCGCGCCTGCCGTACGAGAAGGAGCCCTCCCGATGAGCGCGACGCGTCGGATGACCGTCGGCCAGGCACTCGTCGAGTTCCTCGCCAACCAGTGGACCGTCGACGGCGACGTCCGCGAACGCACCGTTCCGGGGATCTTCGGCATCTTCGGCCACGGCAACGTCGCCGGTGTCGGCCAGGCCATCAAGCAGCTCCACGTCGAGCAGCCCGGGCTGCTGCCGTACCACCAGGCGCGCAACGAACAGGCGATGGTGCACGAGGCCGTCGGGTTCGCCCGCATGCACCGCCGCCGCGCCACCTTCGCCGCGACGGCGTCCGTCGGCCCCGGTGCCGCGAACATGCTCACCGCCGCGGCCCTCGCGACGACGAACCGTCTGCCCGCGCTCCTGCTGCCGTCGGACACCTTCGCGACCCGCACCACCGACCCGGTGCTCCAGCAGATCGAACTGCCGCACGACACCTCGCTGCAGGTGACCGACGCGTTCCGCCCGCTGTCACGCTACTTCGACCGGGTCGAGCGTCCGGAGCAGCTCTTCTCCATCGCCCTCGCCGCGATGCGGGTGCTCACCGATCCCGCCGAGACCGGCGCCGTGACGATCGCCCTGCCGGAGGACGTGCAGGCCGAGCAGTTCGACGTGCCCGAGGCGTTCCTGCAGCCGCGCGAGTGGCACATCCGCCGGCCGCTGCCCGAGCACGGCCCGCTCGCGCGCGCCGTCGCGGCGATCCGGAACGCGAAGCGCCCGGTGATCGTCGCCGGTGGTGGCGTGCTGTACTCCGACGCGAGCACCGCGCTGCGGGAGTTCGTCGAGGCCACCGGGATCCCGGTCGGCACCTCGCAGGCAGGCGGCGGCTCCCTGCCCTGGGACCACCCGCAGTACCTCGGCGGCATCGGAGCGACCGGCACCGCGGCGGCGAACGCCATCGCGGCCCAGGCCGACGTCGTCATCGGGATCGGCACGCGGTACAGCGACTTCACGACGGCGTCGCGCACCGCGTTCCAGAACCCGGACGTCACGTTCGTCAACGTGAACGTCGCAGCGTTCGACGCGTACAAGCACGGTTCGCAGCTCCCGCTCATCGCGGACGCACGGGAGGCGCTGCTCGCGTTCGCGACGGAACTCGCGTCGTACTCGGTGGACGCGGGCTACGCGACCGAGATCGCCGCGCGCAAGCAGGAGTGGGACGCGACGGTCGACGCCGCGTTCGCGCCGTCCGGCAACGCACTGCCGGGCCAGCCCGAGATCATCGGCGCCGTGCAGTCGGTCTCCGACCCCCGCGACGTCGTCATCCAGGCCGCAGGGTCGCTGCCCGGCGACCTGCACAAGCTCTGGCGGGTACGCGACGAGCTCGGCTACCACGTCGAGTACGCGTTCTCGTGCATGGGCTACGAGATCGCCGGCGGCATCGGCGTCCGCCGCGGCGCGCCGGACCGTGACGCGATCGTCATGGTCGGCGACGGCTCGTACCTGATGCTGCACACGGAGCTGGTCACCGCCGTGGCCGAGGGCATCAAGATCATCGTGGTCCTCATCCAGAACCACGGGTACGCGTCGATCGGGCACCTGTCCGAGACCGTCGGCTCCGAGCGCTACGGCACGAGGTACCGGTACCTGGACGAGACGCAGTCGTTCGAGAACGGCGACCCGCTGCCCGTCGACCTCGCCGCGAACGCCCGCTCGTACGGCGTCGACGTCATCGAGGTCGAACCCGGACCGAACGCCATCGAGGACCTCAAGGCCGCGGTGCGCCAGGCCAAGGCGAACGACCACACCACCCTCGTGCACATCAACTCCGACCCGCTGGTCTACGCCCCCGAGGGCGACGGCTGGTGGGACGTCCCGGTCGCCCAGACCTCGACGCTGTCGAGCACCCGGCAGGCACGCACCGACTACGAGCAGCGGGTCGCCGCGCAGCGTCCGCTGCTCGGTTGAATCCCTGAGAGAGAAAGCGACAGCGACGTCATGACCGACACCGCCACCCCCATCGGAGCCCCGTCAACGGACGCGGCCCCTGCCTCGATCCGCATCGGCACCGCACCCGACTCGTGGGGCGTCTGGTTCCCGGACGACCCGAAGCAGGTCCCGTGGCAGCGCTTCCTCGACGAAGCGCAGGCCGCCGGGTACCGATGGATCGAGCTCGGGCCGTACGGGTACCTGCCGACCGACCCCTCGCAGCTGCAGGACGAGCTCGAGTCCCGCGGGCTCAAGCTGTCCGCCGGCACCGTGTTCACCGGGTTCCACAAGGGCGAGGACCAGTTCCAGCGCGCCTGGGACCAGGCCGTGGCGGTGGCCGGTCTCGCGTCGAAGCTCGGCGCCGAGCACCTCGTCACGATCCCGGACCTGTGGCGCTCGGACGCCACCTCCGAGGTGTTGGAACCGCGGACGCTGACCGACGAGCAGTGGGACCGGCTCGGGAAGGGCCACGACCAGCTCGGCAAGGCGCTGCTCGAGGAGTTCGGCGTCCACCAGCAGTTCCACACGCACGCCGACAGCCACGTCGGCACCTACAAGGAGACCGTGCGGTTCCTCGAGGTGACGAACCCGGAGTACACGAACCTCTGCCTCGACACCGGCCACTTCGCGTACTACGGCGGCGACAACCTCAAGCTGATCGCCGAGCACCCCGAGCGCATCGGGTACCTGCACCTCAAGCAGGTCGACACCGACCTGCTGTTCGACGTGCTGAAGAACGACGTGCCGTTCGCCACCGCCGTGTCGCAGGGCATCATGACGGAGCCGCCGCACGGCACGCCGGAGCTCGCACCGATCATCGAGGCCGTCGCGCAGATCAACCCGGACGTCTTCGGCATCGTCGAGCAGGACATGTACGGCTGCTCGGTCGACGCCCCCGGCCCCATCGCGGACCGCACCTTCCGGCACATCCTCGGGTCCACGTCCGCCGCCCGCGCCTCCTGACGCGGCGCCATCCACCACACCACAGCAGGAGTAGAGCATGAGCACCACCGACAACCTCCGCGTCGCCGTCGTCGGCGCCGGCATGATGGGCGCCGACCACGTCCGTCGCATCACCGCCAAGATCTCGAACGCCGACGTCGTCGCCGTCGTCGAGCCGGACGAGGCCCGCGCCCAGGCCGCCGCCGCCCTCGCTCCCGGCGCCGTCACCGCCGCGTCCTTCGAGGAGGCGCTCGACCGGACCGAGATCGACGGCGTCATCATCGCGACCCCGGGCTTCCTGCACGAGCCGATCCTCGTCACCGCCCTCGAGCGCGGCCTCACCGTGCTGTGCGAGAAGCCGCTCACCACCAGCGCCGAGGACTCGCTCCGCATCGTCGAGCTCGAGCAGCAGCACGCCGACCGTCCGAAGATCCAGGTCGGGTTCATGCGCCGCTTCGACGCCGGGTACAAGGAGCTCAAGGCGCTCCGCGAGTCCGGTGCCAACGGCGCTCTGCTCGCCCTGCACCACGCGCACCGCAACCCGACGACTCCGCCGAACTTCAACGAGTCGATGCTCATCCACGACTCGGTGATCCACGAGATCGACATCATCCCGTTCCTCACGGGCGAGGCGATCACGCAGGTCGAGGTCAAGAAGCCGCGCAAGAACTCCCTCGCGCCGGCCGACCTGCCCGAGCCGCAGTTCGTCCTGTTCACCACCACGTCCGGCACGATGGCGATCGTCGAGATCAACGTCAACGCCCAGTTCGGCTACCAGGTCACGACCGACGCCGTGTTCGAGTCCGGCGTCGCGTACATCGGGCGTGAGACGTCGCAGACGATCGTGTCGGCCGGCCGGTCCTCGCAGGGCGTCACGCCGTCGTTCAAGGAGCGCTTCGGCGCCGCCTACGACGAGGAGGTCCAGCGCTGGGTCGACGCGGCCCGGCTCGGCGGCATCGACGGCCCGAGCGCCTGGGACGGCTACACGGCGTCCGTCGTCGCCGAGGTCGCCGTGCGGGCGCAGCAGTCCGGTGCGCTCGAGACGATCGAGTACGCGGTCGCGAAGCCGGCGTTCTACGCGACGGCCGACGACACGGCGCTCACGGAGGCGTAGCCCGTGCCGAAGATCGCCCTCGACCCGACCCCGTTCCACCACGACCTGGAGCTGCTCGAGTTCCCGAAGAAGGTCGCCGACCTGGGGTACGAGCACCTGCAGCTCACCCCGCACAAGGACTTCATCCCGTTCTACCGTCACCCCAAGGCCGACGACGAGCTCGTCGACGCGTTCGCGGCGGCGTGCACGGCGGCGGGCGTCCAGGTCGCGTCGGTCCTGCCCGTCCTGCGCTGGTCGGGTCCGGACCGCGAGGCCCGCGAGGCCGCCGTGAAGAAGTGGAAGCGCGTCATCGAGATCACGAAGCGCCTCGGCGTGGACACGATCAACACCGAGTTCTCCGGCCGCCCCGAGCGTGCCGAGGAGTCCGAGGACCAGTTCTACTGGGCGATGGAGGAGCTCCTGCCGATCATCGAGGACTCCGGGATCCGCGTCCTCATCGACCCGCATCCCGACGACTTCGTAGAGGACGGCCTCGAGGCGCTCCGCGTCATCCGCGGTCTCAACTCGAAGAGCGTCGGCTTCGTCTACGTCTCCTGCCACACGTTCCACTACGGCGGCAACATGGACGAGATCATCGACGCGGCGGGCGACTCGCTGCAGCTCGTCCACGTCGCCGACGCCTACGACCACCGTCGTTCGCACGGCCTCCGCTACATCACGAACCCGCCGGGCAACCCCGTGCGCGTGCACCAGCACCTGCCGGTCGGTCAGGCCGACGTCGACTTCGACGCGTTCTGGACGGCCCTCGACCGAGTGGGCTTCACCGCCCGCGAGGACACCGTCGCCGTCTCGAGCGTCTTCGCCGAGGACGAGAACGCCGACGAGGTGTCGAGGTTCCAGCTCGACACGATCAAGAAGGGACTCCACCGATGACGAACACCCTCGAGACACCGGCGACCACCGACGTCGACACGCGCCCCGTGACGCTGCAGGCCGCCTCGCAGACGGTCACCGCGCTGTGGAACGACTCGGCGGACCCCCGCGAGCTCTCGACTGCGATCAACGAGTACGGCGCGGTCGGGGCCACCTGCAACCCGGTGATCGCGTACACGTGCATCAAGCAGGATCCGGAGACCTGGGAGCCGCGCATCCGCGAGATCGCGGCCGAGAACCCGACCGCGGGGGAGTCCTGGATCGGCTGGAAGGCCGTCGAGGAGCTCTCCGTCGCCGCGGCCGCGCAGCTCCTGCCCGCGTTCGAGGCCTCGGGTGGTCGCAACGGTCGGCTCTCGATGCAGACAGACCCCCGTTTCCACCGCGACGCCGACGCGCTCGTCGAGCAGGCCGTGCGGTTCTCGCAGCTCGCGCCGAACGTCATCGTGAAGATCCCCGCCACGAAGGTCGGCATCGCCGCGATCGAGGAGGCCGCCTACCGCGGTGTCTCGATCAACGCGACCGTGTCGTTCACGGTGCCGCAGGTCGTCGCCGTCGGGGAGGCCATCGAGCGTGCGCTCGACCGTCGTGCCGCCGACGGACTCGAGGACCAGGAGTTCGGGCACGTCGTCACGCTCATGGCCGGGCGGTTCGACGACTGGCTCAAGACCGTCGTGCAGCGCGAGCACGTGATGATCGATCCCGGGTACCTGGAGTGGGCCGGTGTCGCCGCCGTGAAGAACGCCTACCGGATCTTCCAGGCGCGCGGCTTCCGGTCGCGCGTGCTCGTCGCGGCGTTCCGGAACGCCCTGCAGTGGTCCGAGTTCCAGGGCGGTGACCTCGTCGTCTCGCCGCCGTTCCAGTGGTCGAAGGACATCAACGACAACGCGTTCCCGTTCCGTCCGGACGCGATCGACGACGAGGTCCCCGCGCACGTGCTCGACGCGCTGCGTGCGGCCACTCCGGAGTTCGCCCGTGGCTACGACGAGGACGGCATGACGATCGACGAGTTCGACCGGTTCGGTGCGACGGTGACGACCTTGCGGCAGTTCCTCGACGCCGACGCCAAGCTCGACGCGCTCGTCCGCGACATCGTCCTCCCGGCCGCGTAACGGGCAGGAGACACCATGCCACTCGTCCGTATCGACCTCGCCACCGGGCGCACACCCGAGCAGGTCCGCGCCATCGCCGACGCGATCCACACCGCGATCGTCGACGTGTACGGGATCCCCGTGCGCGACCGCTTCCAGGTCATCACCGAGCACCCGGCGCAGCAGATCATCGCCGGGGACGCCGGCCTCGGGTTCGACCGCACCGAGGGCGTCCTCGTCATCCAGGTCTTCACGCAGCGCGGCCGCTCGGACGAGGCCAAGACCGCGCTCTACGCCGCGATCCACGATGCTCTCGCCGGCATCGGCGTCGCCTCGGAGGACGTCTTCATCGGCTACGTCGAGAACGGCCCGCAGGACTGGTCGTTCGGCTTCGGTCGGGCGCAGTACGTCACGGGCGAGCTCGGCGTCCCGTCCCTGGCGTGAGGCCTACTTGTCGACGAGGGTGACCTCGAACGAGTAGCGGTCCGGGCGGTAGCAGTGCACGCCGTACTCGACCGCCCGGCCCGAGGCGTCGTACGCGGTGCGGCTCATCGTGAGCACCGGGTCGCCGTCCTCGATCTCGAGCAGACCGGCCTCCTCGTCGGTGACGGCCCGCGCGCCGATCCGCTGCTTCGCGACCCGCATCGTCACGCCCCGGCCCCGGAGCAGCTGGTACAACCCGTGCGTCTGGAGGTCCTCGTCCGTGATCTCCAGGAACTCCGGCGGCAGGTAGTTCTCGAGGATCGCCATCGGCACGTCCTCGGCGAACCGGACGCGGCGGATGTGCGCCACCGTCGTGCCGGTCGCGATGCCGAGCGCCTCGGCGACGACGTCCGAAGCCGGCACGTCGTCCCGCTCGAGGAGCTTCGTCGCCGGGGCCTGCGAACCCTGCGCCAGGTCGTCGTAGAGGCTCGTCAGCTCGACCTTGCGCGTGACCGGGCCGTGCACCACCTGCGTGCCGATCCCACGGCGACGGACGAGCAGGCCCTTGTCGACGAGGTCCTGGATCGCTCGGCGGATCGTCGGGCGGGACAGGCCGAGCCGCTCGCCGAGCGCGATCTCGTTCTCGAGTCGAGCGCCCGGGGGCATCGCGCCGGAGCGGATCGCCTCCTCGATGCGTGAGGCGACCTGGAAGTAGAGGGGCATCGGACCCGACCGGTCCAGGTCCATGAACAGGTCGGACGGCAGCTGGCCTTCGTTGGTCATCGCGGTCCTTCAGGAGTGCGGGGTCGGCGGCGGCGCCGAGGGATTGTCGTGACAATACCACCGGGGCTGCGGGTCACCGGTCCGTCCGGGCGCGTCCGGGTGCGTCCTGCTCAGTCGGCGAAGATCATGGGGCGGTTCGACAGCCGGGGCTGCGGCGCCGTCCGGGGCTTCTCAGCACGGGCACGGACCGGTGCGATGTGCACCCGTGTCGCCGCGCCGAGCGCCTCGACCGTCTCGGCGCCGTGGTGACCTGCGGCGTGCACGACGATCGCGGCGCAGGCCTCGGCATCGGCGGCGGCGTCGTGGTGCTGGAACCCCTCGAAGCCGGCAGCCCGTGCGGCCATCGGCAGGCGGTACGAGTCGAGCGTGTACGTCTTGCGGGCGACCTGCAGGGAGCACATCGAGTGGTGCTCCGCGAGTTCGACGCCGGTCGCCGAGCACCCGCCGGCGATGACACCCATGTCGAAGCGGGCGTTGTGGGCGACCAGGACGTCGCCGTCCGCGAACGCCACGATGTCCGGGTACTGCTCGGCCCAGCCCTTGGCGTGCTGCACGTCCGACTCGACGATGCCGTGGATGCGGGTGTTCCACTCGAGGAACGCGTCGTGCCCGAGCGGCGGCCGGATGAACCACGAGGCCCGCTCGACGACCTTCCCCGCACGGACCTTGACGAGTCCGACCGAGCAGGCGCTGGCGGGCGAGCTGTTCGCGGTCTCGAAGTCGATCGCGGTGAAGTTCAACGGCACGTTCCCGATGGTCGCACGCGGCGCCGACATCCCCCGAAGCCGCCTCGGCGTTGCGTCGTCGCCGGGCCGGACCGGTGCGCGGTCCCGCACCGGGCCGTGTCAGCGGCGGCGTACGCGACGCGAGCCGTGTCGGCGACGTGCGGTGAGCCTCCAGGCCGCCCTTCGACGCGCTCGCTGCCGTTCCCAGTGCGGCCGGAGCGTCGTGCCGACCACCTCGAAGGCGATCGCCGACGCATCGAGTCGCCATCGGCGGTCCAGCCCCTGCACGTGCTCGGTGAACGCGGTCGCGAAGTCCGACGTGACCGGCGGGAACGCGATCGTCGTCGGCGGGGGCACCATGCGGAACGCGTCCTCGTCGTCGTGGTCGATCGACTCGTCCTCCGGGTCGTACTCGACCAGGACGTCCGCCTCGAGCTCGGCCAGGGCGTCGTGCAACGACTCGAGCTCGCTCGGCGGGAGGCCCTCGAGAGCGGTCAGGGTCTCCGGCGCGAAGTAGCGTCGCTGGCCCCGGGCGTCGAGGCCTCTCGAGTGCACACCGCGTCGGTCGCGTTCGAACCACATGGCGGTCCTCCGATCTGTCGTCGTCCCACCACGCTGCCACGCCGACGTGCTCCGCGCCCCCGGCGTGGGGGGAGGCTGCCACCGTTAGGCTGTACTCCCGTGGCACTCACCATCGGAATCGTCGGTCTCCCGAACGTCGGCAAGTCGACCCTGTTCAACGCCCTGACCAAGAACCAGGTCCTCGCGGCGAACTACCCGTTCGCGACCATCGAGCCGAACATCGGCGTCGTGAACCTCCCCGACCCCCGGCTGGACCGGCTCGCGGAGCTCTTCCACTCCGAGAAGACCGTGCCCGCACCCGTGTCGTTCGTCGACATCGCCGGCATCGTCAAGGGCGCCAGCGAGGGGGAGGGGCTCGGCAACAAGTTCCTCGCGAACATCCGCGAGGCCGACGCCATCGCTCAGGTCGTCCGCGGCTTCGACGACGACGACGTCGTGCACGTCGCGAACAAGGTCTCCCCGAAGGACGACCTCGAGGTCATCAACACCGAGCTCATCCTCGCCGACCTCGAGACCATCGAGAAGGCGCTGCCCCGGTACGAGAAGACGGTGAAGCTCAAGCAGGCCGAGCCGATCGTGCTCGCGACCGCGCAGGAGGCCAAGGCTGCGCTCGAGGCCGGCACGCTGCTCTCCGCGACGTCGATCGACCTGTCGCCGATCGCGGAGCTCGGGCTGCTCAGCGCGAAGCCCTTCATCTTCGTCTTCAACGTCGACGAGGCGATCCTCACCGACGAGACTCGCAAGGCCGAGCTCGCCGCGCTGGTCGCGCCCGCGCAGGCCGTGTTCCTCGACGCCAAGATCGAGTCGGAGCTCATCGACCTCGACCCCGCGGACGCCGCCGAGCTCCTCGAGTCGACCGGCCAGACCGAGTCCGGCCTCGACCAGCTCGCCCGCATCGGGTTCGACACCCTCGGGCTGCAGACGTACCTGACGGCCGGGCCGAAGGAAGCGCGTGCGTGGACGATCGGCAAGGGGTGGAAGGCTCCCCAGGCCGCCGGTGTCATCCACACCGACTTCGAGAAGGGCTTCATCAAGGCCGAGGTCATCTCGTTCGAGGACCTCATCGAGACCGGGTCGATCGCCGAGGCGCGCGCCCACGGCAAGGCCCGGATCGAGGGCAAGGACTACGTCATGCAGGATGGGGACGTGGTGGAGTTCCGCTTCAACAACTAGGCCCCGGGCGACGGAGGACCGCCACGGCTGCCGATCGACGTCGACTCGGGCGAACCGGCGCTTCCCCCCAACCTCGGCCTGCCAGACTGGACCGACGGGCGTCACCGACCGGGCATCCCGCCGGTGACCGCAGGATCGGAGGCGTTGATGGCAGAGCGCGGTGAGCAGGTTCCGACCGGGGTGCTGCTGCTGGAGTCCGTGAACCGACTGCGGACGGCGGAGTCCATGCTGCAGACCCGTGCGCGCGCCCGCATGGGCCTCAAGGCGAGCGACTTCCACGCCGTGCAGTTCCTGGCGATGCGGGAAGCGGCGAGCCTTCCGGCGCGAGCAACCGACCTCGCCAGCGTCCTCGGTGTCACCGGGGCGGCCGCGACGCTCACCGTCGACCGACTCGTCGCCCGTGGCCTCGCTCGTCGTGAACCCGACCCGGACGATCGACGGTCCCGCATCGTCCGCCTGACCCCTGAGGGGCAGGGGGGTCTCGCCGAGGCGTACGAAGGACTCCCTCGGGACGTGCAGGATCTCCTCGACGCCGTGCCGGCTGATGAGGCGGAGCGGATCATCGCACTGGCGACCGCCGTGCAGCAGGTGGTCGACCGGACCGCAACTCGCACGAGCGCCGTTCACGACTTGCCGGATAACGCATCTAGTTAAGAAAGTTAGTAGCGAAGTGCGGTGCGTTCATACGCTGACTTCCGTCAGGAACCCGCACCTCGTCGCGACGAAGCCGGCACTCCCGCCGGCAGCACGACCCGGGTAGCGCCTGCTCAGCTGTCGTGGCGCGTCACGCCGCGGGGAAGAACGGTCGGTATGTGGGATCAGCAGGAGCAGGAGCCGGAGCGCCCGCGGGGGAACCCAGGGGAGTGGCACAGCTTCGGCCTCCTCGCGCCCGCCGAGCTCGACGCCCTCGTCGATGCCCGGCTCCGAGGCGACCCGGACGCCGCATCCGCGGCGCTCGCCAGCAGCGATGACCTCCTCTCACCCGACGAGCCCACCTACGGCGACTTCCTCAGAAAGCCCACCGCATGAGCATCCTGCTGCACCACCCGAAGGTGTCCCCCGCAACCCGGCGCGAGCTCGGCTGGGCCAGAGCTGATGACGGCTTCTGGGTGGCGGACGACGCGGCCGCGTTCGCGGGCACGATCGACCGGCAGAACGGCCACTTCTCCGTCCGGAACGGCTTCGCCGAGTACATCGGGGACTACTCCACGTTGGCCGCAGCGCAGGCAGCGCTCGCAGCGCACGTCGAGCGAGCCCGTTCGGAGCGGCCGTGCTGAGCACGCCTGACGGGTTGACGGACGGGCACCGGACCGTGTTCTACCGATCGGTGGCCGTCGACACCCCGACGCGCTACCGGTCCGCCACCGATCGGATCGCGGCGGTCCGGAGCACGTCACGCGGCAGTTCACCGAACTCCGCCTTGTAGGCGCTCGAGAACCGGCCGGCGTGCGTGAACCCGGCAGCGCGTGCCGCTTCCATGACGGAGCCCGCCGTCCCGGACTCGAGGTGCTCCCGTGCCAGGAGCAGCCGCACGCCCTTGAGGTACGACAGCGGGGAGACTCCGTGGACGCGCTGGAACGCGCTCTGGAGCCCGCGGACACTGAGCCCGGCAGCGGCCGCGACATCGTCGACGGTGATCCGTTCCGCGACGTTGTCGAGCAGGAACGCCTCCGCTTTCGCCAGACGAGTCCGGGCGGGCGCCTCTCGTCCTTGACCGACCGGCCAGTGCGGGATCGCCGTGAGGAGGCCGGCCGCTGCGAACCGTGTCAGCGCACGTTCCCGTTCGGCTGGGACCGGACCGATCCGGCCGAGGACTTCGGGGGCGATGGCGCGCACGACGAGCCACCACGCTGCGAGCGGCGGTCCCTCCGGCACGTGGTGCGGTTTGAACTCCAGCGGTGCAGGATCCCAACCACCCCGCTCTGCTGCGACGCGCTCCAGCGTGTCCCGGTCGATGCGCATCACGTCGCTCTGGAAGCCGTCCCACCGGAACGGTTGCCGACCCTCCCGGTAGAGCACCGGTCGTCCGATCACGAGTGTGTCGCCGTCGACCACACCGATCCCGGACTTCAGCCAGTTCACGATGACCTTGCCACCCGACTCGACCTCGCCCCGGACCGTGCCGCTGCAGTGCATGGACTCCAACGACAGCAGCTCCGTGCCCGTCACCGTCTGCTCGAAGACGAACGGCGCGGTGCCCGGGGTGAAACTGAGGCCGTGCAGGATGAGCGTCTCGGACAGTGCGCTCCGAGCTGTCGCAACCTCCCGGGTCCGCGTCACCGTTCGGGTGCGTTGCATCATCGTCTCGTCCATTCCCTGATTCTCTCCGACTGTGCGCTCCACACCTCCTCCGGCTGCAGACGAGAGCCCCTCGATTGGCCACTGAACGCGCTCGTTGTGTCCCCGTGGATCGCGCGCACCTACCGTCTGCGGCGAGGAGGCAACGTGAAGTACATCCACTACGACGGCAGTCTGATCCTGACCGGCGACGCGATCGCGGACGCGGTCGTCGACTACGCTGCGGTCCTCGGGGCGAACGGCCGGACCGACACCGTGGCGATCCCCGCGGTCGCCGACGACGGCTCGGTGACCCGGACGACGGTGCTCGTCGGTCCCGCCAGTGAGCTGACCGTGAGCACCGCACCGGACGACGAGCTCGAACCGGAGGACCGCGCGTTCATCCGGAAGCTGCGGGACGCCGCTTCGCGCGCGGGCAGCGCGCGCCCGGTCGACGTCGACGGCGGGCATCGGTTCGTCGGCGCCGACGAGCCGGACGAACCGGCCGACCGATCGTGAACGACGACGACGAACGACGACGAACGACGACGACGCACCCCTGAACAACGACGAACGCCGCCGAGCCCAGCTCGGCGGCGTTCGTGTGTGGAGTGCGGGACTCAGGCGGCGAGGGCCAGCTCGCCGGCACGGACGGACTGCGCCTGCACGAGCGTGCGGCTGGCCTCGCCGCGCCAGGAGCGACCCGGGACGGTCCAGCCGGCTTCGCCGTCGACGTCCACGCGGGCGCCACGGGAGATGAAGTGACGGAGGTCGTCGGCCGGGATGCGGACGAGGTACTCGCGCTGCGAGCGCTCGTCGCGCACGCCGAACTCGGCGATGCGGTCGGGGGAGACGGTCGGCGCCGCGAGTGCGGTGCCGCTGATGGTGATTCGTTCGTTGCTGGTCATGGTGTTGCGGTACTTCCTGGTCGTTCGGCGCCCAGGGCGACTCGGTGTCGGCGGACGGCTGAGTCCGGCGCGACGCATCGAGTGCGGGGCGCGCACGTCGAGTTTCAACGTGCAGCTCGTCCGTTCGGATCGAGCGGTGGTCTCGTGGGAATGCGACTCGGGTGAGTCGGTGTCGAGACGGTTCGGTGTGCGCGAGTCAGATGGGTTCGCTGCAGTGCACCAAACAAACACTATACGGCAGCTCCACCACGAAGTCCAGGTTTCGCGAAGACGACGCGAGATGACGTCCGGACTCGCGCCGCGCCTCCAGTCCGATGCATGCTGGGACGCATGGCGAGCGACGAGGAGGACCCGGTCGGCACGCTCCGCGGGGTTCGCACGAGCATCAAGTGGACGCGGTACGCGCCCGACGTGCTGCCCCTGTTCGTCGCCGAGATGGACCACGACGTCGCACCGGAGATCCGGCAGGCGCTCATCGAGCGGGTGCAGCAGTCCGACCTCGGGTACCTCGACGGTCCCGGGCCGCTTGCGCCCGCCTTCGCGCAGTTCGCCGCCGACCGGTGGGGGTGGCGGGTCGACCCCTCGCGGATCCACCTCGCCACCGACGTCAGCGTCGGCATCGTCGAGTCGCTGCGGCTCGCACTGCCCGAGGGCGGCCGCGTGGCGATCACCCCGCCGGTGTACCCGCCGTTCTTCGAGCTCGTGGAAGAGGCCCGATGTCAGGTCGAGGAGGTGCCCCTGCTCGAGCAGTGGGGCGTCTACCGGCTCGACCTCGAGGGGCTCGAGCGCGCCTTCGCGAGCGGCGTCGGCGTCTTCCTGCTCTGCAACCCGCACAACCCCGTCGGGCTCGTGCACGACCGCGCCGACCTCGTCGCCGTGGCGGAGCTCGCCGCCCGCTACGACGTCCTCGTCATCAGCGACGAGATCCACGCGCCGCTGACCCACCCGGGCGTGGAGTTCACCCCGTTCGCCGCGGTCGCCGAACCGGTCGGGGCGCGCAGCGTCTGCGTGACGAGTGCCAGCAAGGGGTGGAACCTCGCCGGTGTGAAGTGCTCGATCATCGTCGCCGGGGACCCGCGTACCGCGGCGCTCCTCGACACCCTCTGGGAAGAGGTCGCCTGCCGGACGAGCATCCTCGGGCTGCACGCGAACCTCGCGGCGTTCACGCTCGCCACCGACTGGCTCGACGACGTCGTCGCCCGGATCGTCGCGAACGAGCGGTTGCTCGCGAAGCTCCTCGCCGAGCACCTGCCCGGCGTGGTCTTCACCCGCCCGCGTGCCGGGTACCTGGCGTGGCTCGACTTCCGCGGCATCGGCCTGGGCGACGACCCGGCGGTGCCGCTGCGGGAGCACGCCTACGTCGCGCTCAACTCCGGGCTCGGGTTCGGATCGCAGGGGCGCGGGTTCGCGCGGCTCAACCTCGCCTGTTCGCCGGACACGTTGCGCGAGGCGGTGCTGCGGATCGCGGCGGCGTACCCGTCGAGCGCACAGGAGGGGCTGGTCTGGCACGTCGCGTGAGCGACCGGCCATCGGCCTGGAGGCGCGGGCCGGCTCAGTCGGGCTTGCGCGCCTCGATGAGGTGGCGGGCCGAGTACGTCACGAACGGCCCGTCTCGATGGATCAGGTCGTGCAGCTCGCGGAGCCGGTCGCGGTACCGCTCGACGGTGAAGTCCGGCACCCACCAGATCACCTTGCGCAGGAGGTAGACGACGGCGGCGACGTCGTGGATCTCGATCCGGGTGCGCGCGGTGCGGAGATCGACGACGTCGAGCCCGGCGGCCCGTGCGGCATCGGCCTCGTCGTCGTGGTGCCGGCCTCGGCGCTCGACCGGCTTCGGGCCGAGGAAGAACTCGATGAGTTCGAACGCGCTCGCCGGCCCGACGTGCTGCGCGAAGTAGCTGCCACCCGGACGGAGCACGCGCGCGATCTCCGTCCAGTGGATCGTGGCCGGGTGCCTGCTCGTGACGAGGTCGAACGCTCCGTCGGCGAACGGCAGTGGTGGCTCGTCGGGGTCGGCGACGACGACCACGCCGCGCGGGTGCAGTCGCCCCGTGGCCGCGGCGACGTTCGGCGGCCAGGACTCCGTCGCGACGGCGGCCGCCGGGAACGCCGGAGCCTCGGCGAGGACCTCACCGCCGCCCGTCTGGATGTCGAGGCTGGCGGTGCCCGGGACGGCGGCGAGGCGAGCCAGTCGTCCGCCCAGCAGCCGGGCGTAGCCCCACGGCGGACGTTCCTCGGTCGCGCGGCCGTCGAGCCACGAGAAGTCCCAGCCGGTGACGTCCGCTGACCCGCCGACCTTCAGGAGCTCGTCGAAGGTCGCGGTCGTCACTGCTCGTCGAGGAACTGGTTGCGACCGACGACGCGGATGCGCAGGTCGTCGGTGCGGTCCATCGCCAGGAACTCGCGGGCGACGAACCCGACGGACGGCCAGCGCGACACCTCCGTCACCAGGAACCCGTCGATGAACACCTGCCACGCACCGCGCTCGCGCACGGCCTGCACTTCGTGTGTCGCCATGGCGCGAGCGTACCGGGTCAGCCGACGCGCTTCGCGTAGTACCGGAGTGTGGGGACCTTGCCCGACGGCATGCACCAGTCGGCGGGTCCGCGCCCGGTGAGGCACCATCCGCGTCGCTCGTAGAGCCGCCATGCCTCCGGCGTCTCCTCGGTGACGTCGAGGCGCACGTGCGTGCCGGGTGCTGCCTGTTCGGCGGCGGCGAGGAGGGCGTCGGCGACGCCGTTGCCGCGGTGTGCAGGGTGGACGAACAGACGCGTGATCTCGGCCATGCGACCGGGGGCCGGGACGGCGACGCCGACGTGTCCGATGACCTGCTCGCCGTCGCTCGCCACCCAGGCGCGGAGCAGCCCCGCGGGTGAGACCCAGTCGCGCGGGGCGTGGGGCCACTGCGCGGGGTAGCCGGTGCCGTGCACGCGCCACAGGACCTCGACCAGGGGGTCGAGGTCGGTCTCGGCTCGGTCACGGATCTGCATTTCGTCGCACGCTATCGGACGGTGGGGGCGGTCCGTCAGGATTCTGCGTGATCCGGAGCCTCGCTCAGTGCAGGTCGAGTGCCATGTGCACGTCGGCGCGCACGTACGGGCTCGGCGCGATCTCGTCGTGGCCGAGGTGCCGGAACCCGAATCGCTCGTACAGGTGCACAGCGCTGGCGAGCTGGGCGTTGCTCTCGAGCACCACCCGGTGGGCGCCGAGGGCACGGGCGCGGTCGAGCGCGGTGGCGATGAGCTTCCGGCCGGTCCCGTGTCCCTGGTGCTCGGGGGAGACGGCCATCTTGACGAGTTCGAACACTCCGGGTCCGACGGGCGCGATGCCGATGCAGCCGATCACGGTGTCGCCGAGTCGTGCGACGAAGGCCGCGCCGCCGGGTTCGACGATCTGGCCGACGGGGTCGCCGAGGAGCTTGCGGTCCTCGTCCTCGAGCGTGAAGAACCGACTGATCCAGGCCTCGTTGAGGACCCGGAAGGCCTCGGCATCGGCGGACGTCGTGATGTCGGTGATGATCAGGGAGTCGGTGGCGGGTGCGTCGGGCATGGCTCCATCCTCGGACGTCCGTCGAGCGCCGTCCAATACCGGTTCCTGTCCACCGATAACCTGCGTGCATGGATCGCGAACCGGAAGTCGACCTCCGTCAGCTCCGCGCGTTCCTCGCCGTCGCCGACGAGCTGCACTTCGGTCGTGCAGCCGAGTCGCTGCGGATCGCCCAGCCGGCGCTCTCGCAGCAGATCCGGCGGACCGAGCGCGAGCTCGGCGTCGACCTGTTCGTCCGGACCTCGCGGAGCGTGGCACTCACGCCGGCCGGCCGGACGTTGCAGGGCCGGGCGCGCTCGCTCCTCGCCCAGGCGAGGCGTGACCTCGACGAGGCCGTCCGGGTCGGCCGGGGCGAAGCCGGGCGGCTCGACGTCGGGTTCGTCGTGTCGGCGCTGCCGCTCGGGCCGATCGAGCGCGTGCAGGTGTTCCGGCAGCGGTACCCGCTCGTCCGGGTGGAGCTCACCGAGGGGTACTCCTCCAGGCTCCTCGCTCGGATCGTCCGTGGCGAGCTCGACCTCGCGATCGTGCGCGACCCGGATCCGGATCCCGCCGTGCGGTTCCGGCCGTTCCGCAGCGAGCGGTTCGTCGCTGCCGTTCCCCGTGCCCACCGGCTCGCCGGCCGGGTGTCGATCCGCGGGTCGGAGCTGCTCGACGACCCGTTCGTGTTCTTCCCGGCCGTGGCCGGAGCCGTCGCGACCGAGCGCAACCTGGCATCCGTCGTGTCCGGCGGGCGCCGGCCGGTGGTGGTGCAGGAGGCGACGACGTGGGCGACCGTCCTGCACCTCGTCGGTGCGGGACTGGGGGTGACGGTCGCGCCGGAGAGCGCCACACTGGCGGCTCCGGACACGGTCGTGCTGCTGCCCCTCGAGGGGGACCGTCACCGGAGCGAACTGGTCTGGGCCGCCCGGGCCGGCGACGACCGGGAGATCCTGCGGAACTTCATCGCCGCGACGGAGTGACCCCGGTCACGCCGGTGGCAGCACGGGCGCCCGCAGGTCGCCGAGCTCGTCCTCCCGCCACGGTCGGGAGCCCCGCAGGGTCAGTCCGAGCTGCACGAGCACGAAGGCGACGTGCGGCTCGACATCCGGGTCCCATGGTCCCTCGACGCCGAGGCCGAACGCCCCGAGCTCGTCGTCGGCCTCGTCGCGGAGGGTGAGGCGCCAGCGGCCGTCCCCGAGCTCCTCGACGACGGCCCACCGGGCGGTGCTGAATCGGCTCACGGTCACACGCTACCGATCGACCCGTGACAACTCGGCGGCCGCTCGCTAGATTGCTAGCATGGTAGCCAGCGCGAGCAGTCCCAAGGTGCAGTTCAACGTGTACCTCCCCGCCGAACTGGTGCGCGACCTCAAGCACCGTGCGATCGACGAAGGGGTCTCGCTCTCCGCGCTCGTCGAGCGCATCGCTGCCCAGTACGTGTCCGACACCGAAGGGGGAACCCGATGACGATCACCGTGCAGCAGATCCAGTACACGACCGACCCGTCCGCGTGGCGTGCACTCGCACGCGGTCTCGGTCTCGAGCCGCTCGCGGGCGGTGACGACGTGTGGTCCGAGTTCGCCGGGGACGGCGTCCTCGCGATCCACCGCGTCGAGTCCCCGAACGACGAGCGGACTGGGATCAACCTGCTCGCCGACGGTCCTGAAGCGCTCGACGCCCTCGAGCGCGCGCTGGTCGGTGCCGGGGCGTCCGTCCGACGGACGGTCCTCGACGACATCGGCCCGCTCCTCGTCGTGGATGGTCCGCTCCCGATGACGGCGACGGCGTCTCCGTCCGCGGCGGCCCGCGCCGCGGCGCCGCTCACGGTCATGCCGATCTGGTACGGCAGCGACGTCACCGCGCAGGCCGCGATCGCCGAAGCGGCCGGTCTCCGGCGTCGGCTCTCCTCCGACAGCGGCGTCTGGATCGACTTCACCGCGGTCGGCGGCGGGGCGATCGCCCTGCACCGCGCGGAGCAGGACGGCGTCGAGCTCTCGTTCGAGTACACGGGCGACCTCGATGCCCTGGCCGCACGGTTGGTCGAAGCCGGGTACGAACCGCGGATCATCGACGAGGCGTACAACCGCACGCTCCGGGTCGCGCGCCCGGACGGTCCCGACCTGTGGGTGAACGGCGCGCAGCAGGACCTGTACGGCTACACGCGGTCGAGCTAGGCGGTCTTCGCGACGTCCGCGGTGAAGTTCTGCACGCGCTGCAGCAGCGCTTCGCCGCGCATCGCGATGGTCGCCGGCGGGTTGAGGTGCGGCGGTGCCGTGCGGATCAGCATCGAGCAGCCGAGGTCCTCGCAGATGTACGAGCCGATGGTGTTGCCGTTGCGCCCGGACTCACCCGCGCGCGCGGCCGAGAACAGGCGCACCTGCGTCGCCGGCTGCGGAGAGTGGCAGAAGGAGCACATCGCGGCGATGCCGGCGCGGAGCGAGCCACTCGCCGAGCGCACCACGATCCCGACGGGGCGCTCGTCGATCCACGAGACGATGTAGCCGCGGCGGGCCGCCTGCGGGTCGCGCCAGCCGAGGAACTCGCGCTCGTCCCACAGCATCTCGTGCAGGCCGGGGATGGGCAGCTGGGCGAGTTCGTCCGGGGTGGCGTTGACGAACGACGAACGGATGTCTGCTTCGGTCAGTGGCTTCACGGTGTCATCACCATATGCCCCGCCTCTGACACGCGCCGCTCACGAGAGACGGGAGGCGCGGATCGCCCCGAGCGCGCTCGTCCCGTCCGCCACGAGCACGGCCCGGCGCAGGGCGTCGCGTCCGACGCGTCGGGCTGCTGCGTCATCCGCCGCGAACTCCACGAGGACGCGTGTCGAGCGCGCCATCGCGCGCGCGCCGGGGATCCACGGGACCGCGCGCTCGATCGACTCGGCGACCCCGACCGCGACCGCGTGGCGCTGGGTCAGGTGCGCGCGTTCGTGGGCGACCACGGCCTCCAGTTCGTCGGTGCGCAGACGGTCCGCGAGCCCGGTGCTCACGAGCACCCCGCCGGAGCGGCCGGGAACGGCGCACGCGAGTGCGTGCTCGGCCTCGACGACGGCGACGGGTGTGCCGTCGATCTCGCGGTGGGGTGCAGTGCCGGAGCGCATCGCCTCGCGCACCGCCTCGTGCTCCGGGCCGGGACGGACGCGCACGGCGATGACGAACGCGAGGACGGCGAGCAGTGCGACGCCGATGTTGAGGCCGTGCGTGGGGGAGTCGTCGAGGCGGAACGGGTCGGTCACGGGCCGGTTCGCGAGGGCCACGAGCGCGACGCCCGCGACGAAGCCGACGACGCCGAGCAGCACGGCGACCGACCACGACACGAGGGCGGTGCGCGGGCGGTCGATCGTCCACGCCGACCGGGTCAGGAAGCGGGGCGCGAGCACCACGACCGCGAGGGCGAGGGCGATGAGGACGACTCCGGCGACGACCACGGCAGCGGGTCCGTCAGGAACGGGCTCGGGCGTCGAGGGCGCGGCGGAGGACGTCGAGGTCGTCGGAGGCGAGCGAGCCGGTGAACCGCAGCAGGGCGGCTTCGCGGTCGGTGGCGGCGGCGAGGGCGTTCGACATGAGCGAGGCGGTCTGTTCCTCCCTGCTGTTGGTCGCGCGGAACGTCAGCGGTGCGTCGTCGTGCGGCTGGCGCTCCACCTGACCCTTGCGGCCGAGTCGGTCGAGCACCGTGAGCACCGTCGTCAGCGCCGGGCGCGGCTCCGGGAAGGCGTCGAGCACCTGGCGTGCGCTGAGACCGTCCGCACCGGCCGCCGACCACAGCGCGTCGAGCACCGCCTGCTCGAGCTGCCCACGGGGGCGCGATCGCTGTCCTGCCATCCGGGCATTCTACGAGATGTCGAACCGTGGCACACGACACACGCCCGAAACGCGGGGTCGGTATGATCGGCGCGGACAACTGAAGACCGGCCGATCATCCGTCGCGGGAGACGTCGTGCGGTGCCCCTGGCACCTCGCACGCCACCGAAGGAGCAATCCCCCCGACAATCTCTCAGGTTCCCACACCGCAGCGGACAGGCCACTCTGAAAAGCAGCCACGATGCCCCCGCCGGGTCGGTCCGTGGCTCGCCCACGGTGAAAGCCGCCGGACCTCACGGGCCGCGGTGAAACTCTCAGGCCCATGACAGAGGGGGAGTTCCGCCCGACGACGGTCGTCGGGTCCTGCCGATGCCAGGAGAACTCCGCCATGCGTTCGTCCCCCCTCGAATCCGCGCACGAAGCCGCGGGAGCCACCTTCACCGACTTCGCGGGCTACCGCATGCCCGTCCGGTACTCGTCCGACCTCGCCGAGCACCACGCCGTGCGCGAGGCGGCCGGGGTGTTCGACCTCTCGCACATGGCGGAGATCGGCGTCACCGGCCCCGACGCCGTCGCGTTCCTCGACCACGCGCTCGCCGGGTCGTTCGGCGCGATGCCGGTCGGGCGGGCCAAGTACTCGCTGCTCCTGGCCGAGGACGGCGGCATCCTCGACGACCTCGTCGTGTACCGCACCGACGAGGACGTCTTCCTCGTCGTCGCGAACGCGTCGAACCGCTCGGTCGCCGTGTCCTCGCTGCAGGACCGGGCCGCGGGGTACGACGTGGAGGTCTCGGACGACTCCGACGGCACCGCACTCGTCGCGATCCAGGGACCGGCGGCCGCCGGCACGCTCGACGCCCTCGTCGTGGCCGACCGCCTGCAGCCCGAGTCGCCGCTCGACGAGCTCCGCTACTACCGCGTGCTCCACGCCGTGTTCGACGGCGCGGACGTCCTCGTCGCCCGGACCGGGTACACGGGCGAGGACGGGTTCGAGATCTACAGCGACCCTGACGTCGCCATCGAGATCTGGAACGCACTGCTCGCGGCCGGGGCCGACCGTGGCGTGGTCCCCGCCGGACTCGCCGCTCGGGACACCCTGCGGCTCGAAGCCGGCATGCCGCTGTACGGGCACGAGCTCGGGACCGACGTCCGCCCCGCACAGGCCGGCCTCGGCCGGGTCGTGGCGCAGGACGGCGACTTCGTCGGCGCGGCCGGCGTCACCCCGCCGGACGACGCCCGCGTGCTCGTCGGACTCGTGACGTCCGGGCGTCGTGCCCCGAGGGCCGGGTACGACGTGCTGCTCGACGGCGCGGTCGTCGGCACCGTCACGTCGGGGGCGCTCTCACCGACGCTCGGGCACCCGGTCGCCATGGCGTTCGTCGACCCGGCCGCGCTCGCCGCCGCGACCGACGGGGGACAGGTCCTCCACATCGACGTCCGTGGGACGGCCGTCCCCAGCACCGTCACCCCGTTCCCCTTCTACCGCCGCGCCACGAAAGGCTGACGCCATGACCGACCAGACCGCACTCCAGTACACCGCCGACCACGAGTGGCTGCTCGTCGAGGGCGACACCGTCACGGTCGGCATCACCGACCACGCCGCCGAACAGCTCGGGGACGTCGTGTACGTCGAGCTCCCGGCCGTGGGCACCGCCACCACCGCGGGCGAGCAGATCGGCGAGATCGAGTCGACCAAGAGCGTCGGCGAGCTGTTCGCCCCGATCGAGGGCGAGGTCGTCGCGGTGAACGACGCCGTCGTGGACGCCCCGGACACCGTCAACCAGGACCCCTTCGGCGCCGGCTGGCTGGTGAAGATCAAGACCGACGGCTCCTCCTTCCCCGAGGACCTCATGGACCACGACGCGTACCGGGCCTCGATCGCATGACCGGCTCGTCCCCGAACCTCCAGACGTCCTTCGCCGACCGGCACATCGGGACGACCCCGGCCGACCAGCGGACGATGCTCGACGCCGTCGGGCACGAGTCGCTCGACGCCCTCGTCCGCGCCGCGATCCCGGAGTCCATCCAGGCGGCCCCGGCGACGCACTCCTCGATCCCGGCGGCCGTCGGCGAGACCGAGGCGCTCGCCGAACTCCGCGCGAAGGCCGGTCGCAACACCGTCCGCCGCGCCATGATCGGCCTCGGCTACCACGGCACGCACACACCGGCCGTGATCCAGCGCAACGTGCTCGAGAACCCGAGCTGGTACACCGCGTACACGCCCTACCAGCCGGAGATCTCACAGGGCCGGCTCGAGGCGCTCATCAACTTCCAGACGATGGTGGCCGACCTGACCGGCATGGCCACCGCCGGCGCCTCGATGCTCGACGAGGGCACCGCCGTGGTCGAGGGGATGCTCCTCGCCCGCCGCGCGTCCAAGGTCAAGGGGGACGCGTTCCTCGTCGACGCCGACCTGCTGCCGCAGACCCGTGCCCTGCTCGACCACCGGGCCCGCGCGGTCGGGATCGCACTGCGGGAGTTCGACGCCGTGTCGGGCCCGAGCGACGACCAGCTCGACGGCGCGTTCGGCGTCATCCTGCAGTACCCCGGTGGCTCCGGTCGGATCGTCGACCCGAGCAGCACCATCGAGCGCGTGCACGCCGGCGGCGGCATCGCGGTCGTCGCGGCGGACCTCCTCGCCATGACGCTCCTCGCCGCCCCGGGCGACCTCGGCGCGGACGTCGCCGTCGGCACGAGCCAGCGCTTCGGCGTCCCGCTCGGGTTCGGCGGACCGCACGCCGGGTACCTCGCCGTCCGCGCGGGGCTCGAGCGCCAGCTGCCGGGCCGCCTGGTCGGGGTGTCGTTCGACGCCGACGGGCAGATGGCCTACCGCCTCAGTCTGCAGACCCGCGAGCAGCACATCCGGCGTGAGAAGGCGACGAGCAACATCTGCACCGCGCAGGTCCTGCTCGCCGTCATGGCCTCGATGTACGCCGTCTACCACGGCCCCGAGGGGCTCCGCTTCATCGCGGAACGGGTGGCACGGACGGCGTCGGCGCTCGCCGCGGTCGCGCAGGAAGCCGGGCTCGGGCTCGTGCACGACGCCTTCTTCGACACCGTGACCCTCCGGGCACGGGATCGTGCCGGAGCCCTCGTCGACGCCGCCCGGGAAGCCGGGTACCTGCTGCACCTCGTGGACGCCGACACGTTCCAGGTGTCGGTCGACGAGACGACCACCCCGGACGACGTGACCGTCCTGGCGGCCGTGTTCGGGGCGGTCGACGTGACCACGCCGGCGACCGAAGCCGCCGTACGCGACGCCACCACGCGCCTCCCGTCCGCCCTGCTCCGCGAGAGCGAGTACCTCACGCACCCCGTGTTCAGTGCGCACCGCAGCGAGACACGCATGATGCGCTACCTCAAGCACCTCGCCGACAAGGACTACGCGCTCGACCGCGGCATGATCCCGCTCGGCAGCTGCACGATGAAGCTCAACGCGGCGACCGAGATGGCCGCCGTGACCTGGCCGGAGTTCGCGAACGTGCACCCGTTCGCCCCGCGTGCGGACGTCGAGGGCTACCTCGACATGATCGACGACCTCGAGACGTGGCTCGCCGAGGTCACCGGGTACGACACCGTGTCGCTGCAGCCCAACGCCGGCAGCCAGGGCGAGCTCGCCGGCCTCCTCGCGATCCGCGGGTACCACCTGTCGAACGGCGACGAGGGGCGCACGGTCTGCCTCATCCCGTCCAGCGCGCACGGCACGAACGCCGCGTCCGCCGTCCTCGCCGGCATGCGGGTCGTCGTGGTGGCCTGTGACGAGAACGGCAACGTCGACCTCGACGACCTCCGCGCCCGTGTCGCGGAACACGGCGACACACTCGCCGCGCTGATGGTCACGTACCCGTCCACCCACGGCGTCTACGAGCACGACATCCGCGAGATCTGCGACGCGGTGCACGACGCCGGCGGTCAGGTCTACGTCGACGGAGCGAACCTCAACGCGCTGCTCGGGCACGCCCGCTTCGGGGACTTCGGTGGGGACGTCTCGCACCTCAACCTGCACAAGACGTTCTGCATCCCGCACGGCGGCGGCGGACCCGGCGTCGGTCCCGTCGCGGCGAAGTCGCACCTCGCGCCGTTCCTGCCCGGCCACCCGTTCGCGCAGGACGCCGACCGGCGCACGGGTTCCGTGACGGCCGTTGGCGCGCGGCGTGAGGCGCACGGCGGGGGCCCGGTCAGCGCGGCGCCGTACGGCAGCCCCAGCATCCTGCCCATCACGTGGACGTACGTCCGGATGATGGGGCTCGAGGGGCTCACCCGTGCGACGGAGGCCGCCGTCCTCGGCGCGAACTACATCGCGGCACGTCTGCGCGAAGCGTTCCCGGTGCTCTACACGGGCGCGGACGGGCTGGTCGCGCACGAGTGCATCCTCGACCTCCGGCCGATGCGCGATGCCACGGGCATCACGGTGGACGACGTCGCCAAGCGGCTCGTGGACTACGGGTTCCACGCGCCGACGATGTCGTTCCCCGTCGCCGGCACGCTCATGGTCGAGCCGACCGAGAGCGAGGACCTCGCCGAGCTCGACCGGTTCGTCGACGCGATGCTCGCCATCCGCGCGGAGGCCTCGGCCGTCGAACGGGGCGAGTGGCCGGCGGACGACAACCCGCTCGTGCACGCACCGCACACGGCGTCGTCGGTGATCTCGGGGGAGTGGGCGCACGCCTACACCCGGGAACAGGCCGTCTACCCCCTGCCCGGCATCAGCACCCGCAAGTACTGGCCGCCGGTGCGGCGCATCGACCAGGCGTACGGCGACCGCAACCTCGTGTGCGCCTGCCCGCCGGTGGAGGCGTTCGCGTAGCGACCCACGTCGTCGACGCGATCCGGTCGGACCGGAGGCGCGGGGCGGGACCCGCCCCGCGCCTCCAGTCCGTCGTCAGCCGGGTCAGGCGACCGGCGTGACGGGAAGGTGCTGCGCCCACCAGGCCAGCACGTGCTCGAACCGCTGCGCCCGGTGCTGCGGACGCCCCGAGCGCGAGAGCTCGTGTCCCTCGCCCGGGAACGCCAGGAAGGACGCGTCGACGCCGGCGCGCTTGAGCGCGACGAACTGGCGGTGCCCCTGCTCGATCGGGCAGCGCCAGTCCTCCTCGGAGTGCGCCACCATGAACGGGATCTCCACCTGCGCGGCGTACGTGAGCGGGCTGCGTCGGCGCTGCTCCTCCGGGTCGGCGCCGACGTACGCGTCCGCGAAGAACCACCCGATGTCCGAGCTGCCCGCGAACGAGTCCCAGGCGTTCACGGCGCGCTCGCTCCAGGCGGCGACGAAGCGGTCCCCGTGGTGGGCGGCGACCCAGCTCGTCATGAAGCCGCCGTACGAGCCGCCCATGATGCCCACGCGCGAGGCGTCGAGGTCGGGACGCTCCAGGGCGGCGTCGAGCAGGGCGAGCACGTCGTCCACGTCGACGGTGCCCATCGCGCCGATGACCGCGCGGCCGTGCTCGAGTCCGTAGCCACCGGAGCCGCGGGGGTTGCCGATCACGACGGCGTACCCGGCGCTCGCGTAGACCTGCGCCTCGTCGAAGAAGGCCCAGGTGTCCTGGCCGAACGGTCCGCCGTGGACGACCCGGAGGACCGGGTGGGGGCCGTCGCCCTTGGGGAGGACGACCCAGCCGTGCACGGGCGTGCCGTCGGCCGAGGTGCCGGTGACCTCCTCGATGCGGCGGACTCCGGGCGCGCTCGCGGTGTCGCGGAGCGGGGCGGCGTAGTCGGTGAGCGTCGCCGCTGCCTGGACCGTCGCCGCGCCGTCGGCGTCCGCTCGGGCCGGGCCGCCCGTGGCGGCGGGCCCATCGGCCGTCAGGTCGACGACGAGGACCTCGCCGGGGGACGTCGGGGTCGCAGCGGTGGCCACCAGGACGTCGCCGTCGACGTCGAAGCCCGTGACCACGAGGCGGCCGCCGAGCACGGAGGGGAGCTCGTCGAGCTGCAGCGGGGCGGTCGTGCCGCGGGGCACGCGCCGGACCCCGACGGTGCCGCGGTCGAGCACCGCGACCAGCACGTCGTCGCCGTGCACGACGGGGGTGCCGGTGACGTCCACCGTCTCGCGCGCCGTCAGCCGGACCGGGTCCGATCCGTGCACGGCGGACCAGAGGCCCTCGGGTTCGGCGACGAGGCGCCCGTCGACGTGGGAGGCGCCGAGGTAGAACACGGTGCCGTCGGCCGACACCGTGCTCGAGCTGACCGAACCCTCGGTCCGGACCGCGAGGTCGATCGTGCCGTCGGTGACGTCCACGCGGTAGAGGTCGTCGTCGTGGGTCTCCCGGACGCCGAGGTCCCGCGGGGCGATGACGAGCAGCGCGCTGCCGTCCGGGTACCAGGCGGGCGCGGCGAGCGAGCAGGGGGCGCTCGTCAACGCGGTGCGCACGAGGGGCGCGTCGCGGTCGCTGACGTCGACGACCACGATCTGCTGCGGCTTGTCGGCCAGGTACCCGGCTCCGTCGACGTGGAAGTCGAGCCGGGTGATGAGCCTGGGGGCCTCGGCGTTCGGCGTCGGACGTCGTTCGGAACCGGGCACGGACGAGCCGTAGCGACCGGGCTCCGGGAATCGTGCGGTCACGGCGACCCGCGTGGAGTCGGGTGACCAGACGGGAGCGCCGGCGCCGAGCGGCAGGTCGGTGACGATCCGCGCCTCGCCGCCGTGGACGGGCGACACGGCGAGCTGCGGGCGCGAGGCGCCGTGGTCGTCCTCGACCGTCCGCAGGAAGGCGAGCGACCGCCCGTCGGGGGAGAGGGTCGGTGCCGAGTCGCGGTCACCGGAGGTCCAGCGGATCGGTCCGTCGGCCGTCACCTGCTCGACGGTACTGCGGTACACGTCCTGGTCGAAGTCCGGTCGGGACACGGCGACGAACGCGGTTCCCCCGTTCCGGGGATCGCCGCTGACGGTCGGGGAGGACGGGACGTGGAGGTGTGGGATGTCGTTCGCGAGCACGGGTTCACGCTACGGCCAGACACCGTCCCGGTGTCCCGGATGGGGCGGCCGGACGTTTCCCGAGCGTTCATCGGCTCCAGGGTTCCTCGCAAGACTGTTCAGAATCGTTTGCACCGTCAAGCGCACGCGTTGCGCAATGCACCCTTCTGGCGCAAGTATCCACAGTGTCACGCAACGATCCACCGTGCACGTTTCCGATGTGTAACAACTTCTCCGGAGATTTTGAGGGCTCTCCGACACGCACCTAGGGTTCTTGCGAACGCGCCGTGGAGCCTGCCTCCTGCACGTTCGATCACATTCCATCAGGAGGATCACAGAGTGAACATCACCAAGAAGCGAGGACGCCAGCTGCTCGGCGTCGTCGCCCTGGCCGGGGCGGCAGCGATCGCCCTCGCCGGCTGCACCACCTCTCCGAGTGCCAATGAGTCCGGTTCGGCGTCGAACAAGACCATCACGATCGCGCAGGTCAACGAGGCCACGTCGTTCAACTACAACACCCCCCAGGGCAACCTGGACATGAACGGGATGCTGTGGTAAATGACCCAGCCTCAGTTCACCACGCTGGACCAGAACTACAAGATCACGCCGAACACCGACCTCGGCACGGTGAAGAAGCTCAGCGACGACCCGCTCAAGGTCAAGTACACGCTGAACAAGGACGCGAAGTGGTCCGACGGCAAGGCGATCACCTCTGACGACCTCCTCCTCGGATGGGCGCAGCAGTCCGGGTACTACGACTCGGACACCCAGGACGCCGACGGCAAGGTCACGAGCGGCACGCAGTACTTCTCGCTCGCCGCCGCGGCGCCGTTCCAGACGGACTACCCGACCGACATCACCAAGACGTCGATCACCCTCACGTACAAGAAGCCGTACGTGGACTGGCAGCTCGTCAACCCCATCCAGTTCCCGGCGCACGTCGTCGCGGAAGAGGCGGGCACCGACACCGCCGGCCTGCTCAAGGCGCTCAAGGACACCCCCGCCGGTGACCCCGCCAAGCCGGCCGCCGCGAACGCGACCCTGAAGAAGGTCGCCGACTTCATCAACACCGGCTACGACAAGACCAGCCTGCCGAGCGACAAGAAGCTGCTCGTCTCCGGTGGTCCGCTCATGGTGTCCGCCTGGACCCCGAAGCAGTCGATGACCCTCGTGCCGAACCCGGAGTACAAGGGCGCGCACAAGGTGAAGTTCGGCAAGCTCGTCGTCCGCTTCATCGGTGACGCAAACGCCCAGGTCACGGCCCTCCAGAACGGCGAGGTCGACGCGATCCAGCCGCAGCCGTCGGCCGACACGGTGAAGGCGCTCGACGCCGCCTCCGGGGTCAAGGTCCTCCAGGGTGCGCAGGTCGCCTACGACCACCTCGACCTGAACTTCGGCTCGTCCGTGTTCAAGGACGAGAACGTCCGCAAGGCGTTCCTCCTGACGATCCCGCGCGACCAGATCCTCAAGTCGATCGTCACGCCGGTCAACAAGAACGCCAAGGTGCTCGACTCGCAGCTCTACCTGCCCGGTCAGGACGGCTATGAGGACGCCGTGAAGTCGAACGACTCCGACGAGTACTCGAAGGTCGACATCGCCCAGGCGAAGAAGCTCCTGAACGGTGCCACCCCGACCGTCAAGATCCTCTACAACACCGAGAACCCGAACCGCGTGGACACGTTCCAGGCGATCCAGTCCTCGGCCGCCAAGGCCGGCATCAAGGTCGTCGACGGCGGCTCGCCCGACTGGTCCTCGCTCCTCGCGGGCGGCGACTACGACGCGTCGATCTTCGGCTGGATCAACCCGGGTGCCGGCAACGCCGCGATCCCGCAGCTCTTCCAGACGAACAACGAGGGCAACTACAACAAGTTCGCCGACGCCGAGGCCTCGAAGCTCGCCGTGGACACCCAGACGACGCTCGACCAGAGCAAGCTGGAGGACATGAAGAAGCAGATCGACAAGATCGCCTTCGACAAGGGCTACGGTCTGCCGCTGTTCCAGACCCCGGGTCTGTTCGCGACGAGCTCGCAGATCAAGGGCGTCAAGTACTTCGGCGGCCAGACGGGCATCGTCTGGAACGTCTGGGACTGGACGAAGTGATCCTGACCGGTCGCTGATCACCACCACACACGAGGGGGCGCCGGACTCGACGAGTCCGGCGCCCTCCCGTGAGCCGGGGCCCTGCCCGGCACCCCGATCCGCCGGCGATCCCGGCACCACCGCCTGACGCAGTCGACGACGACCGCGTAGCGGGACCAAGTACTCTTGCTGCTCGGGCCGCCCAGATCGGACGACCAGCAGTACGATCCACCACACCGGAGAGGCACCCATCGCCCATGGTGAGTTTCATCGCGAGACGGATCCTCGTCTCGGTCCTCATCCTCATCGCTGCATCGTTCATCATGTACAACCTGGCGGCGATCGCGGGAAACCCCCTGCAGGACCTCCAGAGCAGCAACTCGCCGAACCGTGACCAGCTCATCGCTGCGCGGACCGCGGCACAGCACCTCGACGTCATCCCGCCGCTCCGCTGGGGCATCTGGATCACCGGCGTCGGCAAGTGCGTGATCGGTCAGTGCGACCTCGGCACCACCTTCCAGAACCAGCCCGTCGTGGAGCTCCTCCCGCAGGCAGTCGGTTCGACGATCCAGCTGGTGACGTTCTCGTTCATCCTGGCGATCATCTTCGGCATCGGCCTCGGCGTCGTGACCGCGCTGCGCGTCTACTCGGGCTTCGACTACTCGATCACCCTGGTCAGCTTCTTCCTGTACTCGCTGCCGTCGTTCCTGATGGCCGTGCTGCTGAAGTCGTTCATCGCGCTCGACTACAACAACTTCCTCGTCGACCCCAAGATCCCACCGGTGAACCTGGTGGTGATCGCGATCGTCGTCGGTCTGGTCATCCAGCTCGTGGTCGGCGGCACGCTGAAGCGCCGCCTGACGGTCGGCGCGATCAGCGCAGTGGTCACCGCGGGCATGCTCCTGCTCATGCAGGCGACCGGGTGGTTCACCGACCCATCGCTCGGCCCGGTGTTCGTCATCCTGTTCAGCGCCGGCATCGGCCTGGCCATGGTCGCGCTGCTCGCCGGCACGAAGAACCGGCGTGCCTGGCTCGTGGCGGGGATCAACGTCCTCATCGCGATCGTCTGCTACTTCGCGCTGCAGGGCCTGCTGAACGTGTCGTCCGGCGCGACGATCTTCATCCTCGCGGTGGTCACGGTGCTGGTCGGGCTCGCCTCCGGCTTCTTCGTCGGCGGCCACGACCGCGGCCTGATGATGCGCATCGGCGCGCTCACGGCGTTCCTCAGCGCCGGCGTCATCCTGCTCGACCGCTTCATGCGTTCGTGGATCGACTACACGCAGAACTACGTGTCGCGTCCGATCGCCACGGTGGGCTCGTCCACGCCGGGTCTGACGGGCGACTTCTGGATCTCCGGGATCGACACCTACACGCACCTGCTGCTGCCGACGATCTCGCTCCTGCTCATCAGCTTCGCGAGCTACACGCGGTACTCCCGCTCGGGCATGCTCGAGGTCCTCGACCAGGACTACGTGCGCACCGCTCGTGCGAAGGGCCTGCCGGAGCGCACCGTCATCGTGCGGCACGCGCTGCGGAACATGCTCATCCCGATCGCGACGCTGGTGGCGACGGACGTCGGCGCGCTGCTCGGTGGCGCGATCATCACCGAGCGTGTGTTCGCGATCTCGGGCATGGGCAGCCTGTTCAACAGCGGTCTCTCGGTCACCGACGTCAACCCGGTGATGGGCTACTTCCTCGTCATCGCGATCACCGCGATCGCGTTCAACTTCCTCGCCGACCTGGCGTACTCGGCCCTCGACCCGCGGGTGCGCGTCCGATGAGCGCCCGAGTGATCGCACCGTCGAAGAACCTGCACCACCAGGAGGACATCCGATGAGCACCATCCAGGGCGGCGCACCGCTCGAACCCAACATCGGCGACGGCACCGACGTCGGGCAGACGCCCGGATCGCACGAGAAGCAGGTCGGGGAGAGCCAGGGCCGGATCATCCTCCGGCGCTTCCTCGCCAACCGTCTCGCGGTCGTCGCGCTGGTCGTCTACGTCCTCGTGCTGCTGTTCGCCATCTCCGCGGTCGGTCTCGGCCCGATCCCCGGGTGGTGGCACTACTCGTACAAGGCGCTCGAGGACCTGCAGAACGGCGGCGCGCCCACGTCGGACCACCCGTTCGGTCAGGACCGCATCGGGAAGGACTACTTCGCCCTGACGATGCGCGGCATCCAGAACTCGGTGCTCGTGATGATCGTGATCGGCGTCTTCGCGACGTTCATCGGCGTCGTCGTCGGCGCGATCGCGGGCTACTTCCGCGGGACCGTCGACGCGGTGCTCATGCGCATCACCGACATCTTCATCGTGATCCCGGCGATCGTGATCGGCGCGGTGGTCGGCAAGACGGCGAACGGCCTCGGCGCGTGGGGCCTCGCGCTCCTGCTCGGTCTGGTCTCGTGGATGGTCATCGCGCGTCTCGTCCGCGCCGAGTTCCTGTCGCTCCGCGAGCGCGAGTTCGTCGAGGCGGCCCGGGTCGCCGGCGCGTCGGACGTGCGGATCATCTTCCGCCACATCCTGCCGAACGCGATCGGCGTGATCATCGTCTCCGCGACGCTCCTCATCGCCTCCGCGATCCTGCTCGAGACGGCCCTGAGCTACCTCGGGTACGGCATCAAGGCACCGGACTCGTCGCTGGGTCTGCTCATCAGCCAGAACCAGTCGGCGTTCCAGACGCGTCCGTACCTGTTCTGGTGGCCGGCGTCGTTCATCGTGCTGCTCGCGCTCTGCGTGAACTTCATCGGCGACGGCCTGCGCGACGCGTTCGACCCGCGCTCGAAGCGCTTCAGCCTCCGGAAGACGCGCGAGCCGCAGAACACCTCCGGCTCGGAGATGATCAGCGCGTGACGTCCCCCCGTGTCCTAGCGAGCCGCGATGGCGAACCAGCCACCGACGGCGGTCGCCGCGAGCAGCGCGATCGACGCCCAGTGCAGGGTGACCGGCACGCGCGTGGTGTCGGCCGTGCCGAGCTCGATGGCGCCGCGCTCGCGGAGCTCGTCCCAGCGGTGCCGGATCAGGTACGCGGCGTCGCCGGAGGCCGTGGACAGCAGGTCGCCGGCGCGCCGGTTGCCGTCGCCGGTGTCGGGCACGACGCGACCGTGACGCTGGTTCTGCCGGCGGGCCAGGGCGACGCCGGCACGGCCGGGCGCCGGAGCGGCCCAGACGGCGATCTTCCGGCGAGGCGTGACGAGCGTCAGGGCGAAGCGCGTGTCGACGTGCACGAGCGCCGCCCAGGGCACCCGGACCGTGTGGAACACGTTGACGACCTCGATGCCGTCGTCGTCGACCGTCAGCCGAGGACGCCAGAGCGCGACCCAGCCGAGCACGACGCCGAACGCCGTGGGCACGAGCGCCAGCGCGCGGTCCGCCCAGGTCGTGTCGTTCAGGACGGTCGTGACGAACAGCAGGGCCACGATCACCCAGAGCGCGACGGCGAGTCCGCGGTTGAACTTGGACACGAACACATCGCGCGTCGTCGGGGAGGCAGGCATGCCTCCATCGTCGCAGGTCGGAGCGCGCGCTCCGGACGCCGGCACCCCCGACCCCAGCGCTCCTCCATCACCACCCACGCGGTCGCCACGAGCGGCCGGGAAAGGACCGGACGTCGTTGAGCACGCCCGCCTCCGCGGCCACCACCCCGGCCGCCACCAGCACCCCCGTCGTCAAGGTCTCCGGGCTCGACGTCGACTTCGCGGTCGACGACGTCTGGACCCCCGCGGTCAAGCAGCTGTCCTACGAGATCCGGTCCGGCGAGGTCCTCGCGCTCGTGGGCGAGTCCGGCTCGGGCAAGTCCGTGAGCTCGATGTCGATCCTCGGTCTCCTGCCCCGGAACGCCCGTGTGAACGGCTCGATCGAGTTCAACGGCACCGAACTGCTCGGACTCCGGTCCGCGCAGCTCCGGGAGTACCGCGGCAAGGAGATCGCGGTCATCTTCCAGGAGCCGATGACGGCCCTCAACCCGGTGTTCACGGTGGGATCGCAGATCGTCGAGACGATCCGCATCCACTACGGCATCTCGCCGAGCGAGGCGAAGGTCCGCGCGATCGAGCTCCTCACCATGGTCGAGATGCCCGACCCGCAGAAGGCGTTCGACTCCTACCCGCACCAGCTCTCCGGTGGGCAGCGGCAGCGCGCGATGATCGCGCAGTCGATCTCCTGCGACCCGAAGCTGCTCATCGCCGACGAGCCCACGACGGCGCTCGACGTGACGGTGCAGGCGGAGATCCTCGACCTCCTCCGCGACCTCGCCGGCAAGCTCGGCAGCGCCGTCCTGCTCATCACGCACGACATGGGCGTCGTGGCCGACCTCGCCGACCGGATCGTGGTCATGAAGCAGGGCGTCGCAGTCGAGACCGGGACGGTGCGCGAGGTCTTCGCCGACCCGCGGCACGAGTACACCCGCACGCTGCTCGACGCGGTGCCCCGGCTCGGCCAGGCCGGCGACGTCGTCATCGACCTCACGGAGACCCTCGAGTCGGTCGTGGAGCACGAGAC
This sequence comes from Curtobacterium pusillum, assembly GCF_013359865.1. Classification (GTDB taxonomy): domain Bacteria; phylum Actinomycetota; class Actinomycetes; order Actinomycetales; family Microbacteriaceae; genus Curtobacterium; species Curtobacterium pusillum. The sequence goes on from NZ_JABMCE010000080.1 coordinate 82,763, forward strand.
GCCCGCGCAGGCGGGAGCGACGCTCACGCACACCGACGTCGTGCAGACGCTCGGCCCGGCGGTCCTCGAGTTCAAGGACGTCGTCATCGAGTACCCGGGCCGCGGTCGCGTCAAGGCGTTCCGCGCCATCGACGGCGTCGACCTGACCGTGCACGAGGGCGAAGTGGTCGGCCTCGTGGGCGAGTCGGGTTCCGGCAAGTCGACCCTCGGCCGTGCCGCGATCGGTCTGCTGCCGATCACGTCGGGCGGGCTCGAGGTCACCGGCGTCGACCTCTCCAAGCCGACCCGGTCGCTCGTCCGCCAGGTGCACCAGAACGCGGGCATCGTCTTCCAGGACCCGTCGTCGTCGCTCAACCCGCGCATGACGATCGGCCAGTCCATCGGTGAGCCGCTGCTCCTCGGCAAGGGCCTGAAGGGCCGTGAGCTCGAGCGCGAGGTGGAGTCCCTCCTCGAGGCCGTCCGCCTCCCCACCGCCTACTCGACGCGCTTCCCCCACGAGCTCTCCGGCGGTCAGAAGCAGCGCATCGGCATCGCCCGCGCGCTGGCGCTGCGGCCGAAGCTGCTCATCGCCGACGAGCCGACGTCGGCGCTCGACGTCTCGGTGCAGGCGACGGTCCTCGAGCTCCTCAAGGACCTGCAGCGCGAGTTCGCCTTCGCCTGCCTGTTCGTCACGCACGACCTCGCGGTCATCGACGTCCTGGCGGACCGGATCGCCGTGCTGCACCACGGTCACCTCGCCGAGGTCGGCACGCGCGATCAGATCCTCCGCGACCCGCAGGACCCGTACACGCAGCGGCTCATCGCCGCGGTGCCGCTGCCGGATCCGGACGTGCAGCGCGAGCGGCGGGAGCTGCGTCGGCAGATCCTCGCCGCCGGCTCGGACGAGTAGCCGCCGGTCGACCGACCCCGAACGACATCCCCGACGTCGCACGACATCGGGGATGTCGTTCTTCGTGGTGCGCACTGGAGGCGCGGCTCGACCCCGCCCCGCCGGTCGCGGTCAGAACTGCGCGGCCGTCATGGTCGCGACGACGCCGAGGACGATCATCGCGAGGACCGTCCACCCGTGCGCACGGTGCGTGATCGGCGCAGCCGTCACGGTGGCCGGAGGCGGGCCGTCCTGCGCGGGCGGGGCGGGCACGAAGGCCCGGATGCGCTCGGCCGTGGCTTCGACGTCGAGGTGATCCGCGCCTCCCGGTCCGCCGTCGACCACGGCGCTGAGGCGAGCCGTGTTGCGGGTGGCGAGCCAGGTGCGACGGACGCCCTCGCTCGAGACGATCTCGATGCCGTACTTGGTGCGGACCTCCGTGACGCGACGCCAGGCGTAGGTGCTGGTCCGGCGCACGTCGACGATCCGGAGGTGCTCCGGGGTGAGCTCGAAGCGGGGCCGCCAGAGGACCGCCCACGCGACGAACGCGATGAAGACGCTCGGGACCGGGGCGAGCCAGGGAGTGCCGCCGCTGAGCAGCGCGATGGGGACGAGGGCGACGGCCGCGACCCACAGGACGACGGCGAGCAGACGCATGCCGGGAGCGAGGATCGTGGTCACCGGAAGAGGTTACAAGCGAAGAGGTTACGAGATGCCTCCCCGGGAACGTCCGGGGAGCGGGTGTGACACACCGGCGCGTATCTCCGGACGACCCGATTCCCCGGGGAGGCAGATCCTGTATGGACCTCTCGTGCCAGCAATGGTCCTCGGCCCCCCGTTCGGGTGTCGATACCCCAGTTGTGTTGATCCAGGAAATCGACACGCCGTTTCAGGCGACGAGGAGTTCGATCTGTTGCCGGATCGTCTCGGCCTTCGGGAAGCGGAGTCCGACGAGTCCGACGTGGCGCCAGCGGATCACCCCGTCGGGCCCGATGACGAACACGGACCGGCGGAGCCCGATGCCCGGTGCCTGCACGCCGTACGCGCGGATCGCGTCGCCGGCGGTGTCGCTCAGCAGTGGGAGCGTGAGTGACGAGCCGCGGGCGAAGGCCTCGTGCGAGTCGAGCGCCTGCGGGCTGACGCCCCAGACGACCGCGCCGAGGTCGTCGAAGCCGTCCAGTTCCTCCTGGTAGCTGCAGAGCTGCGCGGTGCAGACCGGCGTGGCGTCGCCGGGGTAGAAGGCGAGCACGAGCGTCCGGCCGATGACGGCGGACAGCGCGTACTCGTCGTCGGTGCGGGTCCCGTCGCGCACGATCATGCCGGGCAGGGTGAAGTCCGGCGCGGGGTCGCCGACCTCGGGGATGCTCATGTGCTCACGGTAGGGGTGCGCGATCGGTGCGGCGTCGCGCCGCGCTGTGGGTTCCCTGTGGGATCGCCGTGACGGGGTCGGACGGGTCCGTCGCATCGCCGACGCCCGAATGGGGGGTGAGGTCAGTGGAACAGCTGGGGGAAGGCGTGGGCGGCCCAGGGGTAGCCGACGAACACCGCGGCGTCGAGCAGACAGTGCGTGATCACGAGGGGGAGGAGTCGTCCCCACCGCGTGTAGATCCAGCCGAAGGCGACGCCCATCACGGCGTTCCCGACGAAGGCGCCGAAGCCCTGGTACAGGTGGTAGGTGCCGCGCAGGACCGCGGTGGACAGGATGACCTGCCAGCGTCCCCACCCGAGCCCGCCGAGTCGTTCGTAGAGGTACCCGACGACGATGACCTCCTCCTGCAGTCCGGACCGGATCGCGGAGAGCAGCAGGACGGGGACCGTCCACCAGTAGGAGTCGAGCGCAGCCGGGTTCACGTTCACGGTGAAGCCGAGGGCCCGACCCGCGAAGTACAGGCCGAGCCCCGGGATGCCGATGCACAGGGCGATCAACGCGGGACCGCCCAGGTCGGGACGAGGGCGGAACCGATCGATCCCGAGCCGGCCGAGGTGCGGCCGGGCCGTGCTCCAGAGGAGGAAGCAGACCAGCGCGACCGGGGCCAGGTCGACCGCGATCCCCACGAGCTGTCGTGCGAGGTCGACGTACTGCACGGTGGTCGTCGAGGCGTTGAGCGCCGTGGACTGCTTCCCGAGCGGCGTCGTCTGCGACAGGTCGTCGATGATCTGCAGGACCGAGTACAGCGCGCTGCCGCCGAGTGACAGCATGAGGACGATCGTGATCTCGATCCACGTTCGCCGACGGCTCATGCGCTGTACTCCTGTCGGTTGCGAGTTACCGGTAGACTGGCGTGTCGGGCGTTCTGCCCGCGGGTGTGGTGTGTCCAAGACGACCGGCCCGACACTCTCCCAGAAATTGAAGGATGTCCTGTATGGCGCTCGCCACCCGGTCCGACCTGCGCAACGTCGCCATCGTGGCACACGTCGACCACGGCAAGACCACGCTCGTCGACGCGATGCTCACGCAGACCAACTCGTTCGACGCCCACTTCGAGGGCGAAGACCGGATGATGGACTCGAACGACCTCGAGCGCGAGAAGGGCATCACCATCCTCGCGAAGAACACCTCGGTGCTCTACAACGGGAAGCACGCCGAGGAGTTCAACCCGGGCGGCCGCATCACGATCAACGTGATCGACACCCCCGGCCACGCCGACTTCGGCGGCGAGGTCGAGCGCGGCCTCTCGATGGTCGACGGCGTCGTCCTGCTCGTCGACGCGTCCGAGGGCCCGCTGCCCCAGACCCGCTTCGTGCTCCGCAAGGCCCTCGCCGCGAAGCTCCCGGTGATCCTCCTCGTCAACAAGACGGACCGCCCCGACTCCCGCATCGACGAGGTCGTGTCCGAGTCGCAGGACCTGCTCCTCGGTCTCGCCTCCGACCTGTCGGACGAGGTCGACGACCTCGACCTCGACGCGATCCTCGACGTGCCGGTCGTGTACGCCTCCGGCCGCAACGGCGCCGCGAGCCGCAACAAGCCGAACGACGGCGAGCTGCCCGACAACGACGACCTCGAGCCGCTGTTCGAGGCGATCCTCCAGCACGTCCCGGCCCCGACGTACGACGACGAGCACCCGCTGCAGGCGCACGTCACGAACCTCGACGCCTCGCCGTTCCTCGGTCGCCTCGCGCTGCTGCGCATCTTCCACGGCACGATGAAGAAGGGCCAGACGGTCGCGTGGGTCAAGCACGACGGCTCCGTCCAGAACGCCCGCATCACCGAGCTGCTCATCACGAAGGCGCTCGACCGCTACCCGGCCGAGTCCGCGGGCCCCGGTGACATCGTCGCCGTCGCCGGCTTCGAGGACATCACCATCGGCGAGACCCTGACCGACCCGGAGGACGTCCGGCCGCTGCCGACCATCACGGTCGACGACCCGGCGATCTCGATGACGATCGGCACGAACACGTCGCCGCTCGTGGGCAAGGTCAAGGGCCACAAGCTGACCGCGCGCATGGTCAAGGACCGCCTCGACCGCGAGCTCGTCGGCAACGTCTCGCTCAAGGTGCAGGACATCGGCCGCCCCGACGCGTGGGAGGTCCAGGGTCGTGGTGAACTCGCGCTCGCCATCCTCGTCGAGCAGATGCGTCGCGAGGGCTACGAGCTCACCGTCGGCAAGCCGCAGGTCGTCACGAAGAAGGACGAGAACGGCAAGACGCTCGAGCCCTACGAGCACATGACGATCGACACGCCGGAGGAGTACCTCGGCGCCATCACCCAGCTCATGGCCGCCCGCAAGGGCCGCATGGAGAACATGGTGAACCACGGCACCGGGTGGATCCGCATGGAGTTCATCGTGCCGTCGCGCGGCCTGATCGGCTTCCGCACGTCGTTCCTCACCGAGACCCGCGGCACCGGCATCGCGAACGCGATCTCGCACGGCTACGGCGAGTGGGCCGGCCCGATCCAGACGCGCATCAACGGCTCGATCGTGTCGGACCGCGCCGGTGTCGTCACGCCGTTCGCCATCACGAACCTCCAGGAGCGGATGACGTTCTTCGTCAACCCGACGGAAGAGGTCTACGAGGGCATGGTCATCGGCGAGAACTCGCGCGCCGACGACATGGACGTGAACATCACCAAGGAGAAGAAGCTGACGAACATGCGTTCGTCGACGGCCGACACCTTCGAGTCGATGACCCCGTCCCGTCAGCTCTCGCTCGAGGAGTGCCTCGAGTTCGCGCGTGAGGACGAGTGCGTCGAAGTCACCCCCGACGCCGTCCGCATCCGCAAGGTGGAGCTCGACGCGCAGGCCCGTCAGCGTGCCTACGCCCGCCTGAAGCGTCAGGACGCGTAGCAGCACCACGCTCCGCGGCAGAGGGGGTCGGGAGATACGGTGGGAACCGTGACTCTCGACCTCCTCTCGCTGTACCAGGACCTCCACGCGCACCCCGAGCTCGGCTTCCAGGAGCACCGCACCGCGGGCATCGTCGCCGCGAAGCTCGAGGAGATCGGCGGGATCGAGGTGACGACCGGCGTGGGCCGCACCGGCGTCGTCGGCGTCCTGTCGAACGGCGAGGGCCCCGTGGTGTGGCTCCGCGCCGACATGGACGGGCTGCCCGTGCAGGAGCGCACGGGCCTGCCCTACGCGAGCGAGCACCGGGGCACCGACGAGGACGGCAACGACGTCCCGACGATGCACGCCTGCGGCCACGACATCCACGTGACGTGGCTGCTCGGCACGCTCGAACGCCTCGCCACGACCACGAGCGACTGGCACGGGACCGTCGTCGCGGTGTTCCAGCCCGCCGAGGAAGTCATCTCCGGCGCCCGGGCCATGGTCGAGGACGGCCTCGTCGATCGGTTCCCGAAGCCCGACGTCGTCCTCGGGCAGCACTCCGCGCCGGCACCGGTCGGCATCGTCGCGGTCGGCAGCGGTCCCGTGATGGCGTCCAGCGACCGGCTCACGGTGACGTTCAACGGCCGGGGCGCGCACGGTTCGGCACCGCAGGCCTCCCTCGACCCGATCGTCACCGCCGCCTCCGCCGTCGTGCGTCTGCAGACCGTGGTCTCCCGCGAGGTCTCTCCGAGCGACGCCGGCGTCGTCACCGTCGGGAGCTTCCACTCCGGCACCCGGGCCAACATCATCCCGGACCAGGCCGTCATCGAGATCTCCACGCGAGCCCGCAACGAGGAGACCCGCGAGCGGATCATCGCCTCCATCGAGCGCATCGTCCGCGCCGAGAGCGAGGCCGGCGGCCTGCCCGCGCCCACGATCGCCCGCTCGCCGGGCGCCGAGGTCACCGTGAACGACGCGTCAGCGGCGCAGATCGTGCTGGACGCGATCCGTGCCGAGGTGCCGGGAGCGCGGGACCTCGAGATCGGGCTCGCGATGGCCTCGGAGGACGTCGGTCAGCTCGCGACGGCGGCCGGCGCGCCGCTCGTGTACTGGTTCACGGGCATCACCGACCCGGAGCTCTTCCGCCGCGGCGAGGAGATCCCGAGCAACCACTCGCCCTTCTACGCGCCGCAGGCGGAGACGGCGATCCCGGTGGGCGTCGACGCCCTCGTGGCGGCGACGCGCGCCTACGTCGCCTGACCCCGTCCCTTCCGCAAAACGCAACTGAGGCGGTTGCGTTTTGCGGGGCCGGCCGGGAGGCGCGGCTCGACCCCGCCGTGCACGTGACGTTCCCAGGGGACTCACGCCGCACCTCCCGGCTCACCATCTAGGGTGCTGCGCATGCGCACCCCGACACGCACGCTGATCGCCGCCGTCGCCGCCGGCATCGCCCTCGCCGGACTGTCCGGCTGCTCCGCCGACGCGGTCGAGCAGGCCACGGACCTCGGTTCCTCGGTCGCCTCGAGCGTCGCCGAGGGCGTCCAGGGCATCGACGGCAAAGCGATCCAGGACGGCATGGCCTCGGTCGCGGGCGGTATCGACGGCGCGCTCGACACGGCGCTCAAGGGCGCGAACGTCACCTCGGACGGCAAGGTCCCGGACGGGTTCCCGTCGGAGGCGGTCCCGCTCGTCGACGGCACCGTGGTCGGTGGCGGCTCCGGCCCGAACGGCTCCGGCTGGGTCGCCCAGGTCCGCGCGGCCTCGGTCGACGACTTCGCGACCGCCGCGCAGCAGCTCACCGACGCCGGCTTCACCGAGTCGGCGAAGCGTGCGGACTCGTCGAGCGCCTTCGGGATGTTCCGCAGTGACGGCTACCGCGTGGTGCTCACGTTCTCCGACGGCAGCGACGGAGTGACCGCGACGTACATCGTGACGCCCCGCTAGTCGCCGACCCGTACGCTTGGACCCGATGTCGAAGGTCCCCGCCACCCGCGCCGAGCGCGTCCTGTTCGTGCACGCCCACCCCGACGACGAGACGCTCTCGTCGGGTGGGACGATCGCCACCCTGCTCGAGCTCGGCGCCGAGGTGACGGTGCTCACGGCGACCCGCGGCGAGCGCGGCGAGATGCTCACGCCGGAGCTCGCACCGCTGTTCGGGGACGGCCCCCGCGTCGCCGCCCACCGCGAGACCGAGATCGCGGGAGCGCTGGCAGCCCTCGGGGGTCCGGCGCACCTGTGGCTCGGGGGAGCGGGCGCACGACCGACCGACCTGCCGGAGCGTCGCTACACGGACTCGGGCATGCAGTGGGGACCCGACGGCCGGGCGATCGCCGCCGACGACGCTCCCGCGGACTCGCTGACCGCGGCGGACCTCGGCGAGGTCGTCGACGACATCCGCGCCGCGATCCGCTCCACCGGCGCCGACGCCGTGGTGAGCTACGCGGACGACGGCGGGTACGGCCACCCGGACCACGTCCGCGTCCACCACGCCGCCCGGTACGCCGCGAAGGCCGAGGACATCCCCTTCTCGATGATCGTCGACCCCGGGAGCACCGAGGCCGACGTCACGGTCGACGTCCTGCCGGTCCGGGCGAAGGTCCGTGCCGCCGTGGAGCAGTACCGCTCGCAGGTGACCGTCGACCCGACCGACCCCGCCGACCCGACGGCCCTGTCGTGGGTGATGCCGCACGGCGTCCGCCACCATGCGCCCGCGACCGAGGCGTTCCGGTACGCCGAGGCCCCTGCTGCGCCGGCGCCGCAGACCTACGCCGAGATGAGCGGGCAGGCGAAGGTCACCGCGGTCGTCGTCGCCCTCGTGCTCGGGCTCGTCGCCGGCGGCCTCGGGACCGTCACCCACCAGCAGACGCTCGGCGCGTTCCCGATCGGCATGGTGCTGACGACCCTCATCGTCGTCGGGCTCACCGTCGGCATCCGGCTGCTCTACCGGTCGCGGGCGATGGTCGCGGCGGTCGGGATCGGGATCATCGCGGCCACGCAGGTCCTGTCGTCCGTGGGGGGCCAGAGCTCCCCGCTCGTGCTCGCCAACACGGCGGGCTACGTGTGGACGTTCGGCCCGGCGGTGATCGCCGCGCTCGTCCTCGCCTGGCCGGACCTGTCGGGCCTGCGGTCCGGAGCCCTCACCCGCCGCGAGTAGACTCGGGAGCGCTCAGTCCGAAGGGAGCACCCCAGCCGTGACGTACGTGATCGCTCAGCCCTGTGTCGACGTCAAGGACCGCGCGTGCATCGATGAATGCCCGGTCGACTGCATCTACGAGGGTGACCGGTCGCTGTACATCCACCCCGACGAGTGCGTCGACTGCGGTGCGTGTGAGCCGGTCTGCCCGGTCGAGGCGATCTACTACGAGGACGACCTGCCCGAAGAATGGGCCGACTACTACAAGGCCAACGTCGAGTTCTTCGAAGAGGTCGGTTCGCCCGGCGGAGCGGCGAAGGTCGGTGTGATCCACAAGGACCACCCGGTCGTCATGGTCGAACCGCCCCGCGGTTGAACCGGAGCAGGCACGTGGCGCTCGACCTCCCCGACTTCCCCTGGGACCAGCTCGTCCCGTTCAAGCAGCGGGCCGCCGCTCACGAGGGCGGCATCGTCGACCTCAGCGTGGGCTCGCCGGTCGACCCGACGCCCGCGGTCGTCCGCACGGCGCTGGCCGAGGCGACCGACGCGCACGCCTACCCGCAGGTCGCCGGCACCCCGGCCCTGCGTGAGGCGATCGCGGCCTGGTACGGCCGTAGGCACGGCGTCGAGCTGACCGAGGCGAACACGCTCCCGACGATCGGCTCGAAGGAGTTCATCGCCGGGTTGGCGCTGTGGCTCGGCATCGGCACGGGGGACACGGTGGTGTTCCCGGCGGCGGCCTACCCGACGTACGAGCTGGGCGCGGCGCTCGTCGGCGCGACCTCCCTGGCGTCCGACGACCCCGCAGCGTGGCCGTCGTCGACCCGACTCGTCTGGCTGAACTCGCCCGGCAACCCCGACGGGCGCGTGCTGTCGATCGAGGACCTCCGCGCCGCCGTGGCGCGGGCGCGGGAACTCGGCGCCGTGATCGTCGGCGACGAGTGCTACGCCGAACTCGGGTGGGAGCCGCCGTACGACACCGCGCCGACTCCGACGATCCTCGATCCGCGAGTCGTCGGCGACTCCCTCGACGGCGTCCTCAGCGTGTACTCCCTCTCGAAGCAGTCGAACCTCGCCGGGTACCGGGCCGCGTTCGTCGCCGGCGACGCGGCGATCCTGGCGGACGTGCTCGCTGTCCGGAAGCACACGGGGATGATGCCTCCGCTGCCGGTGCAGCAGGCGATGATCGTCGCCCTCGCCGACGAGACCCACGTGCAGCAGCAGAAGACCCGGTACCGAGCGCGACGGGACATGCTCCGACGGGCACTCGAGGGCGCCGGCTTCCGCATCGACCACAGCGAGGCGGGCCTGTACCTGTGGGCCACCCGCGGCGAGCCCGCGCTGGACACCGTGGCGTGGCTCGCGGACCGCGGGATCCTCGTCGCGCCGGGCACCTTCTACGGTCCGGCCGGTGCCGAGCACGTCCGCGTGGCCCTCACCGCCACCGATGAGCGGATCGCCGCGGCCGCCCAGCGACTCGCCAGCGGTCGGCGTCTGGCGTCCGCCTGACCCTTTCGCCGTCCGCGCAATCAGCGGTTCCCACCAAGTCCAGAGGCTCGATGTGTGCACGACCGACAGTGCGCGCGATTAGGCTGTCATCGTGACTGACACTGCCAATGACGCTCAGAAGACGGCCACACCGCCGACCACGCCCGTCCCCGTGAGTCCCGCCGCCGAGCAGACGGCTGAGACCGCGACGTTGACGTTCCCGGGCGGCACGGCGGAGTTCCCGATCCTGCCGAGCGTCGACGGTGCGTCCACCATGGACATCTCGACGTTCAAGAAGCAGACCGGGATGAACACGCTCGACTACGGGTTCGTGAACACCGGGTCGACGAAGAGCGCGATCACCTACATCGACGGCGACCAGGGCATCCTGCGGTACCGCGGCTACCCGATCGACCAGGTCGCGTCGAACTGCACGTTCCTCGAGGTCGCCTGGCTCCTCATCTACGGCGAGCTGCCGTCGGAGTCCGAGCTCGCCGACTTCGACGCCCGCATCCGTCGGCACACCCTGCTGCACGAGGACCTCCGTCGACTGTTCGACGCCCTCCCGCACTCGGCGCACCCGATGTCCGTCCTCTCTAGCGCTGTCAGCGCCCTGTCGACCTACTACGAGGACGACATGGACGTCGACGACCCGGAGAAGGTCGAGCTGCAGACCGTCCGGCTCCTGGCGAAGCTGCCCGTCATCGCGGCGTACGCGCACAAGAAGTCGATCGGGCAGGCGTTCCTGTACCCGGACAACTCGCTGTCGTTCGTCGACAACTTCCTGCGCCTCAACTTCGGCACCATGGCCGAGACGTACGAGCCGAACCCGGTGCTGTCGAAGGCGCTCGAGCGGCTCCTCATCCTGCACGAGGACCACGAGCAGAACGCCTCGACGGCGACCGTCCGCCTGGTCGGGTCGACGAAGGCGAACATGTTCGCCTCGATCTCTGCGGGCATCAACGCGCTGTACGGGCCGCTGCACGGCGGTGCGAACGAGGCCGTCCTCGAGATGCTCCAGCAGATCAAGGACTCCGGCGAGCCGGTGTCGCGCTTCGTCGAGCGGGTGAAGAACAAGGAGCGCGGGGTGAAGCTCATGGGCTTCGGACACCGCGTCTACAAGAACTACGACCCGCGCGCGAAGCTCGTGAAGGAGTCCGCGCACGAGGTGCTCGAGGCGCTCGGCGTGCAGGACGACCTGCTCGACATCGCCATGGAGCTCGAGGGCATCGCGCTCGAGGACGAGTACTTCGTCAGCCGCAAGCTCTACCCGAACGTCGACTTCTACACGGGCATCATCTACAAGGCGATGGGGTTCCCGCCGCGGATGTTCACCGTGCTGTTCGCGATCGGCCGTCTGCCCGGGTGGATCGCGCAGTGGCGCGAGCTGAACAACGACCCGCTGAACAAGATCGGTCGCCCGCAGCAGCTCTACGTCGGGTACCCGGAACGGGACCTTCCCGCGCGCTGACGCACGTTGTGACGAACGGGAGGCGCGGTGCCGGCTGGCACCGCGCCTCCAGTCCGTCAGGGTCACGCTGGGACCGTGAGCTCCTCACGCACGGGCGCGGGGCGCTACGCGTGGAGCGCGGTGTTGAGCTGGATGCCCTCGCCCCTGCGCTGCAGTGCCTCGACGGCCCCGGTGATCGAGTTGCGTCGGAACAGGATGTTCGGCGCGCCGGACAGCTCCGCGGCCTTCACCGTCTTCGGCGTGCCGTCCGGGTTCGGGACGGCGCCGACGAGCACGACCTTGGTGCCGGCCGTCACGTAGAGGCCCGCTTCGACGACGGAGTCGTCCCCGAGTGAGATGCCGAGCCCGGCGTTCGCCCCGAGGAGCGCGCGCTCGCCGAGGGACACCCGGTGCGTGCCACCGCCGGACAGCGTGCCCATGATGGACGCGCCGCCGCCGATGTCCGTGCCGTTCCCGACGACGACGCCCTGTGAGACACGGCCCTCGATCATGGCGTCGCCGAGGGTCCCGGCGTTGAAGTTCACGAAGCCCTCGTGCATGACCGTGGTGCCCGGGGCGAGGTGAGCGCCCAAGCGGACGCGGTCGGCGTCGCCGATGCGGACGCGGTCCGGCACGACGTAGTCGAGGAGACGCGGGAACTTGTCGACGGCGTGCACGGCGATGCCGGCGCGCTGCAGGCCGGGACGGAGGCGGGTGAGGTCGGCCGGGTGCACGGGGCCGGCGTTCGTCCACGCGACGATCGGCAGGTGCCCGAAGACGCCGTCGAGGTTGATCTCGTTCGGGCGTACGCGCAGGTGGCTGAGGAGGTGCAGGCGGAGGTACGCGTCCGGCGTGCTCGCGGGGGCTGCGTCGATGGTGACCTCGGTGGTGACGGCCTCGATCGTGACGCCGCGGCGGGCGTCGTCGACGGCGTGCGCACGGAGTTCCTCGGGGAAGGCGGCATCGGCGGGCAGCTGCCCGAGGTGCGTCTCGGGGTACCAGGTGTCGAGCGTCGTGCCGTCGGCGGCGATCGTCGCGAGGCCGTGGCCCCAGGCGTGGGTCGGGCGGTCGTTCGGTGCGGTCGTCTCGGTCACCCGACCAGGGTACCGAGGAGTCGGACGGGACCACCCGACCGGCCGGACGGGTCTCCGGGACGCGCACCGCGCCTCCTGGCCGAACGGGCGAGCGGCAAGGGGCGGCCGATAAGGTGACCGCATGCCGGAGCAGCTCGACCTCACCGCCTCGTCCATCGACATCACCCGCGCCATCTGCGACATCGAGTCGGTGTCCGGCAACGAGGGGCCGCTCGCCGACGCGATCGAAGCGGCCCTGACGCCGCTCGCACACCTCGAGGTGATCCGGGACGGCGACGCGGTCGTGGCCCGGACGAACCTCGGGCGCGACCGCCGGGTCGTCATCGCCGGGCACATCGACACCGTGCCGCTCAACGGGAACCTGCCGACCTCCTTCCGGGACGTCGACGGCCAGCGCGTGCTCTGGGGGCGGGGCACCGTCGACATGAAGGCCGGCTGTGCCGTGCAGCTCAAGCTCGCGCACGACCTCGCCGCACCGAACGTGGACGTGACCTGGGTCTTCTACGACCACGAGGAGGTCAGCGACTCGCTCAACGGCCTCGGACGCATGGCCCGCACCCGGCCCGAGCTCCTCGCCGGCGACTTCGCGATCCTCGGCGAGCCGTCGGGCGCGCAGATCGAGGGCGGCTGCAACGGGAACCTCCGCGCCGAGATCCGCACCTACGGCAAGCGCTCGCACAGTGCCCGCAGCTGGATCGGCGACAACGCCATCCACAAGGCGGCACCGATCCTGGCCACCCTCGCCGCGTACGAGCCCCGCACCGTCACGGTCGACGGGCTCGAGTACCGCGAGGGCCTCAACGCCGTCGGGATCACGGGTGGCATCGCCGGCAACGTCATCCCCGACGAGGCGATGGTGCACGTCAACTACCGCTTCGCGCCCTCGCGCAGCGCCGACGAGGCCGTCGCCCACATCCGGGAGCTCTTCGACGGGTACGACGTGCAGATCGTCGACCTCGCGGCAGGTGCCCGACCCGGCCTCGACGCCCCGCTCGCGCAGGACTTCGTCGCCGCGGTCGGTGGCCCGGCGCCCCGCCCGAAGTACGGCTGGACCGACGTCGCGCGCTTCTCCGCGCTCGGCGTCCCCGCGGTCAACTACGGGCCGGGCGAACCGGTCTACGCCCACCACGACGACGAGCAGGTCCCCGTCGACCAGATCACCTCGGTCGAGGACGGTCTGCGTCGGTGGCTGACGGCCTGACCACGGCCGGGTCCACCCGGCTGACCCCTGCCCGCGCCCGGCGGCACGCCCGCTACCGGGTCGTGCCGTGGTGGGCGCGGATCACGGTCGTCTACGTGCTCGCGCGGATCGTCACGGCCGTGATGCTCGGCGTGTTCGCGAGCGCGCAAGCGGCGAACTCGTTCACCGTCCAGCACCCGGGCCTGCTGTCGTTCTCGTCGATCTGGGACGGCGCCTGGTACCGGGTGATCGCTTCGGGCGGCTACCCCTCGACGCTGCCGGTCGACGCCGCCGGCCACGTGACCGAGAACGCGTGGGCGTTCATGCCGGCGTACCCGTTCCTGGTACGGGGGCTGATGGTCCTCACCGGGGCGTCGTTCGAGCTCGTGGCGGTGTCGGTGTCGCTGCTCTTCGGGTGGGGTGCGGCGCTCGTCTTCCGGCGCCTCCTGGGGAGGTTCCTCGACCCGGCGCGGGCGACGTTCGCGACCGTCCTGTTCTGCGTGGCGCCGGTCTCGGTGATGTTCCAGGTCGCCTACGCCGAGGCGATGGGGCTCTTCCTGCTGCTCGTCGCCCTCCTGCTGATGGTCGAACGGCGTTGGTGGACGATGATCCCGGTCGTGCTGCTGCTCGGGATGACCCGGCCGACCGGACTGGCCTTCGCGCTGCTGATCGTGCTGTTCCTCGGGGCGTGGTTCGTCCGCCCCGGGTGGGTCCGCGCGCCGTCGCCGCTCACGGTTCGGCGGTTCGTCCCGCCCGCGGTCGTCGCCGTCGTCTCGGGGCTCGTCGGACTGGCGTGGCCGGCGATCGCCTGGGCAGTCACCGGCGTGCCGAAGGCCTACACGGACACCGAGCTCGCGTGGCGGTCGTCGTACATCGGCTGGAAGGAGCTCGTCCCGTTCGCGCCGTGGATCCAGGGCTTCGACTGGTGGTTCCGGCAGCCCGCCGGCGGGATCCTGCTCGCCGTGGTGGTCGTCGGCTTCGCTGCGTTCGTCTTCATGCCCGCCGCGCGGCGGATCGGGCTCGAGCTGCGCCTGTGGGGCGTCGCCTACCTCGTGTACCTGCTGGCGGTGTTCTTCCCGCAGTCGAGCACCTGGCGCATCCTGCTGCCGATCGCGCCGCTGCTCGGGATCGTGGCGTTGCCGCGGTCACGGGTGTACCGGGTGCTGGTCGTCGTGGTGTGCCTCGCACTCCAGTGGGTGTGGCTGTACTCCTGCTGGTGGGTGGACGGCTACGACTGGACCCCGCCGTGATCGGCCGCGGAGCCGTGAGGACGTGGCGATCCACCACCCCCCGACCTGGGCGGTTTCGCAGTTCCCCCATCGATACGAGATAATGGTCGCGCATGTACTGCACGAAAGGGGACATCTGATGGCAGCCATGAAGCCGAGGACCGGTGACGGGCCGATGGAGGCTGTTAAGGAGGGTCGACTCATCATCGTGCGGGTTCCGCTCGAAGGTGGAGGCCGCCTGGTCGTCTCGGTCAACGATGCCGAGGCGAAGGAACTCCACGACGCACTCGCCGAGGTCGTCTCGGCCTAGTACGTCGACGCACCGAACGGGACGGCCCGGAGCGCGTACGCTCCGGGCCGTCCCGCGTCCTCACGGCGAGCGGCCGGTCGGCCGGTCGGCCTGTCGGTGCCGTCCGGCACCATGGGGGCGTGCCACGGACCCGCCTGCCCATCCGCCGCGTCGAGGAGTACGCGCCGGACCCACTGGTGCGCGAGCGGTGGCCCGGGACCCTCGCGCCCGTGCGGCAGCTCCTCGACGACGGGCTCGACCTGGACCCCGTGACGGTGTTCGTCGGCGACAACGGCGTCGGCAAGTCCACGTTGGTCGAGGCGATCGCACTCGCGTTCGGGATGGGACCGGAAGGCGGTTCGACGATGTCGGGGCACTCGACGCGCCCGACCGAGTCCCAGCTCTGGGAGCACCTCGTCCTCGTTCGGGAACCGGGGGCGTCCAAGGGCGGGTTCTTCCTCCGCGCCGAGACCATGCACGGGCTGTTCACGTTCCTCGAGGAGCACCCCGGCGCACGTCCCGAGCCCCGGTTCCACGAACGCAGCCACGGGGAGTCGTTCCTCGACTTCGTGATCGACCGGTCGCGGTGGCCCGGGCTCTGGATCCTCGACGAACCGGAGTCCGCGCTGTCGTTCTCCGGCTGCCTGGCGCTCATCGGCCTGCTGCAGTCCATCGTGGACAGCGGTCTCGGACAGGTCGTGCTGTCGACGCACTCACCGGTGCTCGCAGCGTTCCCCGGTGCCACCATCCACGAGGTGGGGGAGTGGGGCCTCCGCCGGGCGGCCTGGGGCGATCTCGATCTGGTCCGCAACCAGCGGGCGTTCCTCGAGGCCCCGGAACGCTACCTGCGCCACCTCGCGTAGCGCGGGCGCCTTTCGGTTATTTCGATTAGGCTCTTGCCATGCCGACCGCCACTGACCTCCCGGACCGCCGTGCCACGTCGCGGACGTACTTCCCGACGGATGATCGTGAGGACATCGCCGGGCTCGCCCAGCTGCTGCGCGAGATCGAGCAGGCTGCGCGCGATGAGCAGCTCGCCGAACTCCGCGCACCCGATGGACGTGTCCGGAAGATCCCGCTGGAGATCTTCGAGGTGCTCGAGCAGGTCGCCGATGCGCTCGCGCAGGGCAGTGGCGTCACGGTTGCGCGGAACGACACACAGATGACCACGCAGCAGGCAGCTGACTTCCTCGGCGTGTCCCGCCCCACGCTCGTCAAGTACCTCGAGGACGGCAGCATCGCGTTCGAGAAGCGTGGTCGGCACCGTCGAGTGCTCCTCCGGGACCTCGTCGAATTCCAGGAGCAGTTCCGGACGGGCCGCCGTTCAGCCCTGCGGCAGGCCGCACGCGACGGACAGGCGCTCGAACGTGACCGACGTGACCGACGCGACCGGGCGACGGCCGACTGATCGTGGCGTTCACGGTCTTCTTCGACGCCTGCACGATCTACGGGATCACGCTCTCCGACTTCCTCCTCCGGCTCGCCGACGAGGGAGCGTTCCGCCCGTTGTGGTCCGAGGGGGTCCTCGAAGAAGTCCGTCGCAACGCGGTGGCCGCCGGGATCTCGCCGACGGGCATCGACCGACGGCTGGACGTGATGCGGACCTACTTCCCTGATGCGCTGGTGACCGGGCACGACGACCTGGTGGACGCCCTGACGTGCGATCCGAAGGACCGCCACGTGCTGGCCGCCGCGTCCGCGCGAAGGCTGATGCACTCGTGACGTTCACCGTTCGGGACTTCCCGGCCGAGTCGCTCCAGGCGTTCGACGTCGAGGTCGTCCACCCTGACGCCTTCCTCCTCGACCAGCTCGACCTCTACCCCGGAATGATCACCCGGGTGCCCCGGGAACTCAGCGAGGACTATGTCGATCCGCCGCAGAGCGTGGGAGACGTCCTGGGCACCTTGCGACGAGCTGGTGTGCCACGCTTCACCGATGAGGTGCGCAGGTACCTCTAGCTACGCGGAGACCTTCGTCATCTGCAGCAGGCCGTCGCCCGCCGGCGACAGCGCGCTGATGACCGCCCCCGACGTCGACACCTCGGTGAGGAGCAGCCGGAAGTCCGTGGTCGCCCGGTCCCGCTTCACCGGGTCCGCGACGCGCCCGCGCCAGAGCGCGTGGGGCACCAGGACGGTCCCGCCGAGGCGCGCGAGCCGCAGCCCGTGCTCGACGTACTCGATGACGTGCTCCGGGTCGGCGTCGACGAGGACGACGTCGTAGGACGCCTCGTTCATGCGCGGCAGGACCTGGTTCGCGCGGCCCGGGATGAGCCGGATGCGCGCGGGGGCCGTGCCCGCGGCGATGTAGGCGTCACGGGCGTACTGCTGGTGGTCGACCTCGATGTCGATCGTGGTGAGGGTGGCGGTCGGGGCGCCGCCGAGCAGGTACAGGCCGGAGACGCCGAGACCGGTGCCGATCTCGATCATGCTCGTCGCGCGTGAGGCGGCAGCGACGACGCCGATCTGCGCACCGATGGCGGGGGAGATCGCCTCCACCCCGAGTTCGAGGGAGTGCTCCCGCGCTCGGGCGATCACCTCGGACTCCGAGACGATGTCCTCGGCGAACTTCCAGTTCGACTCTTTCTCTGACACGCACACTCCGTTCGGAGGACAACTCTACGGGTGCTGTGCGGTGCGGACGGGTTACGCTCGTACCGTGTTCGACGGCTTCGAGAAGTTCCTGGTGATCGGGATCATCGGCGTCCTCCTGCTCGGCCCGCAGCGGCTGCCGATGTACGCCCAGAAGCTCGCCGAGTTCGTGAAGGCCGTCCGTCGTTTCGCCGACACCGCGAAGGACCGGATGCGCGAGGAGATGGGCCCCGAGTTCGACGAGGTCGACTGGCAGAAGCTGGACCCGCGACAGTACGACCCCCGGCGGATCATCCGCGACGCCCTGCTCGACTCCGGCGGCAGCGCGGCCGCCGTGCAGACGGCGCAGGTCACCGCCTCGAAGGTGCGTGCGACGGCACCCGTGGTGCCGCTCGCCGCCGGCGAGGCCGCACCCTTCGACGCCGAGGCGACCTGACGACCGGCGCGTGACCAGCAGACGGACGGGAGGCACGGTGCCAGCCGGCACCGTGCCTCCCGTCCGTCACGTGGTGGCGACTACTTCAGGTCGGCGAGGAACCGGTCGGTCCAGGCGAGCGCCGGAGCGCTCGAGACGGAGCTGCACGTGGACGACGCCGTCGTCGAGGCGCAGGGGGTGTCCCGGTCGAGCGACCAGTAGTGCACGCCGGCGAGGCCGTTCGCCTCGGCGTAGGCGGACAGCGTGTCGACGTCGGCGAGGGTGAAGACCTCGTCGGAGGCGTCGTTCACACCGATCATCGGGGTGACCTCGATCTTCGACGGCGCGATGCCGTACGTGTGCTCGAGGTTGGTCACGGCCTGGATGGAGGACTGCCCCATCTCGCAGGTGGATCCGGAGAGGACGCAGTTCGCGGTGGTCGCGCGGCCGAAGTCCATCGTCATGAGGTTGACGGTGTAGTTCGTCAGGCTCGACGCCTTGATCGCCCTCACGGTGGCGTCGCCGGTGCTGTTCAGGCCGCCGTACGACCCGTCACTCGCGGCGAGGGTCGCCAGGGTGAACGAGAAGCGCAGTCCCGGGTACTTCGTCTGGGCGAGTGCTGCGGCGTTCACCAGGTTCTGCACGTCGGCGGCCGACTGACCGCTCTCGATGTCGAAGTCGACTCCGATCATGTGCGGGGTGGCGTAGCGGGCGATGAAGCTCTGCAGCCCCGTGCCGGAGCACGTGAAGGAGCCCGCGGCGCCGCCGGTGCTGACGATGTAGTCCACTCCCGCGGCGTCGAGCTTCGGGATGTTGGCGCTCGCGAACGCGTCCGCGGCGACACCGCCCCAGTTCTCGCTGCCGCAGGTGCCGGTCGCGAAGGCGAGGGTGATCGCCTTGAGCCCGGGCTCCCGGGTGGAGACGAGGCTGTTGCTCGCCCCGACGACGGGGATCCGGGTGCCGGTGACCGCGGTGTTCATGACGTTCGTGTTCCAGTCGAGGTTCACCGTGACGTCCTTGTACGGGCTGAACACGAGGCCGCTCGCGGTGCCGGCGCTGCCGCCCGTGCCGGGGTCGGTCGTCCCGCCGCCGGGGTCCGTGGTGCCGCCACCGGAGCCCGTGCAGGCGCCGGTCGAGGTCCACGGTTGCCCGCTGCCCGTCGCGCCGGAGTGGGTCGCGGGGTCATCGCCCTGCGTCCACCAGTTCGCGGTGTAGTTCGTGCCGTTCTCGCTCACCGTGGCGCCACCGGTGTACGCCGTGCCGGCGCTCCATGCGCTCGCACACGACGGTGTCGCGGCGAGAGCCGGTGCGGCGGCGAGTGATCCCCCTGCGATCGTCGCGGCGACGGCGGCCGCGAGGCCGATCCGCGCTCGAGTGTTGTTCTTCACACGGTTCTCCTGTCCTCGGCCGGACCTCGTCGTCCGGCGGGTGGAACCCCTGCGACCCGATTTCGCAGGAGCATTGTGGAATACCCCTGCATGGTGCGCGCGACTGCGACGGCCTGTCCATGAAAGGACGCACAGGTCGTCAGTCCTTCGTCGCCACGATCGTGAAGGTCGCCGGCAGCCGATCCCGGTCGGACGCCGGCCAGGCCCAGGAGCCGTCGGCGGTGTCCTCCATCCGCGGACTGAACCGCCACGGCAGGGTCCGCCCCTCGTCGAGCCGACGAAGCCGGAGCCCGGCACCGAGCAGCGCGTTCACGATCTCGGACAGCGGGTGCGGCCACTCGTAGGTGCGGGTGTTCGCGACCGTTCCGTCGCCCGCGTAGGTGCCGGCATCGTCCCACTGCTGGGCGGTGCCGTCGGGGAAGTACCGGTACCGGGTGACGAGCTCGTCGGCGGTCTCGTCGAGGGCGTAGAGCGCGGGGTGGCCGTCGCGGATGAAGAACACGCCACCCGGGCGGAGCAGCGCGGCGACCTGTGCCGCCCACCGGTCGAGGTCGGCGAGCCAGCAGATCGTGCCGATGCTCGTGTAGACGACGTCGAAGTCGCCGACGACCACGGCCCGGGCGTCGAGGACGTCCGTCTCGACCCACGTCACGTCGAGCCCGAGCCGCTCGGACAGCCCCGCCGCGGACGCGAGGGCGGCAGGGGAGAAGTCGACGCCGGTGACGCGGGCGCCCTCGCGCGCGAGCGACACGGTGTCGGTGCCGATGTGGCACTGCAGGTGGCAGAGGTCGAGGCCGGCGAGCGAACCGTCGGGCAGCCACGGGGCGAGGGCGGGCAGGTCGTCGCGGACCACGGCCGAGCGGTGGTCGGGGTCGGAGAGGGCGTCGATCTCGTACGCGCCCTCGTGGATCGGGACGCGGTCGTCCCAGTTCGCGCGGTTGGTGTCGCGGGCGTGCTCCCAGTCGACGCTGACGTGGTCGGTGCTCATGCACTCGACCCTAGGACAGGGACAGCCCGAGCTTCCGGCCGGCCAGCCCCCGGCCCATGGTGGTGATCCGGTCCGCGATGGCGGTGAGGGCCACCGCAGCGGGGTCGTCCGGGGCTCCGAGCACCACCGGGACGCCGGTGTCCCCGCCCTCGCGGAGCGGCACGGACAGCGGCACGCTGCCGAGCACCGGGACGGGCACGTCCTGGTCGCGAGACAGCCGCCGTGCGGTCTCGGCGCCGCCGCCCTCGCCGAAGAGGTGCAGCACGGATCCGTCCGGCTGCACGAGGCCCGCCATGTTCTCGACCACGCCGATGACCCGCTGCCCGGTCTGCCGAGCGACGATCCCGCTCCGCTCGGCCACGTCCGCCGCAGCGGCCTGGGGCGTGGTCACGACGAGCACCTCGGCGTGGGGGAGCAGCTGACCGACGGAGATCGCCACGTCCCCGGTGCCCGGCGGCAGGTCGAGCAGGAGGACGTCGAGGTCGCCGAACCACACGTCGGTCAGGAACTGCGAGACGGTCCGGTGCAGCATCGGCCCGCGCCAGGACACCGCGGTCGAGACGTCGTCGACGAACATCCCGATCGAGACGACCTTCACGTCGTGCGCCACCGGCGGCAGGATCATGCTGTCCACCCGGGTCGGGCGGGGTGCGACCCCGCGCTCGTCGGTGAGCCCCAGCAGCCCGGGGACGCTGAAGCCGTGCACGTCCACGTCGACCACGCCCACACGCTGCCCACGGGCCGCGAGCGCAGCCGCGAGGTTCACGGTGACGGTGGACTTGCCCACGCCGCCCTTGCCACTCGTGACGGCGATGACCCGGGTGAGGGAGTCCGGCGTGAACTGCACGCCCTTCGGCCTGCCGGCGCGGAGTCGTTCGGTGAGTGCGGCACGGGTGGCCGGGGCCATGACCGACACGTCGACCGACACCGCGGACACGCCGTGCACGGAACCGGCGGCGGCGCGCACGTCGCGCTCGATCGTGTCGGCGGCCGGGCACCCCACGATCGTGAGCTGCAGGTCGACGCGCACCGCGCCTCCAGGCTGGACGTCGACACCACGGATCATGTCGAGCTCCGTGACGGGCCGGCGGATCTCCGGGTCGATCACGCGACCGAGCGCGGCGAGGACCGCGGACCCGAGCTGCTCGTCGGGGTCCTCAGCCACGGGCGGTGCTGCCGGACTCGTCGGCGAAGCCGGCGCCGTCCGCGTCACGTCGGTCGAGCTCCTCGAGCAGCGAGCGGATCTCGGCGCGGATGAAGTCCTTCGACGCCATGTCGCGCATCGCCAGGCGCAGCGCGACGACCTCGCGCGCGAGGTACTCGGTGTCCGCCAGGTTCCGCTCGGCGCGCTGCCGGTCCTGCTCGAACTGCACCCGGTCGCGGTCGTCCTGCCGATTCTGGGCGAGCAGGATGAGCGGCGCGGCGTACGACGCTTGCAGCGACAGCACGAGGGTCAGCGCCGTGAAGCCGATCGCCGCGGAGTCGAACTGCCACGACTTCGGTGCCAGCGTGTTGTACCCCATCCAGACGAGGCAGAACAGGGTCAGTCCGACGAGGAACCACGGGGTTCCCATCGCACGCGCGATGCCCTCGGTGGCGCGACCGAACGTGTCGCCGCGACCGGAACGCCGCCGGGTCGGGAGCACCCGCGTCCGCATGCCCTTCGGGGAGTCGAGGCGTTCCTGACGGTTCTCATCCGTTCGGGCCACGGGTGGTCCTCCTTCCCGTCGTCACGGGCGTCTTGCGCGGTCGTTGGCGTGGAAGCGGTGAGGGTTCCCCCTCGCCCTGACTTCGCCAGTCGTCCGGCAGGACGTGGTCGAGGACATCGTCGATCGTCACCACCCCGACGAGTCGGTGGGCGTCGTCGACCACGGGGACGGACAGCAGGTTGTAGGTCGCCATGATGCGGGTGACCTCGGCGGCGCTCGCGTCGACCCGGACCGGTTCGGTCTGCTGGTCGATGAGGGTGCCGAGCCGCTCGTTCGGCGGGTACCGCAGCATGCGCTGGAAGTGCACGAGACCGAGGAAGCGGCCGGTCGGCGGCTCGTACGGCGGCAGCGTGACGCAGACCGCGGCGCCGAGCACCGGAGCGAGCTCGTGACGCCGGACCAGGGCGAGACCCTCGGCCACCGTCGCGTCGGCCGACACGATCACCGGCTCGGTCGTCATGAGCCCACCGGCGGTGTCCGGCTCGTACTCGAGGAGCATGCGCACGTCCTGCGCCTCCTCCGGCTCCATGAGCTCGAGGAGGGCCTCACTGCGCTCGTCGGAGAACTGCGCGAGCACGTCGGCCGCGTCGTCGGGCTGCATGTGGTCGAGGACGTCGGCGGCGCGGGAGTCCTCGAGCCGGGTGAGGATGTCGATGCGCTCCTGGTCGGGCATCTCCTCGAGCACGTCGGCGAGCCGGTCGTCGGGGAGCTCCTCGGCGACCTCGAACCGGCGTTCCTCCGGCAGGTCGAGCAGCGTCGACGCGAGGTCGGCCGGCAGCAGGTCGGAGTAGGCGGCGATGACGTGCTCGGCGGACTGGGCCTCGCCGGGGAGTTCGTCCTCGGTGACCTCGTTCCACGTCGCGAACGTCGTCGGGCCCTTGCCGAACGGCGACGGCGTGGTCTTCGGCTTGCGGAGGAAGAGCTGCGACACCTCCCAGTCGCCCTGCCCGCGGTCCTCGATCGCGACGTCCTCCACCGTGGCGCGGATGCGCTCCTTCTTGATGAGGACCTTGCGGCCGAGCATCTCCGCGATCACCCGGACCTCGCCACCCCGCTGCTCGAAGCGGCGCATGTTCACGAGGCCCGTCGTGATGACCTGCCCGGCACCGATCGACGTGATGCGCCCGATGCTGACGAAGATGCGGCGCTTCCCCGGCACCTCGACGATGAGGCCGACGACGTGGGGCGCGTCCACCCGGCGGTACACGACGAGGACGTCCCGCACGCGGCCGACACGGTCGCCCGCGGGGTCGAAGACGGAGCACCCGGCGAGGCGGGCGACGAAGACCTTCGTGGCGCTCACCCGACCCAGCGTAGTCGGTCGGTCCTGCGGCTCGGCCACGAGCGGTCGGCTGCTTCCCTGTGAGTGCACGTGCGATTGCAAGGTGCCGGGTGAATGATGGCTGTGTGAGCAATCAGAGCCCGTTCGCCGGACGCACCGCCCAGGCCTTCCCGACGCTGCCGCGCGGGGACGTCCTCGGCACGTACGACAGCTACCCCGACGCGCAGCGCGTGGTGGCGAAGCTCGCCGAGGCCGACTTCCCGGTCAACCAGCTCTCGATCGTCGGCAACGACCTCAAGACCGTCGAGCGCGTCACCGGCAAGATGACCTACGGCCGGGCCGCCATCGCCGGCGCCCTGTCCGGCCTCTGGCTCGGCATCTTCTTCGGCATCGTGCTCACCCTGTTCTCGCCGAGCGCCGGCGGCCTCATCCTCGCCGCCGCCATCATCGGTGCCGCGTTCGGCATGCTCTACGGCATCGTCTCGTTCGCGATCACGAAGCGGCAGCGCGACTTCACGAGCGTGCACCAGGTGCTCGCCACGAACTACCAGATCGTCGTCGACCCGCAGCTGACCGGGCAGGCCCGGCGCATCCTCGGGGAAGCCGGGGTCGCCCCCGCCACGCACTGGAACCCGGGGACGCCCGGCGCACCGGGCGGGCCCGCGGCCGGTGGCCCCGGTGCAGCCGGCCCCGGACTGCACGGCCAGCAGCCGTGGCGACCCGGCCCGCAGGACCCCAGGTCGCAGCAGTCGCCCTACGGTGGGCACTCCACGCCCCACCAGCCCGGAGGCGCGCAGCAGTCCGGCACGTCGGCTCCCGGCGGCCAGACGGGAGCGCCGCGCTACGGCACGAACGAGGGGCCTCGGTACGGGGAGACCCCGGCGACGGCACCCGCACCGGCAGCGCCCGCGGCGTCGTCGCAGCCGCACGCCGAGGAGCCGCCGCGCTACGGCGAGCGGGTCACCGGAGCCACGCCGACGTCGGCGCCCTCTGCTGCCCCGTCGTCGCCGGGGTCCTCCGAGGCCGAGCGTCCGGAGGACGACGAGTCCCGCTGACTCCGCGGCCGCGTGCGGCCGCGCGGCGAACCGCGATCTCACGCGGACGGACGGCTACAGGACCTTCGAGTAGCAGATCGACAGGGGAGCGCCGACGTAGGGGCCGAAGTTCGCGATGCGGGAGAACCCCTCGCGCTCGTAGAACCCGATGGCACGCTTCTGCTCGTTCCCGGTCTCCAGCACGAGCGCCGGCGAACCGAGGTCGAGCGCGGCGTCCTCCAGTCGCCGCAGGAGCGCGGTCGCGACTCCCGCGCCACGTGACTCCGGCCGGACGTACATCCGCTTGATCTCGGTGATGCCGTCCTGCACGATCCGCAGACCACCGCACCCGAGCGGCGTGCCGTCCTCGTCGCGGGCGAGGAAGAACACCGCGATCGACTCGGCGGTGGGCTTCTCGCCGGGCTCGGTGTCGCCGCCGTAGGCACGGTCGATCTCCAGGCGCTGGGCGGCTCGGAGCCGCTGCGCGTCGGGGGAGTCGAAGTGCTCGACGTCGATCGAGAACGCGGTCGCGGCGTCGTCGCCGGGCGCGCCGGCGTTCGTGGTGGGGGAGACCTCGGGAGTCGTCACCCGCTCAGGCTAGCGGCCGGAGCGGGCGATCCACCCCTCCACTTCCGAGGGGGTCCGTGGGATGCCGATCGACAGGTTCTCGGCACCGTCCTCGGTCACGAGGATGTCGTCCTCGATGCGGACGCCGATGCCGCGGAACTCCTCGGGGACGGTGAGGTCGTCCTGCTGGAAGTACAGGCCGGGCTCGATCGTGAACACCATGCCGGGCTGCACGATGCCGTCGATGTACATCTCGCGCCGGGCCTTCGCGCAGTCGTGCACGTCGAGTCCGAGGTGGTGGCTGGTGCCGTGCACCATGTAGCGGCGGTGGAACTGGTTCTCCTGCTGCAGGGACTCCTCGGCGGTGCCGGGCAGGAAGCCCCACTCGGCGGTCTTCCGCGCGATGACCTCCATCGCGGTGGCGTGCACCTGTCGGAACGTGATGCCCGGCTTGACGATCGCGAACGCGGCGTCGGCAGCTTCGAGCACGGCTTCGTAGACGAGGCGCTGTACGTCGGAGAACGTCCCGCTGACGGGCAGCGTCCGGGTGATGTCGGCCGTGTAGAACGAGTCGACCTCGACACCGGCGTCGATGAGGATGAGGTCGCCCGGCTGCACGGCGCCGTCGTTGCGTGTCCAGTGCAGGATGCAGGCGTGGTGGCCCGAGGCGGCGATCGTGTCGTAGCCGACGGTGTTGCCGTCGGCCCTGGCGCGGCGGTTGAACGTGCCCTCGACGATGCGCTCACCGCGGGGGTGCGCGAGCACGGCGTCGAAGTCGGCGATGACGTCGTCGAACCCGGCCTTCGTCGCGTTCACGGCCTTGCGGAGTTCGTTCACCTCGAACGGGTCCTTGACCAGCCGGAGCTCGGAGAGGTCGCGGGCGAGGGCGTCGTCGGTCGCGGGCACGCCGTCCGACTCGGGGGCGCCACCCACCGCACTGCCGAGACGGTCGTCGAGCCCGCGGGTGAGGTCGGTGTCGGCGTCACGGACGACCAGCGCCGATGCGTCGAGCCCGGCGCTCACGGCGTCGAACGCGCCGAGGTCGGCCGTCGCGAGACCGAGGTCGGCTGCCACTTCCTCGAGCGAGGGACGCGGCCCGACCCAGAACTCGCCGATCTCCGGGTTCGCGTAGAACTCCTCGGAGTCGCGGCCGGCGGTGGCGCGGAAGTACAGCGTGGCGTCGTGCCCGGAGCCGTTCGGCGTCATCACGAGGACCGAGCCGACGACCGTGTCGGCGCCCCAGCCGGTGAGGTGCGCGAACGCGGAGTGCGGGCGGAACGGATAGTCGCAGTCGTTCGAGCGCACCTTGGCCTGCCCCGCCGGGACGACGATCGTCCGTCCGGGGTGCAGCTCGGAGATCCGGGCGCGGCGCACGGCGGCGAAAGCGGCCTGCTCGCGCGGCTCGGGCAGTGGACGGTCGCGGTCAGCCCACTGCGAGCCGATGTAGTCCTTGAACGTCGAGGATCCGGGGGTCGTGGAACGGTTGCTCGTCGCGCGGGGAGTGGTGTCGGACATGGACCCATCATCCCACCGACCATCGGACCGCGGCCTGTGCGCCCGCTCACCTGTGGATAGCATTGTCGACGTGCCCGATCCGTTCATCGACCTGCACGCGCACTCGAGCGTCTCCGACGGCACCGAGCGACCCGCGGACCTCGTCCGGGCGGCAGCGGCCGCCGGACTGGACGCGGTCGCCCTGACGGACCACGACACGACGGCGGGGTGGGCCGAGGCCACGGCGACCGTCCGCGACCTGCCGCTGACGCTCCTCCCGGGCCTCGAGCTGAGCACCCGTGTCGGCCACCGCAGCGTGCACGTCCTCGGCTACCTCGTCGACCCCGACGACCACGGCCTCGTCGCGGAGACCGGTCGCATCCGCGACGGCCGGCTCGCTCGCGCCCGCCGGATGGTCGAGCGCATCGGCCGCGACCACCCCCTCACCTGGGACGACGTGCTCGCGCAGTCGCGGGACGGCGCCACGATCGGCCGCCCGCACATCGCCGACGCGCTCGTCGCCCGGGGGCTCGAGGCCGATCGCAGTGCGGCGTTCCGCGGGATCCTGCACCCGGCGTCGGGCTACTACGAACCGCACGAGGCGCCGACCCCGCTGCGTGGTGTCGAGCTCATCCGGCAGGCCGGCGGTGTGCCCGTGATCGCGCACCCGGCGGCGTCCTCGCGCGGGATCGTCATCGACGAGCCGATGCTCCGCGAACTGGTCGAGGCCGGTCTCGGTGGACTCGAGGTCGACCACCGCGAGAACCTCGCCCACGGCAAGCGGACCCTGCTCGACTGGGCGACGCGCTACGACCTGTTCGTCACCGGCTCGAGCGACTACCACGGCACCGGCAAGCCGAACCGCCTCGGGGAGCACCGCACGGCACGGGCCGCGTTCGACACGATCCTGTCCGAGGCGACCGGAAGCACCCCCGTCGTCGGTGCCGGTTCCCGCCTGCCCTGACGCACGCTTCGTGTCGCGTCAGCGACACCTCCCGGCGCGCCCGCCTCGTCGGTTCCGCGAAAGCGACAGTCTGCCGCGGGAGTCCGGCGGCAGACTGTCGCTTTCGCGGAAGGGCGAATCCGGCCCCGCCCGCCCGGGAACGCGGAAGGGCCCGTCGCGTGAGCGACGGACCCTTCGGCCTGGAGGCGCTACTCGCCGTCCGACGTGCCCTGCGGCGCCGAGGCGGTCGCCTCGGACGACCCGCTGCCGCTTCCGCTTCCGCGGCGGCGGCGCCGACGACGCCGCTTCGCCGCACCGTCGGCCGATGCGCCCTCGGGGGCCGTGGAGTCGGAGGCCGGGGTCTCGGATGCCGCGGCCGGCGAGGCGGGCTGCTCCGCGCCTCCAGTCCGGGTCCGGGTGCGGGGCGGACGCGAGCCCGTGCGCTGACGGTCGCCCGACCGCTTCTCCGCGGGGCCACCGGCGGAGGCCGCGTGCGCGGACGCACCGGGCAGACGACCCTTCGTGCCCTTCGGGATGTCGAGGTCCTCGAACAGGTGCGGCGACGACGAGTAGGTCTCGACGGGCTCGGGGATGCCGAACTCGAGCGCCTTGTCGATCAGCGTCCACTTGTGCAGGTCGTCCCAGTCGACGAACGTGACCGCGATGCCGGTCTTGCCCGCACGACCGGTGCGGCCGGCGCGGTGCAGGTACGTGTCCGGGTCGTCCGGGATGGTGTGGTTGATGACGTGCGTGACGTCGTCCACGTCGATGCCGCGAGCCGCGACGTCGGTCGCGATGAGGACGTCGCGCTTGCCGGCCTTGAAGGCGGCCATGGCGCGCTCGCGCTGCTCCTGGTTGAGGTCGCCGTGCACGGCCGCGGCGTTGAACCCGCGGTCCTTCAGCTCCTCGACGAGCTTCGCCGCGGCGCGCTTCGTCCGGGTGAAGATGACGGTCTTGCCGCGCCCCTCCGCCTGCAGGATCCGCGCGATGACCTCGTCCTTGTCGAGCGAGTGCGCACGGTAGATGACGTGCTTGATGTTGGCCTGCGTCAGCCCCTCGTCCGGGTCGGTCGCGCGGATGTGGACCGGCCGGGTCATGAAGCGGCGAGCGAGCGCCACGATCGGTGCCGGCATCGTGGCCGAGAACAGCATCGTGTGCCGCACGGCGGGAACGGCCTGGAAGATCCGCTCGATGTCCGAGAGGAAACCGAGGTCGAGCATGCGGTCGGCCTCGTCGAGCACCACCTCCTGCACGTGGGAGAGGTCGAGCAGCCGCTGGCGCTGCAGGTCGATGAGGCGGCCCGGGGTGCCGACGACGATCTGGGCGCCGGCCTTGAGCTGCTCGATCTGGCCCTCGTACGCCTTGCCGCCGTAGATCGACACGATCTTCGTCGGGCGGTTCGAGGTGGCCAGCTCGAGGTCCTCGGTCACCTGGACCGCGAGCTCACGGGTCGGGACGACCACGAGGGCCTTCACGCCGTGCTCCGGGTCGGCACCGAGTCGCTGGATGAGGGGGAGGCCGAAGCCGAAGGTCTTGCCCGTACCCGTCTTGGCCTGGCCGATGATGTCCTGGCCGGTGAGGGCGAGCGGGATCGTCTGCTGCTGGATCGGGAAGGGCTCGAGGATGCCCTTCGTCGCGAGCGCGTCGACGATGTCCTGCTCGATGGAGAGGTCTGCGAAAGTCAAAGAATCACCTTAGTTCTGGTGGAAGTCCGGACCAGTCTACCGACGGGCCCGGCCGGGCGGGGCGGCAGGCGGTTCCCGCTATGCTCGTCGCGTGGTCTCGTGGTGGAACCGGAAGCGCGCGGCGCAGCTCGCCGCCGCGTGGCTCGCGTCGCGGAACCCGCGGGGCGCGTCGCCCGTGGAACGCCTCCAGCTGGACGACGTCACCCCCGAGCTCGACGTGTACCTGGGCCAGGGGGCGTACCTCGAACTCTCGCTGTACGAGACGATGGGCCGTGCCGGTGCCGGGGCGCCGACGCTCTCCGGTCGGCTCGTCACGGGCGTGCTCGCGACCACCGCACTGGAGCGGCACCGGACGATCGTCGCCGAGATCGAGCGCACCGGGGGCGACCCTGCCGCGCTGATGGCACCGCACCGTGAGGCGATCGACCTCTTCCTCGAACGCACGAGCGGCGCCGACTGGTACGAGTCGATGCTCACCGGCTACGTGACCGCCGGTATCCTCAACGACCTGTTCGGCAGTCTGCTGCGGTCGCTCCCGGCCGAGGTCCGGCAGCGACTGAAGACCGTGTTCGACGCGCGGGAGGAAGCCGCCGTGGTCGAGGAACTCACCGCCCGCATCGCCGAGGACCCGCAGGTCGGGTCGCGTCTGGCGATGTGGGGCCGACGGCTCGTCGGGGACACGCTGCTGGTCGCCCGGTCGGCGCTCGCGTCCCACGCGCGTGAGGACCAGGAACGCCTCGAGCCGGTGTGGACCGAACTCATCGCGGCGCACACGCGTCGGATGGACGCGCTCGGACTCACCGCCTGACGAGCGTCAGGCGCCCTGGGCCTTGACGCGTTCGTAGTACGCCGCGTCCGCAGCGGTGCGGCGCTTGCCGAGGACCCACTCCGTGACGAGTGCGACCACGCCCGCGCCGACCAGCGCGACGACCCAGATCCAGGTCGCGTCGTACTGCCAACCGGCCCAGGTCAGCGCCTCCCACAGCACCGCGGCGACGATGCCGCCCACCGCCGGCCCGAGCAGCGACCCGCGGCTCGAGCGCCACGGCACGACGACGTGCGCGATGGCGCCGACGATCAGGCCGCCGAGGACCGCGAAGAGCAGTTCCACGTCGTCAGGCGACGAAGCCGATGCGACGGGACTCTTCCGCGCCGACCTCGACGTACGCGAGTGCCGCGACGGGGACGATGAACCGACGGCCCTTCTCGTCCTGGAGCGAGAGGTGCGTCGACTTCGCCGCGAGGGCCTCCGACACGGACTTCTCGATCTCGTCTGCGGTCTGGGCGGTCTCGAACGCGATCTCGCGCGGGCTGTTGATGATGCCGATCTTGATGTCCACGAGCACAGCGTATCCGAGCGGCCCGCGGGGACATCGGACGTTCGCCGCAGGCGCACGGCCGCCCCGGTGACCGGGGGCGCCGGGT
This sequence comes from Curtobacterium pusillum, assembly GCF_013359865.1. Classification (GTDB taxonomy): domain Bacteria; phylum Actinomycetota; class Actinomycetes; order Actinomycetales; family Microbacteriaceae; genus Curtobacterium; species Curtobacterium pusillum. Next base: position 113,280 of record NZ_JABMCE010000080.1, read on the forward strand.
CGTCGCGAGCGGGTCCGCCGCGCCGTGGCGACCGGCCGGTGTCGGTCGCGGCGGTTACCGTACGAGGGTGCCCCAGACCACGCTGACGCCCGCCCCCGAGGTCACGGGCGTCGCACGGGCACTCGCTGCCGATCCGTCGCAGGCCGCGGTGCTCGCGCTGCCGGACGGGCGCCACGCTGCGGTCATCGGAGCCCCCGGCACGGGCAAGACGACGACCCTGTCCCGGCTCGTGGCGGCGCGGCTCAGCCGTCACGACGCCATCTCGGATGACGGTCACGCGACGGTGCTCGCCCTGACGTCCGCGCGAACCGCGGCCACCGCACTCCGCGACCGGCTCGCCGCGTCGGTGGAACGCGTGATGCCCGGTGCCCTCGCCCGCACGGTGAACTCCCTCGCGTTCCAGATCGTGGCGCACGCGGCCGCCGTCCAGGGGCAGGAGACGCCCACACTCCTGACCGGTGGTGAGCAGGACCGCATCATCGCCGACCTGCTCGTGGGGCACGAACTCGACGGCACCGGCCCGGACTGGCCCGCCCCGATCACGGCGGTCGTCCGTGAGCGCGCCGGGTTCCGCACCGCGCTCCGGGACGTCATGATGCGGGCGGTCGCCGCCGGGGTCGAACCCGAGGACATGCGCGAGCTCGGCGACGACACCGGGCGGCCGGAATGGCGCGCCGTCGGGGACTTCGTCGACGAGTACCGGGCCGCCGTGACCTCGTTCCGGTCCACCAGCCTCGACGCCGCCGAACTCGTCGCGTACGCCACGGCCGCGGTCCTGCGCGGGCAGGTGCCGGCGAGTGTCGCGGCGCTCCGGCTCGTGGTCGTCGACGACACGCAGGAACTCGTCGAGGGGGAGATCGCCCTGCTCGGTGCCCTCGCACGCTCCGGGGTCCAGGTCGTCGCCTTCGGCGACCCGGACATCGCGGCCTCGGCGTTCCGCGGTGCCGAACCCGACGTGCTCGGCCGCCTCGCGGTGCGACTCGGTGTCGACCGCGTCGACGAACTCGTGCTCACCACCGTGCACCGGCACCCCGCGCCGATCCGAGCCCTCGTGACCGGGATCACGGCGCGCATCGGTGCGGCCGCCGCCGGTCGGCAGCGCACGGCGGTGGCGACCACGGCGGACGCCCGGCCCGACGCGGTCGTCCACCTCGAAGGGGCGAGCCGCGCGGCGCTCGTCGTGGCGGTCGCCCGGCGGCTGCGTGAGCACCGGCTGCTCGACGGCGTGCCCTGGCACCGGATGGCCGTCGTCACGCGCAGCGGTGCAGCGATCCCCGAACTCGTCCGAGCACTGTCCGTCGCCGAGGTCCCCGCCACCGCCGGTGCTGCGCCCGTCCGGCCCCGCGACGACACGGCCGCCCGGTCGCTGCTCGACGCCGCGGCCGTCTCGCTCGGTGTGCTCCCGCTCGACGCGGCGCTCGCCACGTCCTTCGCCACCGGACCGCTCGGCGGCCTCGACACGCTCGCGATGCGGCGTCTCCGGCTCGCCCTGCGGCGCGAGGAACTCGCCGGGGGCGGCAGCCGCACCGCCGACGACCTGCTGGTCGATGCGCTCGGGGCGCCGGAGCGGCTGGCGACGGTCGACGCAGGGTTCGCTCGGCGCGCCACACGGCTGGCCCGGAGTCTCGTGCAGGCCCGCGCCGACGCCGACTCCGGCGCGAGCATCGAGGAGATCCTCTGGGGGCTCTGGGAACGCAGCGGTCTCGCCGGCACCTGGGGCGGACAGTCGGCGGCCGGCGGCGTCGGTGCCGCCGAGGCCGACCGGCACCTCGACGCCGTGGTCGGGCTGTTCGCCGCGGCGAAGCGCTTCGTCGAACGGACCCCGGACGCTCCCGCTCGGGTGTTCGTCGACGACCTGCTCGGCGCCGACCTGCCCGAGGACTCCATCGGTCCGGACCGCACCACCGGGCGGGTCCGCGTGCTCACCCCCTCCGCCACGATCGGCCTGGAGTGCGACGTGGTCGTGGTCCTCGGGCTGCAGGACGGCGTCTGGCCGAACACCCGCGTCCGCGGCAGCCTGCTCGACCCGGACGGGCTCGTCCGCACCGCTGTGGGCACCGATCACTCGGCGATCGACGACCGTGCCGCCGTCATAGCCGACGAGCTCCGCCTCTTCGCCCGTGCGGTGTCGCGCGCGACGACACAGGTCGTGATCGGCACCGTCGCGAACGACGACGAGGCACCGTCCCCGTTCGTGCGGCTCGTCCCGGTCCCGCCCGACCGGCAGCCGACCGTGCACCCGCTGTCCCTCCGCGGACTCGCTGGGTCGCTCCGCCGCCGGGTGGTCGCATCGGGCGACCACGAGGCCGCGTCCGCGCTCGCACGGCTCGCCGAGGCCGAGGTGCCCGGTGCGTCGCCGGACGACTGGTGGGGGCTGGCCGAGCCGTCGACCGAGGAACCCCTGGTCGACCTGGGCGCCGAGCCGGAGCCCGAGCACGAGGGCGGTGACCCGGTCGCTCCGACGGTGTCCGTGTCACCCTCCGGTATCGGCACGTACGAGGACTGCCCCGTGCACTGGTTCGTGCAGACCTTCGGCGGCAGCGCCCCGAGCCCCGCGATGGGCATCGGGACGATCGTGCACGAGGCGATGGAGCACGCCACCGCCGTCGACGTGGAGTCCCTCTGGCAGCACGTCGAGGGGCGGTGGGACGAACTGACCTTCGAGTCGCCGTGGATCGCCGACCGAGAGCGCGCCCGCACGCGCCGCATGATCGAGGGGCTCAGCGACTACCTCCGAACCTTCGCCAGCGCCGGGCGACGGCTGCTCGGCGCGGAGACCTCCTTCGCCCTGGTGACCGGCCCCGCCCGGATGCGCGGCAGCATCGACCGCATCGAGATCGACCCCGACGGCCGGGTGAGCGTCGTCGACCTCAAGACGGGACGGTCCATGCCGAGCGAGAAGAACGACATGCCGGAGCACCCGCAGCTCGGCGCCTACCAGCTCGCGGTCGAGGACGGCGCCGTCGAGGGGGTGCCGGCCGGGTCGACCATGGCCGACGCGCGCCTGGTCTTCGTGCGGAACCCCCGGGGCGGCCACGCCTACGCCGAACGGACCCAGCACGCCTTCGACGACGACGCCCGTGACGCCTACCGGCAGCGGCTGCACGCCGTCGCCGAGGGCATGGCCGGCCGGACGTTCCTCGCGAACGTCGACGACCACTGCGAGAAGGCCCGGACCGGCGTCGAGTGCCGGATCCACGTCGTGGGCGAGGTGACCTGGTGAACGAGGAACAGCTGGTGCAGCCGACCGACGGCGTCACGGTCGCGACGCCACGGCACGACGCCGACACGATCGCCGACGCCCTCGGCCGACCCCGTCCGACCCCGCAGCAGCGCGCCGTCATCGAGTCGCCGCTCACGCCCGCGCTCGTCGTCGCCGGCGCCGGCAGCGGGAAGACGGAGACGATGGCCTCGCGCGTCGTCTGGCTGCTCGCCAACGGGATGGTCCGGCCGGACGGGATCCTCGGCCTGACCTTCACCCGCAAGGCCGCAGGAGAGCTGTCGGTCCGCATCAACGACCGGATCCGCGCCCTCGAGGACGTCGGCCTGCTCGAGGGCGGCGACGCGTTCGAGGCGCCGACGGTGTCGACCTACAACGCCTTCGCCAACTCGGTCTTCCGCGAGAACGCACTGCTCGTCGGACGCGACGGCGAGTCCCAGGTCCTCACCGAGCCGTCCGCCTGGCAGCTCGCACGCCGGGTGGTCGTGGCCGCGCGGGACGACCGGCTGGCCGGACTCGACCGCGACGTCGACACGGTCACCGCGGCGGTCGTGGCGCTCGCCGGAGCGGTGTCCGAACACCTCGTCGAGCCCGAGCGGCTCCGCCGGTTCGCCATCGAGTTCGCCGGCCTGCTCGAGTTGCCCGGCAACAACCGCGGCACGCCGTACAAGGCCATCACCGACGCGGTCGCGGCGATCGGCGCCCTCGAACCGCTCGTCGACCTGGTCGAGGAGTTCCGTCGCCAGAAGGTCGACCGCGGCTTCGTCGAGTTCTCCGACCAGATCGCCCTCGCCCTGGCCGCAGCGGAGTCCGCCCCCCGTGTGGTGTCGGACCTGCGCCAGCGGTACGGGGTGGTGCTCCTCGACGAGTACCAGGACACCTCGGTCGTGCAGACGCGGTTCCTCGCCCGGCTGTTCCGGGGGCACCCGGTCATGGCGGTGGGGGACCCGCACCAGTCGATCTACGGGTTCCGCGGGGCGAGCGCGGCGAACCTCGCCCGGTTCCCCCGCGACTTCGGGGACGACACCGGAGGCGCGCGGCCAGTCACGTTCGCGCTCTCGACGAGCTGGCGGAACCCCGTCGACGTCCTCGCGGGGGCGAACGCCGTCGTCGCGCCGCTGTCCGAAGCGTCCGAGGTCGACGTCGAGCGTCTCGTGCCACGGCCCGGCGCCGATGCGGGGACGGTACACGCCGTGTTCCCCGAGACCCTGCCCGAAGAAGCCGACGCCGTCGCCCGGTGGTTCGGCGCTCGACGAGCAGCGGACCCGAAGGGCTCGATGGCGCTCCTGCTGCGCTCCCGCAAGGACCTTGCGGCGTTCACGGCGGCGCTCGGCGAGCACCGGGTCCCGTTCCACGTGCTCGGCACCGGCGGTCTGCTCCAACGGCCGGAGATCGTCGACCTCGTCGCGTGCCTCCGCGTACTGCACGACCCCGCCGCGGGCAACGACCTCATCCGGCTGCTCGCCGGCGCCCGGTGGCGGATCGGCGCCGCAGACATCGCCGCCCTGCACGCGCTCGCCCGCTGGCTGTTCGGGCGGGACCACACCCAGCAGCGCCTCGACGACGAGCTCACCGCGGCGTTCCGGGCCTCGGTCGCGGCGGGCGAGCACGGGTCGATCGTCGACGCGCTCGACTTCGTGGCGACCGCTCCGGACGAGCACGGTGCCTTGGCGGACATCAGCGAGGTCGGACGTCGGCGGATGCGGGAGCTCGGCCGGCAGCTCGCCGCACTGCGCTCCCGGGCGGCCGGCGACCTGGTCGACTTCGTGACGCTCGTGGTGCAGGAGATGCGACTCGACATCGAGGTCGCCGCGCACGAGCAGGGAAGCGGCGCGTTCCTCGACGCGTTCGTCGACGAGCTCGCGGGCTTCGTGACGACCGACGACCGGGCCGACCTCGGCGCCTTCCTCGGCTGGATCGACGCGGCGGCACGGCGCGACGACATGGGGCCGCGCTCCGAGGAGCCCGAGGCCGGCACCGTGCAGATCCTCACCATCCACGGTTCGAAGGGCCTCGAGTGGGACGCGGTCGCCGTGCCGCGCCTGGTCGAGGGCGCGCTGCCCGCCCGCCCGCAGGAGGGCTCCTCGGGCTGGATCGGCTTCGGCCGGCTGCCCTACGAGTTCCGCGGTGACGCCGACGAACTCCCGCGGCTGGACTGGCGCGGGCACGACACCCAGAAGGACGTCACGCTCGCGATCGACGCCTACAAGGAGCAGGTGAAGGCCCGGAACGAGGACGAGGAACGTCGGTTGACGTACGTCGCGCTCACCCGGGCGAAGCACGACCTGCTCGTCACCGGGTCGTTCTGGGCCGGCGGGGTCCGGCCGACCGAGCCGAGCCGGTACCTCCGCGACCTCGTCGACGCCGGCGTGGTCGACGCCACCGCGGTGCCCGAGACGACCGAGCACGACGAGAACCCCCTCGGCGATGCGGGCGCCACCCAGACCTGGCCGCACGTGCCGTTCGGGCAACGCGCCGCCCGGGTCGTCGCGGCGGCCGATCGCGTGCGGAACGCCAACCCCGGTGCGGCCGGACGGTTCGCCGCCGACATCGACCTGCTGCTCGCCGAGCGCACCGCGAACCGGAAGGCTCGGCACGCGGTGGTCGTGCCGCACCGTGTGCCCGCGTCCGGGTTCAAGGACTACCTCTCCGAGCCGGACGCGGTCGCCGAACGGCTGCGACGCCCGATGCCGGAGCGTCCGTACCGTGCCACGCGGCTCGGCACGCTGTTCCACCAGTGGGTGGAGCAGCGCGCCCGGAGCGGCGGGGCGCTCGAGACGCTGGACGTCTGGGACGGCGAACTCGACCTCGACCAGGACGACGCGGTCGATGCCTCCGCGGAGGCCGTGGTCACCGATGACGACGCCCGCCGACTCGCCGATTTCCAAGCGACCTTCGCCCGGTCACGCTGGGCGGACCTGACCCCGGTCGAGGTCGAGCGGGAGATCCACATCCCGTTCCTCGGCCATAGCGTGGTCTGCAAGCTCGACGCGGTCTACGAGATCGACGGTCGCGCCGAGGTCGTCGACTGGAAGACGGGCAAGGCGCCGACGGGAGCGGACGACCTGGCGAAGCGGCAGCTGCAGCTCGCGCTGTACCGAGTCGCGTACGCCGAGTTCACCGGACGGCCGATCGACGAGGTCGACGCCGTGTTCTACTTCGTGGCCGACGACCTCGAGGTCCGGCCCCGGGAACTGCTCGATCGTGCCGGGCTGGAGCAGGCCTGGCGGAACGCGGTCGGCTGACCGCGCGGCTGGCGAGTCCACCCGGCCGGCTGGATCGAACCACGTATCCGACGTCGAACCAGCGGCGGGTGCCGGTTCGATGTCGGTTCCGTGGTTCGTCACCGATGGGGCGGGCCGGCACCGTGCCTCCAGGCCGGCGACGCGACGCGACGCGATGACGGCGACCCACGCGACGACCGTGACCCGACGACCGCGACGCGAGCGCTCAGCCGTGCCGGCGCTCGGTCGACGACAGCAGCTGCTCGACCTCGCCGATCTCCATCGTCTCCGGCGACACCGACTGCAGCGGCGCCGCGCTCGGCGTCTGCACCGCGTCGACCAGCCGGTGCATCATCGCGACCGCGTCGTCGACGACCTCGGTGCTCTTCGCCTGCACCCCGTGCAGGAGCCACTGCGCGGTCTCGAGCTCGTGATGGACGCGGGCGCGCTGCGCGAGCTGCCGATCCCGGCCGCCGCCGTTCGCCTCGTAGGCGCTGAGGACGGTGTCGAAGGCGTCCTTCCGGCCCGCGAGCACCCAGGCGAGGTCCTTCGCCGGGTCACCGAGCCGCAGCTCGCCCCAGTCGATGACACCCGAGACCGCGTCGCCCTCGACCAGGATCGTCCCGGTGCCGAGCGAGCCGTGCACGACGGTCGGCGTGAACTGCCAGAGCTGCTGGTCGCGCGCGGCGCCCTCCCACCGTTCCTTGAGCGCGGCCGGCACGAGCTTCGTGGCGACGGCGCGGTCCATCACGGAGACGGCCGAGCGCAGCACCTCGAACGGCGTGAGCGACGGCAGACCGGCGTCGGTGACGAAGCTCGTCGGCAGCTGGTGGATCGCGGCGACCGCGCGGCCGACGCTCGTCGCGAGCTCGGGTCGCTCGACGAGTGCCTTCAGGGTCGGGTGCGAGCCCGGCAGGTAGGTGGTGACGATGGCGCGGGTCGACCCGATGGGCGCCTGTCCGCGGTACTCGGCCACGCCGAACGGGAGGCGCGTGCGGATCCCGGCGCTCAGCGCCCGGATCGCGACGAGGTCGGCGGACTGCCGGGCTTCCGCCCGCTGGTTCCGCGGACGGCGGATCGCCGTCTCCGTGCCGTCGGCGTCGCGGAGGACGGCCGACTCGTAGTCCCCGGACGCGGCCGAGCCGAGCGTGCGCGTGCCCGTGACGACGAGGCCGGAGACGGCCGTCGTCGCCAACGCGGCTAGAGTGAACTGGGATCCCGCCATGCCCTCAGGGTAGGTCCGCCGCCGGTGGTCGAGCGTGCGCCACGCTGGCCCGCGGCAGCCCGGGCGTCCTGCACCCAGACCCGATCCGACCGAGGAGCCCCCTGCCGTGACCGTCGAGTTCGCCGCCCGGTTGCCCCTCTCCCGCAACGACCTCGACCGCGACGCGGAGTTCCGCACGACGGCCGACCTCGAGCGGGTGCTGCGGGACGACCGGTCGACCAGGTACCTGCCGGTCCGCGGGTCCGAGATGCTGCGGAGCGCCGACGGCACACTCCGGTTCGTGAGCGCGGACGCCGTGCCCGAGGGGACCGTCACGCTGTACCTCGGCCGGGCGGTCTCCGACGCGCCCGACGCCCCCGCCGGCACCCGGTTCGTGGCGGCCTTCGTCGATGCCGCGACCGCTGCTGCGATCGAGCCGGCCGACGACGCGTGGGAGAGCCTGCGGATGTTCGGCACCGAGCTCTCGCCCCGCGACCAGGGCCTGGCGGTCGAGGCCGTGGCGATGGCGAACTGGCACGCCGTGCACGGGTTCTCGCCCCGGACCGGGTCCGCGACCGACGTCGTGACCGGAGGGTGGGTGCGCCGCGACCCCGAGGGGCACGAGCACTTCCCGCGCACCGACGCGGCGATCATCGTCGGTGTGACGGACGCCGACGACCGCATCCTGCTCGGCTCGAACGCGGCGTGGGATGCGAACCGGTACTCGCTGCTCGCGGGCTTCGTCGAACCCGGGGAGTCGCTCGAGGACGCCGTCCGCCGCGAGGTCTGGGAGGAATCGGGCGTCCGCGTCGAGGAACCCGAGTACCTCGGGTCGCAGCCGTGGCCGTTCCCGGCGTCCCTCATGGTCGGCTTCCGTGCGCGTGCGGCGGACGGCGACCCGTCGACCGCCCGACCCGACGGCGTGGAGATCCTCGACGTGCGCTGGTTCTCCCGTGAGGAGATCGGGGAGCGTGCCGGTGACACCCTGCTCCTGCCGGGCCGGACGTCGATCGCCCGCGCCATCATCGAGGAGTGGTACGGCGGCCCGCTGGACCTGCCGTGAACCGCACCGCCGGGACAGGACCCGCAGGGGCGGGCTGCGCCGGCGCCGGCAACGCCGCCGGGGCGCCCGCCGTTCGTCCGCCGTCGCCGGACGAGCTGCTCGCCGCCCTCGACGCCGAGCAGCGCACCGTCGCCCGCACGCTGCTCGGCCCCGTGGCCGTCCTCGCCGGTGCCGGCACCGGCAAGACCCGCGCGATCACGCACCGCATCGCCTACGGAGTCGCGACCGGCACCTACGCACCGAACCACGTCCTCGCCCTGACCTTCACCACGCGGGCGGCCGGTGAGCTCCGGTCGCGTCTCCGCTCGCTCGGCGCCGGCACGGTGCAGGCACGGACCTTCCACGCGGCGGCGATGGCGCAGCTCAGCTACTTCTGGCCGGACACCGTCGGCGGCCATGCTCCGCGCATCGTCGAGTCGAAGGGGCGGATGATCGCGCACGCCGCGGACTCGGTCGGCATGCAGGTGGACACGCCGACGCTCCGCGACCTGGCCGCCGAGGTCGAGTGGCGCAAGGTCCAGATGCTCTCGTACGAGGAGTACGAGGCAGCGGCCGCCGAGCGGGTGATGCCGCGCGACACCCCGCCGCGCCGCGTGCTCGACCTCATGCGCGCCTACGAGCAGCTCAAGGACGACCGCCGCCAGCTCGACTTCGAGGACGTCCTGCTCGCCACCCTCGGCATGGTGGAGTCCGAACCCCGCGTGGCGTCGTACGTCCGGCAGCAGTACCGGTTCTTCGTCGTCGACGAGTACCAGGACGTCTCGCCCGTGCAGCACGACCTGCTCCGGGCATGGCTCGGCGGCCGGGACGACGTCTGCGTCGTCGGGGACGCCAGTCAGACCATCTACTCGTTCGCGGGGGCGTCGAGCCGGTACCTGCTCGGCTTCGGCTCCGAGTTCCCGCGCGGATCGGTCCTGCGGCTCGAGCGGAACTACCGCTCCACGCCCCAGGTCGTGCACGCCGCGAACGCCCTCATGCGCGGGCAGCCGGGGGCGCTCGACCTCGTCGCGCAGACCACCGAGTCCGGCCCGGAGCCCGAGGTCCTGTCGTGCGTCCACGACGGTGACGAGGCGCAGACCGTCGCCCGTCGGATCGCCGAGCTCGTCGTCGGCGGTGCTGCCCACGGCGAGTGCGCGGTGCTCTACCGGCTCGGCGCCCAGGCCGCGGCGATCGAGTCCGCGCTCGGCCGTGCGGGGATCCCGTACCGCGTGCAGGGCGGCACCCGGTTCTTCGACCGTCCCGAGGTCAAGCTCGCCGTGCACCACATGCGCGGCGAAGCCGTCCGGCAGACCGACGACGAGCTCACCCGCCGCGTCGGACTCGTGCTCCAGGTCAGCGGCTGGACGCCCACCCCGCCGGAGGGGACGGGCGCGGTCCGCGAGCAGTGGGAGGCGCTGCAGGCGATCATGGGGCTCGCCGAGGACGCGCCGGCCGGCACGACCATGCAGCAGTTCACCCAGGACCTCGTCGACCGTGCCGCGACCCACCACGAGCCCGAGCTCGACGCCGTGACCCTCGCCACGCTGCACTCGTCGAAGGGCCTCGAATGGCCGCACGTCGTGGTGATCGGCGCCGCGGAGGGGCTGCTGCCGATCTCGTACGCGACCACCGAGGCGGCGATCGACGAGGAACGCCGCCTGTTCTACGTCGGCCTGACCCGTGCGCGGCGATCGGTCACCGTCACGTGGTCGCAACAGGGTTCCACGCGTGGGGGAGGCCGGGTGGCGAGTCGGTTCCTGGCAGCGCTCGACACGCGCAGCGCGGATGGAACACCACCGGCCGCCGCGTGACCGACAGGTCGTCGCGTTCGAAGACCAGCTGCTCGTCCTGCGGTCGTTGCGTGACGAGCGGCAGCCGTTCGAGGAGCATCCGGACGGCCGCTGCGGCGATCGCCGCGATCCGGTACGGCGACAGCGGTGCCGCGGGGCGGCCCCACACCTGTGCGGCGATCGCCGGCCACGCCGGGTCGTCGTCGACGCGCGCGTACTCGAGGCACTGGAGGCACGGCCCGGCACCCGGGACCACGAACGGCCCGACGCGCACCCGTCCGTCACCGACGACCACCGCCAGGTGCGGCACCCCTCGTCGCGTCCAGGCGGCACGGAGCGCCGGGTCGACGACGTGGTCGGCGACCACGACCGCGAGCCGTGGGTCCTGCGCCGGCATGGCGACCGGGCCACCGCGGGGTGCTGAGGTCCGGGCGACCGTCACTCCCTCTCCGGACAGCAGGTCGGTGACGGCGTCGGGCAGGGAACCGGTCCCGTGCACCTCGACGCGCGCGAGCGGTTCCGGCAGGACGTCGACGACGGCGGGCGAAGCGGCTCCGAGCAGCCGTGCCGCGACGCCGGGCGGGCAGCCGGTCGCCGCGGCCAGGCCGGACAGTGCTTCGCGCCCGGTCTCGCGACGCAGCGCACACAGGAACCGTTCCTCACCCGTGGTCGGGACGGGGACGACGGCGCGCGGCGGGTCGACCCCGAGCTGGACGGTGGTCGGGTCGCGCCAGACGAACTCGAGGGTCGGGTCGATGCGGATGCCCATGCCCCCACGCTGGCGGACGGAGCGCCTGCGTGGGGGAGCGTCAGCCGATCTGTGGAGAACTCAGCGGGGCCGGGTGTCCGGGTCCTCGGGACCCTCGGAGTCGTCGTCGGCGCCGTCGCCCGGGTTCTCGTCGACGTGCCCCGACTCGTCCTCGCGCGGACGGTCGCCGGTGGCGTCGTTCAGCAGGTCCTCGAGCGCCCGGTCGAACTCGTCGTCCTCGGCGGAGGCGCCGGGGTTCCGCAGCCGGGCGACGAACGCGTCCGGTGCGTCGATGTCCTCCGACGTGGGCACGGCGTCGAAGTGCGACCAGAGGGCGTCCCGCTGCTCGGTCCCGAGCTCGTCGGTGACCCGCTGCCACATCGCTGCGGCCTCGCGGAGACGACGCGGGCGTAGTTCCAGGCCGACGAGCGTCGCGAACGCGGACTCGGCCGGTCCGCCCGCCGCACGACGGCGGCGGACCATCTCGGCGATCGCGCCGGACTTCGGCAGCCGCGCCGTCGCCGCCGCCGTGACCGTGTCGACCCAGCCCTCCACGAGCGCGAGCATCGTCTCGAGGCGGGCGAGCGCCGCCTCCTGCTCCTCCGTGCGCGGCGGGATGAGCGCACCGGACGCCAGTGCGTCGCGGAGCTGCTCCTGGTTCGTCGGGTCGATCTCCGACGCGAGTTCCTCGACCCGGTCGAACGGGATGTGGATGCCCCGCGCGTAGTCGGTGATCGACGAGATGATGTGCAGTCGGAGCCACCGAGCCGAACGGAAGAGCCGGGCGTGCGCGAGCTCGCGGACCGCGAGGTAGATGCGGACCTCGTCCTCGGGGACGTCGAGGCCCTCGGCGAACTCGGACACGTTCTGCGGCAGGAGCGCCGCGACCTGCTCGTCGAGGAGGGGCACGCCGACGTCGCCCCCGGACACGACCTCCTTCGAGAGCTGCCCGACGACCTGGCCGAGCTGGATCGCGAAGAGGGCTCCGCCGACGCCGCGCATGGCCTTCGAGACGTCGCCGAGCATCGCCTTGAGCTGCTCCGGAGCACGCTGCTCGATCGCCTCGGTGAGGGCGTTCGAGATGCTCAGCGCCACGGGCTCGGCGATCTGCGCCCACACCGGGGTCGTCGCCTTCGCCCACTGCTCGCGGGTGTAGAGGCTCGGGGTCGCGGTGAGCTCGGTGACCGAGGTGGCCTCGTCCAGCCAGAGCGCCGCGACCTGGAACGCCTGATCGGCGGCCTGCGAGGTCGCCGGGTCGACCGGGTGGCCGCCCTCCCGCGCGATCGCAGTGGCGCGCTCGGAGGCGATGGAGAAGTCGATGCCGTCGCCACCGGACTGCGCGGCGCGCTGCAGCTGACTCATCAGGTTCGCGACGAAGGCCGGGTCGTTCGGCAGACCGGCGGCACCGGCGAGCTGCGACGGGTCGATCTGGCCCTCGCCGGAGAGGAGCTTCCGGAGCATCTCCTGGAAGTCGTCGTCCGGCCCCGGCTGCGGTTCATCAGGCATGACGACTACGCTAATCGCTGCTCACGGGGCCGCGCCTGGGACGCCCCCGTGGGAACGCCCGAACCGCTGCGCCGAGGGCGAACAGCCCATTGTGGAAGGACGCTGCGTGACCCTCTTCGCCCCCGAACCCCGTCGACGTCCGCGCTCGAGGACCGTCGGGTGGGCGTTTGTGATCGGCGCCGTCGTGCTCGGGCTGCTCACCAGCCTGCTGCCCAGCCCGTACCTCATCGAGGTGCCCGGCCCGGTGTACAACACCATCGGCACGCAGAAGCAGGGGACGGGCAAGGACGCGAAGGACGTCAAGCTCATCCAGATCGACGGGCACGAGACGTACCCGACCGCCGGTGCGCTCGACATGCTCACGGTCGGCGTCCAGGGCGACGCCACGAAACGACCGTCCTGGACGAGCGTCATCCGCGCGCTGTTCACCCGTTCCGAGGCGGTGATCCCTGCGTCGGCGATCTACCCCGAGGGCGTGACCACCGACCAGGTCAACCAGCAGGACACGGCCGACATGCAGGCCTCGCAGCAGTCCGCCGTCGCCGCCGCGCTCATCCAGCAGGGCTACGACCTGCCCACCGAGCTCGAGGTCGGCACCGTGCAGAAGGGCTCGGCGGCCGACGGCGTCATCGAGAAGGGCGACGTCATCCGGTCGTTCGACGGCACCGCACTCACGACCAACGCCGACGCCACGTCGCTCCGGGAGCTCGTCGCGAAGCACGGCACCTCCGACCCCGCGAAGGTCGGCGTCGAGCGCGACGGCACCGAGAAGACCGTGCAGCTGACCCCGCGCGAGCAGCAGGGAACCGCGCTCATCGGCGTCGGCGTCACCGAGCGGTACGACTTCCCCTTCACGGTCTCCATCAAGCTGCGGGACGTCGGCGGCCCCTCGGCCGGCATGATGTTCGCGCTCGGGATCATCGACGAGATCACGCCCGGCGAGCTCAACGGCGGCAAGCACGTCGCCGGCACCGGCACGATCAGCGCCGACGGCGAGGTCGGGGCGATCGGCGGCATCCGCCAGAAGCTCTACGGCGCCGAGGACGCCGGCGCGAAGGTCTTCCTCGCGCCCGCCGACAACTGCGACGAGGTCGTCGGCCACGTGCCGGACGGACTCGACGTCTACAAGGTGTCCACGCTCGACCAGGCGGTCACCGACCTGCAGACGATCGCCTCCGGCAAGAGCACCGCGAAGCTCGCGCGCTGCGGTTCCTGACGACGCTCGCGCGTCGCGACGGGACCCGACGCCCGCGACGCGCGCCGCGCCTCCAGTCCGTCTCGCGGCGACCGTCTCGACGACCGTCTGGAGGCGCGGGGTGCGTTCCTGAGTCGCCGTACAGTTTCAGACCTGCTCCCGCACCATAGGATCGATGCACTGACGGCCCGCCGCGCCGGGCCCGCCGGTTCGACACGTCTGGAGCACATCAAGTGACGACAACCTCGTCCACCTCGGGGCGGCGTTCGCCGCGGGTCCCGATCGTGGTCACGATCATCGTGCTGGCCGCACTGGTGATCGGCTTCTTCATCTTCGCGAGCCTGTACACGGACTACGCGTGGTTCGCGCAGCTCGGCTTCCAGCAGGTCCTGACCACCCGGTGGATCGCAGGGACGCTGATGTTCCTCGCCGGATTCCTCGGGATGGCGGTGCCCGTGTACGTGAGCATCGCGATCGCGTTCCGGTTCCGACCGGTCTACGCGAAGCTCAACTCTCAGCTCGACCGCTACCAGCAGGTCATCGAGCCGCTGCGCCGGGCCGTCATGATCGGCATCCCGGTCGTCCTCGGCATCTTCGCCGGGCTGTCGACCGCGGGCCGCTGGAGCATGGTGCTCGAGTACTTCAACCGGACGCCGTTCGGCAAGACCGACCCGCAGTTCGGGCTGGACATCGGCTTCTACGTGTTCGAACTGCCGTTCTGGCGCTCGATCGTCGCGTACTCGTCGGCCGTCGTGCTCATCGCCGGGCTCGCCGCGCTCGCGGCCTGCTACCTGTACGGCGCCATGCGCTTCGGCGGGCGAGAGGTCCGCATCTCCCGGGCCGCACGCGTCCAGCTCGCCGTCACGGCGGCCGTCTACATCGCCCTGCAGGCCGTCAGCCTCTGGCTCGACCAGTACGCCGCGCTGACGAAGTCGAACTCGCTCATCACCGGCGCGCAGTACACCGAGGTGAACGCCGTCATCCCCGGTCGCGAGATCATGGCCGGCATCGCCGCGATCGTCGCGATCCTCTTCATCGTCACGGCGGTCATCGGCCGCTGGCGCATCTCGATCGTCGGTACCGGGCTGCTGCTCGTCGCGGCGATCGTCATCGGCGGCATCTACCCGTGGATCGTCCAGCGCCTGCAGGTGAAGCCGTCGGAGCGCACCTTCGAGTCCGCGTACATCGAGCGGAACATCAAGGCGACGCGTGACGCGTACGGCGTCGCGGACGTCCAGGAGCGGAACTACGACGCCACCACCGAGGCGAGCTCGGGCGCCCTCGCGCAGGACGCGCAGACGACGGCGAACATCCGCCTGATCGACCCGAAGATCGTCTCCGACACGTTCAGTCAGCTGCAGCAGTACCGGCAGTACTACCAGTTCCCCGACGAGCTCGACGTCGACCGATACGACGTCAAGGGCGAGACCGAGGACACGGTCATCGCGGTCCGCGACATCGACCTCGACGGACTGAGCGCCCAGGCGAACACCCCGTACAACCGGGCATTCGTCTACACGCACGGCTACGGCGTCACCGCGGCGTACGGCAACCAGCGCGCGAGCGACGGCAAGCCGGTGTTCCTCGAGTCGGGCATCCCGTCGAACGGGGCACTGGGCGACTTCCAGCAGCGCGTGTACTTCGGCGAGACCTCCCCGTCCTACTCCATCGTGGGCGCGCCGAAGGGCTCGAAGAACGTCGAGCTCGACTACCCGGCCGGCTCCGACGACGACAACGGCGGCAACGCCACGACGACGTACGCGGGCAACGGTGGACCGAGCCTCGGGAACTTCTTCAACCGGCTCGTGTACGCGGCGAAGTTCCAGTCGGAGCAGATCCTGCTGTCGAACGCGGTGAACAAGGACTCGCAGATCCTCTACGACCGCGACCCGATCACCCGCGTCCAGAAGGTCGCGCCGTACCTGACGCTCGACAGCGACGCCTACCCGGCGATCGTCGACCACCGTATCCAGTGGGTCGTCGACGGGTACACCACGAGTGACGCGTACCCGTACTCGCAGAGCCAGAGCCTGTCGGACAGCATCGCCGGTTCGGAGACCTCGGCGTACCGGACCGACCAGGTGAACTACATCCGCAACTCGGTGAAGGCCACGGTCGACGCGTACACCGGCAAGGTGACCCTGTACTCGTGGGACACGAAGGACCCGGTGCTGAAGACCTGGCAGAAGATCTTCCCGACCGCGGTGAAGCCGGTGTCCTCGATGAGCGCGGAACTCCTCGACCACGTCCGCTACCCGACGGACCTGTTCAAGGTGCAGCGGTCGATCCTCGGCACCTACCACGTGACCAACGCGAACTCGTTCTACTCGGGTGACGACGCCTGGAACACGCCGCAGGAACCGACCTCGGGGACGAACGACTCGTCCGACACGTCCGGAACGACGACCACCACGAACACCGGCACGAACGCGCTCGGGACGACCACGACGACGACCCGGGCGAACCTGCAGGACCCGTACTACCTCACGATGAAGGTGCCGGGGCAGGGGACCGCCTACACCCTGTACACGACCTACATACCCCAGCAGTCCGCGGGGTCGAACAACCGCAACGTGCTCACCGGGTACCTGGCGGTCGACTCCGACGCAGGGGGCGCCGGCAAGGGGAAGAAGGCGTCCGGGTACGGCAAGCTCACGCTGTTGACGATGCCGAAGACGGACAACATCCCGGGGCCGGCGCAGGTGCAGAACCTGTTCAACTCGGACACCACGGTGTCGCAGGAGCTGAACATCCTGAAGCGGGGCAACTCGACCGTGAAGCAGGGCAACCTGCTCACCCTGCCGGTCGGCGGCGGCTTCCTCTACGTGCAGCCCGTGTACGTGCAGTCGACGTCGAGCGGTTCGTACCCGCTGTTGCAGAAGGTCCTCGTGGCGTTCGGTGACAAGATCGCGTTCGAGGACACGCTCGACGAAGCGCTCAACAGCCTGTTCGGCGGCGACTCCGGTGCGGCCGCGGGCGACCAGGGCGCGGCGTCGGGTTCGGGCTCGGGTTCGTCCACCGGGTCGGGGTCCTCGGACTCGGGCTCCGGGTCGGGTTCCTCCGACACGGGTTCGGGCTCGTCGAGCGGCACCGTCGACAACGAAGCGCTGCAGAAGGCCCTGAACGACGCCAAGCAGGCGCTGCAGGACCGCCAGGACGCCTACGCGGACAACGACCTCGTCGCCGCTGCGGAGGCCGATCAGCGCCTGCAGGAAGCGATCCAGGCCGCCACCGAGGCTGAGGACGGGAACTGACACACCGTGGCGGGGCACTCGATTTGTGCCCCGCCACCGCCCCGTGTAGGCTGTTCAACGTGCCGCGGGGTGGAGCAGTTCGGTAGCTCGCTGGGCTCATAACCCAGAGGTCGTAGGTTCAAATCCTGCCCCCGCAACCAAGCGTCACAGAGAAGGCCCCGGTCCAGTCGGACCGGGGCCTTCTTCGGTCGCGGGCTGCCGGTACGCTCGGCGGATGGGCACTCTCACGATCGCCGCGGCGCAGTTCGCACCCGTGGATGACCCGGCCGTCAACCTCGAGACCGTCCGCGCGGCGGCGGTCGACGCGGCGGCCCGGGGTGCCGACCTCCTCGTCACGCCGGAGTACACCTCGTACTTCACGGCCGACATCGATGACCGGTTCGTGGCGGCCGCCCAGCGCCTCGACGGCACGTTCGTCACCGGCCTGCTGGACATCGCGCGCGAGGTCGGGATCGCCCTCGTCGTCGGCGTCGCCGAGACCGCCGACGAGGCGGACCGCTTCCGGAACACCCTCGTCGCGGTCCTGCCCGACGGATCGATCGCGGTCGCGTACCGGAAGGTGCACCTGTACGACGCTTTCGGCTCGAAGGAGTCCGACCGCATCGACCCCGGCGACCCCGGGCAGCTGCCGGTGTTCGAGCTCGACGGTGTGCGGATCGGGCTCGAGACCTGCTACGACCTGCGCTTCCCCGAGGTCACCCGCCGTCTCGCGGCGCCCGAGCACGGAGCAGCGGACGTCGTCGTGCTCCCCGCCGAATGGGTCCGTGGCCCCGGGAAGGAGCACCACTGGCGGACGCTCCTGACCGCCCGGGCGATCGAGAACACCGTGTGGGTGGTCGGCGTGGGGCAGACGCCGCCGATCGGCATCGGAGGCTCGGTCGTCCTCGATCCCTCCGGTGTCGCGGTCGTCGCTGCCGGGGCGGTCCCGGGGATGATCGTCGCGACCATCGACACCGCGGTGACCGACGCCGTCCGCCGGACGAACCCGTCGCTCGCACTCCGCCGCTACGAGGTCGCCCCGCGCCCCTGACCCCGCGCGGTCGCTCCTCGCCCGCCCGGCTCACCCGTTCCTCCGCCGAGCGGGCGAAATGCGCGGGGGAGGGGCGCGCTGCGGGACGTATTCCGCCCGTTCGCGTCGCGGAACGTCCGTGGCCCGGCCGCGCGGACGCCGAGCGGGCGAAATGCGAGGGGGAGAGGCGCGCTGTGGGCCGTATTCCG
The DNA here is from genome assembly GCF_013359865.1 of Curtobacterium pusillum. Taxonomy (GTDB): domain Bacteria; phylum Actinomycetota; class Actinomycetes; order Actinomycetales; family Microbacteriaceae; genus Curtobacterium; species Curtobacterium pusillum. Next base: position 131,681 of record NZ_JABMCE010000080.1, read on the forward strand.
CCCGTTCGCGTCGCGGAACGTCCGTGGCCCGGCCGCGCGGCGCCGAGTGGGCGAAATGTGCGGGGGAAAGCCGCCAGGCGGGACGTATTCCGCCCGCTCGCGGCGGGGAACGCCCATGTTCGGCCGCGCCAGTGCCGCGCGGGGCCGAGCGGGCGAAATGCGAGGGGGAGAGGCGCGCTGCGGGCCGTATTCCGCCCGTTCGTGTCGCGGAACGTCCGTGGCCCAGCCGCGCGGGGCCGAGCGGGCGAAATGTCCGGGGGAGAGGCGCGCGGCGGGCCGTGTTTCGCCCGCTCGGGAACCGACGCGCCCGTTCGGGGATCGACGCGCCGCTCGCGTCGGAGCAGCGCGTCAGGCGGTGGGCGTCAGTCCGGCGAGGCGGGCGGCCGCGTCCTCGAGCACCGAGCGTCGCTTGCAGAAGGCGAACCGGACGAGCGAGCGGTACCCGGCGGCGTGGTCGGGCCGGACGAACGCCGACACGGGTACCCCGACGACCCCGGCGAGTTCGGGCAGCCGCAGACAGAAGTCGCGGGCGTCGTCGTGGCCGAGCGCCGCGGCGTCCGCGATCACGAAGTACCCGCCGTCGGGCCGCATCACCTCGAAGCCCGCCGCACGGAGCCCTGCGGCGAGCAGGTCGTGCTTCGACGAGAGCTCCGCTGCGATGCCGGCGAACACGCTGTCCGGCAGCCGCAGACCGGCAGCCACCGCGGGCTGGAACGGTGCGCCGTTCACGAACGTGAGGAACTGCTTGACCGTGGTGATCGCGTCGACGAGTGCCGGAGGAGCCGTGAGCCAGCCGATCTTCCAACCCGTGGTGCTGAAGGTCTTCCCAGCGCTCGAGATCGTCACGGTGCGCCCCGCTGCTCCCGGGAGGGTGGCGATCGGCACGTGCGGGACGTCGAACGTCAGGTGCTCGTAGACCTCGTCGGTGACGACCACCGCGTCGTACTGCTCGGCGAGTTCGACGATCGTGCTGAGCACCTCGGTGGGGAGCACCCGTCCGGTGGGGTTGTGCGGTGTGTTCACGAGGACGGCGCGGGTGCGGTCGGAGAACGCCGCGCGCAGCGTGTCCTCGTCGGGGAGGAAGTCCGGCGCGGTGAGGGGGACGGTGACGTGGATCCCGCCCGCGAGGCGGATGAGCGCGCCGTACGCGTCGTAGAAGGGCTCGAACGTGATCACCTCGTCACCGGGTTCGACCAGTGCGAGGAGCGTGGCGGCGAGGGCTTCGGTCGCGCCGGCGGTGACGAGTACCTGGCGGTCGGGGTCGACGTCGAGTCCGTACCACCGCGCCTGGTGCTCACTGATCGCTGCGCGGAGGTCGGGGGTCCCTCGGCCGGGCGGGTACTGGTTCACGCCCTGGCGGATCGCGGCGACGGCGGCCTCGAGGACCTCGGCGGGGCCGTCCTCGTCCGGGAATCCCTGTCCGAGGTTGACGGCGCCGGTGGCGGTGGCGAGGGCGCTCATCTCGGCGAACACCGTCGGGGCGGGGACCCCGTCCGGACCCAGGAGCATCGCTCCCTCCGCCGCTCGCAACCAGGGGCCTGCCTGACGCATGTGGTTTCCTCCGAGGTGTCGACGGCTCGTGCGGCGCTGAACGGAACCCAACCTAGCGGCCCGACCAACGCCCACCCGGGAGCCGTGGCACAGCCCACGCATAAGATCGCCATAGGTGGCTCGCAGCGTCACCAGGAGCACCGCCCAGGTGGGTGCGACAGACTGCACGAGCTTGAAAGGAGCACGTCCAGCATGACCGACACCACGCCCAACGGGCAGGGCGACGACATCCGTCCGGACGACACGGCCGCGCAGGCCGCATCCGAGGACGCTTCGCCGAACGACTCCGAGCACACGAGCGCTCCGAGCGACGCTCCCACGAACCACGCGCGAGCGGATCACCCGGACCACACCGACGTGATCGATCCCGCTCCCGCGAACGAGACAGACGTCATCGCCGCGTCGACCGACCACCCCACGGACCGCTACACCGCGCCGTACCCGCGGGCGGCGGACTCGACGCACGTCGGCACGAGTGGGTCCCACGCGGCGCAGTACGGCCAGGCGCAGACCAGCCAGTACGGTCAGAGCGCGCAGTACGGGCAGCCGGCCGGCGGCTACGGTCAGCACGGCACGCCCTACGGCAACGACCAGGGGCAGACGAGCCAGTACGGTCAGCAGACCCAGTACGGTCAGCAGCCGCAGCAGACCCCATCCGGGCAGGACCAGTACGGCCAGTACGGCTACGGCCAGCAGTCCGCGTACGGGCAACAGCCCCGCTACGGCGAGTACGCCCAGCCGGCCTCGGAGTACTCCGCTGCAGCTTCGGCCCAGGCTCCTTCGTCCGCCACGAGCGCCTTCGGTGACGTCGACGGCTCGAACCAGCGCAACGGCCACTACTTCGGCGCAGGCGCTGGCGCAGCCGCAGGTGCAGGTGCAGGAGCCGCAGCAGCGGGCACCACGACCCGCACGAAGGACGGCCGCGGCCGACTCGCCCTCCCGCTCATCGCCGGCCTCGTCGTCGCGGGTCTGGTCGGCGGCGGCGCGGGCTGGCTCGCCGGCTCCTCGCAGGACGGCGGCACCGTCGTCGGTTCCTCCACCTCGCAGGGCGGCGGCAACCTGACGGTCAACGACTACAACAATGCGACGGTCGTCACCGCCGTCGCTGCGCAGGCGACGCCGTCGGTCGTGACGATCAACGTCTCGTCGAGCAGCGAGGCCGGCACCGGTTCGGGCGTCGTTTTCAGCAAGGACGGCTACATCGTCACGAACACCCACGTGGTGACGCTCGACGGCGACAGCTCGAACGGCACGATCACGGTCACCACGTCGGACGGCAAGATCTACCCGGCGAAGCTCGTCGGCACGGACCCGACGGTGGACCTCGCGGTCATCAAGATCGACGCCACGGACATGAAGCCGATCACCTTCGCGGACTCGTCGGACCTCAACGTCGGTGACACCGCGGTCGCGATCGGTGCGCCGCTCGGCCTGTCGAACACCGTCACGGACGGCATCGTCTCGACCCTGAGCCGCAGCATCCAGGTCACGTCGAGCGCTCCGAGCGAGGGCGGCGACTCGAACGAGGGCGGCAACGGCTCGAGCGGCGGTCCGTTCGACTTCTGGGGCAACGGCGACAACGGCAGCAGCTCGTCGGCGAACAGCACCGTCTCGCTGCCGGTCATCCAGACCGACGCGTCGATCAACCCGGGCAACTCCGGTGGCGCGCTGCTCGACTCCAAGGGCAAGCTGATCGGCGTCAACGTCGCCATCGCCAGCGCGAGCAGCTCCTCGGACTCCACGAGCCAGTCGGGCAGCATCGGCGTCGGCTTCTCGATCCCGTCGAACCTCGTCAAGCGCGTGGCGAACGAGATCAAGGACAACGGCGCCGCGACGCACGGTCTGCTCGGCGCGACCGTCGGCGACGCCGCCGAGGACGCCAAGGCCACCCAGATGGGCGGCCTCATCAAGTCGGTGTCGTCCGGCGGCGCGGCGGCGAAGGCAGGTCTGCAGAAGGGCGACGTGGTCACGAAGATCGGTTCGGCGACGGTCTCCGACGCGACCGACCTGACGGCGCAGGTCCGCTACTTCGCGGGCGGTGCGAAGACGACGATCACCTACATCCGCGGTGGCGAGACGCGCGAGGCGAACGTCACGCTCGGCACCTACAAGGGCTGACGGAGACGGACTGGAGGCACGGTGCCAGCTGGCACCGTGCCTCCAGTCCGTCTCCCGGTCGCGTCCTTGATAGGCTCGGGGTCGCTCTGCGGGGCGGCGCCGTCCGCGGTGCGTCCCGTGCACCCAGCCAGGACCCCGAGGTACGCATGCAGACAGACGGACAGCCCCTGCCGGGCGTCTCGTACGTGATGCCCGTCCTCAACGAGGTCACCGAGGTCCGGGCCGCCGTCCAGAGTCTGCTGGAGCAGGACTACTCCGGCCCGTTCGAGGTCATCCTCGCGCTCGGGCCGTCGATCGACGGCACGAACGAACTCGTGGCCGAGATGAGCGCCGCCGATCCCCGCATCCGGGCGATCGAGAACCCGCTCGGATCGACGCCCGCCGGACTCAACGTGGCGATCCGCGCATCGGTGCACCCCGTCGTGGTCCGGGTCGACGCGCACTCGGTGCTGCCGGTCGACTACACGCGGATCGCGGTGCGGGTGCTGCAGGAGTCGGGCGCGGACAACGTCGGCGGGATCATGCACGCGGAGGGCCGGACGCCGTTCGAGCGGGCCGTCGCGCTGGCGTACGGCAGCCGGGTTGGCCTGGGGGGCACACCGCACCACGTCGGTGGCGAGGCCGGGCCGGCCGAGACCGCCTACCTCGGGGTGTTCCGCCGCGATCGCCTGTTCGAGGTCGGCCTGTTCGACGAGGGCATCAAGCGGGGGCAGGACTGGGAGCTCAACCGTCGACTGCGACAGACCGGCGGCACGGTGTGGTTCACGCCCGAGCTCGTCGTCACGTACCGACCGCGGCCGAGCCTGAAGCGCCTCGTGCGGCAGTTCGTCGCGACGGGGTTGTGGCGCGGTGAGCTCGCTCGCCGGTTCCCCGCCAACAACGGTCTCCGCTACTTCGTCCCACCGGCGATGGTCGCGGCCATGGCGCTCGGCATCGTCGCCGGTGTCGTCGGGATCATCGGTGCGGCGCTCGGGACCGGTGCAGTGTGGGCGCTGATCGGGTTCGTCGTGCCCGCCGTGTACATCGTCTTCGTCGTGCTGGGGGCCGTCGCGGTCGCCCGGCGGTCGGGGCTGCCGACGCTGCTCTGGCTCCTCGTGGTGCTGCCCTGCATCCACGTCGGGTGGGGGCTCGGCTTCATCATCGGCTTCCTCACCCGGACGTCCGAGCTGACCACGCACACGGGACGGTGACCTGACCTCTTGACCGATGACACGACCGGCCGCGGGAACGCCCGCCCCACCTCGATCGCGGAGCTGCGCGCGGTCGCCCAGCCGGACGAGGTCCGAGCGCGGGCGAACGCCGAGCACTGGACGGCGTCCCTCTACCTGCGGGACGTCTCGCCCTACCTGACGTGGGTGCTCCTGAAGACCCGAGTGAGCGCGAACCAGGTGACCGGTCTGATGATCCTGGTCGGGTGGAGCGTCGCCGCTGCCCTGCTCATCCCGGGGATCTGGGGTGCGGCGCTCGCGCTCGTGCTCGGGCAGCTGCAGATGCTCGTCGACTGCTGCGACGGCGAAGTTGCGCGGTGGCGGGGCACCCGGTCGCCGGCCGGGGTGTTCCTCGACAAGGTGGGGCACTACACGACCGAGGGGCTCATCCCCGTCGCGCTCGGCATCCGCGCCGCCACGTGGCCGATCCACGGAGCGGACTGGATGTGGACGACGATCGGTTGCGCGCTCGGGCTCGTGATCGTGCTCAACAAGGCGCTGAACGACATGGTGCACGTGGCGCGGGCCAACGCCGGCCTCGACAAGCTCGTCGACCGTCGGGACGCCGGTACCGCACCGTCCGGAAGGCGCCTCGCCACCCTGCGCCGAGCCGCTCGCTTCCTGCCCTTCCACCGCCTGTACCACTCGGTCGAGCTGAGCATCCTGGCGTTCGTCTTCGCGCTGCTCGCCCTCGTCATCGGTCATCCGCTGGCCGACCGGATCCTCGTCGGGGTGCTGCTGCCCCTGGCGGTGCTGGCGACCTTCGGGCACTTCGTCGCGATCATCTCGTCGAAGCGGGTCCGCGGATGACTCCGGGCACCGTTCGTCGGCACGCTGTGCCGCACCGGGAACGTCCCCGGGTCGCGGTCGTGAGCCTCTCGCAGGGCACCCGACCCGACGACCTGCGCCGCGGACTCGAGAGCGTGCTCGCGCAGCGGGACGTCGAGCTCGACGTGGTGTGCGTCGGCAACGGCTGGGATCCGACCGGGCTGCCGGAGGGCGTCCGCGCGCTCGCCCTGTCCGAGAACGTCGGGATCCCCGCCGGCCGGAACGCCGGTGCCGAGGTCGTCGACGGCGACTACGTGTTCTTCCTCGACGACGACGCGTCGGTGCCCTCCGAGACCTTCCTGCGCGACGCGATCGGACTGTTCGAACGCGACCCGTCGCTCGGACTCGTGCAGCCCCGCGTCGTCGACCCGACGGGCGCCGCGAACCCCACACGCTGGATCCCACGGATCCGGAAGGGCGAGCCGGACCACTCGTCGCCGGTCTTCTCGGTGTGGGAAGGCGCTGTCGTGCTGCCGATGGACGTGTACCGTGCCACCGGGGGATGGGGCGCCGAGTACTTCTACGCGCACGAGGGCATCGAACTCGCCTGGCGCGTGTGGGACGCCGGCCGACGGACCTGGTACGCCGGAGACCTCGTCGCGCACCACCCCGCCATCGATCCGGCACGCCACGCGGAGTACTACCGGCTGAACGCCCGGAACCGGGTGTGGCTCGCTCGGCGCAACCTGCCGGTGGTGCTCCGTCCGCTGTACGTGGGCTCGTGGGCAGCGATCCAGGTCGCGCGCTGGTGGCGGCACCCGCGGCGCCTGGCCACCTGGTTCGACGGCGTCCGGGAAGGCTGGTCCACCGACTGCGGCCCCGTGCACGTCATGGGGTGGTTGACGATCGGGCGCATGACGCTCGCGGGACGCCCGCCCGTCGTCTGACCCGCCCACCACGAACCGCCCGTCGACACCGGAAGAGGGACCATGCCGATCATCAGCGATGCACGCACCGCTCTGCGCCTCGCCGAGCGCCTGCTCAAGTCGCGCCGGAGCCGTCGTGACCTCGAACGCCGGCTGCCGTCCGCTCCCGTCCCCGCACCGGGCAGCATCGAGATCGCGGTGTACTTCGCCGACGGACCGGTGAACATGTACCAGGTGCGCCAGTGGTACGCACCGCTGGCCGAGCTCACCGCCACGCACCCGGTCGCGATCATCTCGCGCAGCCCCGGGACCATGCTCAAGCTGCTCGAGGAATCCCCGGTGCCCGCGGTCTACGCGCGGCAGGTCGTGGACCTCGAGCGCTTCGTCGAGGAGCAGGCGCCGAAGATCGTCCTCTACGTCAACCAGAACGCCCGGAACTTCCAGATGATGCGGTACGGGCGCATGTGGCACGTGTTCGTCAACCACGGCGAGAGCGACAAGATGTACATGACGACGAACCAGTTCAAGGCGTACGACTACGCCCTGATCGCTGGTGACGCCGCTCGTGAGCGACTGTCCGACGCGCTGTGGGACTACGACCTCGACGCGCGGACGATCGCGATCGGCCGACCGCAGGCCGACCACTTCGCCGGGGCCACGCCGTACCCGGCGGACGACCGCACCGTGGTGCTCTACGCGCCGACGTGGGAGGGGGACCGGGCTGCCGCCGCCTACGGGTCGATCGCGAGTCACGGGACCACGATCGCCGATCGGGTGCTCGCGTCGCCGACGCACCGGCTCGTGTACCGGCCGCACCCGCGCAGCGGCATCCGGGACGCCGCGTACAAGGCGGCGCACGAGCGCATCGTCGCGGCGATCGCGAGCGCGAACGCCGCCGACCCGAACGCCCACCACGTGTACGACGACGGCCCCGAACTCGGTTGGCAGCTCGCCGGCGCGGACGTCGCGATCACCGACATCAGCGCGATGATCTACGACCGGCTCGCCGTCGGCAAGCCGCTCATCGTGACCCGGCCGGTGTCCCCCGAAGCGGACGTCGACGAGCGAGGCTACCTCGGCGACGCGAACTGGCTGGCGGCATCGGACGCGCAGGACGTCGTCGCACGGATCGACGTCGCGGCGAACGACGCCGAGGAGCTCGCGAAGCTGCAGCACTGGGTGCAGCGCTACTTCGGTGACACCACTCCGGGCACGGCCACGGCACGGTTGCACGCCGCCGTCGAACGGCTGCTCAGCCGCTGGCGCGAGGTCGCGGCCGCACACGGCGAGGCCTGAGCCGCCGGAGCGTGCACGGCTCGACGGGTCAGGCAGCACGGGCATGACCGACGAGGGACATCCGCCACAGGTACTCGGAGCGGTCGGGACGGCGCCAGCGGACGACGACGATGCCCGTGGACTCCGGGTCGGCGCCGAACACCGCGATCGAGAGTGATCGCCCGGGCTCCAGTCGTCGGACGGCGAGCGGCGGGCAGTACCCGTCGCCGAGGTGTGTCAGGGTGAGACCGTCGACGGGTTCGTCTCCGGTGTTCACCAGGTCGTAGCGGCGGGGGGCGAGGGAACGGTCGATCGTGAACGGGACGGCGTAGGCCGGTGTCGGGTGGTGCATGGACGTCACCGTAGGGTGAGGGTCTGACGTCCGGTGGCCGGTTCGGCCCGCGGGGCGGACGGCTGTGGAGGGCGGTCCGAGGGAGCCGGGTTGTGGACGGGGAGTCCGGGCGTCAGACGCCGTACTCGGACGAGTAGCGCTGCAGGGCTTCCTCGATCGTGCCGTCGAGCTGCAGCCGCCCCTTGTCGAGGTAGAGCCCCCGGTCGCAGAACCGGCGGAGGTCCTTGTCGCTGTGCGAGACGAAGAAGAGCGTGCGTCCGCCGGCCAGGAGCTCCTCGATCCGCTTGTAGCACTTCTCGCGGAACGCCTTGTCCCCCACCGCCAGGACCTCGTCCACCAGGATGACGGGTTCGTCGAGCCGTGAGATCACCGCGAAGGCGATGCGCACCTTCATGCCGCTCGACAGGTGCTTGTAGGGCGTGTCGACGAAGTCGCCGATCTCGGCGAACTCGATGATCTCGTCGAAGGCGTCGCGGATCTCCGCGCGGGACATGCCGTGGAGTCCGGCGGTGAGGTACACGTTGTCGCGGACCGAGAGGTCTCCGACGAACCCGCCGGTGATCTCGATGAGCGGCGCGACACCGGCGCCGACGTGCACGCGCCCCTCGTCCGGCAGCATCACCTGGGCCACGAGCTTGAGGAGCGTGGACTTGCCCTGACCGTTCCGTCCGACGACGCCGATCGCCTCGCCGGGACGCACGTCGAAGGTCACCCCGCGGAGGGCCCAGAACTCGTCCGCGCGTTTGCGTCGGTTGCTCCCGGCGAAGAGGTCCTTGAAGCTGCGACTCGCCCGGCGGTTGCGCTTGAACCGGATGCCGGCGTCGCGCACCGAGATCACGGGAGCGACGGTCGCGGTCAGGCCGCTCTGCTCGGTGACGGCCATCACAGCTCCTTCAGGACGCGGTGCTCGCTGCGGCGGAACACGACGAGCCCGATCGCGACGACGACGACCGTGACGACGACGGACACCGCCACCTCGAACCAGTCGAGCTGCGACGGGAAGAACGCGGACCGGTAGATGCCGAAGATGCCGCTCAGCGGGTTGAACGCCGCCAGGTCGTGCAGCTTGTCGGGGAGCGCCTGCGTGCCGTAGATGATGGGCGATGCGTAGAAGAGGAACCGGAGCACGAGCTTCACGGCGCGCTCGAGGTCACGGAAGAACACCACCAGCGGCGCCACGATCAGTCCGAGGCCGTAGACGAGGGCGCACTGCAGCACGATCGCCAGCGGGTAGAGCGCGAGCTCCCAGTGCACGTGTGCGCCGGTGGCGATGGCGAACACCGCGAGCACCGGGAGGCTGAGCAGGAACTCGATGCCCTTCGAAGCGTTGACCCGTGCGACCCAGATGCTCCGCGGGATCGTCGTCGAGCGGATGAGCTTGGTCTCCTTGATGAACGCCCGTGTCGAGTCGGACACAGCCCCGGTGAACCACATCCACGGGAGCAGGGCCGAGAGCAGGAACACGATGTACGGCTCTTCGCCGACCGAGCCGCGATGGAACACCTGCGTGAACACGAACCAGTAGATGGCCGACATCACGAGCGGGTCGAGGATCGACCAGAGGTACCCGAGCGCGGACGTCGAGTAGCGGACCCGGAGGTCGCGGACGGTCAGGAGCCAGAGGGCATGACGATAGCGCCGACCGGCGCTCCGGGACACCGCAGGTGCGGCAGCCGCGGGCGCGGTCGGCGCACTCGCTGTGGTCACGGTTTCCCTTCGGGCGGAACCGCCGAGGGGTCCTGACGGTGGTTCAGGCGAACAGGTTGTTCGCGCGCTCGAGGTCCTCGGCGAAGTCGATCTCGACCGCGTACAGGTCGGAGATGTCGATCGGGCTCCAGAGTAGCCCGTCCTCGGCGATGGCCGCCTCGATGCCGCCCTCGAAGTACTCCTGGTCGTCGACGCGGCCGAGCTGGCGGATGAGCGCCTGCTTGTCCTTCGACGAGACGTAGTTGATGCCGACCGCTTCGCCGAGTCCGCCAACGACCTGCTTCGACAGCTTGTGGATGAAGCCCTCGGCGTCGACCGTGTACTTGACCTCTTCGTCGGAGACCTTGTCGGTGTTGACGCTGACGAACGAGCGGTCCTCGTCGATCATGTCCGCGGCACGCACGAGCGCACGCGGGTCGAACACGACGTCGCCGTTCATCCAGAGGACGCCGCCCTTGCCCGTGGCCTTGAGCGCACGGAGGAGGCTCTTCGAGGTGTTCGTGGAGTCGTACGACTCGTTGTAGACGAAGTTCGCCTCGGGGAAGGCCTCGACGATGTACTCCGACTTGTAGCCGACGACGATCGTCACGCGGGCACTCGAGCCGAACGCGGCGCGGATGTTGTCGAACTGCTGCTGCATGATGGTGCGGCCGTCGCTCAGTTCGGTCAGCGGCTTCGGCAGGCTGCGCCCGAGGCGGCTGCCCATCCCCGCTGCGAGGATCACGATCTGCGTGGTCATGCTGGTCCCTTCTGGTGTCCGCCCGCGCGCCCTGGGGCACGGGCGGGCCTCGTCGAGTCTGCTCGCTGAAGGTCCGAGTTGACCGAGAAACCGTCGTCTCTGCGCTCATTCGCAGGGAGAGATCGCCTCGGGAACGCCGGCCGAAGCAGGTTTCCAAGTGGTGAACACTCCGTCGTGCCCTGGTGAATGATACGGAACGTGTCGCTTCCGGGGTACACCCACGGGGGCTTCGTGCCCAATTCGTGACACTGCAGCCGACCCGTCCGCCAGTGTCCGGAGAGCGTTGGTACGGTGGGGCGGTGGCCGCAGCAGCAGGGGATGACGACGACGTGTACACCACGTCGGACGCTGCCTGGCTGACCGAGGAAGCGGCCGCGGACGCCGCGGATGCTGCGGGCACCGAGGATGCCGAGGACGAGGCAGACACCGAGGACGACGACGCCATCGTGGCGGGCGACGCCGCTGACGACGACATGGGGGACGGGGATGCGCACGACGCCTCCGCTGAGGACGCGATGACCGACGACACGACGGTCACCGAGACGACGGAGACGGAACCGGACGTGAGCGCCGCGCCGGCCGCGGCCCCGACGACGACGGCGCGCCGACCCGGGAAGGCTCGCGGCGGCAAGGGACGTGCCACGCGCCCGACGCAGACCGCGGCGTCGACCGGCACCGTGCCTCCCGGCCCGAACACCCCGGACGAGTCGGACGCGACGAACGCCACCGGCACGACCGCGGCCGACGCGCTCGGCACGACCGCGACGGCGCCCGACGCGACCGACACCGCACCCACGAAGCCGTCCAAGAAGCGCCCCGCCGCTGCCAAGCGCCCCGCGACCGCGCAGAAGCAGCCGCAGCAGCCCGTCGTGCTCCGCGCCGACGGGCTCGTGAAGCGCTACGGCCAGACCCTCGCCGCCGACGAGGTCGACCTCGAGATCCGCCGGGGCTCGATCTTCGGCGTCGTCGGCCCGAACGGCGCCGGCAAGACCACCACGCTCTCGATGGTGACCGGACTGCTCCGTCCGGACGCCGGCAGCGTCACCGTGCTCGACCACGACGTCTGGGCCGATCCGACCGCCGCGAAGCGCGACCTCGGCGTGCTGCCCGACCGGCTCCGCCTGTTCGACCGACTCACCGGCGCGCAGCTTCTCTACTACTCGGCGACCCTCCGTGGGCTCGACGGCGCCACCGCCCGGCAGCGCAGCGCGGACCTGGCCGAGGCGTTCGGCCTCGGCGAGGCGCTCGGCCGGCAGGTCGCGGACTACTCGGTCGGCATGGCGAAGAAGATCGCCCTCGCGGCGACGCTCATCCACTCGCCCCGGGTGCTCGTGCTGGACGAACCGTTCGAGTCCGTCGACCCGGTGAGCGCGGCGACCATCACCGAGATCCTCCGTCGCTACACCCGCGGGGGCGGGACCGTGGTGCTCTCCAGCCACTCGATGGAGCTCGTGCAGCGCACCTGCGACTCCGTCGCCATCATCGTGGGCGGCAAGGTCCTCGCCTCCGGCACGATGGCGCAGGTCCGCGGGCGCAAGAGCCTCGAGGACAAGTTCGTCGAACTCGCGGGCGGCCGCGTCGTGGCAGAGAGCATGGAATGGTTGCACAGCTTCTCCGGCTGAGGGCCGACCTGCTCGCGGGCGAGGTCCGGGGGAGCGCCCGCCGGTCCGTCCTCGTCGTGCTCGGCAGCATCGCCGGTCTCGTCGCCGCGGTGTTCGTCGCGGTCGCGTTCGCGGAGCTCCGGGGGTCGGCGCCCGAGGTCGCACGCTCCGTCATCGTCCCGGTCGGTACCCTCGTCGCGTTCGCGTTCACGGTCGTCCCGCTCGTGGTCGGACGCAGCGACCAGTTCGACCCGCGCCGCTTCACGGTCTTCGGGATCGGCCGGCGCGACCTCGCGGTGGGGCTGGGCGTCGCCGGACTCGTGGGCGTCCCCATCGTCGCGGTGGCGATCGTGGCCGTGGGGCAGTCGATCGCGTGGATGCGCGGTGCCGGTGCCGGTGTCCTCGGCGTCGTCGGTGCCGTCCTCGCCATCGCCACCTGCGCGCTGCTCGTCCGGGTCGGGTGCGCCGTGGGCGCATCACTGATCGGCCCGCACCGCTCGCGGGACGCCGGCTGGCTCGTCGCGCTCGTCATCGTCGTGCTGGCGATCCCGACCGTGTCGCTCCTGCTGCGCGTCGACTGGCTCGACCCGGCGGGCGCGGAGATGCAGCGCATCGCCGACATCGCCGGGTGGACCCCGTGGGGTGCCGCCTGGGCCGTCCCCGCGGACGTCGCGAGCGGCCGTGTCGGCGAGGGGATCGTGAAGCTCCTCGTCGCGGTCGCCGTCGTGGCATTGCTCGGGTGGGCGTGGTGGGCGGTCGTCGGACGAGCGCTCGAGACGGTGGACGGCCGGGCCCGGACCCGCCGTTACCGGGGCCTCGGCTGGTTCGACACGCTTGGCTCGACGCCGGTCGCCGCGGTCGCGGCGCGTGCGCTCACCTACTGGGGACGCGATCCGCGGTACCGCGCGTCGTACCTGATCATCGTGTTCGTTCCGGTCGTCGTGATCCCGCTCGGGGTCGCCGGCGTCCCGTGGCACTGGACCGCCCTGGTCCCGCTGCCCCTCATGGCGCTGATCGCCGGGTTCCTGCCACACAACGACGTCTCGTACGACAACACGGCGGTGTGGTTGCACGTCGCCTCCGGAGCGCCGGGGTGGAGCGATCGCCTCGGTCGGCTCGTCCCGGTCATCGCCGTGGGCATCCCCGCGCTCGTCGCCGGTTCGTGGGTGTCCGCGTGGCTGTTCGGCGACTGGACCGCGTTCCCGGTCCTCATCGGCGTGTGTGCGAGCGCGCTCCTGTCCGGCCTCGGGCTGTCGAGCGTCGTGTCCGTCCTGCTGCCGTACCCGACGGTGCGTCCGGGCGACCACCCCTTCCAGCAGCCGCAGGCCGCCGGGGCGCTCGCCTCGGTGGCGCAGTCGTCGATGGTGGTCGGGATCGTCGTGTGCTCGGTACCCGCCGCGTGGCTGGCCGTGCTGGCGTTCGCGGACGGACCGGCGCCCTGGGACGTCCTGACGCTGGTCGTCGGGGTCCTGGTCGGCGTGGTCGTGCTGGCCGCGGGGGTCGCCGTCGGCGGTCGCCTCTTCGACCGGCACGGGCCGGACCTGCTGGCGGCGGCCCAGCGCAACTGACCCGGGTCGCGTCCCGGGGTGACCACCTGACGGCCTGGAGGCGCGGGTCGGCCCCGGCCCGCGCCTCCTGGCCTCGAGACGCTGGCGGCGCGCGCCGCACGCACGGTCGCGGGGTGAGCGGCACGCACCGTCGCGGCGTGAGCCGCGCCGTCGTACCCTTGACGCATGAGCATGACGGAACCCGGCGGCGGCCTCGACGTGATGGACCGCGAGCTCGAGAAGCTCCTCGAAGAGGAAGCGATCGAGCCCGGCGACCACGAGCGGTTCTCGCACTACGTCAAGAAGGACAAGATCCTGCAGTCCGCCCTCACCGGCAAGCCCGTGAAGGCGCTGTGCGGCAAGAAGTGGATCCCCGGTCGCGACCCCGAGAAGTTCCCGGTGTGCCCGGACTGCAAGGCGATCTACGAGAAGATGAAGGCCGAGTAGCCGGCCGGCTTCAGATCACCAGCGTCGGGATCGCCGGGTCCCCGCGGCCGATGCGCGACGCGTCCGCCGGCAGTTCGGCCTTGGCGAGCTTGTGGTGCGCCCGCGCCGCCTCGACGCCGTGCACCCCGAGGAACTCCTGGTGCACCTCCCCGTTCGTGACCACGGGTACGAGCAGCGGCCGCTCGTCCGGCCCGACCGGACCCGAGGTGAGCACGACCTCGGCCGTGGCGATGCCGTTGCGGAGCCGACGTCCGGCCTCCTTGCGGCCGCCCGCGGACGCCTTGTCGGCCGACTTCTTCGCGACCGGGACCCAGTCGTCCCCGTCGGCGGAGCGGTGCGCGACGAGCTTGAAGACCATGCCCGCGGCGGGGTGTCCTGATCCGGACACGACCGAGGTGCCGACGCCGTAGGAGTCCACGGGCGCAGCCCGGAGCGCGGCGATCGTGTACTCGTCGAGGTCGTTCGTGACCGTGATCTTCGTGTTCGTCGCCCCGAGCCGGTCGAGCTGTGCCCGCACGGATGCGACGACCGAGGGCAGGTCGCCGCTGTCGATGCGCACCGCGCCGAGCTTCCCGTCGGTCAGGCGGACCGCGGTGTCGACGGCGGCCTCGATGTCGTACGTGTCGACGAGCAGCGTGGTGCCGGTGCCGAGGGCGTCGAGCTGGGACCGGAACGCGGCTTCCTCGGTGTCGTGCAGCAGGGTGAACGCGTGCGCGGCGGTGCCCATCGTGGGGATGCCCCAGGTGCGCCCGGCCTCGAGGTTGCTCGTCGCCCCGAAGCCGGCGATGTACGCGGCACGCGCGGCGGCGACGGCGTTCCACTCCCCGGTGCGGCGGGAGCCCATCTCGGCGAGCGGTCGCTTGTCGGCGGCGGAGACCATGCGCGCGGCGGCGGAGGCGATGGCGGAGTCCGCGTTGAAGATGCTCAGCGCGAGGGTCTCGAGCACGACGGCCTCGGCGAAGGTGCCCTCGATCTGCAGCACGGGCGAGTTCGGGAAGAAGACCTCGCCCTCGCGGTAGGCGCGGACATCGCCCGTGAAGCGGTAGTCGGCGAGCCACTTCGCGGTGCCCTCGTCGATGACGCCGCGGTCGCGCAGGAAGCCGATCTCCTCGTCGCCGAACCGGAAGTCGGTGAGGGCCGTGAGGAACCGACCGAGGCCGGCGACCACCCCGTACCGGCGTCCGTCCGGCAGCCGGCGGGTGAACACCTCGAAGACGCAGCGGCGGTCGGCGGTGCCGTCCTTGAGGGCCGCGTCGACCATGGTGAGTTCGTACTGGTCCGTCAGGAGCGCGCTGGTCACCTGTCCGACACTAGCGACGTGCCGGTCCGGAGGCGCGGATTGTGTCGGGCGCTCGGCCGCCGGCGAGCGGGCGGGCGGGTGTGCGGGTGCGCCCGCGTCCGAGCGGGCGGTATGTGCGGGGGTCGGTGGGGTTCGCGCGCGTGTTCCGCCCGCTCGCGTTCGGCGGGGGGAGGACGGCTCGGTACGCTGGTCACCGTGACGGATGCACCGATCGGAGTCTTCGACAGCGGGGTCGGCGGGCTGACGGTGGCGCGCGCGATCATCGACCAGCTGCCGCGGGAGAGCATCCGGTACGTCGGCGACACCCTGCACTCGCCGTACGGTCCGAAGCCGATCGCGGACGTCCGGCGGTACGCGCTCGAGGTCATGGACGACCTCGTCGAGCAGGGCGTGAAGGCCCTCGTGATCGCGTGCAACACGGCGTCGTCGGCGGTGCTCCGGGACGCCCGGGAACGCTACGAGCAGGCGTACGGCATCCCCGTGGTCGAGGTCATCCAGCCCGCGGCCCGCGCCGCCGTCAAGCAGACGCGGACCGGACGGATCGGGGTGATCGGCACGGTCGGCACCATCGCGTCCCGGTCGTACGAGGACGCCTTCGCGGTCGCCTCGGGCGTCGACCTCACCCTCGCCGCCTGCCCGCGGTTCGTCGAGTTCGTCGAGGCGGGGGACACGTCGTCCCCAGCGCTGCGCGAGGTGGCCGCCGGCTACCTCGAGCCGATCCGTGCCGCGGACGTCGACACCCTCGTGCTGGGCTGCACCCACTACCCGCTCATGTCCGCCGCCATCCAGTTCGTGATGGGACCGGACGTGACACTGGTCTCCAGCGCCGAGGAGACCGCGAACGACGTCTACCGACGGCTCGTCGAGCACGGGCTCGAGCGCACCGCTCCCGAGCCGCCCGCCTACTCGTTCGAGGCGACCGGCGACGACAAGAACGGCTTCATCCGACTCGCCCGACGCTTCCTCGGACCCGAGGTCTCCAGCGTCGGCCACCTCCAGACCGGGGCCATCCCGCTGCCCCGCATCGAAAGGACCACATGAGCACCCGCATCGACGGCCGCGCCGCCACCGACCACCGTCCCGTCACCATCGAGCGGGGGTGGAGTTCGCAGGCCGAGGGCAGCGCGCTCATCTCGTTCGGCGACACGAAGGTCCTGTGCACGGCGTCCTTCACGAACGGCGTCCCGCGCTGGCTGGCCGGGAAGGGCACCGGCTGGGTCACCGCCGAGTACTCGATGCTGCCGCGTTCGACGAACGAGCGCATGCAGCGCGAGTCGATCAAGGGCAGGGTCGGCGGCCGTACCCACGAGATCTCCCGGCTCATCGGGCGCTCCCTCCGCGCCGTCGTCGACACGAAGGCGCTCGGGGAGAACACCCTCGTCATCGACTGCGACGTGCTGCAGGCCGACGGCGGCACCCGCACGGCGTCGATCACGGGCGCCTACGTCGCCCTCGCCGACGCGATCGAGTGGGGCCGCGACAAGGGCTTCATCGCGAAGAAGGCGACCCCGCTGACCGACAGCGTGCAGGCCATCTCGGTCGGCATCGTGAAGGGGGAGCCGATGCTCGATCTGGCCTACACCGAGGACTCGGCAGCCGACACGGACATGAACATCGTGACCACCGGGTCGGGGAAGTTCATCGAGGTGCAGGGGACCGCCGAGCACGCGCCGTTCGACCGTGACGAACTCAACGTGCTGCTCGACCTCGGCCTGGCCGGCAACCGGTCGCTCGCCGCCATCCAGAAGACCGTCCTGGGGATCGCGTGACGCCCCGCACGGTCGTGCTCGCGACCCACAACCAGGGCAAGGTCGTCGAGCTGCGTGAGATCCTCGGCGAGGCCCTCGGTGGCGTCGAGCTCATCGGGTACGACGGGCCGGAGCCGGTCGAGGACGGCGACACCTACGCCGCCAACGCGCTCATCAAGGCCCGAGCCGCGGTCGCGCACACCGGGCTGCCGGCGCTCGCGGACGACTCGGGCATCGCGGTGGACGCCCTCGGTGGCGCACCCGGCATCCACTCGGCCCGGTACGCCGGCACCCGTGCGGACGCGGACAACATCGCGCTGCTGCTGCAGAACCTCGAGGGGGTCGTCGAACGCACCGCGGCGTTCGTCTGCGCTGCCGCGTTCGTGACACCCGACGGCACCGAGCACGTGTTCGAGGCAGTGTGGAACGGCGAGGTGCTCACGGAACCGGTCGGCACCGGGGGACACGGGTACGACCCGGTCTTCAAGGCGGACGACGCCGACCGGTCCTCGGCGGAGCTGACCCGCGAGGAGAAGAACGCCCTCTCACACCGGAGCAAGGCGTTCCGCGGGATCGCCCCGATCGTGCGGGAGTACTTCGGCGTCTGACGCGGCCGCGCACACGGACCCCTGGCCGCGTCCGAACCCTACGGCTGCTGCTGCTCCGCTTCGGCCGCGTGCTTCGCCTTGCGCGCCGTGCGCCAGTAGTGCAGGCCCGCGGGCACGACGGTGACGAGCACGGCGAGGATGAGGATCACGTCGATGTAGTTGCGCACGATGTACGCGATGGGCGGGATGTACCCGAGGAAGTACCCGAGGAAGGTGACACCGACGCCCCAGATCACGGCCCCGACAGCGTTGTACAGCGAGTACTTCTTGTAGTCCATCCGGCCGACGCCCGCGGCGATCGGGGCGAACGTGCGGACGACCGGCACGAAGCGGGCGAGGATCACGGCGAGCGGTCCGAAGCGGTGGAAGAAGGCGTTCGTGCGGTCGACGTTCTCCTTCGAGAACAGACCGCTCTCCTTGCGCTCGAAGATGGGCGGACCGGCCTTCTTGCCGATGTAGTAGCCGAGCTCGCCGCCGAGGAACGCCGCGGCGCCGATCATCAGCGCCGCGACCCAGACCGGGATCCCGCCGATCTCGCCGCCGCGGTCGAAGGCGAACAAGCCCGTGATCACGAGCAGGCTGTCCCCGGGGAAGATGAACCCGATGAGCAGTCCGGTCTCGGCGAAGACGATCGCGCAGACGATGAGCACGGCGATCGCGCCGAAGTGGTCGAGGATGTACTGCGGATCCAGCCAGGGGATCAGGGCGAGTGCGACGGAGTGCATGGTTCTTCCGGTCGTATTGGCGGGGTCACGGGGAGGACTCCCGCGAGACGAGGGTATCGTCCGGCGGTTGCGGGCCCATCCCTCGCGGGTATGACTTGCCGGTCGGGGGCCGTGCGGACGTCCGTGCGGAAGGAGGGACTCGAACCCTCACGCCTGGGGCACAGGAACCTAAATCCTGCGTGTCTACCGATTCCACCACTCCCGCGAGCAGCGGCAGTCTACCGACCGGGACCCGCGGACCCGACGTGATCCGGGCCTCCAGACCGCTCCTGGCGGGACCGGGGACGCGCCGTCAGCGGAGCCGACGGGGGAGGTACCGCGGCACGTAGCGCAGCAGGATGCCGGCGCCGACCAGGCCGAGCACCCCCATCACCCCGCTCGCGACCGCGATCGACGCCACCGCCGTCACGCACGAGATGACGAGCGGCGCAGCCGCCTGCCCGAAGTCACCGGTGAACCGCCACGCGCCGAGGAACGGTGCCGGGTGGTCCCGCGGCGCGAGGTCCGCGCCGAGCGTCATGAGGATGCCCGAGCCGACACCGTTCGCGAGCGACATGCCCATCGCGATCGCGACGAACCAGCCGACCCGAGCGTCGAGGTGACCTGACCACGCGAGCAGGAAGTAGCTGACGCTGAGCCCGAGCATGCACGGCAGGGCGCTCGCGAGCCGGCCCCACCGGTCCATGATCTGACCGCTCGTGTAGAACAGCGCGAAGTCGACCGCGCCGGCGATGCCGATGACGAGCGCGGCGGTCGCGTCGTCGAGGCCGACGCTCACGGCCCACAGCGGCAGGATCACCTGTCGGCCGGCGCGGAGCGCGCCGATCAGGCCGGCGCCGCTGCCGAGCCGCAGCAGGACGGCGCGGTTCGCACGGATGGTGCGGAAGAGTCCGTGCGCTTCCTCTTGCACGAACTGCGCGCCGGTGTCGGTGGGCGGCTCGGTCGCGCTGGTCGCGTTCGTCGTGTCCGGCCTGGAGGCGCGGCTCGGCCTCCGGAAGCCGCGCGCGCCCGTCGCGGGGTCGCGGAGGACGAGGAGCACGACGGCCGCGAGGAGGCAGCACACGATGTGGATCCAGAAGGCGCTCTGGGTGGTGCCGGTGAGGTGCACGACCCCGGCGGCGATGAACGGGCCCACGAAGTACCCGAAGCGGAACACCCCGCCGAGGCTCGACAGCGCACGGGCTCGGATGTGCAGGGGGATCGCGGTCGTCATGTAGGCGTGCCGGGCGAGCGCGAACACCGCGGTGGAGACACCGACGAGGAACACCCCGACCGCCAGGACCCAGGCGTTCGGGGCGACCGTGCACACGAGGAGCCCGACGACGGAGACCGCTGCGGCGCCGATCATCGCGTTCCGTTCGCCGATCCGCGCGACGACCACACCCGAGGGGACGTCGCCGATGAGCTCCCCGACGAGGATGAGCGCCGCGACGAAGCCCGCGAACGCCAGGCTCGCGCCGAGCGAGTCCGCCGCGATCGGGATGAGCGGGATGATCGCGCCCTCGCCGATCGCGAAGAGGGCGGCGGGGAGGAAGCCGGACAGCACGACCGCCCGGAAGTCGAAGGCGGGGGTCTCGGAGGTCATCGCTCGTGCAAGGCTACGCCGGACGCTTACCCTGGAGGCATGCGAGTACTTGCAGCGATGAGCGGCGGCGTCGACTCGGCGGTGGCCGCGGCCCGTGCCGTCGACGCCGGACACGACGTCGTCGGCGTGCACCTCGCCCTGAGCCGGATGCCCGGGACGCTCCGCACCGGCAGCCGCGGCTGCTGCACGATCGAGGACTCGATGGACGCCCAGCGTGCCGCGTCCGCGCTCGGCATCCCGTACTACGTGTGGGATTTCTCGGCCCGGTTCAAGGAGGACGTCGTCGACGACTTCGTGGCCGAGTACCAGGCCGGCCGCACGCCGAACCCGTGCATGCGGTGCAACGAGCGCATCAAGTTCGCGGCGCTGCTCGAGAAGGCGCTCGCCCTCGGGTTCGACGCGGTCTGCACCGGGCACTACGCCTCGATCGTCACCGGCCCGGACGGCGCCCGTGAGCTGCACCGGTCGGCGGCGTGGGCGAAGGACCAGTCGTACGTGCTCGGTGTCCTGACCGCGGAGCAGCTCCAGCACGCGATGTTCCCGCTCGGCGCGACCCCCTCGAAGGACGAGGTGCGGGCCGAGGCCGCCGCGCGCGGTCTGACGGTGGCGCAGAAGCCCGACTCCTACGACATCTGCTTCATCCCCGACGGCGACACCCGCGGTTGGCTCGCGGACCGCGTCGGGACGGCGCCCGGCGACGTCGTGGAGCGGGACGGAACGGTCGTCGGCGCGCACGAGGGTGCGACCGGCTACACGGTGGGACAGCGGCGAGGGCTCCACCTCGGACGCCCCGCACCGGACGGCAAGCCGCGCTTCGTGCTCGAGATCCGGCCGAAGGAGAACACCGTCGTCGTCGGCCCGAAGGAGGCGCTCGACGTCACCTCGATGTCGGGGTCGCGGTTCACGTGGGCCGGCACCGCTCCTGCCGACGCGTCCGTGCCGTTCGCGTGCGACGTGCAGATCCGTGCGCACGCCGACCCGGTGCCGGCGACCGCGCGGGTCGCCGACGGCGAGCTCGTCATCGACGTCGACGAGCCGCTCTCGGGCGTCGCTCCGGGGCAGACCGCCGTCGTCTACGTCGGGACGCGGGTGCTCGGCCAGTGCACGATCGACGCGACGGTGTCGGCGGTGCCCGCGACGGCCTGACCGCCGCCACTCCCGGGTCGTGCCCGCCGCTGCGTCGAACGACGGTGGCGCACGGTAGAACTGGAGCATGAGCGACACGACGCCCGCGGACTCGACCTTCGAGACGCTGGACCCGGCCGACCTGGACGCCGCCCAGGCGCAGCGAGAGGTCGAACGGCTGCGGTCCCGCATCAACGAGCTCCGGAGCGCGTACTACTTCGGCGAGAACGGATCGACCGTCACCGACGCCGACTACGACGTCATGGCGCGCCGTCTCGACGCGATCGAGCACCGGTTCCCGGAGCTGGTGACCGAGGACAGCCCCACGCAGACCGTCGGCGGGCAGGTCCAGACCATCCAGTTCGCGCCGGTCGAGCACGCCGAGCGGATGCTGAGCCTCGACAACGTCTTCAGCCCCGAGGAGCTCACCGACTGGGCGGTCAAGGTGCAGCGGGACGCCGGCGCCGAGCGCGTGCGCTTCCTGTCCGAGCTGAAGATCGACGGGCTGGCCATCAACCTCCGGTACGAGAACGGGTTGCTCGTGTCGGCCGCCACCCGCGGCGACGGCGTCGTCGGCGAGGACGTCACCGGCAACGTCCGCACGATGGGCACCATCCCGGACCGGCTGACAGGCGAGGGACACCCCTCGATCGTCGAGGTCCGCGGCGAGATCTTCTTCCCGGTCGAGCAGTTCGACGAGCTGAACGCCCGGCAGCGAGAGGCGGGGGAGCGCGTCTTCGCGAACCCGCGCAACGCGGCGGCAGGTTCGCTCCGCCAGAAGGAGGAGGGCAAGTCCGAGGCGAAGCGCGAACTCATGGTCGACCGCCTCCGTCGGCTCCGGATGCTCGTGCACGGCATCGGCGCGTGGCCCGTCCGGGAACTCGAGCGCGACACCGACGTGCGCGCCCAGTCCGAGGTGTACGAGCTGCTGCAGTCGTGGGGGTTGCCGACGAGCACCCACTACCGGGTGTTCGACACCATCGACGAGGTGCTCGGGTTCGTCAAGGACTACGGCGAGCGGCGGGCCTCGGTCGAGCACCAGATCGACGGGATCGTCGTCAAGGTCGACGACCTCGGTCTGCACGAGGAGCTCGGGTCGACCTCGCGCGCGCCCCGCTGGGCGATCGCGTACAAGTACCCGCCGGAAGAGGTCCACACGAAGCTCCTCGACGTGGTCGTCAGCGTCGGCCGCACCGGGCGCGCCACCCCGTTCGCGGTGATGGCCCCGGCCGAGGTCGCCGGGTCGGTCGTCCGCCAGGCGACCCTGCACAACCAGCAGGTCGTCAAGGCGAAGGGGGTCCTGATCGGAGACACCGTCGTGCTGCGGAAGGCCGGCGACGTCATCCCCGAGGTGCTCGGACCGGTCGTCGATCTCCGCGACGGCAGCGAGCGCGAGTTCGTCATGCCCACGAACTGCCCCGAGTGCGGCACGCCCCTCGCCCCTGCGAAGGAGGGCGACATCGACCTCCGGTGCCCGAACGCGAAGAGCTGCCCGGCGCAGGTGCGCGGCCGGGTGGAGCACATCGCGTCCCGCGGCTCCCTCGACATCGAGGGTCTCGGCGAGGTCGCGGCGGCTGCACTGACGCAGCCGCTGCACCCGGAACGGCCCCCGCTCGTGACCGAGGCCGGCCTGTTCGACCTGACGATGGAGGACATCGTCCCGATCGAGGTGATCGTCCGCGACGCCGAGACCGGCATGGAGAAGACCACGGACGACGGGGCCCCGAAGCGCGTGACCCCGTTCAGCAGGGCGCGCAAGAAGACCGACCCCCCGTTCGACCCGGAGGCCCGCGGCGCCGACTACACCGGCGAGCCGAGCCGGTTCCCGTCGAAGAACGCGTTCGAGATGCTCGCGAACATCGACGCCGCGAAGACGAAGCAGCTCTGGCGCATCCTGGTCGGCCTGAGCATCCGCCACGTCGGACCGGTGGCGGCTCGTGCGCTCGCGAACCACTTCGGATCCCTCGACGCGATCCGCGCCGCCTCCCGCGAGGACCTCGCCGCGGTGGACGGCGTCGGCGGCATCATCGCCGACGCCCTGCTCGACTGGTTCGAGGTCGACTGGCACCGCGAGATCATCGACCGCTGGACGGCCGCCGGCGTGCAGTTCACGACCCCGGGCCACCCCGGGCCGGGCGCCGCGAGCGAGGAGGGCGGGGTCCTCAGCGGCCTGACGGTGGTCGCGACCGGTTCGCTGGAGGGGTACAGCAGAGAGGGTGCGCAGGAAGCGATCATCGCCGCGGGGGGCAAGGCCGCCTCGAGCGTGAGCAAGAAGACGGACTTCGTCGCGGCGGGTCCGGGGGCCGGTTCGAAGCTCACGAAGGCCGAACAGCTCGGGCTGCGGATCATCGACGCCGAGCAGTTCCGGGTGCTCGTGACGGAGGGGCCGGCGGGGCTCGGCGACGCCGCCGCGGACACGACCGAGGCCGCTCCCGCTGGCTGAGCGGACGCCGCGAGCACAACCCGCGCCTGTCCGCACGGCGCGGCACGCGCGTCCGTGTACCCAGTTCAGGGGCCAAGTTGCATCTCGCACGTCCCCGAGAAGGCCATTCTCCTTACACTCGTTAGAGCATCACCTGTCGTCTGCAGGGGGACGACGGGACGGCCTTCCCGGGGGAGACCCGATTGCTGCTCATCGCCGCGGCTCTGCTCACCGCCTCGATGCACTCGCTCGGAGTGGTCGAGGCCCCCGTCGCGCCCACAACCCATTCCGTGAGCGTCGTCGCGACGACCGCGAAGGTCTCTGAGGGGGGCTCAGTAGGACGACCGGTCATGACCGGGGTACAGAGCACGATCGACGACGTGGCCGCCGCGCGCGGCCGGACGTTCCTCGACGACCTGTCCTCACTGGACCGGTCCGAGCTCTCCCGCGCCGACCACGACCAACGCGTCGCCGCGACCGCGCAGGACGACCCGCCGACGGCCGCCGAGGTCACCACCTGGTGGGCGGGGCTCGGCGACGAGGAGCGCCGGGCCCTCGCGACGACGGCTCCGTCGGTCGTCGGGAACCTCGAGGGCGTGCCCTACTCGGTTCGCGACCGGGCGAACCGCGCGGTGCTGACGGCGGGCCTCGCGGACCAGCGGGCGAGTGCGGCCCGGACGGCGATGCTCGGGCAGGTGCGCGAATCGCTCGTGCACGAGCCGGGCGCGCCGCAGCGGTACCTCGTCACGCTCGACACCCGGGGGGCCGGCCGTGCCGCGATCGCCATCGGGGACCTCGACACCGCGGCCGACGTGACGGTCGTCGTGCCGGGCATGTTCTTCACCGTCACCGGTCAGATGACGGACTTCACGAACACCGCGAACGACCTCTACAGCGAGCAAGCGACACTCGCCGGGGTGGCCGCTCCCGGATCGGGGAGCGGAGTCGCCGTCGTCGCCTGGATGGGGTACCGCACGCCGGATCTGTCGAACATCCTCTCGCTCGGCCTCGCGAAGACCGGCGCCGAACGGCTCGAGCGCGCCGTCGGCGGCCTCCGGGCGATCCGGGACGGCGAGCAGCCCCGGGTGAACATCGTCGCGCACTCGTACGGCTCGACGGCGGCGCTGATGGCGCTGTCGTCCGGACGGATGAGCGCCGACACCCTGACCGTGCTCGGCTCCCCGGGCAGCGACGTGCAGACGGCGAAGGAGCTGGCCGTCGGTGCTGGTCAGGTGTTCGTCGGCGACGCCCACAGCGACCCCATCGCCGGTTCCGGGTACTTCGGCACGGACCCGGGATCCGCGACGTTCGGGTCGACGGTCCTCGACCTGGCCGGAGGCGTCGACACGCAGGACGCCGGCGACGTGTTCCGCAGGCCGGTCGGGCACAACGACTACCTCAAGCCCGGGACGGCGTCGCTGCACGACGTGGCCCTCATCGCGGTCGGGCGTGGTGACCTCGTCCGCGAGCAGGTGCGGCGCGGCGAGGGCGGTGGGGACGGCGTGCCCCAGACGTCGCCCGACATGTACCTCGTGCGACCGCAGGACCTCCAGCCCCGCGAGTAATCCTGGGTGAGAACCTGAACACCGGTGCAGCCACATCCGGTTCCACGGCAGAACCAGTACAGACCACCGCCATACCGTGCCCTGCATGCGTGTGGTGCGATGGCCTGGTGCTCTCCTGACGTTCGTCGCGATGTCGGCGCTGGCCGGCATGCTCGTCGCCGTCGCCGTCACGCCGGCCGTCGCCGTCGCCGGTGAGGGCACGTCCGGGGCGGTCGCGTTCTTCGAGGACCTGCCGAGCTACCTCGACATCCAGACCCCGCAGCAGGTGTCGTCCGTCTACGCGACGAAGGGCGGCCAGCAGGTCAAGATCGCGTCGTTCTACGCCGAGAACCGCACCAACGTGGCGTCCAGCGCGATGGCGAAGACCCTCAAGCAGGCGGCCATCGACACCGAGGACCCGCGCTTCTACGACGAGGGCGGCATCGACGTCGTCGGCACCCTCCGCGGGGCGGCCGCGACCGTCGCCGGCGGGGACGTGCAGGGTGGGTCGAGCATCACCCAGCAGTACGTGAAGAACGTCCTCGTGCAGGAGTGCGAGGAGCTCACCGGGAAGAACGCCGCGGACACCGAGAAGAAGATCTCCGCCTGCTACCAGGACGCCGCCGGGGTGACACCGCAGCGGAAGCTCCAGGAGATGCGGTACGCGATCGCCGTCAACAAGAAGTACTCGAAGGACCAGATCCTCACCGGGTACCTCAACCTCGTCGGACTGGGCGGCCGGGTGTACGGCGCCGAGGCCGGAGCCGAGTACTACTTCGGTGTGCACGCGAAGGACCTCTCGCTCGTGCAGTCGGCGACGCTCGTCGCGATCCTCAACAACCCGTCGAACCTCCGGATCGACCAGCCGGGGAACGCCGACAACGGATCGTCGAACGGGTACGCGGCCACGAAGGCACGCCGCGACTACGTACTGCAGCGGATGTACGTGCACCACGACATCACGAAGGTCCAGCTCGCCGAGGCGAAGGCGACCCCGATCACGCCGAAGATCACCGCGACCGCGAACGGCTGCTCCTCGGCCGCCACCGGGTACGACGCAGGGTACTTCTGCGACTACGTGCGCGACCAGGTGCTGCAGGACCCCGCGTTCGGCAAGACGGCCGCCGAGCGCATCTCGACGCTCGACACCAAGGGCCTCGAGATCCACACCTCGCTCGACCTCGACCTGCAGGCCCAGGCGCAGACGGCCCTGTCGACCTACGTGCCGTCGACCATGGCCGGCGTCGACGTCGGCGGCTCGAACGTCACCGTCGAACCCGGGACGGGCCGCATCCTGTCGATGGTGCAGAACACGTCCTACACGCAGGCCGACAACGCGGCGGCCGGGGCCACCGCCGTGAACTACAGCGCCGACAGCGGCTACGGCAACTCCGGCGGCTTCCAGACCGGCTCGACGTACAAGGTGTTCACCCTCGCCGAGTGGTTGGCGACCGGGCACACCCTGTCCCAGTCGATCTCGACGGCCGAGCACACGTTCCAGAACTCCGAGTTCACCAACTCGTGCCAGAACGTCAGCGGTGGGACCTGGCCCGTCGCGAACGCCGAGAGCGTCCCGTCGTCGATGACCGTGCAGGCCGCGACCTCGGAGTCGATCAACACCGCGTACGCGCAGATGGGCAAGCAGCTCGACCTGTGCAAGATCGCCCAGCTCGCGGAGTCGATGGGCATCCACCGCGCGGACGGCACCGACCTCAGGCAGACGCCCTCCTCGATCCTCGGGGTGAACGAACTCTCGCCGATCGACCTCGCCGAGGCCTACGCGGGCTTCGCGAACGGCGGCGTCGTGTGCACCCCGACCTCGATCGACTCCGTCACCGAGTCCGACGGCACGAAGATCACGCCGTCCCCGTCGTCCTGCACGCAGGGTGTCTCCGCCCAGGTGGCGGGCACCGTCGACTACGCACTGCAGGGCGTCCTGACCGGCGCCGGCACGGCCGCGAGCGCGAACCCGGGTGACAGCGTCCCGAAGTTCGCGAAGACCGGCACGACCGACGGCGACGTGCAGAACTGGCTCGTCGCGTCCACGACGAAGTACACGAACGCGACGTGGATCGGCAACGTGCAGGGACAGGTGAGCCTGGCGAACTGGCCGTTCCTGCAGGGCACGACCGGGTACAGCGCGAAGTTCGGTGTCGGGAAGTCGATGATGTCGTACCTCGACCAGACGGTGGGCGGGGGAGCGCTGCCGGCTCCGGACCAGGCGTTGATCGGGCAGACGAGCCACGCGTCGAGCACGACGAAGTCGTCGGCCGCGTCGGGCGCGTCGGGCACGACGGGTGCGACGCAGGGCGGCGGCCAGCAGCAGCAACAGCAGCAGAAGCAGAAGCAGCAGCAGAAGAACGGGAAGTGAGTGCCCGGAGGCGCGGTGCCGGTCTGCGAGACCGGCACCGCGCCTCCAGGCCAATAGACTGGTCGGCATTCCACGAACCGATCGACGGAGCACCATGCCTGACATCACGAGCGAGCAGGTCGCCCACCTGGCGAACCTCGCACGTATCGCACTC
Source organism: Curtobacterium pusillum (assembly GCF_013359865.1). Lineage (GTDB taxonomy): Bacteria > Actinomycetota > Actinomycetes > Actinomycetales > Microbacteriaceae > Curtobacterium > Curtobacterium pusillum. The sequence goes on from NZ_JABMCE010000080.1 coordinate 159,502, forward strand.
ACGCCCGAAGAGATCGAGAAGCTCACGGGGGAGCTGTCGCACATCGTCGACAGCGTCGCCAAGGTCGCCGAGGTCGCCACCCCGGACGTCCCCGCGACGAGCCACCCCGTGCCGCTCGGCAACGTCACCCGGCCGGACGTGGTCGGCACGACGCTCACGCAGGAGCAGGCACTGTCGGGTGCCCCGGACTCCGACGGCGAGCGGTTCCGCGTGACGGCCATCCTGGGAGAAGAGCAGTGACCGACGACATCACCCGACTCAGCGCCGCGGCGCTCGCCGACGCCCTCGTGGCGCGGGACGTCTCGAGCGTCGAGGCCACGCAGGCCCACCTCGACCGCATCCAGGCGGTGGACGGCGACGTCCACGCCTTCCTGCACGTCAACCAGAACGCGCTCGCGACGGCGAAGTCGATCGACTCCCGTCGTGCCGCCGGCGACGACCTCGGCCCGCTCGCCGGCGTGCCGATCGCCGTGAAGGACGTCCTGTGCACGCAGGACATGCCGACCACCTCCGGCTCGAAGATCCTCGAGGGCTGGGTACCGCCCTACGACGCCACCCCGGTCGCGAAGCTCCGCGCCGCGGGTCTCGTGCCGCTCGGCAAGACGAACATGGACGAGTTCGCGATGGGCTCGACGACCGAGTTCTCGGCGTACGGCCCGACGCACAACCCGTGGGACCTCGACCGGATCCCCGGCGGTTCCGGGGGTGGGTCGGCCGCCGCGGTGGCCGCGCACGAGGCCCCGCTCGCCCTCGGTTCGGACACCGGCGGTTCGATCCGCCAGCCGGGTGCCGTGACCGGCACGGTCGGCGTGAAGCCGACCTACGGCGGGGTCAGCCGGTACGGTGCGATCGCGCTCGCCTCGAGCCTCGACCAGATCGGCCCGGTGTCGCGCACCGTCCTCGACGCCGCACTCCTGCACGACGTCATCGGCGGGCACGACCCGCGCGACTCCACGAGCATCCCGGACGCCTGGCCGTCGATGGCCGCCGCCGCGCGCGAAGGGCTGCAGGCGGACACGCTGCGCGGCCTGCGCGTCGGCGTGGTGAAGGAGCTCGCCGGCGGCGAGGGCTTCCAGGCCGGCGTCACCCAGCGCTTCCAGGAGACCGTCGCGCTGCTCGAGTCGGCCGGTGCGATCGTCGTCGAGATCGATGCGCCCTCGTTCGCGTACGCGATCAGCGCCTACTACCTGATCCTCCCGGCCGAGGCGTCGTCGAACCTCGCCAAGTTCGACTCGGTGCGCTTCGGCCTCCGCGTCACGCCGGAGAACGGTGCGACGGTCGAGGACGTCATGGCCGCGACGCGCGAGGCAGGCTTCGGCCCCGAGGTCAAGCGCCGCATCATCCTCGGCACGTACGCCCTGAGCGCCGGCTACTACGACGCCTACTACGGCTCCGCGCAGAAGGTCCGGACGCTCGTCCAGCGCGACTTCCAGGCCGCGTTCGAGCAGGTCGACCTGCTCGTCAGCCCCTCGGCCCCGACGACCGCGTTCCCAATCGGCGAGCGGATCGACGACCCGCTGGCGATGTACCTCAACGACCTCACGACGATCCCGGCGAACCTCGCCGGCGTCCCGGGCATGAGCATCCCGAACGGCCTGGCACCCGAGGACTCGCTCCCGACCGGTGTGCAGCTCATGGCTCCGCAGCGCGAGGACGCCCGGCTCTACCGGTACGGCGCCGCACTCGAGCGCCTGCTCGAGCAGCAGTGGGGTCACCCGCTCATCGACAGCATCCCGGACCTCGACCAGTCTCAGCAGTCCGCTGCGCAGGAAGGTGTGATCTGATGGCGCAGAAGGACGCGCTGATGGACTTCGACGAGGCGCTCCGGCGGTACGAGCCGGTCCTCGGGTTCGAGGTCCACGTCGAACTCGCGACGAAGACCAAGATGTTCTCGGACGCGCCGAACTTCTTCGGTGGCGAGCCGAACACGAACGTCACGCCGGTCGACCTCGGGCTGCCCGGGTCGCTGCCGGTCGTCAACGAGCAGGCCGTGCGCTACTCGATCCAGCTCGGGCTCGCGCTCGGCTGCTCGATCGCCGAGTCCTCGCGGTTCGCCCGGAAGAACTACTACTACCCGGACAACCCGAAGAACTACCAGATCTCCCAGTACGACGAGCCGATCGCGTACGAGGGCGAGGTCGAGGTCGAGCTCGCCGACGGCACGATCTTCCAGGTGCCGATCGAGCGCGCCCACATGGAAGAAGACGCCGGCAAGCTCACGCACGTCGGCGGTGCCACCGGACGCATCCAGGGCGCCGAGTACTCGCTCGTCGACTACAACCGCGCCGGTGTCCCGCTGGTCGAGATCGTCACCAAGCCGATCTTCGGCACCGAGGAGCGCGCCCCGGAGCTCGGCGCCGCGTACGTGCAGGTCATCCGCGACCTCGTCCGTGCGCTCGGCGTCTCCGAGGCCCGCATGGAGCGCGGCAACCTGCGCTGCGACGCCAACATCTCCCTGCGCCCGCGCGGTCAGGAGAAGCTCGGCACCCGAACCGAGACGAAGAACGTCAACTCGTTCCGCGCCGTCGAGCGCGCCATCCGCTACGAGATCCAGCGGCAGGCCGCGATCCTCGCCGACGGGGGCACGATCACGCAGGAGACCCGGCACTGGCACGAGGACACCGGGCGCACCTCGGCCGGCCGTCCGAAGTCGGACGCCGACGACTACCGCTACTTCCCGGAGCCCGACCTGCTCCCCGTGGTGCCGGACCCGGCCGTCATCGAGGAGCTCCGGGCGTCGCTGCCGGAGGCCCCCGTCGCGCGTCGCCGCCGGCTCAAGGGCGACTGGGGCTTCACCGACCTCGAGTTCCAGGACGTCGTGAACGGCGGACTGCTCGACGAACTCGAGGGGACCGTCGCCGCCGGCGCCGCGCCGCAGGCCGCCCGCAAGTGGTGGACCGGTGAGATCAGCCGCGTCGCGAACACCCAGGACGCCGCCGCGGGCGACCTCGTGTCGCCGCAGCACGTCGCCGAGCTCATCGCGCTCGTCGAGTCCGGCGACCTGACCGACCGTCTGGCGCGCCAGGTGCTCGAGGGTGTCATCGCGGGCGAGGGCTCGCCGGCCGCGGTCGTCGAGTCCCGCGGGCTCAAGGTCGTCTCGGACGACTCGGCCCTCACCGCCGCGGTCGACGAGGCGCTGGCCGCGCAGCCGGACGTGCTCGCGAAGATCAAGGACGGCAAGGTCCAGGCTGCCGGCGCGATCATCGGCGCCGTCATGAAGGCCATGAAGGGACAGGCGGACGCCGCCCGCGTGCGCGAGCTGGTGCTGGAGCGCGCGCAGCAGTCGTAGTCGCGACCGAGCGAACGACCGGAGGCACGTGGCGAGCCCGCCACGTGCCTCCCGTCGTTCCTGGGGACGCGTCAGCGACCCGGTGACAGGATGGGTCGTGACCGCAACGATCCGCGCCATCGGTACCGCCGTTCCCGAGACGACGCTCGACCAGGGCCGCGTCCGCGAACTCTTCTCCGCGCAGCCCGGCCTCGGACGGCTCGGCAGCCGGCTCGTCCCCGCGGCGTTCGACGCCTCCGCGGTGGATCACCGGCACACCGTCCTCGACGAGCTCGACACCTCGCGTGCGGGCGGCGCCTTCCGGGACGACGACGGCACCCTGCGCTCCCCGACCACCGGTGCCCGCAACGACCGGTACCGCGAGCTCGCGCCGCCCCTCTTCGTCGCCGCCGCCCGCGACGCCGTCGAACGAGCCGGTGTCGCACCGTCCGCGGTCACGCACCTCGTCACCGTGTCCTGCACGGGGTTCACGCAGCCCGGACCGGACATCGACATCGTCGAACGGCTCGGGCTGCCCGCAGGGGTCTTCCGCCACCACGTGGGCTTCATGGGGTGCTGTGCGGCGTTCCCGGCGCTCCGGATCGCCGCCGCGTTCGTCGACGCCGACCCGGACGCCGTGGCGCTCGTCGTCTGCGCCGAGCTCTGCACACTGCACGTCCGCGCCTCGGACGACCCCGACCAGATCGTCGCCAACAGCGTGTTCGGGGACGGGGCCGCCGCGGTGGTCGTCGCATCGGGCGGTGCCGGACTCCGCCTCGACGGATTCGCGACGGCGGTCGTTCCGGAAGGGGCGTCCGAGATGGCGTGGAACATCGGTGACGAGGGCTTCGAGATGGTGCTGTCCACGGCGGTCCCGAAGCTCGTCGGCGCGCACGTGCCCGATGCCGTCGCACCGCTGGTGCAGCCCGGCAGCGAGCCGGCGGACGTCCCGGTGTGGGCGGTCCACCCGGGCGGGCGGGCCATCCTCGACCGCACGCAGGAGGCGCTCGGCCTCCCCGACACCGCGATGGCGTCGAGCCGTCGCGTCCTCCGCGAGCACGGGAACATGTCGAGCGCGACGGTGCTCTTCGTGCTCCGGGACGCCGTCGACGCCGGGCTCGAGGACGGCAGCGCGGTCGTGGCCCTCGCCTTCGGCCCCGGGCTCACGGTGGAGAGCGCCCGACTGACGGCCGTGCGGACCGAGGCCTCCCCGCCCGTCGACCCCGAGCGGGTGCCGGTCGCGACCGCGGGAGCCACGTGAGCCGTCGTACCGGGCGCGAGCCGCGCCTCCCGGAGGTCGACCTGACCACACGCGCACTCGACCTGCGCGAACTCATGGACGACCCCGAATGCGATCCGCGTGCACTGGCGCGGACCTTCCGGCGGTTCGCCCTCGTGAACGCCCTGGTCAGCGGGTGGCGGGCCGCGTGGCGCACACACGTCGCGCCGGCGCTGCCCGCCAGCGGCCGGGGACGGGTGCTCGACCTCGGATGCGGCGGGGGCGACCTCGCGCGGGCACTCGTGCGGTGGGCGGCCGCCGACGGGTTCGACGTCGAGGTCGTCGGGGCCGATCCGGATGCCCGGGCGATCGACGCCGCGCGCCGGTCGACCCCGCGCGGCGTCACCTTCCGGCAGCAGTCGAGCACGGAGCTCCTCGCCGCGGGGGAGCGGTTCGACGTGGTCGTGTCCAACCACGTGCTGCACCACCTCGGCGACGAGGAGCGGCACGGCTTCCTCGCCGACTCGGAACTGCTGGCATCGAGCCGGGTCCTGCACTCGGACATCCGCCGGTCGCCGTCGGCCTACCGGGCGTACGCGGTCGGGTCGACGTTCGTCGCGGCGGGCACGTTCGTCCGCGTCGACGGGCTGCGGTCGATCCGGCGGTCGTTCACGCTGACGGAGCTGCGCGACGTGCTGCCGTCGGGGTGGCGGGCGGAGTCGGCGTCGCCGCACCGGGTGTTGGCGATCCGCGACGCCTGACCCGTGCCTCCCGTCGGGGTGGGGTGTGGCGCGGAAGCGACACGGTGCCGGGATCGTGTGCGGACGCGCCCGCGAAAGCGACAGGGTGCCGCCGGAGTCTGGCGGCAGACTGTCGCTTTCGCGAAGCGGACCCGGGCCGGCACGGCCACGACCCCGCCGCGCCGCGCCCCCGCCGCGCCGCCGGCGCGCTCCGCGTCAGCGGATCGCGGCCGTCGTGGACGCGAAGGAGCGGGAGCGCACCGCCTCGCGGTAGCGGTCGAGCGCGCCCTCGCCGGCCCCGACGGATTCCAGCGCCGCCAGCCCCGCCCCGAGCACCGGGGGATCGGTCACCCAGGTCGGCACGGCCCCGGGCACCCGGGAGGCCAGCCCCGACACGACCCCCTCCACGAGCAGGGTGTCCCGCGCCGCGAGCACCCCGCCGCCGAGCACGACCGGCACCGGCGCCCCCGCCGACGACCCGAGTCCGAGCCGCCCGAGTGCGACGGACGCGAGCAGCACGATCTCCTCGGCCTGCCGCGCCACGACCCCGGTGGCGACGGCATCACCGGCCTCGGCGACCTCGAACAGGACCGGGCAGAGCCGGTTGAACACGCGGTGGTCGAGGCGGCCGAAGTGGATGGCCTCGGTGACCTCGCGGACCGTCCCGAGTCCGAGGGCCGCCGGCACCGCGTCGACCAGCGCCGTCGCCGGTCCTCGTCCGTCGTCCGCCCGGGCCGCGTGCCACAACGCACGGTTGCCGAGGTACGCGCCACCGCCCCAGTCGCCCGACACGTCTCCGATCGCCGGGAACCGAGCGGTCTCCCCGTCGGCGCGCACGGCGAGCGCGTTGATCCCCGTTCCGCACACCACCGCGGCCGCGTCCGGCGAGAGCGTGCCCGCCCGCAGCAGTGCGAACAGGTCGTTGTCGAGGACGTCCGGCGCTCCGCCGTCCGTGTCCCAGTGCGCGAGGGCGGCGGTGGCGGCGACGAGCTCGTCGTGCAGGTCGAGCCCGGCGAGGTACACGTGCGTGGTCCGGATCCGTCGGTCGCCGAGGCCGCCGACGACCCGTGCGCGCACGTCGTCGAGGATCGGTCCGGCGACGTCCCACCCTCGCGTCTGCGGGTTCGAGCCCGGTCCGCGGGCGTGCCCGACGAGCGTCCCGTCGAGTCCGATCGCGACGACGTCGGTCTTGCTGCCGCCACCGTCGACGGCGAGCACCACGTCACCACGGTCGGACCCGGGCATTCCCGGAGCCTTCGGTGCCTTCGGGGCGGCCGGACTGGAGGCGCGGGTCGTCCCCGCCCCGCCGGCCCGGCTCAGCCCGCCCACGTCAACTGCTCCGATCGCGTCCACGGCAGGTGCTCCGCGTTCGCGGCCAGCAGCAGGTCGGTGAGCTTCTCGGCCTTGTCGACCTGCCCGACGAGCGGGTGCGCCCACATCGCGCGCAGCACGCGGTCGCGTCCGCCGTGGACCGCGGCGTCGAGTGCGAGCTGTTCGTACCCCGCGACGTGCGACACCAGACCCGCCATGTCCGCGTCGAGCGCGGCGACGGGCAGCGGCGTGATCGCCTGCCGGGTGACGCGCGCCGGGACCTCGATCACGTGGTCGTCGGGCAGGAACGGGAAGGTGCCGTCGTTCCGCACATTGAGGACCTGCACGTCGCCGCGGTCACCGAGGATCGAGGACAGCACGTCGATCGCGGCCTCGGAGTAGTACGCCCCGCCGCGCTGCTCGAGCTCGACGGGCTTCGTCACGACGGACTCGTCGGCGTACTTCGCGAGCAGCGCGGCCTCGGTCTCCATCACGGCCTCGGCGCGCGTGCGCTCGTGGAGCTGCTCCTCGAGGACGACGTCGTGCGAGTAGAAGTACCGCAGGTAGTACGAGGGGACCGCGTGCTGGAGCCGGAGGAGGTCGGCCGGCATGTGCACGCTCTCGGCCATCCGGCCGAGCGCACCGGTGTCAGCGGCGAGCAGCTCGTCGAGCACGTCGCGCTCGGCGCCGTCGTCGGAGCGCACGTGCACCCCGCGCTCCCACGTCAGGTGGTTCAGCCCGACGTGGTCGAGCCGCACCGCGGACGGCGGGACCTCGAACTCCGCGGCGAACCGACGTTGGAACCCGATCGCCACGTTGCAGAGTCCGACGGCGCGGTGGCCCGCCTCGAGCAGCGCGCGCGTGACGATGCCGACGGGGTTCGTGAAGTCGACGATCCAGGCGTCCGGCTTCGCGTACCGCTGCACGAGCGATGCGTACTCGAGGACGACGGGGACCGTGCGGAGCGCCTTCGCGAACCCGCCCGGCCCGGTCGTCTCCTGACCGATGCAGCACGCCTCGTGCGGCCACGTCTCGTCCTGCTGCCGCGCCGCCTGTCCACCGATGCGGAGCTGGAACATCACGGCGTCGGCGTCCGAGACGCCCGCCACGACGTCGTCCGTGACGTGGACGGTGCCCGGGTGGCCGGCGTGCGCGAACATCCGCTTGGCGACACCGCCGACGAGTTCACGTCGCTGCGGGTCTGGGTCGACGAGCCACAGCTCGTCGATCGGCAGCTGGTCGCGGAGCCGGGCGAAGCCGTCCACGAGTTCGGGGGTGTAGGTGGATCCGCCACCGATGACTGCGAGTTTCACTGTGGTGCTATCCCTTCACGCCGGTGAGCGCGATGCCCTCGACGAATGCCTTCTGTGCGAAGAAGAAGATGACGACGACGGGGACCATGACGACGACGGTCATCGCCATCGTCATCGACCAGTCGGTGCCGTGCTGACCGCGGAACGTGGCGAGTCCGTACGCCACCGGCCAGGCTGCCTGGTTCTCGGACGCGTACAGGAGCGGGCCGTAGTAGTCGTTCCACGAGTGGAAGAACATGAAGATCGCCGCCGACGCGATGCCCGGCCGGGCCATCGGCACGACGACCCGCCACAGCACGCCCCACTCGCTGCAGCCGTCCATCCGGGCGGCGTCGCCGTACTCCTTCGGGATCGTCATGAAGAACTGGCGGAGCAGGAAGATGCTGAACGCGTCGCCGAGCAGGTTCGGCAGGATGAGCGGCCAGAGCGTGCCGGTCAGGTGCAGCTCGGACCACATCACGTAGACCGGCACCGCGGTCACCTGCGGGGGCAGGAGCATCGCGACGATGATCACGGTGAAGATCAGGTTCGCGCCCTTGAACTTGATCTGGGCGAGCGCGTAGGCCGCCGGCACCGAGCTGACGAGCATGAACGCGGTGGCGAGCACGGCGTACAGCGACGAGTTGCCGAACCACTGTGCGAGCGGCAGTTCGGTGAACACCCGGGCGTAGTTCGAGAAGTCGAACGGCCGCGGGAGGATCGACGCCGTGAGGGCCTGGTTGCTCGACATCAGCGAGGTCAGGATCACGAACACGATCGGCGCGATGGTCAGGACACCGAGCGCCACGAGTGCGGCGTGCTCGGCGATCCAGACGAGCAGGCTGCGGTGCGGCCCGCGGGCGGAACCGGGCGCGGAGCCCCGCGGCGAACGCGCGAGCGGGGACTGTGAGACGGCGGTCATCAGGACTCCTCCGGCCGGGCAGTGTTCATTGGTCGGCCTCCGGCCGGAATACGGAGATGCGGCGCATCGTGAAGACGAGCACCACGGCGGTGATCACGAACAGCACGACGGCCATCGCGGACGCGTAGCCGAACTGGAAGTTCGCGAACCCGTGCTGGTAGAGCAACTCGGTGTAGGTGAGCAGCGAGGTGCCCGGGTACCCGAGCTGCGCGGCCGTGCCACCGCCGATCGTCGCCTTGCCGCTCGCGACGCCCGACGCGACAGCGGCCTCGGTGAAGTACTGCAGCGCCGCGATCACCCCCGTGACGGCTGCGAACCCGATCACCGGCGCGATGGTCGGCAGGGTGATGTGCCGCACCTGCTGGACGCCGTTCGCCCCGTCGAGGGACGCGGCCTCGTACAGGTCGCGCGGCACGTCCAGGAGTGACGCCAGGAAGATGATCATGATGTCGCCCATCACCCAGACGCCCATGATCACGAGCGAGGGCTTCGACCACGCGGGGTCGTTGAACCACAGCGGGCCGTCGATCCCGAAGAGCCGCAGGATCTGGTTGACGGGCCCGGTCCCGGGGTTGAACAGGAACACGAACGCGACGACGCTCGCGACCGGGGGCACCAGGGCCGGCAGGTAGAACAGGGTCCGCCAGAAGCCCGTCGCGGTCTTCGCCCGGCTGAGCAGCCCGGCGACGAGCAGACCGCAGACGATCCGGACCGGCACGAGGATGACCACGAACCAGAGGGTGTTCAGGACCGCGGGCCAGATCTGCGGGTCCTGGGTGAACAGGAACCTGTAGTTCAGCAGTCCGACGAACTCGGGTTCCTGCAGCTGGTTGTAGCGGGTGAACGAGTAGAAGATCGACGCGACGAGCGGGTACGCGAAGAAGATCACGAGGCCCGCCAGGGCCGGGGCCAGCATCGTCAGGGCGACGACGCGGCGGCGGGACTCGGCGGAGCGGCGCCGACGTGGTCGGCTTCCAGGGGCCGTCGAACGCGACCCGGGGCGGGCCGGCGGCCGGGAGGCGCGGGTGGGCCGCGCCTCCAGGCTGCCGGTTTCAGGGGTGGTGACGTCCGTCATGGTCACGGACCGGCCAGCTGGTTGGCGTTGTCGATGTCCTCGTCGAGCTTCTTCAGCTTCGCGTCGAGGTCACCGCCCTTCTCCTGGTACGCCTGCCAGAACTTCGTGAACGTGCCGATGTAGGCGGCGCCGTCCGCGGTCCCCGGCGAGGTCATCGTGTCCTTGTTCCCGGCGACGTCGACGAAGGTCTTGTAGTTCTCGTCGACCTCGAGCTTCGACGACTGGAGGGCCGAGGTGAGCGTCGGGATGTTCTTCAGCCCGTTGCCCATCGTGACCTGCGCGTCGGTGTTCGTGGAGAGGTACTTCAGCAGGGCCCAGGCGAGCTCGGGGTGCTTCGAGCCCTTCGCGATGCCCGCGACGTTGCCCGCGATGTACGTCGAGCCGTAGTTGCCGACGCCGTCCATGACCGGGGTCGGCGCGGTGCCGTAGTCGAGGTCCGGCTTCTGGTCCTCGATGAACGCGGTGCGGTACTCGCCGTCGATCTGCATCGCGACCTGACCGGTCTGGAACGCGTTGTCGGCGGCGAACTCCTGCCCGAGACCCGACGTGAAGGCCTTGAGCTTGTCGTAGCCGATCTTGTCGACGAACCCCTTCTGCCACTCGATGAGCTTCTTCCAGCTCGCCGAGGTGCCGATCTCGCTGTTGCCCTTGCTGTCCAGCCACGAGCCGTCGACCATCGGCGCCCAGTGCTCGGGGGAGTTCTCGTAGAAGTCGATGAGCGGGTTGAAGCCGAGCTGCTTGATCGACCCGTCGGCGTTGTACGTCGTGAGCTTCAGCGCATCGGCCTCGAGCTCGTCGAGTGTCTTCGGCGGCGTCGTGATGCCCGCCTTCTCCAGCAGCGGTTTGTTGTACATGAGCGCACTCACGTCGGCGAGGGCCGGCAGCGTGCACCGGGTGCCCTTGTACTGCGTGTACGAGCGGACGGCCTTCGGGATGTCCGTCAGGTCGACCTTGTCCCGCTTGATGTACGGCGACAGGTCGCGGAAGGCACCGGACGAGCAGAAGCTCCCGACGATCGCCGTCGAGTACGACAGGCCGACGTCGATGTTCTGACCCGACGAGATCGCCTTCTGGAGCTTCTCGTCGTCCTGCCCGGCGTGGATGTCGACCGTGACGCCGGGGTTCGCCTTCTCGAAGCCCTTCACGGCATCGGCGACGACACCGGCCTCACGACCGGTGAAGAAGTGCCAGAGCGACACGGTGCCCTTGAGCTCCTTCGGGGCGGACTTGTCGATGGCGTCGGCGCTGCTGCCGGAGCTGCAGCCGGCGACGACGAGGGCGCCGGTGGCGGCGATGGCCGTGGCGGTGGCGATGCGGCGGAACGCCCGTCGGCGCGGGCCGTTCGGTTCGGGGAGGGACACTGCGGTACTCGCTCTCTGGTCTCGCTCCGACACGCTGCGGTCGCGACGCCGCACGCCGGACGGATCCGGACGTGCGGCACCGTTTCCGGGCGCGCCGAAGAGCCCTGGGACAGGGCCGGGTGGTGGTGCCTCGAGTGGTGCGGGTGGGACTTCTCAGGGGCGCTCGACGGGGTCCGGTGCGGGCGCATCGTCGCTGATGCGTTCGAGCCGGTCCGCGAGCGCGGTGCGCACGACGTCGATGAGGACGTGCCGCGCACCGTGCAGGACGGGGGTGTCGGGGACGCCGGGTGCCACGACGGCGGTGGACCAGCGGGTGCGGGTCCGGAGCCAGGCGGTCACGGCGGCGGCCAGGGCGGGTCCGCCCGCGATCCCGGTCGGGCCGTGCAGCACGACCGTCTCGGGATCGGCGACGGCGAGGGCGGGGAGCACGTTGTGCCCGACGCGCTCGCCGAGGGCGGTGGTGAACGGGTGCTGCTCGGGGAGCCCGGGCAGCTGCGGGAGCACCTGGCGCCAGTCGGCTGGGCTGCCGTCCGGTGCCGTGATCCCGTGCTCGGCGGCGAGGGAGATGATCGCGGACTCGGAGATGAGGTCCGCGACGATCGTCGCCGTCGGGTCGATGGAGCGTGCGTCGGCGGGCACGCTGAGGTAGCCGATCTCACCCGCGGCCCCGGACGCGCCGGTGTGCAGGTGGCCGTGCAGGTCGAGGGCCATGCCGAGGCCCTCCGCCATCCAGAACAGGGCGAACGAGCCGGGGGTCCGTCCGGCGCCCATGTTCCGTTCCGCGATCGCGGCGAGGTTGGCGTCGTTCTCGATGACGACCCGGACGCCGAGCGCCTCGGACAGGGTCGTCGAGACCTGGTCGCGCGGCCAGCCAGGCAGGCCGTCGGTGAAGATGAGGGTGTCCGTGGCGTGGTCGACGCTCGCCTGCACACCGACCGCGACGGCGGTGACGAGGTCGGCGTCGACGCCGGCCGCGGTGGCCGCGCGGGAGATGGCGGCGGCGACGATGTCGGCACCGGGGGCGCGCATCTCGTCCTCGGACATCGTGTGCGTGGCGACGGGGAAGGTGCGGCCGGCGGCGTCCACCACCGTGCTCCGGACGTCGACGAGCTGGACGTCCACGGCGACGGCGAGGTCGCGGTCGGTGATCGCCTCGTACACCACGGCGCTCGGTCCGCGGCGTCCGGCCTGGGTCGCGGTGCCGGCCTCCCGGATGAGGTCGGCTGCCTCGAGCCTGCGGATGATCTCGGCCGCGGTGGGCTTGCTGAGGCCGGTGCGCTGGGCGATCTCGTTGCGCGTGAGCGGCCCCTCGTCGAGCAGGAGCTCGAGGGCTGCCCGGTCGTTCAGCACACGGAGGAGTCCGGGCTGCCCGGGGGCGCGTCCTCGTGTGGTCATGTCGAGGACTGTAACGGACAACCTTCTTTACTGAAAGGTTTGTTTACCGATTCGAAACACGCGTTCTGTTCCGCGAAACGTGCGACGGGACGGACAGGAGGCGCGGTGCAGGCCCGCACCGCGCCTCCCGAAAGCGACAGTGTGGCGGGCGGCGGCCCCGACGGTTCTGCGAAAGCGACAGGGTGCCGCCGGAACACGGCGGCACCCTGTCGCTTTCGCGAGCCGGCCCCGGTGCCCCGCCCAGCTCGCGCGGCCTACGGGCGCAGCAGCACCTTGATGGCGCGGCGCTCGTCCATCGCCCGGTACGCCTCGGCGGTCTCGTCGAGCGGCAGCTCGAGGTCGAACACCCGGCCGGGCTCGATCGCCCCCGAGAGCACGTCGGGCAGCAGCTCGGGGATGTACTTCCGCGCCGGGGCCATGCCGCCCGCGACGGTGATGTTCGTGTCGAAGAGGTAGCGCGTCCCGATCGTGGGCACACCGTGCGGGACCCCGACGAAGCCGAGGGCGCCGCCCGGGCGCACCGAGTGCAGCGCCTGGTCCATGCTCTCCTCCGTGCCGACCGCTTCGACCGCACAGTCGGCCAGGTCGCCGCCGAGCAGTTCGCGGATCGCCGCGACGCCCTCGGTGCCGCGCTCGGCCACGATGTCCGTCGCACCGAACTCGCGAGCGAGCGCCTGCCGGTCGGCGTGCCGGCTCATCGCGATGATCCGCTCCGCCCCGAGCCGCTTCGACGCGAGCACGGCGGAGAGCCCGACCGCGCCGTCGCCGACCACGACGACCGTCTTGCCCGGCCCCACAGCGGCGGACACGGCGGCGTGGTGCCCGGTGGAGAACACGTCCGACAGGGTCAGCAGTGAGGGCACGAGCGCCGGGTCGACCGGGCCGGGCACCGCGACGAGCGTGGCCTCGGCGTCCGGGATGCGCACGTACTCGGCCTGGGCGCCGCCGACCGGGTCGCCGTAGGCGTCCGTCCCGCCGAACCCGGAGAGGTGCTCGCATCCGGTGGTCATGCCGTGGCGGCATGCCTGGCACGTGCCCTCGTTCATGGTGAACGGGGAGATGACGAAGTCGCCCTCGTGCAGGGTCGTCACGGCGTCACCGACCGCGACGACCTCGCCGACGAGCTCGTGGCCGATCGGGCGCGGCGCCTTCGTCTTCGTGACGCCGCGGTAGGGCCACAGGTCGGAGCCGCACACGCACGCGGCGACGACCTTGACGACGACGTCCCTCGGGGTGATGAGGACGGGCTGGTCGCGGTCCTCGACGCGGATGTCGTTCGGGGCGTGGATGATCGCTGCGCGCAAGAGGGAGCCTTCCGTCGAGATGGTGGGGATCGGCCGGTCGACGTCGTCCGGAGCCCACTCGACAGTACCCTCGTGCGGGTGGACGACGACCGGTACGGCAGCGACGTGCTCTCGGGGGACTGGCGCTCGCGCGGCGTGAAGAAGGTGCGGCAGGTGCCGCTCGAACGGGACATGGTGCTCGAGGACCCGGCGACCGGGTGGGCGGGCGCCGTCGTGCGGCTCGAGGCCGGCAACGTGGAGCTCGAGGACTGGAAGGGACGCACCCGCTCCTTCCCGTTCAGTGGACAGTTCCTGCTGGAGGGCGAGCTCGTGACGCTCGGCCGTCCGCAGGCGCCGGTCGGACGGAGGGGTGCCCCCGGTGCGGCCGGTCCCGCCGGTGCTGCGACGGGCACGGCAGCCGGGAGGCCCGGCTCGGCCCCGGCAGTCCGGCACGCCTCCGACGGTGGTCGCCTCCGCACCGCGTCCGGCTCGTTCGCCGTCGAGCAGCAGCGGGCGCGGGTGGCGCTGCCGTCACGGATCATGGTCGAGGGCAAGCACGACGCCGAACTCGTCGAGAAGGTCTGGGGAGCGGACCTCCGCGTCGAGGGCGTCGTGGTCGAGGAGCTCTCCGGCGTCGACAACCTCGCGTCCGTGTTGGACGAGTTCCAGCCGTCACGCGATCGTCGCGTCGGCGTCCTCGTCGACCACCTCGTGCCCGGATCGAAGGAGTCCCGCTTCGCCGACGCCGTGATGCGCGGGAAGTGGGGCGCCCACGTGCTCGTCGTCGGGCACCCGTTCGTCGACGTCTGGCAGTCGGTGAAGCCATCGCGGCTCGGGTTGGCTGCGTGGCCCGTCATCCCGCGGTCGATCGAGTGGAAGAAGGGGATCTGTCAGGCCCTCGGCTGGCCGCACGCCGAGCAGGCCGACATCGCCCGCGCGTGGCAGCGGATCCTCGGTCGGGTACGGACGTTCGCCGACCTCGAACCACAGCTGCTCGGACGCGTCGAGGAGCTCATCGACTTCGTCACGGAACCGAGGGGTTGAGAACCCGGCCGTTTCGCGGACTTCCGCGGAATGCCGGGCTGATCCGCGCCTCCCAGGCCTACTGTTGGAGGATGGACGGCATCGAGGGGCGCGTGCGCGGCGCGGTCGATGTCTGGCTGCGCTGGCTGCCACGGTGGCAGATCGGCACCGCCCGCCCCCGCACCCGCATCTGCCGCAAGTGCACCGGATCGCCGATCGCGGCCGCCGCGGGCTTCGGGCCGGACGTCCCGCACGCCGTGCAGCACGCGCTCATCGGGCGCATCTCGACCATCGTCGAGGACGCCGTCGACGACTACACGGCGAAGAACCTCCCGCTGCTGGAGCGGGAACTCGAACGCGCGGCGGCACGGAAACGGCACGCGGGGTACCAGCCGACCGAGGGGTTGTCGCCGGAGTTCCAGGGGCTCGACGTGGACCCGGAGCCGTCGCCCGGTGCGCCGTTCCTCTTCACGCTGGGCGAGCTGGCCGGAACGGGGGCTGCGGAGCCGGCACCCCGGGAGCCGCTGTCGGAGGAGGCGAAGGCGGCGCTCCGGCACGAGATCGAGCTGTCCGACGAGTGCGCCCGGTCCACCGGCACGGCCGTGTGCCTGGCCCTCATCGACCACCGGCCGCGGATCGCCGAGGCCGTCGAGCGTCTGGTCGAGCCGCAGATCGAGGCGCTCGTGTCGGACATGTTCCGGGGGTTCGACGGCCCGGAGGCGTCCCGCGACGGGTTGTTCTGAGCGAGGAGTTCAGCGTCCCGCGGTCACTGCCGAACGGTCGCGGCGTCCGACCGCGCGGAGCACGAGGCGGGCGATCCCGCGCCAGCCGAGCAGGAACACCCCGAGCACGATCGTCGCGACGATCACGAACGAGATCGGCAGCGGATCGCCGTCGACGTCGCCCTGCCCCGTGGCGACGCGGATCGCCAGGCCGACGAACACCGTCAGGATCCAGGCGACGACGCCCGTCGGCCAGAACCGCAGCGGACGCGCCCACGCGCCGCTCGTGACGTACGCGATCGCCCAACCGGCGAGGAACGGGTACGCCGTGGTCCACAGCGCGACGGCGGAGTTCGACTCGCCGTGCGAGGAACGCCCGATGAGGGCGAACAGGACGATGAGCACGACGTCGATCACGGCTGCGAGCCAGCCCCAGGTGCGTTCGGTCACGCCACCATCCTCGCAGGCGCCCGTACCGTTCACGGACACGTCACCCGGGGTTCGCCCACGTTCGACACGATGCGCGGATGACCCTGAGTCCAGAGGCGCCGACCGCGGTGCCGGA
Organism: Curtobacterium pusillum; assembly: GCF_013359865.1. Classification (GTDB taxonomy): domain Bacteria; phylum Actinomycetota; class Actinomycetes; order Actinomycetales; family Microbacteriaceae; genus Curtobacterium; species Curtobacterium pusillum. Next base: position 175,678 of record NZ_JABMCE010000080.1, read on the forward strand.
CGGGAGGCACGGTGTGCGCCCGCCACGCCTGGTCGCCCACCGCGGTGCGCCGCGCGTCCGGCGCGAGAACACGATGCCCGCCGTCGCGGTGGCCGAGGCCCTCGGCGCGGAGACCATCGAGATCGACGTCCGGCGCACCGCGGACGGCGTCGCGGTCCTGCTGCACGACGAGACCCTCGGCCGGATGTGGGGCGACGCCCGATGCGTGTCCGCCGTCGACTGGTGCGACGTCGCGCGGCTCGGGAACGGCCTCGACCGCATCCCCCGGCTCGACGACGTGCTCGAGCGGCTGGACGGGTGCCGGTCGACGCTGCTCGTCGACCTCGCCGACGCGTCGGACGCGATGGTCGCGGCCCGGACCGTCGCCGCGTTCCGGGGCACCACCGGTGTCGCCTGGCGCGGCGCCCCCGAAGCGATGAGCGCCCTCCGCTCGGTGCTGCCGGACGCCGACGTGTGGCTCGCCTGGGAGTCCCTCGAAGCGCCGACGGCAGCGGACCTCGAGGAGCTGGCGCCCTCGACGCTCGACCTCGACATCGCGTTCCTCACCCCGTGCACCGTCGAGGCCGCGCACGACCTCGGACTGCAGGTCTCGGCGAGGACCGTCGACGACGACGAACCCGCGCTCTGGGCCGCCCGCCTCGGCGTCGACGCGGTCGTCACGAACGACGTGGCGTCCGTCCGGGCCGCGTACGCCGCCGCCGAGCGCGACGGCTGGCCGGACCCCGATCGTGAACCGGGCGAGACCGAGGTCGCGTCCCGGGCACAGGCACTGGCGCACCGCATCGCGCACGAGGTGATCGCGTTCACGCGGGAGCACCCCGTCGGGTCCGTCACCACGAAGGCGAACCCGGCGGACCTCGTCACCGATGTCGACCGGCTCGTCGAGCAGCACGTCCGCTCGCGCGTCCGGACGGTGTTCCCGAGCCACGGGTTCACCGGCGAGGAGTACGGCGCCGCGCCGGGGGACCGACACCGCTGGTTCCTCGACCCGGTCGACGGCACCACCAACCTGGCCAACGGCGTGCCGTGGACGTCCATGTCGCTCTGCCTCACCCGCGGCGGCAGTCCGCTCGTCGGGGTCGTGGCCGACCCGTGGCGCGGCGAGGTGCTCGAGGCCCGACGCGGGCGCGGCGCGATGCTGCGGGACCGGCCACTGCGGCTCGACGACGCACCCCGGGCACTCGCCGGGGCCGTCGTCGGGACGGAGCTCGACGGGCACCGGCCGTGGGCGGGCTTCGGCGCGTTCCTGGACGCCCTCGCGGATCGGTCGTGCACGCTGCGGGTGCAGGGCTCCGGCACGCTGACGATCGCGCAGGTCGCGGCCGGGCGGGGGATCGGCGGCTGCGTGTCGGCGTTCGACCCGATCGACCACGGCGCGGCGGTGCTGCTCGTGCACGAGGCCGGCGGCGTCGTGCTCACCCGCTCTGGCCCGGTCGACGGCTTCCCGCCCGTGGGGGAGCCGTTCCTGGTGGCGCACCCCGGTGCCGCGGACGAGCTGCACGCCGTGTGGACGGCCGCGCTCGCCGCGGACTGACGCGGCCGCACGCGGGCTGACGCGACTCCGGTGCGGACTGGAGGCGCGGCGCGGGGCCGGCGCGCGCCTCCAGGCCCGCAGATGGGGACGCCGGTCCGTCAGGCCTGCGCGATCCGGACCATGTTGCCGGCCGGGTCGCGGACGGCGGCGTCACGGACGCCCCAGAACTGGTCGGTCGGCTCCTGCAGGACCTCCGCGTCGGCGCTCGCCGTGATGCGGTCGAAGGTCGCGTCGAGGTCCGACACGCGGAGCTGCAGCATCGAGAGCCCGCCCTTCGCCAGGAGTGCGGCGATCGCGTCGCCGTCCTCCTGGGACCGGCCGGCGTGCGGCTCGGAGAGGACGAGTTCGAGGTACGCGTGGTCGTCGCTCACGAGGGTCACCCACCGGAACCCGCCGTTCTCGACGGTGTTGCGGACGGTGAAGCCGAGGACGTCGCCGTAGAACGCGACGGCGGCGTCGATGTCGTCGGCGAGCACGTGCACGCCGCTGATCTGGATGGTCATGCCAGTGAGACTAGGACGGCCCGGCGTCCTCGCGCTTCTCCGATCCTGCTCGGACGGGTCCCGGTCGCACCGGTCGGGTCAGCACCATCGCGTGGCAGCTCCACACCCCGGCGAGGGCGTCGTGGTCGGCAGCGCGGTACTGCGTCGGTGTCATGCCGACGAGCTCGGTGAACCGCGCGGAGAACGACCCGAGGCTCGTCGCCCCGACGGCCATGCAGACCTCGGTCACAGGGAGGTCGGTGCTCCGGAAGAGTGCCTGCGCCCGCTCGATCCGGCGGGTCATCAGGTACGCGTACGGTGTCTCGCCGTAGGCCGCGCGGAACCGGCGGCTGAAGTGCGCGGTCGACATGAACGAGGCCGCGGCGAGCGACGGCACGTCGAGCGGCTCGGCGTAGTCGCGGTCCATGCGGCTGCGGGCTCGGCGCAACCGCCGGAGCTCGTCGATGTCCGCCGTCACGCTGCCATCCTGCCCCGTGGGCTCTCGGGGGACTCTGTGCGTGCGTTCAGTCAGCGGTCGTCGGCGCTCCCTAGGGTTGCAGGCCACGGCACGTCCGGCCGGCCGGCCGATCGGCCTCGCCGCCCCGCTGGGGCCGCACCCCGAAGGAGCATCGACCATGGGATTCCTCGACCGCCTGCTCGGACGTCCGGAGCGTGACCGCGACGGCGCTCCGCAGAACCAGTGGGGGCAGCCGCAGCAGCAGGGGTACCGCTACGGCCAGCAGTCGTACCACCAGCCGGCCGTCGGTGCGGCCTCGACCGATGACGAGCGAGCCGTCGAGCGCTACCGCTACCTGCTCCGCACGGCACCACCGGAGCGCATCGAGGACGTCCACGCCGAGGCCTTCGCGACGCTGACCCCCGAGCAGCGTCGGATGGTCTACGACGAGTTCACCCGGACCGCACCCGTCGGCGAGGCGCCGCGCGGCGACGACCCCCGCTCCCTCGCGCAGGCGGCGACGCGCTCCGAGATCCGGCAGCCCGGGTTCATGGAGCGCTCGCTGGGCGGCGTCGGGAACGGCCGCGGGGGCGTCCTCGGCGGCGGGTTCGGCGGAGCCGGGCAGCGTTCCGGCCCGTCCTTCGGCAGCATGATCGGCGCCTCGATCCTCGGCACCGTGGCCGGGTACGTGATCGGCTCGGCGATCATGAGTGCCTTCCTGCCCGACCCCGGATCGTTCGACGGCGGTACCGACGCTGCGGGTGACGGTGGTTCGGAGGACACTGGTGCCGATCCCGGTGACGGCGGTGCATCCGACGGCGGCGGGTTCGAGAGTGCGGGCTGGGGCGACAGCGGATCGGACTTCGGCGGTGGCTTCGGTGACTTCGGTGGCGACTTCGACGTGTGAGTAGCGATGTCGCTCCCACCGACCTACTGATATTCTCCATGTTCGACAAGGGAGCGACATGGCCATCATCGAAGCCTCCGGGCTGACCAAGACCTACCGGTCCGGATCGGGCCCCGTGCACGCCCTCGCGGGGCTCGACCTCTCGGTCCCGCAGGGCACGGTGAAGGCTCTGCTCGGGCCGAACGGTGCGGGCAAGACCACGACCGTGAAGGTGCTCACCACCCTCATCACGCCCGACACGGGCACCGCGACGATCGACGGCATCGACGTCATCGCCGACCCCCAGGCGACCCGTCGGTCGATCGGCGTGTCCGGGCAGTACGCCGCGGTCGACGAGAACCTCACGGGGTTCGAGAACCTCGAGATGATCGGGCGGCTGTACCACCTCGGTCGGCGCACGGCACGGGAACGCGCTCGCGAACTGATCGACGTCTTCGACCTGTCCGAGGCCGGCGACCGCCCCGTGAAGGGGTTCTCCGGCGGTATGCGGCGGCGGATCGACCTCGCGGGTGCGCTCGTGATGAACCCGCGCGTGCTGTTCCTCGACGAACCCACGACCGGGCTCGACCCACGCAGCCGCCTGGCGCTCTGGGGCATCATCGAGGGGCTCGTGTCCGACGGCACCACGGTGCTGCTCACCACGCAGTACCTCGAGGAAGCCGACCAGCTCGCCGACGACATCGCGGTGATCGACGGCGGCACGGTCATCGCCGAGGGGACGTCCGACCAGCTCAAGGCCCAGGTCGGCGGCCACCGCGTCGTGGTGACCCTCGTCGACCAGGCGGACGGCGACGCCGTGACGACCGTCCTCCGCCGCTACGGCGTCGGCGAGGTCGAGGCCTCGGGCGACGGCCGCACGCACGCCATCGCGGTCGAGGCCGGACCCTCGGCGCTCCAGCGGGTGCTCGCCGACCTGGGTGAAGCGGGCATCGAGCTGCACGACGCCGGCATGCGTCGCCCGACGCTCGACGACGTGTTCCTCCGGCTCACCGGGCACGCCGCGACCGACGAGGACACGGACGCCGCCGACCCGGCCGCGAGTTCGAAGCGCGGTGCCGACACGAAGGACAAGCAGAAGGAGACGGCACGATGACCGCCACCACCACCGCGCTCGGACGGCAGCTGCCCGTCGTCGTCACCTCGCCCGCCGCGGTCTGGTTCGAGGACGGCTGGACCGTCACGAAGCGGAACCTCATCAAGATCAAGCGCTCGCCGGACATGCTCGTGTTCGCCGTCCTGCAGCCGATCATGTTCGTGCTGCTGTTCAGCCAGGTCTACGGCGGCGCGATCCAGGTGCAGGGCACGGACTACACGCAGTTCCTGATGGCGGGCATCTTCGCCCAGACCGTCGTGTTCGGGGCGACGTTCTCCGGCTCGGCGATGGCGCAGGACCTCAAGGAAGGACTGATCGACCGGTTCCGCACGCTGCCGATGTCGGCATCCGCGGTACTCGTCGGCCGGACGAACTCCGACCTGGTGCTCAACGCCATCTCGATGACGATCATGATGCTCACCGGGCTCGTGGTCGGGTGGCGGGTGAACTCGTCGCCGCTCGAGTTCCTCGCCGGCATCGGGCTGCTGCTGCTCTTCAGCTACTCGTTCAGCTGGGTGATGGCGCTGCTCGGCATGAGCGTGAAGACGCCCGAGGTGATCAACAACGCCTCGTTCATGATCCTGTTCCCGCTGACGTTCATCTCGAACGCGTTCGTGCCGAGCGAGACGCTGCCGCTGGTGCTGCGGGTGTTCGCGGAGTGGAACCCGGTGTCGTCGCTCGTGCAGGCCGCACGAGAGCTGTTCGGCAACGTCGGGTCCGCGCCGGTCCCGGACATCTGGACGATGCAGCACCCCGTCCTGACGGTGCTGATCGGCATCGGGGTGATGCTCGTGGTCTTCGTGCCGTGGGCGGTCAACAAGTACACCCGGATCAGCGCGAAGTAGGCGAGCCGCGCGCCTGTTCGCCCGTTCGCCGAGTCGTCGGCTCGCCTACTCGCCGAGGATCCGGTCCCGCACCTTCCGTCGCAGCACCTTCCCGATCATCGACCGGGGCAGGTCCTCGACCACGACGATCCGACGTGGCACCTTGTAGGCCGCAAGGTGTTCGCGCGACCAGGCGCGCAGGGCCTCGGCATCGAAGGCCTTCGGGTCCTTCGGCACCACCGCGGCGACGACCTGCTCGTTGCCGCCCTGCGTGATGCCGACGACCGCGACCTCCTTGACGCTGGGGTGCTTGAGGAGAGCGTCCTCGACCTCCGTGGGGGAGACGTTGAAGCCGCCGGTGATGATGAGCTCCTTGAGGCGGTCCACGATCCGGACGTACCCGTCCGCACCGATCGTCACGACGTCCCCGGTCCGGAACCAGCCGTCGGGGGTGAAGACCTCGTCGGTCGCCTCGGCCTTGCCCCAGTACCCGCGGAACACCTGCGGCCCGCGGACCTGCAGCTCGCCGGACTCGTCGGTGCCGAGGACCTTCGTCGGGTCGTCCGGGTCGGCCACGCGGGCCTCGGTGGAGGGGAAGGGCAGCCCGATGGAGCCCAGACGGCGGTCGTCCGACACCGGGTTCGCCATGATGACCGGGGAGCATTCGGAGAGACCGTAGCCCTCGACGAGGTACCCGCCGGTCCGCTCCTCCCACGGTTCGACGACGTCCTTCGACAGGGCCATCGCACCCGAGATCCCGATCGCGATGCCCTTGAGCGAGACCATCGCGGAGTCCGCCGCGTGCTGCAGCCGTGCGTAGATCGGCGGCACGGCGGGCAGGAACGTCGGCGGGTGCTTCTTCACCGCCGCGAGCACGAGCGCCGGGTCGAACGTCGGGAAGAGCACCAGCCGCGAGGCCATGCTCATCGCGAAGGTCAGGCAGAGCGTCAACCCGTAGGCGTGGAACATCGGCAGGACCGCGTACACGACGCTGCCGTCCCCCGGCTGGATCTGCGGCACCCAGGCCCGGGACTGCGCCGCGTTCGCGATGAGGTTCCGGTGCGTGAGGACGGCGCCCTTCGGGACACCGGTCGTGCCGGAGGTGTACTGGATCAGCGCGACGTCGTCGGTGCCGGGGCGAGGGTGCCGCTTCGAGATCCTGCGATTCGAGACGAGGTCGTCCCACTTCGTGGTGCCATGGACCGTCGTCGTCAGCTTCGCGCGGGACTCGCGCGCCTTGGCGACCGGCAGCGCCAGCGCGAGTCGGGTGCCGCGCGGCATCGCGCGGGTGAGGTCCACCGAGACGATCGCGTCGAGCTCCACGTCGGCGGGGAAGTCCTGCAGCGTCGCGACGGACTTGTCCCACGCGATCGCGACCTTCGCGCCGTGGTCCTCGAACTGGTGGCGGAGCTCGCGCGGCGTGTACAGCGGATTGTGCTCGACGACGACCGCGCCGAGGCGGAGCACCGCGTAGAACGCCACGATGTGCTGCGGGCAGTTCGGCAGGACGATCGCCACGCGGTCGCCCGCGCCCACCCCGAGCTTGCGGAGACCGTTCGCCGCGCGGAGGATCTGCTCCTCGAGCTCGACGTACGTCGTGGTCCGCTTGAAGAACTCGAGCGCGACCTTCTTCGGGAAGCGCCTGGCGGACTCCTCCACGATGTCGTACAGGGATCCGGTCGGCTCGTCGATGTCGTGCGGGACCCCCGGGGCGTAGGAGGCAAGCCAGGGACGAGGCGTGTCGATGCTCACGCCGACCAACCTAGCGGGACGCCCTGGGGCCGCTGGGAGCGGGTTGTCAGGGGCAGGACGGACGATGACGGCATGCCCTCGGTCGCCGACGCCTTCCGGTCCCGCCTCAACGACACGTTCACCGGTGGCGCCACGGAGCGCCCAGCCTGGATCGACGAGCTCGAACAGGGCACCGACGCCGGCTTCTTCGGCCCCGGATCCGCGACCTGGACGGTGCACGGCGGGAAGCAGACGATCCTCGCCGGCGTCCGGGCGCTCCTCGTACAGGCGCTGCACCCGGGGGCGCTCGCCGGCGTCGCGGACCACTCCCGCTACCGTGAGGACCCCTTCGGTCGCCTCGCCGGCACCATCCGCTGGATCTACACGGTCTCGCACGGGGACACCGCCGCCGCCGAGTCCGCGAGCGCCTGGGTCCGGACGCTCCACGAGCGGGTCCGCGGCGAGTACGTCGACGGGCACGGGGTCACCAGGGCGTACGCCGCGAACGACCCCGACCTCGCCCGGTGGGTGCACCTCGCGTTCACCGATGCGTTCCTCCGGAGTGCGCAACTCTGGGGAGACCCGATCCCCGGCGGCGCCGACGCCTACGTCCGCGAGTGGGCGATCGCCGGCCGACTGATGGGTGTGGAGGACGCGCCCGAGTCCGACGCCGAGCTCCGCGAGCAGATGAACGGGTACCTCGACCGGGGCGAACTCGCGGTGACCGCGCGCACGAGGGACGTCGTCCGGTTCATCAAGGACCCGCCGCTCGCCCGTCTGCTGCGCCCCGGGTACCGCGCGCTGTTCGACGGAGCGGTCGTCTCGCTCGACCCGCGGCACCGCTCGATGCTCGAACTGCGGACGCCGGGGATCGGCCCGGTCGGGTTCCCGGTGCGTCGGACGGCGGGCGTCGTCCTCGACGGCATCGGTGCCGTGCTCGGTCACCGGCCCGGGACGGAGCGCGCGGCGCTCGTCCGCATCGCCCGGCTGGAACGCGCGGCAGGCGGGGGCGACGCCACCGGTTGACGGACTGGAGGTGGGCCCCGCCAGCCGGTGCCGCGCCTCCAGTCCGTCTGCCGGGCGCGTCAGAAACCGGACGGCACCCGGGGCGTGTACGCGGACTCGAGTCGCGTGACCTCGTCATCCGTGAGCGTGATCGACGACGCGGCCACCGCATCGTCGATGTGGTGCTCCTTCGTCGCGCCGACGATGGGGGCGCTGACCGCGGGCTTGCTCATGACCCAGGCGAGGGCGATCTGGGCCGCGCTCGCGTCGTGCGCCTCGGCGACCTCGTGGACGGCACCGACGATCGCGCGGTTCGCGTCCTCGTCCTGACGGTAGAGCGTCTTGCCGAACTCGTCGCTGTCGGCGCGCGAGCCGGAGCCGGCGGCCTCCCAGGGGCGCGTGAGCTTGCCACGGGCGAGGGGGCTCCAGGGGATGACCCCGACGCCGGTGTGGGCGCAGAACGGGTGCATCTCGCGCTCCTCCTCGCGTTCGAGGAGGTTGTACTGGTCCTGCATGCTGACGAACTTCGTCCACCCGTGCAGCTCGGCGACGTGCTGCATCTCGGCGAACTGCCACGCCCACATGCTGCTCGCGCCGATGTAGCGGGCCTTGCCCGCCCTGACGATGTCGTGCAGCGCCTCCATCGTCTCCTCCACCGGGGTGAGCGGGTCGAACCGGTGGATCTGGTACAGGTCGACGTAGTCCGTGCCGAGGCGGGTCAACGACGCGTCGATCTCGTGCATGATCGCCACGCGGGACAGTCCGGCACCGTTCGGGCCCGGGCGCATGCGGCCGTTCACCTTCGTGAAGACCTGCACGTCCTCGCGCGGGGCCAGCTCCTTGAGGAGGGTGCCGGTGATCTCCTCGCTGCTCCCGGCGGAGTACACGTTCGCGGTGTCGAACGTCGTGATGCCGCTGTCGAACGCCCGGCGGACGAAGGGGCGTGCCTCGTCGATGCCGACGCTCCACGGGTGGGCGCCGCGGTCGGGGTCGCCGTAGGACATCATGCCGAGCACCACGCTGCTGATCTCGAGGCCGGTGGCGCCGAGGCGGGTGGTGGTCGTTCGGGCTGATTCGTTCTCGCCGTTGCCGTCTTCGGTCATGCTGACACTCTGGCATCGCGGCCTGTGATCGCGAGGAGGCGGACCTGGAGCGGTGCGTCCTCGCCGACCTCGACCGGGGCGGCGTACAGCCCGGTCACGGCGAGGTCCTCGATCTTCGGCTCGAAGTACTCCCAAACGGCCCGGACGAGCTCGTCCGGCAGGGACTCGTCGCTGCCGGTCGCCCGAGCGAGGTCCCACGTGTGGATCGTGATGTCGCTCGTCTGCTCGGTGAGGTACTCCCCGGCGGGGACCACGTCGGTGCTGAGGTGCACCGGGACGTCAGCGGGCGTTTTCTGCCACGCCTCCGTCGCCCGGGACGCGAATTTCGCCCACTCGGCGGCGAGGTCCGGGCCGATCTCCTCGAGGTCAGCCTCGGCCTGGGCGTAGTCGCACCCCGTGAGGAGCTTCGGGATCCAGCGCTGCTCGTCGACGACGTGCCGCACGAGGTCCCGGGTCGTCCACTCCGAGTCGGGAGTGGAGGCGTCCCAGTCCGTCACGGCGGCGACGCGGCGGCCGAACTCGGCTGCCGCGAGGGCCTGCAGCGCGATCCAGTCGGTGGCCATGGTGGTGCTCCTGTTCCTGGGGTTGGGCGGGGTGGGTTGCGCCGCTGATGTGTTCGAGTGGGGCGTGTTCGCGTGCAACCGGCGGGCGCGGTCCGGGATTCCCGGGTTGCGCTCGCGGCTGCGTGTGCTCGTGGTGCGGTCTCACGCTACTGCCGGGCCCGCGCTCCCGCCCGCTGACGCCGAGCGGGAGGAATACGCGCCCGTTTGCTCGCGGGGGTGGCGTATTTCGCCCGCTCGTGTGCTCGCCCGCCTGCGCGCTCTCGTGGCCGCCCGCTCTCATGTCCGCCCGCGCGACCCGCGGAGGCCGAGCGGGTGGAATACGCGCCCGTTTGCACGCGTCGGCGGAGTATTTCGCCCGCTCGCTCGCTCGTCCGCTGCTGCGTCCACGCCGACCGGGCGACATGTGCACGGTCCATCCCGATCCGCGCGCATACTCAGCCCGCTCGGGGCCTGGGCGGGACCGCTGAGCGGCGGGACGAGAGTCGATCGCGTCGCTGGCGTGCGAGCGGGCGGAATCGGCCCAGTCCGGGCCGCTCGTGCGCATATTTCGCCCGCTCGCACACGGGCTCACGAGCACTTCCGCCCGTGCCGCCGCGCCGACGTGGGCATCCCGGACATGACGAACGGCCCGACTCCGTGGGGGAGGAGCCGGGCCGTTCGTCTGGAGTGCCGCTGAGACCTGCGGACAGATGCCCTCAGGTCACGCGTCGATCGCGCACCTGCGGGTCAGGAAGCAGACGGGTGTCAGGCCGCCTGGAGGACGAACTGCACGTCGAGGTTGATGGTCACGTCGTTGCCGAGCGTGAAGCCACCTGCCTCGAGCGCTGCGTTCCAGTTCACGCCGAACTCGGTGCGGTCGATCTTGGTCGTCGCCTCGGCGCCGAACTTGACCTGGCCGTAGCCGTCGGTCGTGAAGCCGCCGAGCTCGGCCTTGAGGACGACCGACTTCGTGACGCCGCGGAGGGTGAGTTCGCCTGCGATGTTCAGGTCGTCGCCCTTGGCCTCGATGCTCGTCGAGCGGAAGGTCAGCTGCGGGTGCTCCTCGACGAGGAAGAAGTCGCTCGTCTTGAGGTGCTGGTCGCGCTGCTCCTGGCCCGTGTTGATCGAGGCGACGTCGATGTTCGCCTCGACGGTCGACTCGAGGGGGTTCTCGGCGGTGACCACGGTGGCGTCGAAGGTCTCGAACTTGCCCTTGACCTTGCTGATCGCGAGGTGGCGGACCGAGAACGTGACCTCCGAGTGGGTGGGGTCGATCTTCCAGGTGCCGGTCTGGTATCCGGGGATGGTCGAGGCGGTGAGCGTCATGGTGACTCCTTCGAAGCGTCTGGTCTGCGTTCCCGAGCAGGCGTCGGGCGGAAGCACTGTTCCATGCGCCTGCATCGAAGTTGATGCTAGCCCATTGTGCACTCATTTGGTTGAAGCGTCAACCAAAGTTCATCTGGACGACGTGAGCGGGCGTGTCGGACGCGGGTCGTGCCTCCCGGTCGGCACGCCGTCGAGCAGGCGACGTATGCGCGAGACGAACACCTCGATCGCCGCGCCGAGGTCGTCCGCCGTGGCGCGGACGAGCCACCAGCCGACGTCCTTCAGGTGTTCGCCGCGGGTGAGGTCCTTGCGGAACGTCCGATCATCCGTGCGATGCAGATCGCTCTCGTACTCGATCGCGACACGGGCTTCCGGGTAGGCGAGGTCGACGCAGGCGATCCACTGGCCGTCGACCACGACGTCGTGGTTGAGTGCCGGTTGCGGCAGGCCACGGCGGGTCAGTGCCAGCCGGAGCCGCGTCTCGCCGGGCGACCGGGAGCCGGGACGGATCTCCTGGAGTGCCGCGCGGACCCGACGGATCCCCCTGGCTCCGCGGTACCGGCGTGCGGTGGCGATCAACTCGTCGCGATCGCACCACCCGAGCCAGCCGATGAGAGCGTCGCCGACGACGATGAGCTCGTCGCGACTGAGGAGCATCGCGAGCGCGATGAACGTGTCGGCGGGATGTGTCAGCGCCGCGGTTCCGGAGTACACGATCCTGACCCTGCCTCGGCGAGCGCGATGCCCGACGGTTCCGCGGACACGGAGCGCCTGGTCGGTTCCGAGCGTCGTGACGTGGATGCGGAGGTCCCGCTCGAGGCGACGCGGGAGCGGAAGCCCCAGGATCGTCGCCGCGGTGGTGTGGCTGAAGGCCTGATCGGGGCGCAGGCGAGGGAGGACGGCCCGCGCGAGGTCCTCGTGGGACTCCGGTCGCGTCCATGCCCGGATGCCGTGGAACGGGCGGAGCAACGCCCGGGTCCGGAGACGTCCTGCACTGACGCCGCGGTGGAGCGCCTCGCGCACACGGAACGGCGCGCCGCGGAGCGCCATCGGGAACGCTGCGTCGACCTGCATGGAGCCAGCGTGGCGGTGCCGCTGGCCCGAAGGGAGGTGCGCCCGACGATCTGTGGATGGATCGGGACGATGGCGGGCTGTGGAGGGGTGGTGTGGGGTTCGCGGTTCGAACTCAGGAGGGAGCGCGGTCGGGCGAGCGGGTGGAATACGTCCTGTTGTGGCACGGACCGGCGCGTATTCCGCCCGCTCGCGCGTCGCGCCCGCCGCGGGTCGGGTTCGGGGCGGGAGGCGCGGCTCGAGCGGGCGAAACCGGTCCGGCTCCCGAACGGGGACGTGGGTATTCCGCCCGCTCGCGCCTTCCGTCCGGCTCCGCCCACTCGCGCGTTCCGCCCGCTCGCGCGTTCCGCGCGTTCCGCACCCCCGCCATCGGAAGGTGGCGACCGCACCAAGGCATCCGCGACCACGCGGCCCCGGCCCTCGGCAGGTACTCGCACGGCCCCTCACGCTGGCGCGCGCTCCGCTAGCGTCGGACCCATGGAATTCAGGTACCTGGGCAACTCCGGACTCAAGATCTCCGAGATCACCTACGGCAACTGGCTGACGCACGGCTCGCAGGTCGAGAACGACGTCGCCACCCAGTGCGTTCGGGCAGCGCTCGACGCCGGCATCACCACGTTCGACACGGCCGACACGTACGCCAACACGGCCGCCGAGAAGGTCCTCGGCGAAGCCCTCAAGGGCGAGCGTCGCGCCGGCCTCGAGGTCTTCACGAAGGTCTACTGGCCCACCGGCCCCAAGCAGCACAACGACGTCGGTCTCTCCCGCAAGCACATCTTCGAGTCGATCAACGGGTCGCTCGAGCGCCTGCAGACCGACTACGTCGACCTGTACCAGGCACACCGCTACGACTACGAGACGCCCCTCGAGGAGACGATGCAGGCCTTCGCGGACGTCGTCCGCCAGGGCAAGGCGCTCTACATCGGCGTGAGCGAGTGGACCGCGGAGCAGATCCGCGCGGGCGCCGCCCTCGCGAAGGAGCTCGGCTTCCAGCTCATCTCGAACCAGCCGCAGTACTCGATGCTGTGGCGGGTGATCGAGGGCGAGGTCGTCCCAGCGTCGAAGCAGCTCGGGCTGAGCCAGATCGTCTGGTCGCCGATCGCGCAGGGTGTCCTGACGGGCAAGTACAAGCCCGGCCAGCCGCTGCCCGAGGGCTCGCGCGCCACGGACGAGAAGGGCGGCGCCGACATGATCAAGCGGTTCATGCGCGACGACGTCCTCGAGGCCGTCCAGCGCCTGCAGCCCGTCGCCGACCAGGCCGGCCTGACGCTCGCCCAGCTCGCCATCGCGTGGACGCTGCAGAACGACAACGTCGCGAGCGCGATCGTCGGCGCCTCGCGTCCGCAGCAGGTCACCGACAACGTGAAGGCCGCGGGCGTGAAGCTTGACGCCGACGCGCTCAAGGCCATCGACGAGGCACTGGGGGACATCCCGGAGCGCGACGCGTCGAAGAACGTGAGCCCGGCGTCGCGCCCCGCGTAGACGCGACCAGCTCCGGACTGGAGGCGCGGTGCCGGCTGGCACCGCGCCTCCAGTCCGTTGCGGGGTGACGTCCCAGGCGAGTCGCAGCCGTGAACGAACGGCAAGGTCATTCCACGGGCAGTCTGATCGTGTTCGCAGACCTCTCGTCGGACTGGCCCAGTGAGCGGCCGATACCTTCGATGTCAAGCGCAAGGAGCACCATGAGCACGACCCTGGTCATCATCCCGACCTACGACGAGGCGGAGAACGTCCGCCCGATCGTCACGCGCACACTCGCCGCGACCGACGACAGCGTGCACGTGCTCGTCGTGGATGACAACTCCCCGGACGGCACTGGCGACATCGCCGATGCGATCGCTCGTGAGACCGACCGGGTCCACGTCGTGCACCGCACCGTGAAGGACGGCCTCGGCGGCGCGTACCTTGCGGGGTTCGCCTGGGGACTCGAGCACGGCTACGACAAGCTCGTCGAGATGGACGCCGACGGCTCGCACCATCCGGAGTACCTGCCGTGGATGATCGAACTCGCGGACACGAACGACCTCGTCCTCGGGTCCCGCTGGATCGCTGGGGGAGAAGTGGAGAACTGGCCCTGGTACCGCGAGCTGCTGTCCCGCGGCGGGAACCTCTACACGCGACTCGCCCTCGGCATCGCCGTGCGTGACGCGACCGGCGGGTTCCGGGTGTTCACCTCCCGGGCGTTCGAGCGGATCGATCTCCACGGGGTCGCCTCGAAGGGGTACTGCTTCCAGGTGGACCTCTGCTGGCGCGCACTCGAGGCCGGTCTGCGCGTCGTCGAGACCCCCATCACGTTCACGGAGCGGGAGTTCGGCGTCTCGAAGATGAGCGGCAACATCGTCCGCGAGAGCCTCACCCTCGTCACGAAGTGGGGCATCGACCGACGGCTGCGCGAAGCGCGCTCGCTGGTGAAGGACCACCGTCGTCTGCCGTCGGTGCGCGCGAACGCGCACGCGGTCGCGGACCACGCGGCCTGACGGTCGGGCCGTCGGCCCGTGGCCCGTCGGCCCGTCGGCCCGTCGGCCCGTCAGCCCGTGGCCCGGCGGGCCGTGGCGCCGAAGCGACAGTTCTCGGATCCGCGCGGCGTCCGTGCCGGAAGAGCGACAGGTTCCCGCGGAACTCCCGCAGGAACCTGTCGCTTTCACGAGGACGTGAGCGCGGTCCCGTCGCGAACGGGTCAGCGCAGCACGACGACGCCGCGGCCGGTGAAGCGGACGCAGTCCGTCGCCACCTCGGCCTCGCCGAAGCGGTAGAGCTCCTCGCCGATGGCGCCGGGGACGGGCACCTCGGCCGCGTCGTCGAGGAAGTTCACCACGACGTGCACCGGCCGGACATCGGGCCCGAGGAGTCCGCGCGTCAGCACGAGCCACCGCCGGTCCTCGCTGAACCGCACCGCGTTCGCCTCGTACCGCGGGTCGACGAACGCCTGGTCGGTGCGGCGCAGTGCGACGAGTACCCGGTAGGCGCGGAGGATCGCCGCGCCGCGATCCGAGTCGACGTCCGACCAGTCGAGCTTCGAGTTGGTGAACGTCGACGGGTCCTGCGGGTCCGGCACGGCCGACTCGTCCCACCCGTGCTCCGCGAACTCGCGGATCCGGCCCTCGGCCGTCGCCTTGCCGAGCTCCGGTTCCGGGTGCGACGTGAAGAACTGCCACGGCGTGGTCGCGGCGAACTCCTCGCCCATGAACAGCATCGGCGTGAACGGCCCGAGCAGCGTCAGCGCCGCCGCGATCACGAGGCCCTCGTCCGTCAGGGTCGCCGCGAGCCGGTCGCCCGCCGCCCGGTTGCCAATCTGGTCGTGGTTCTGGTTCGCCACGACGAGGGCCGTCGCGGGGGAGGTCCCGCGGTCGATCGGCCGCCCGTGCCGCTTCCGACGGAACGACGACCACGTGCCGTCGTGGAAGAACCCGTGCTCGAGGACCTTCGCGAGCGCCGACAGCGGGGCGAAGTCGGCGTAGTAGCCGTTCGTCTCACCCGTGAGCGCGACGTGGACCGCGTGGTGGAAGTCGTCCGACCACTGCCCGGCGAGCCCGTAGCCGGCGGCCTCCTGCGGGCGGAACATGATCGGGTCGTTGAGGTCCGACTCCGCGATGAGCGACAGCGGACGCCCGACGAACGCCGAGTACGCGTCCGTCTCGGAGGCCATCACCTGCAGGACGTGCGGCCGGGAGGTGTCGCGGAGCGCGTGGACCGCGTCGAGCCGGAGCCCGTCGACGTGGTGGTCCCGGAACCACATCCGGACGTTGTCGAGGACGTAGCGGCGGACCTCGGGGTGCTCGACGTTCACGGAGTCGCCCCACGTGTTGCCGAGCCCCTGCAGCAGGTACGGCCCGTACAGCGGCAGGTAGTTGCCGCTCGGCCCGAGGTGGTTGTACACGACGTCCTGGATGACGCCGAGCCCCAGTGCGTGCGCGCGGTCGACGAAGCGGTCGTAGGCGTCCGGGCCGCCGTACGGGGCGTGCACGGCGAACCAGCCGACCCCGTCGTAGCCCCAGTTCCACTCACCGTTCACCGCGTTGACGGGCAGCAGCTCGACGAACTCGACCCCGAGCTCGACGAGGTGGTCCAGCTTGTCGGCCGCTGCGTCGAGCGTGCCCTCGGGCGTGTACGTGCCGATGTGCAGCTCGTAGACGACACCCCCGCGGGCTGGCCGCCCCGTCCAGGCCTCGTCCGTCCACGAGAACCGGGAGGGATCGACCACCTCGGAGGGGCCGTGCACCCCCTCGGGCTGGAACCGGCTGCGCGGATCGGGCCGCACGGCGTCGTCGTCGCCGATGCGGAAGCCGTACCGGGCGCCGACGACGGGGGCGATCGCGTCGGTCGTCCACCAGGCGTCCTCGCCGCGGGTCAGCGGGTACTCGGTGCCGTCGACGACGAGGCGCACGCGCTCCGGCGTGGGTGCCCAGACGGCGTAACGGTCGGGTGCGGTCATGCGTGCCCCTCCAGGATGTCGATCTCGGCCTGGGCGTCGGGCTCGACCGTCGTCGGCGCCTCGTCGGAGCTGCTGGGCGCAGCCGCGTCGGCCGACGTCCCGTGGTCGGTCGGCTCCACCACGTCCGCAGGCACGAGCAGCGCCACCGGGTAGTCCGTGAGGAGTTCGGCGAGCGCGATGCCCTGCCCCGCCGGCACGCTCCGCCCGGTCAGCAGGTCCACGCGGTCGAGCGGAACTGCGTGCACGAGGGTGTCGCCCCACCCGCCGACCCGTCCGAGCCCGATCGGCAGACGGGTCGCGATCGTCACCGCCCCGCCCCGGTCGAACGCGATGACGTGGTCCGCCGCGCTGCCCGTCGCCTCGAGCGCGAGGTACCGGGTGAACAGCTCCGGGTGGTCACGGCGGGCCCGCAGCGCACGGCTCGTGACGAGGAGCTTCGCGGCGCCGTCGAGCCCGATCCGGGGGAGCCGTTCGGGACCGTCGTCGTCCGGGCCGTCCAGCCCGGCGAGGACGTGTCGGCGCTCGGCGTAGTCGACCGGGCGCCGGTTGTCCGGGTCGACGAGGGAGCGGTCCCAGAACTCGGTGCCCTGGTAGACGTCGGGGACGCCGGGAGCGGTGAGCTGCACGAGCTTCTGTCCGAGGCCGTTCGACCAGCCGGCAGCGTCGATCCGCTCGTCGAGGGCATCGAGCACGGCGACCACGGCGGGGTCGTCGAACGCGGCGTCGACGAGCGCGTGCATCCGGCGTTCGAAGTCGTCGTCCGGGGCCGTCCACGTCGTGCTGTCCCCGGCTTCCCGCGAGGCCTTCTCGGCGTACGCGTGCAGGCGCTCGCGGCTCGCCGGACGCGCGCCGACGATCGCCTGCCACAGCAGGTCGGCCAGCACGGCGTCGTCGAGCGGTGCGAGGGACTGCAGACGTTCGAGTGCGGTCGTCCACTCGTGCCCGAGTTCAGCGAGGACGGCGATGCGGGCGCGGGTGTCCTCGCTGCGTTTCGTGTCGTGTGTCGTGAGCGTGGTCATCGTGTGCGGCCAGCTGCCGAGCCGGTCGCGCTGCGCCTGGTGGAAGTCGGCGACCGACAGTGAGAACACGCTCGGGTCGCCGCCGACCTCGCTCAGGGACGTCAGGCGGGAGGTCCGGTAGAACGCGGTGTCCTCGACGCCCTTCGCCATGACCATGCCGCTGGTCTGCTGCAGCCGGATCGCCGCGGCGTTCGAGGGATCGACGAGCGCCGGGGCGATGCGGTCGATGACGTCGTCGAGGTCCGGTCGGGCCTCGGCGGCGCGTTCGAGGGCGTCGATGAGGTGGTGCGCGCCCTCGGGCAGGTAGGTGCGGTACACGTCGAACGACGCCACGATCTCGGCCACGGCGTCGACGATCCGCTCGTGCGGGACCGGTTCCGTCGCAGCGGACCCCGTCACCGGGCCGAGCAGCCGTGCGAGCCGTTCGACCTCGCTGCCGAGGATGCCGTCCGCGATGCCGCGCCGGGTGTCGTGCGTGAGCTGCTGCCAGTCGTCGGGTTCGGCCCCGGACGCCGCCGTGAGGGGTTCCTCGCCGGCGGGATCGACGAACACACGGTCGAGCACGCCGAGGGCGTCGTAACCCGTGGTGCCGTCCACAGGCCAGCTCGTCGGCAGTGCCTCGCCCGGCTCGAGGATCTTCTCGACGAGCGTGTACGCGCCGCCGGTCAGCTCCGCGAGGTCCTGCAGGTACCCGGCGGGGTCGTACAGCCCGTCCGGGTGGTCGATGCGGAGACCGTCGACGAGGTCGTCGCGGAACCACGTGCCGATCGTGTCGTGCGAGGCGGTGAACACCTCGGGTTCCTCGACCCGGATCGCCGCGAGCGTGTTCACCGCGAAGAACCGGCGGTAGTTCAGCTCGTGGTCGGCCCGCTTCCAGTGCACGAACTCGTAGTGCTGACGCGCGTGGACGTCCTCGGCGGTGTCGCCCTCGTGCACCGTGCCCGGAGCGGTGGGGTACGCGGTCTCGCCGAGGCACAGCAAACCGTCGCGCAGTTCGACCCCGCCCAGCAGTCGGTCGTCGAGCACGGGCACACGGAGCTTCCCGTCGCCGGCGTCCCAGTCGACGTCGAACGCCCACGCCACCGGGGAACCCTGCCCGTGCTCGAGCAGGGACCACCACCACGGGTTCGCCGCCGGGGTCGCGACCCCGACGTGGTTCGGGACGACGTCGACGAGCACACCGAGGCCGGCGGCGTGGGCCGCCTCGGCGAGCGCCCGGAACGCCTCGTCGCCCCCGCGCTCGTCGTCCACCCGGGTGTGGTCGACGACGTCGTACCCGTGCTGCGACCCCGGCTCCGCCTGGAGCACAGGGGAGAGGTAGAGCCAGTCGGCACCGAGATCGCGGACGTAGTCGACGACCCCAGCGGCCGCGGCCAGGTCGAAGTCGGCCGTGACCTGCAGCCGGTAGGTCGATGCCGGGACCCGCGGGGCGGTCACTGCTGGCCGCCGCTCGTGCCGGACGGAGCCGTCGCACCGGCCGGGTTGGCGGGGCTCACGGCGTCCTGCGGGGCGGGCGTGGCGGGACGGCTCGACGAGGTGTCGACCGGGGTGACGGTGATCTCGTGGTCGGGTTCGGCACGCAGGACGATCATCGAGCGCGCGGGGACGTCGAGCGGTGTGGCGGCGTCGAGGACCTCGTCACGGGCGCCGGGCTGGGCCGTGTCGATCCGCACGGTCCATCCCGGCGCGTACTCCTCGGGCGGGAGCGTGAACGTCACGACGTCGTCGTGCGCGTTGAAGTACGTCAGGAACGCCACGTCGACGACGCGTTCGCCCCGCACGTCGCGGCCGCGGATGCCGTTGCCGTTGAGGTACATGCCGACGCTCTTGCCGAACCCGGAGTCCCAGTCCTCGGGTTCCATGGCGTCGCCGGCCGGGGTCAGCCAGACGACGTCGGGCAGCGGTTCGCCCTCGCCCCGTCGGACCGGACGCCCGTTGAAGTAGCGCGTCCGGCGGAACGTCGGGTGGTCGTGGCGCAGCTTCACGACGTCGGCGGTGAACTGGATGAGGTCGTCGTCCGCGGTGTCCCAGTCGATCCAGCTCAGCTCGGAGTCCTGCGCGTAGACGTTGTTGTTGCCCGCCTGGGTGCGGCCGAGTTCGTCGCCGTGCGAGATCATCGGTACGCCCTGGCTGAGCAGCAGCGTCGCGAGGAAGTTCCGCCGCCGCTGGAGTCGCAGCGCGTTGACGGCTTCGTCGTCGGTCGGTCCCTCGGCACCGGAGTTCCAGGACCGGTTGTGGCTCTCGCCGTCGTTGTTGTCCTCGCCGTTGGCGTCGTTGTGCTTCTCGTTGTAGGCGACGAGGTCGTACAAGGTGAAGCCGTCGTGCGCGGTGATGAAGTTGATGCTCGCCTTGGGGGTGCGGCCGTCGTGCTCGTAGAGGTCCGCCGAACCGGAGATCCGCGACGCGAACTCGCCGAGTGTCGAGGGCTCGCCCCGCCAGAAGTCACGGACGGTGTCGCGGTACTTGCCGTTCCACTCCGACCACTGCGGCGGGAAGTTCCCGACCTGGTACCCGCCGGGCCCGACGTCCCACGGTTCGGCGATGAGCTTCACCTGCGACACGATCGGGTCCTGCTGCACGAGCTCGAAGAAGGCCGACAGCCGGTCGACCTCGTAGAACTCGCGGGCGAGGGCCGCGGCGAGGTCGAAGCGGAAGCCGTCGACGTGCATCTCGGTCACCCAGTAGCGGAGCGAGTCCATGATGAGCTGCAGCGAGTGCGGGTGCCCGACGTTGAGCGAGTTGCCGGTGCCCGTGTAGTCCATGTAGTACCGCTTGTCGTCGTCGACGAGGCGGTAGTAGGCCGCGTTGTCGATGCCCCGGAACGACAGGGTCGGACCGAGGTGGTTCCCCTCGGCCGTGTGGTTGTAGACGACGTCGAGGACGACCTCGATGCCCGCGCGGTGGAGTTCGCGGACCATCGTCTTGAACTCCTGCACCTGCTGCCCCTGGTCGCCGGACGACGAGTAGTGCGAGTGCGGCGCGAAGAAGCCGATGGTGTTGTAGCCCCAGTAGTTCGACAGCCCCTTGTCCTGCAGGGTCGAGTCGTTCACGAACTGGTGCACGGGCATGAGCTCGAGCGTCGTCACGCCGAGGCGCTTCAGGTGCTCGATCACGGCCGGGTGCGAGACGCCGGCGTAGGTGCCGCGCTGCTCCTCGGGGACGTCCGGGTGGGTCTCGGTGAGGCCCTTGACGTGTGCTTCGTAGATGACGGTCTCGCCGTACGGGGTGCGCGGCGGGCGGTCTCCCTGCCAGTCGAAGAAGGGGTTGATGACGACGCCCTTCATCATGTGCGACGCCGAGTCCTCGTCGTTCGTCGAGTCGGGGTCGCCGAAGGTGTACGAGAACAGGGACTGGTCCCAGTCGATGTCCCCGCAGGTCGCCTTCGCGTAGGGGTCGAGCAGCAGCTTGTGCGGGTTCGCGCGCTGGCCCTCCGCCGGGTCGTAGGGGCCGTGCACGCGGAATCCGTACTGCTGCCCGGGGCCGACGTTCGGGAGGTACGCGTGCCAGACGTACGCATCGACCTCGACGAGATCGATGCACTGTTCGTTCCCGTCGTCGTCGAAGAGACAGAGTTCGACGCGTTCGGCGACCTCGCTGAAGAGGGCGAAGTTCGTGCCGCTTCCGTCGTAGGTCGCCCCGAACGGGTACGGGTTGCCGGGCCAGGTGTGCAAGCGGTCCTCCAGGTGTGGGTGGCGCCAACATATCGGCGAGCGCCGTCCGCGTCCGCAGACAAGCCTCAGGTGTGGACCGTTTCCGCACACCCCTGCCTGTGGAGGAACGGACGAGTAGCCTCGCGCGCATGGCCAACATCGTCACGCAGATCGCAGAGAAGGTGCGCCCCGTCGGCGTCTCCACCAACTACGGGGAGCCGGTCGACGTCGGCGACCAGACCCTCATCCCGGTGTCGCTCGGCTGGTTCGGCTTCGGTGGCGGCGGGGACGGCGACGAGAACGGCGGGGGCGGCGGCGGCGCCGTGTCCGTACCGATCGGCGCCTACGTCCGTCGTCCGGGCAAGGACCTCGAGTTCGAGCCGAACCTCATCTCGCTCATCGTCGTGAGCATCCCGTTGGTCTGGGTGACCGGTCGCGTCCTGCGGAAGCTGGTCCGCGCACTCAAGAAGTGACCGACTGACGGACTGGAGGAGTTGTGCGGGTCCGCCCCGCGCCTCCAGTCCGTCATGTGGTCGCGAGCCGTCATCCGGTCGCGACCGCGTCTACACTGATGGGACACACACGGGAGTCCGGGACCGCCGGGCTGAGAGGGAGCGAGTGGCGCTCCGACCGTCGAACCTGATCCGGGTCATGCCGGCGCAGGGAGGAGTCCGAACCATGCCTTCAGGCACGTCAACTGTCGTTCCGCCGACCACCGGCGCCAAGCGCTCGCTGCGATGGCGGGTCGTCGACATCGTCGTCGCGAGCGTCCTCGCCGTCGCGATCGGTGTCGTGTTCAAGCTCTGGGAGTTCGGCTACGAGCCGATCAGCGCCGTGATAACGCTCGTGCTGCCCGGCACGCAGGCGCTGTTCGGCGGCGTCTGGCTGCTCGCCGGCCCGGTCGTCGCGATCATCGTGCGGAAGCCCGGAGCCGCGCTCTACGCCGAGATGGTCGCCGCCTCGGTCGAGGCGCTCCTCGGCACCCAGTGGGGGTGGCTCACGCTCGAGGCCGGGCTCGTCCAGGGTCTCGGCGCCGAGCTCGTGCTCGCGCTGTTCCTCTACCGGAGCTACCGACTGCCGGTCGTCGTCCTCGCGGGCGCGGCAGCCGGGTTGGCGATGGGCCTCAACGACACCGTGCTCTGGTACCCGGGACTCGACGCGGCCTTCAAGGTCGTCTACGTCGTGTCCGCGATCGTCGGTGGCGCACTGATCTCCGGCGTGGGCGCCTGGCTCGTCGTCCGGGCACTCGCGACGACCGGGGTGCTGTCCTCGTTCGCCGCCGGCCGCGAGCGCTCCAGGCGCGGAACCCGCGCCGCCGGGTGACCGTCGTGTCCGGGACGGAGCCGGCACGCATCACCTTCGACGACTGGGGCTGGCGGTACGCGGAACGGGACGAGTGGGCCGTCCGCGGGGTCGACCTGACCGTCGAGCCGGGCGAGCGGGTCGCGATCGTCGGGCCGTCCGGTGCGGGCAAGTCCACGCTCCTGCGCGCCGTCGCGGCCGTGCTCCCCGACGAAGCCGACGACTCCGACGACACCGCCGCGTCCGTGCAGGGCTCCGTCCTCGTCGACGGCGCCGATCCCCGCGCGGTCCGCGGGCGTGTCGGCCTCGTCATGCAGGACCCGGAGGCCCACACCGTGATGTCGCGCGTCGGCGACGACGTGGCGTTCGGCTGCGAGAACGCCGGCGTCCCGCGGGCGGAGATCTGGGAGCGGGTCCGGTCCGCGCTCGACGTCGTCGGGCTCGACCTGCCGCTCGACCGGTCGACCACGATGCTGTCCGGCGGGCAACGGCAGCGGCTGGCACTGGCGGGCGTGCTCGCCATGCGGCCGGGAGCCCTCGTGCTCGACGAGCCCTGCGCCAACCTCGACCCCTCCGGCGTGGAGCAGGTGCGCGACGCGGTCCGGGCGCTGCTCGACGAGACCCGGGCGACCCTGCTCGTCGTCGAACACCGGATCGGCACCTGGCTCGATCTGGTCGACCGGCTCGTGCTGCTCGAGCCCGCGGGCGGGGTCGTCGCCGACGGCGCACCTGCCGAGGTGCTCGCTTCGCACGGTCCGGCGCTGACCGCGGCCGGGGTGTGGGTGCCCGGGTCCGAACCCGCGCGGGGGTCCGCCCGCGCGGGCACC